>JAHHIF010000023.1 GCA_019358875.1 Symplocastrum torsivum CPER-KK1
GTCAATTATTAATCCCAGTTATGATTGGAGGAATTATCAGCAACAAGAGCTTATTATTCCTTGAGCCTTAAATAACTAATTAATCCATCGGTTGTTTTCCTCTGACTTATTCAGCAAGCCCTAATTATCCTAAGCAGGATGCGGAGTGCGATCGCATCCTACCTTCAAGCTGTGAGAGTTCAACTTCAACAGGAGCCACCCAAACGGTTTTCGGTTTATCTAGATTGAGTTGAACCGGGGTAAAATCCTCTACCGACAAAGATTCGGCTAACTTATCTAGGCGAATCTCTTCTCATTTACCTGTTGAGCATTCCAGGGGGCTTCCGTCAAAAAGTGGATGCGCCGCCTCGGAGGTTTCCTCCGAATTTAGGCGCACCAAGAGTGTAATCGGTGGTAAGTCACTCCCACCGCGTTATCCGCCATTTGAGACAGGTTTTTTCGTTCACTTTCCCCTAATAATCCCCCTTTATTAACTCTTTATTTTCGTTTAAGTCCCGTTAAGCCTAAAAAAGCACTAGGCAATTGGTTTATACCCAATTGCCTAGTTTTTGCCTATTTACTAATAACCAGTAACTACAAGTGCTAATAGTAGTCAGTTTCTGGTTCTGGGAGAGGCATCACTTCAAAATTAGAAGGGTCTCGTAGGTAGCGGGTAGCTTCCTCTTCTAAACGGTGGATGCGGTAGGATTCAAGGGCATTTGTGTGCCGGAGGGCTGCCAGGTAGCCATCAATATACAACCGCAGGTCATCGAAGCGATAACCTCTATTCCACATAAAAACTAAAGCATCAGTAAGCTGTTGGTAGTAGCGTATGGTTTCAGTATCTTGAAGCATGGTTTAAAGAGTTTTGAGTTGCTAATTTTAAGTTTTGAGTTGTACGCTGTCAATTCGATGAGTCATAACTACAATGACAGATACTACTCATTGTTATTGTGCCCAAGGTAAGCAGGGAAATCTCCTAGCTTGGGTAAGAAGAATATTTCCCGCTTAGTTGGCAAAATTGTCATAGGACTGATTTTTCGGAAACTAAAGTGTATAGGTAAGAAAGGCGATCGCATGGATCGCCTTTCTCTCAGCTGAGGTAGAGATGCTTGATTATACGGCATCGCCCAGTTGGGGGTATTTTTTTGAGCAATCGGCGGTTCAGACATCAGCTTACTCAGCAGCAGTCGAATACGTTAATGTTCGTTAAGCTTATTGTACCCCTAGAGCCACTATACGGTTGGAGCCTTCCTATTACTATCTGGTAGAACAGTTCTGGGGAACTGTTGAACTGGCTATCTTTATATCTTCCCTCGAAGTGAGCTTGCTTCCTCAGTAACAGCTGTTACAAAATCTTGACATTAGCTTTGATAACCTGAGACGCACCGCGTCAAGGAAGTAAGCTGCCGTGGGATTGGTTTCTATTCAAATTGTTGAGGGTAATCCTCATTTGCGATCGCTATTGGGCTGGCACTTACAGCAATCAGGCTACTGGGTGCATCAATCAGCAACACTGCATCAGGCAAGAGACACGTTCTACCATCGTCAACCGACACTGGTTGTTCTTGACTCTGATTTACCTGATGGTGACGGTGTCGAGTTTTGTCGCTGGCTTCAGCAGCAGCGGCAATCGCTGATTTTAATGTTGTCTGCCCGCAACACAGAAAGTGATATCGTTGCCGGACTCAAAGCTGGTGCGGATGATTACTTGACTAAACCGTTTGGGATGCAAGAGTTTATGGCGCGGATTGAGGCACTAATTCGACGTGTCCGCACAACCGCTGCGCCAATTTCTCTTGAATATGGTGACCTTAAAATTGACCTCGTGCAGCGTCGTGTTCGCTTCAAAGACGAGTTTATTGACCTAACACCTCAGGAATTTAGCTTGCTCTATGTGCTGGCACAAGCAGAAGGACTGCCTCTAAGTCGTTCTGAACTCCTACGCCGCGCTTGGCCGGATGCCATTGACAACCCACGCACGATTGACACCCACGTCCTCTCCCTCCGTAAAAAGATTGAAACCGATCCCCGACAACCTAGCTTGATTCAAACCGTTCGCAACGTCGGTTATCGGTTCAACCCCGCCGTAATTCAAGGAAATCAGATTCCATCAGGAGAACTAGCGACTCAAAGAATTAATGCTGGATATCCTGCTGCATCAGTAGCAGCCAGAGTAATTCAGCAGTAAATCAAATGAAGTAGGTAGCAGCGCCTCAGATAGGCTTCGTAATTCATCCCACCTTAAAAAAACTGGGATGAACGGCGACATTTCTGTAAACTAGAATGGGATGCAAACTGTTTAAGTTTGTGTGAAGTATTCTGGTAACTGCGTTATGACTATGGTATTCACAGCAGCTTTTCTCGCGGCTTCTGCTTCGCCGATCGTAGCTCCTGAACGCTCCAGTCAAGTTACCCCCAAGCACTATCCCAACTACAAGGTAATTGTGCTAAACGATGACTTCAACACGTTCCCGCACGTTGCCGAGTGCTTGATGAAGTATATTCCCAACATGACAAGCGATCGCGCTTGGGAACTTACCAATCAGGTACACTACGAAGGCCAAGCAACTGTCTGGGTTGGCCCTCAAGAGCAAGCGGAACTTTATCACCAGCAGCTTAGTCGTGCTGGATTAACAATGGCGCCTCTAGAAGCTGCCTAAATAAACATCATGAGCAACCCCAACGGCGGTAGACTGGTTTGGAATCACTCAACTCACATTCCGGGGCTAATTCCCGTACTCGAACGACTCCTCGGTAACAGTAGTAGCATTCAAACCATTACTCCTGCCGTGATTGGACGTGCTAGAAGTCATTGTCCTAGGTTGGAATTGAAAGTATCTGTACCGATTCGGGGCGGATATAAGATTATTGCTAGGGCTGGAAAGACGTTTCAAGAAGTGTTTATTCTGACTGTCTTGGATAAGGAAGAGCTAGAAAATGCGATCGCAAAAGCTCTAAAACGCTAAGAAGTTCTCAAAAAGCCCTCATAGCTGAAAGCCGTCAGCTTGTCGCGTATCAGCTTTTTTGTTTTCCTTGTTCTGTCTAAATTTCACATACCACCCCCTGCACCTCATCTCTCCAGGAAACCGCTATAGCCACTAGCTATCGGTAAAACTAATAGAGAAAAAATGCGAACAAAGCTTTGTACAACTCCCTAGGACTTGTGCGAAATCCCCTATTCACAAGTTTTTCACAATTTCTACTTAGTATTCAAAAATCAGGGTTCTAATAGTTGTTAGGTATTAGGTGGTAGGGGAGAGGGATTTTCATTGCAATGTTTGTGTACTCCTGTTCATGGGTGTCTTCTTGCTAAGTTGATGTGCAATAAAACTGTATAAATCTTGATAGTGAGTTGTTAGTTTTTAGGCGTTAGTAATAAAAAATGTTGCTCAACTCCTCCTTTGACTTTTCAGCAACCAATATTTCCCTAATAACCAATAACCAACAATTAACAACTAACAACCAACACCCTTAGCATTTAGAATCGGTGTCTTCACAAGCACCAATACTCACCCAGCTACTGGAACCATCAGTCCAATGTTCTTTTTTCCAAATTGGGGCATTATGTTTTAGCGTGTCAATCGCATACTTGCAAGCTTCAAACGCTTCGGAACGATGAGGACACCCAACAGCTAGCAAGACACTAATTTCCCCAACCTGTAAGCGACCAATACGATGATGAATTACCACACGATTCACATCAGACCATTTCTGTCGAATCTCAGCAGCAATTGAAGTGAAGACCTGTACTGCCATCGGTTCATACGCCTGATACTCCAGGGCAACAACTGGCTTACCGTCCGTTTGCTTGCGTACTGTCCCACTCATGACAACGATAGCCCCATTCGCTGGATCATCGGCGAGGGCATAAATTTCCGTCAGGGATAACGGCGCAAAGGTAATCGTAAAACTATCTCCAGCATACTGTTGAGCTGAAGCGCTAAGAGACTTGATTAATCCTAAATTCATCGCAACTATCGCAACTTCTGTGTTGTTAATTAAAACGCCTAAACCTATTGTGTTTGATCTAGTGCCATTGGTGTTTACTCAATTAGTGCTGAAATACACTAAAGAAGAAGCCTCTTTTTCACATTCCGATGAGACTAGCAACAACTAACTACGGAAAAACTTTTCAGCATAATGAAAGCAGTACTGCCTAATAATGAAATGGATGGGTTTGAGGTGACGTACCAGGATAAGATTCTTGAGCCTGGTGCTAAAGAGGCATTGGATGATTTCACGCTGTTAGCCGCACAAATTTGTGAAGCGCCAACCGCCTTGATCACGCTGCTTGACCACAATCGGCAACAGATTCACTCACAATACGGTTTAACACTTACACAGACGGCTAAGGAAATCGCTTTTTGCGCCCATGTCGCTCTAAAAGCTGACGTATTCATCGTTCCAGATGCTCTTGTTGATGAACGGTTTGCGGCTGATCCTTTAGTCATTTCTGCTCCCTACATTCGATTTTATGCAGGTGTACCCCTGATTACGTCTCAAGGATATACAGTGGGAACACTTAGTATTATTGACTATGTACCACGGGAACTGACTCCTGGGCAGTTGGCAAGGCTACAAACCTTAAGCCGTCAAGTCATTAGGCAACTGGAACTAAGACAGAATTTAGTCAATCTAGAACACACAGCGCGAGAAAGTGAACAGTTAGAGCGTAAGCTGCGCCATCGGGAGTTAGAACTCCTTGATGTCTTTGAAAATGGGCCTAGTGGTTTACACTGTCTGGATGCGAACGGGATGATCCTGTGGGCGAATCAATCTGAACTCGATCTTCTTGGTTACACTCGCGAAGAGTATGTTGGTCATCCAGCCGCAAACTTCTACGCTGACAAGGCAGTAATTGAGGATATCCTCAAAAGGCTAGCAGCAAACGAGACACTACATAACTACGAAGCACGGATGCTGTGCAAGGATGGCTCAAGCCGCTATGTACTCATCAACTCCAATGTGCTGTGGGAAGATGGCAAGTTTAGCCATACACGTTGCTTTACTCGTGACATCACTGAGCGCAAATTGGCTGAGGAGGCGCTACGGCAGACTGAAGAGCGCTTCCGCAACTTAGTTGAAACGAGTAGTGATTGGGTGTGGGAAGTGGATGAAAATGCCGTCTATACCTATGCCAGTCCCAAAGTACGTGATGTGTTGGGTTATGAACCCGAAGAAGTCATTGGCAAGACTCCTTTTGATTGGATGCCTGCCGAAGAAGCTCGTCGGGTCGCTGATATTTTTGCTCCCATTGCCGCTCAAGCCTTGCCCTTTTCCTGTTTGGAAAACCTCAACATTCATAAAGATGGGCATTTAGTTGTTCTTGAAACCAGTGGCATTCCTTTCTTCAATGCTGAAGGGAGATTTCGCGGTTATCGAGGGATGGATCGAGATATCACAAGGCGAAAATCAGTAGAGGCAGAACTTCGTGATTTAGGAGCGGCACTGGAAAATGCAGTTGAGGGAATTTCTCGTTTAGATGCCCAAGGGCGCTACATCGCTGTCAACAAATCCTATGCCAATACTCACGGCTATGAGCCGGAAGAAATGATCGGGATGGAGTGGCAGTTAACAGTACATCCTGAAGACGTGGATAAGCTGACAGCAGCTTACCAACAGATGTTGGTCTCAGGCAAGGTGGACACTGAAGCCAGAGGGATACGCAAAGGAGGTGCAGTTTTTTATAAGCAAGTGGTGATGATTGCGGCTTACGACGGACAAAAGCAATTTATCGGTCATCACTGCTTTATGAAAGATATTAGCGATCGCAAACGAACGGAGCAGAAAATCCATGAACAAGCGGCACTACTCGATGTTGCCACTGAAGCGATTTTTGTCCACAGTCTAGACAACAAAATTCTATTTTGGAATAAAGGTGCTGAGCGTCTTTATGGCTGGAAGAGAGAGGAGGTTGTGGGAAAAAATGCCTGGAGGCTCTTGTACCAGAACAGCCAGTCCCAACAGGAAATTCAAAAGACTCTGCTTGAGAGAGGTGAGTGGCAGGGTGAGCTACATAAAGTTACGAAAGATAACAGAGATATTATTGTTGAAAGTCGTCTGACCTTAGTACGGGATACCCAAAATCAACCAAAATCAATTCTCGTTGTCAATACCGATATAACAGAAAAAAAACAACTGGAAGCACAATTTCTCCGTACTCAACGAATGGAGAGTATTGGTACATTAGCAGGTGGTATTGCCCATGATTTAAACAATGTGCTTGCTCCAATTTTGATGGCGGTTCAACTGTTACAAATAAAACTAACAGATGAGCGTTCCCAGCAGTGGCTAGATATTCTAGAAACGAGCGCTCGGCGAGGAGCAGATTTAGTTAAGCAGGTTGTCTCTTTTGCGAGAGGGATGGATGGCGATCGCACAATTGTCCAAGTCAGGCATATTCTCTCGGAAATTCGGCAAATTGCTAGGGAGACATTTCCCAAATCAATTGAAATGTATGTTGATGTGTCACAAGATTTATGGGCGGTTTCTGGTGATGCAACCCAACTACATCAAGTGTTTATGAATCTTTGCGTCAACGCCCGTGACGCTCTCCCTGATGGCGGTACGCTTAGTATTTCTGCGGAAAATCTGCTTATTGATGAAGATTATGCGCGGATGAATATTGAGGCAAAAGTTGGTACTTATGTTGTGGTGACTGTTTCCGATACAGGAATCGGTATTCCTAAGGAAATATTGGATCGAATTTTCGAGCCATTTTTTACAACTAAAGAAATAGGAAAAGGCACAGGGCTGGGTCTTTCAACAGTAATGGGTATCATCAAGAGCCATGGGGGTTTTATCAATGTGTATAGTGAAATCGGTCAAGGTACAGAATTTAAGATATACTTGCCAGCCTTAGAAGAGACGGAAGCGCGGTCGTTTGAAGAACTCGAACCACCCGCAGGACGAGGAGAACTTATTCTTGTTGTTGATGATGAAGTATCAATTCGGACGATTACTAAAACGGCATTAGAAAACCATCATTATCGAGTGTTGACAGCTAGTGATGGGATAGAAGCGATCGCTTTATACGCTCAGCACAAAAAATCTATCAATGCCGTTTTGATTGACATAATGATGCCTGAAATGGATGGCTCAACGACTATTCGTACTTTACGGAAAATGGAGCCACAGGTTAAAATTATTGCCGTTAGTGGATTAGTCTCTACTGATAAGCTGGCACAACTAGCAATGCTTGAAGTTAATACTTTCTTATCAAAACCTTATACAACAATAGACTTGCTAAAAAGCCTACATACTGTTCTCAACTCTCACGTCTAGAAACTATTTCCATAGCACTCGCCCAGGCAATTAGGACTCTCGCCAAATGCTAAAAGCTTGACACAAGTCAATATGTATCCCTTTTGCCTTCTGCCTTTTGTTATAAAGCTCAGAGTCGTGTTTGTAGTTGCTCGTTGCTAGCATTAGATGTTGGATTGTAGCGGAGTAATCCGTCAAGAGTTTTTAGTAATTCCTGTGTGGTGAAAGGTTTGGACAAAAATGTTTTAACCCCTGTACCGATAACAGCGGCAAGCTTATCACTTGAGGCGAGTCCACTGATAGCAATAATCTTGACTTGAGGGTTAATCTTACGCAACGTGCGGATAGTTGTTAGACCATCCATAGACGGCATCATCATATCTGTCAATACAACACTAATTTTGTCACGATGTTCAGCATATAGAGCGACTGCCTCAATTCCATCACAAGCTGTCATCACCTTGTAGTTGTAAGCTTCTAGTGAAGTTTTAGTAATTTCGCGAATCGCCACTTCATCATCGACAACGAGAATTAATTCTTCATGTCCGATCGGTAGTTCTGTATCTTCCAATACCTCTGTTTCTGTTGACTCTATAGCAGGTATGTACACCTTAAATTCGGTACCTTTTCCGATAACGCTGGATACATTAATAAAACCGTTGTGGCTTTTAATAATACCCATTACTGTTGAAAGACCCAGCCCTGTGCCTTTCCCCAGTTCTTTAGTTGTAAAAAATGGCTCAAAAATGCGATCTAAGATTTCAGGCGGAATGCCGATTCCTGTATCTGTAACAGTAACAACAATGTAAGAACCGACTTGAGCATCAAGATGCATCTGAGCATAGCTTCGATCAATAAATTGGTTTTCCGCACAGATGCTCAACCTTCCACCATCAGGCATCGCATCACGAGCGTTTACACAAAGGTTCATGAGAACCTGATGCAGTTGTGTTGCATCTCCGGAAACCGTCCAAAGGGTTTGTGGAATATCAGTGCGAATTTCGATGGATTTTGGAAATGTTTCCTTAATAATCTGCCTAATTTCTGATATTAAGTGCTTGACTTGTAAAATTGTAAACTTACCTTCTAATCCTTTGGCAAATGACAGCACTTGCTTCACTAAATTCGCGCCGCGTTTAGCATTTGCTACTAGTACAGGAATCAATCGCTGATATCGCTCCTCCTGAGGTTCTGCCTCTAGCAGTTGAGCCGTCATCAGAATAGGAGTCAGCACATTATTCAAGTCGTGGGCAATGCCGCTAGCCAGTGTACCAATGCTCTCCATTCGCTGAGCGCGGAGAAACTGAGCTTCGAGTTGTTTTTTCTGTGTAATATCAGTGTTGACAACTAGGATGGATTTGGGTTGACCCTCCTCATCACGTACCAGTGTCCAACGGCTTTCGACGATGACTTCCTTGTCATCTTTGGTAAGTTGATGCAACTCTCCTTGCCACTCACCGTTCTGGACAAGAATTTTTTGGACTTGTTTGAGCTTAGCTTGCTGTTCCCCATCCAATAGATCCAGGGCATTCTTCCCGACAGCTTCAAGCGCCTTCCATCCATACAGACGCTCAGCGCCTTTATTCCAGAAGAGGATTTGGTTGTCTAAATCTCTAACCAGAATAGCGTCTGTTGCAACATCTAGCAGTGCCGCTTGTTCGCTGATTTTCTGTTCTGCCCGTTTGCGCTCGATCGCATAACGAATCGAACGCTCCAAGAGGGGGGCACCGAGTTTGTCTTTTTCCAGGTAATCTGCTGCACCAGCATTCATTGCCTCGATGTCTACTTCGTGGTCTCCCTGACCTGTAAGTAGGATGATTGGTGCTTTGCAGCCATTTGCCACCGCTTCTTGTAGGAGTTCTAGTCCAGTGCGCTCTCCTAGGCGGTAGTCGAAGAGATAGACATCATGCTGATTTTTGGCGATCGCTTTTAATGCCGCCTCATAACTTGCGACCCAGTCCACCTCAAATCGTATCCCTTCAATTTCAGTAAACCAACCCTGCGTCAGGATATAGTCATCTTCATCATCGTCCACTAAAAGGACTTTAACGGGATCGTTGTTCATGGTTTTCTCCAACCCGTTCCTGCGGCAATTCAACAATTTCAAACCAGTATTTCCCAATCGTCTTGATCACATCGACTAACGATGCGAAGGTCACTGGCTTTGTAATGAACGAGTTTGCGCCCAAGTCATAGCTACGATATATATCTTCTTCTGCTTTTGAGGTTGTCAGCACCACAACAGGAATTTGCCGAAGATTCGGGTCGGACTTGATCAACGTCAGTGCCTCACGACCGTCTTTTTTCGGCATATTTAGATCCAAGAGGATTAGACCTGGACGTGGAGAATCGCTCTCTCGAACATACTTTCCACGTCGATACAGATAATCCATCAACTCCTCGCCATCCTTAACAAAGTACAGTTCATTGGCTAATCGGCTCTCAGCCAACGCCTCACGAGCTAACAGGCAGTCGTCGTCATCGTCATCCGCCATCAAGATTGTGACAACTGTTGGGTTGCCCTTCACTCTGTGTGTTCTCCTATCTTTTGTTTTAGAGGTAGTGTGACAATGAAGCTTGCTCCCTCTCCTAGTGTGCTTTTTGCTGTAATGCTGCCGCTATGACGCTCTGCGATTTTACGGCAGATTGCTAGACCCATGCCTGTACCTTCGTATTCGCTGCGACCGTGCAAACGTTGAAAAACGTTGAAGATGCGATCGAGATACTTTTCATCAAACCCAATACCATTATCCTCTACTATAATTTGACAAAGTTCGGCAACTGGAGAACCCTCTATCGGCTGATTTCCTTCTGGGGCAACAAGGTGTCGGCTGTAAATCTTGACGACTTGTGGCTCTCCATCTCGGTGAAATTTCAGCGCGTTGCTGATCAGGTTCTGGAGTAATTGACGCATTTGTAGCGGATCGGCGTGAATTGTTGGCAATTCACCTACTTCTACACGCGCTCCTGTCTGCTGGATACGCACTTCTAAATCAGATAAAACTTCTTGCGTCACTTGGAAAAGATTCACCGGAATGAAAGGCTGGGCTTTTGTCGTAATTCGAGACAGTACCAGTAAGTCATCAATGAGAGCCTGCATTCGTCCTGCGGCGTTCTGCATCCGATCCAGGTAGTCGCGTCCCTGATCAGCCAGTGTCTCACCGTATTTATCTTTGAGTCGGTTGCCAAAGGCTTGAATTTTACGCAGGGGTTCTTGCAAGTCGTGTGAGGCAACAGAAGCAAACTGTTGGAGTTCCGCATTAGAACGAGCGAGTTCTTGCGAGTAGCGGGTTTCTTGTTCTAAGAGTTGCGATTGCGCTAAGGCGATACCGATTTGATCGGCTAGCTGTCCCAGGAGTTCTGTTTCAAAGCTTGACCATTGCCGAGGATTGGCACATTGATGAGTAATCAGCAAACCCCAGAGCTTTTCCTTCAAGAAAATCGGTACGGATAGCTTCGCTTTCACATCGAAGTGACCCATAAATTCAACTAGGCAAGCGGGTACCTTTGCCGTTTTTATATCCGCAATCGTGTAAACTCGCCCTCGTCTATACCTCTGTAAATAATCTATGTCAAAACAGTCCTCCGTAATATCTCTGCCTAAAACCGACGGCCAATTGGGATGTACGGCTTCTGTAACGATTTTGCCGAGTCCATTAGCACGAAGCTCAAAGATCAAAACACGATCAGTCTGGAAAATCCTTTGGACTTCAGTAACCGTGGTTTGGAGAATTTCCTGGATGTGCAAAGACTGGCGAATTTTTAGCGTCACTTCAGCAAACAACTGCGATCGCAAATTCTGTCGCTGCAATTCTTCTTGGGCAAGCTTACGCTCGGTAATGTCCATATTGATGCCAGTCATGCGTACCGCTTTGCCAATTTTGTTGTGATAAACTTGACCTTTGCTGGCGACCCAATGAACACTACCATCAGGCCAGACAACACGGTATTCTAAATCGTAGTTGGCTCCCTCCTCCAAAGCCGCTCGCAGGCTTTCAATGACCAATTCCCGATCTTCAGGGTAAACGCTGCGAAGGAAGCTTTGATGAGTGCCGCCGAAAGACCTTGGGGCAAGACCAAAGTTTGATTCCGTGGTTACTGAGAAAGTAACTTTTCCACTTGAGACATCCCAATCCCAACTGCCCATCTTTGCCGCTTCTAAGGCGAGTCTCAGACGTTCCTCACTCAATTGCGCCCGCTCTGTCTGCTGTCGGAGTTCCCGCATTGAGTGACTCGCTTGGAGAAGACGACGCACACGTTGACGCAGGACTGCCCAGTGAATCGGTTTCGTAATGTAATCTGTAGCACCCGCCTTAAACGCTTGATCGACCGACTCTTGGTCTTCCAGGGCTGTAATCATTAACACAGGTGTGCGTAAGGCTAAGCCTACCTCATCTGGAGACACTTCACCATTGCTATCCCAACCAGGGCAGGAAAGGGCTTGTAACTGGTGGCAGCAGGTAAAGCCGTCCATTACTGGCATCAAAGCATCGAGCAAAACCACATCCGGGCATAAACGCAGGTATGATGCGATCGCTTCCTCTCCATCACTCGCCTCTGCCACCTGATACCCAGCTTGTTCCATCGCTCGACGAAGCTGAATCCGCATGAACTTGTCATCGTCTACCACGAGGATGAGGGGGCTATCGTTTTGAGCATCGGTGATGTTCATTGCTGACCTTGTTGTCGTACTATTTGCAAAGCGTCCAGGACTCTTTCTAACTCGGCTTCCAGTTGTTGTAGCTTGTCTTCTCCATAATCACTAATTCCAGACCGACTCATTTCCTCTATCTTGCGACAGAAATTGGCAAGCGTTGTTGCACCAAGTGTGAGACTGCTGGATTTTAGGGTATGTGCAGCTTGTCGTAACTGCATTGCATCAGCTTGAGCTATGGCGGATGCGATCGCGTCCATCAGTTTGGGTGCATCTTCAAGGTAACAATCAATCATCTCAGCCAAAACCGAGTCAGCGTCTGAACCCACCATTTCTCGGAATGCTTGCAGCACGTTCATATCAATCGGGGAATGGAGAGTAGGAGATGAGGAAGACACAACAGACAAGTCCGCAAAATCTCCCTTGTCCTCTTTTTCCTCCTTATTCTCACTTTCTTCTGATTGCCTATTTCCTTTCTCTGGCTGCCACTTACTCAGCGTCTTGCTTAATACTTCAATGCGGATTGGTTTGCTGATGTAGTCATCCATACCTGCCTCAATGCACTCCTCGCGATCGCCTTGCATGGCATTCGCCGTCATTGCAATAATTCGAGGGCGTGTGTCTGGCGGCAATTCCTGGCAAATGCGTCGGGTTGTTTCCAAACCATCCAGTTTTGGCATCTGCACATCCATCAGCACCAGATCATAGGATTGGCGATGTAGAGCTTCTAGCACCTCTAGTCCGTTGGTAGCCAAATCAGCTTGATAGCCCAGTTGTTTTAGGAGGTTTAATGCCACTTTCTGATTCACTCGATTGTCCTCTGCCAAAAGAATCCGCAACGGGAACTGTGATGCGAGTTGAGGAATAGACTGAACTGTAGTCGAGTGGGACGGCTTGAATTGAATAGGCTGTCCACTGAAAATCCGACTGACAACATTAAACAGATGCGATTGTTTGATCGGCTTGGTTAGGAAGGCAGCGAAATCGACAGGGGCAACGTGATAACTTGGGTCTGGTCTACCAATAGAAGTCAACATAATTAAAGGTAATTTTTGGTAACCAGGCTGCTTGCGAATTGCTGCGGCAAGAGTCAGACCATCCATTTTTGGCATCTGCATATCCAGAATTGCCATATCAAACACTTCCCCTTGCTGTAGACAATCAAGGGCTTCAAACCCTGATTGTGTAAGCTTCGTCAGCATTCCCCAAGACTGGGCTTGCAGCGCTAAAATCTTCCGATTAGTCGCGTTGTCATCCACAATCAGCAGTCGCTTGCCCTCTAACTGAGGTGGTCGATTGTCAAGGTTAATAATCGGTGCATTGGAATCACAGGGAGCAACTACAGTGAAATAAAACGTGGAACCACGATCAACTTCACTTTCAACCCACATCCGACCCCCCATCATCTCACTTAGCTGCTTACCGATCGCTAAACCGAGTCCAGTTCCTCCATATTGACGAGTAATCGAAGAATCGACTTGGCTAAAAGACTTGAATAGGCGATCTAGTCGATCTGAGGGAATGCCGCAGCCTGTATCCTTGACAGCAAATTGAATTTCATAATCAAGTTGAGGAGTGGAGAGTTCAGAAGCGGGATTTGTGCTGCAATTATTCTCCTTGTCCCCTTCCCCACTCCCTAATTTTCGAGCTGTCACCGAAACAACCACTTCTCCTTTCTCTGTGAACTTGACAGCATTACTGAGCAAATTCACTAAGATTTGGCGCAATCGGGTCACGTCTCCCACAATTGTGGCTGGGGTTTCGGGATGAATTAGGTATGCCAGTTCAATGTCTTTTTCTGCGGCTTTGAAAGCCAGTAAATCTAGGGATTCTTCAATACAAGTTCGTAGGTTAAAGCCGTGTGATTCGAGTTCCAGCTTGCCGGATTCAATTTTGGAGAGGTCAAGGATGTCATTGATCAGTGCCAGTAAAGCATCGCTACTACTTTGAGTTGTTTCTACGAAATCATACTGCTGGGGTGTTAGTTCTGTATTGAGCAACAAACCCGTCATGCCAATAATCGCATTCATTGGCGTGCGGATTTCATGGCTCATATTGGCGAGAAATTGACTCTTGATGCGGGTTGCCTCTTCAGCGGCGGCTTTTGCCTTTTCCAGTTCAAGATTCGCCTGAGATACTTCCTGTGTGCGTTCAAACAGCGCTTGTTGAGCGAAGTAGCGTTCAGTAATATCGTCAATAATCCAGAGACGACCCGGTACGTCACGCACACGAGTCACTGTGCTAGAGAGACTCAGGACTTTCGGCTGAGGTTGGCTGAAAATCCAGTTCCAGTTGCGAATTTCTGGCTGAGGCTGGGAAAAAAACTGGGCTGCCTGTGCGGCGATTTCGGCTTGGTTATCCGCACTAGTGCGTAAGATTGCCATGCCTTGGGCGAGTAGGTGTGGCTCGATCGCACCTGGGGTTAAGTCGAGTTGTAGTGCTGCGGCTTGGTTAACCCAACCTTGTTCACCACTTTCATCAACGAATACGACACCTTGATGAATGGTTTCTAACATTGCCCCAAAGCGTGCCTGGAGTTTATCAAGACGTAGAGTCGTGTCGCTAAATTGCAGCAGGGTGCGTAATTCACCCAGTAGCGACTCGATAAATTGTTGTAGGTAGAATGAGATTTCGGTCGGCTGATGCCAGATTAGCAAGATTGCGCCCTGTACTCCCTCTTGTTTTCCTTGACGAAGCGGGTCAAGGGGAGGTTGCAGTGGCAAAATCGCCAGGGACTTAGTACCTTGGGCTAGTAAAACATGGGAAGCGTTGGGGGTGGCGGGGTAATTGGTATGGTAGAGGCAGCGATTTTGAGCGATCGCTTCTTCAAAGAGGATCGGCGTGGTGAGTTGATCGGGGAGTGCCTTCGGAGGCAAACATACCAATGCCTCAGCGGTTACCTCATCCAGTCTGCGTAACGCGATCGCAGCATCAGCACAGGCATACTCACGGAGTAAGGTAAGGGCTTGTGTGATTAGTGTAGAAGGCGTATCGGCAATGTCTGCTTCAGTAAGTTTTGCTAGCACCTCTTGGGAAGCCAATCGCCACTCAATTCCCCGTAAGAACCTGCCGAGTAGGAATCCGAACCCGGTGACACTGCCCAGTTGAAATGCCTGACGCACGAGCGTTTCCTCACTCCCAGGTACTATGCTCGTTAGCACCAGGCAAAGTCCTGCTAATGAGCCTACTACCACCACTGGTAGGGGTAACAGGGTGCAGATTGTCAATAGCGCTAGAGCAACAAACCGCTCTGGTATCCAGCCATCAAACACACCTAGCGCAATAGTAAGAAAGAGTGTGAGTCCTAGTAAGCCTTTGCCAAAGGTTGGTAACTGGTCAGGAGGATGTCGCCATCGTGAAACTAGGCGCTGTAGCATTAAGTGGAAAGACATGAAGCGATCGCACTCGTAACAACATCGGGTGCGCTGATATGAGGAAGGTGTCCCTTAGCATCGATGTTAAGGAGCTTACTAAAAGGAATTTTATCTGCCATATACTGACCGACTTCAGGGGGTACAGCAATATCATCACTTGCCTGTAAAATCACAGTGGGTACAGTAAGTCGCGGCAATTCAGCTCGGTGATCGGATTGGAAAATCATCTTCGCAACGGCTTGTGCAATATCAGGACGGATAGCGGTAAGGGTATTTGCAAACTCCCTCGCCAATTCTGGTCTATCCTGGGTAGCCATCGCAATCGGAGCAAAGCCACTTGCCCAAGCATAGTAGTTAGATGACATGGATTCATAAAGCGCATCCAGGTCAGATTGCTCAAAGCCTCCGTAATAACCTGCATCATTGAGGTAACGGGGAGAGGCATCGATAAAAAATAGTTGACTAAAGCAATCAGGCTCAACTAACGCCGCGAGTAAGCTAACCATTCCACTAACCGAGTGACCCACAAGAATGGTCTTGGTTAGCTTTAACTCAGCGCACAAATCCAACAAATCCTCAGCATAGCTGTAGAGACTGCTGTAACGGCGTGGACTATAGGCAGAAAAATCTGACTTACCCGCCCCCACATGGTCAAAGAGCACGATACGGAAATCTGAGGAAAAGCTAGCGACTTGAGGTCGCCAAGCGGTTTGATCTGAGCCAAAGCCGTGGGCAAATATGATCGTCTGGCTGCCGTTCCCCAGGACTTTAACATTATTGCGCTGAACAATACTATTTCCCATAAGTGGGTATTCCTGATTGCATCACCTAAGTCAAGGATGGCACAAGTTTGACACGGATTGAATAGTGCTCAATCCCTCATCCAAAAGCCTGCGTATAAGCTCAAGGCTTTATTGATATATTAACTAGCAACATACCGCTTATCTAGACTTATTAAAGCTTCCTTGTATAAATAACTTCCCAGCTCTCTACATCCTCTCGGTTTTGGACTGTATCTGAAGTTGCAATAGCTTGTACTTCATCAAAAAAGACTTCAGTCTTTTGTAAATTCACCCTAGTCATTAAACCTTGCTTGATTAGCTTATTCAAATGTTTGTAAATTAAGCTCAAATGGGGATTAAGAGCGAAGTTAGAAGGCTTTTGTGAGCTGTTTCGTAACGTTTCTGATATCTGGCTCAGAATTGAACTAGGGTTGAATTGCACAAAAAAAGACTTAGTATACTCCTCTGTATACAGAAGCTTATCTACTCTTAGGCTAAAACCTTGAACTTGCTGTGTTGCTTTTTCAAGTAGGGCAGTTGGCGATTCTTCCGGCGCATATTCGCCTGAGTAAATAGTGACATGAGGAGTGAAAGCTGGAGCATCATACTCTTGTGCAAGAGTATTGATAATTTCCTGGAAATATGCCCTATCCTCGTCTGAGGGAATAAGCCAGAACGATACTTTGGTTTTCAACTTACAACTCCTGAATAGATCGTTTTCCTCTGAAGCTTGGAGTGCTTTAATCAAGACTTAAAATAGGGGTTAGGTGGTAGGTGGTAGGTGGTAGGTGGTAGGGGAGAGAACTTTCATCGCAATGTTTGTGGGCGTGAATGCATGAGGTTTAATCCATCAATTATTCGGGTAAGCAAGGTCATTCATTGGTAGGCTCCAGAGATGGAACTGAGCCACCAAGCAATACGCTGTTTGTCGGTATAACAGTAACGAGCTGAGCATCTTCATCAATGCCAACCTTGGCTAATCCAAATTGCTCGATTACCCAAGCATTGGTTGTTAGGTGTAAGCTAATTTCGGTAGCTCGGTACTGACTTGATTCTGATGCCAATGCAGCTGGTAGGAGTAACTGATCTGCCAGATGCAACTCTACAGGTGCGCCGTTGGCATGAAACTCTAGCAACTCCTCCGTTGCCATCTCAGCAACTCGCTCTGCTGGTACTCCCAGTTTTCCCACCGCACCGAAGCCAGCTCTACTATGCTCGTACTCAGCCGTGAGAACAATTCCCGCTCCTGGTGCGATTCCCCGTCCTCGCAGTGGCTGTACATGAGCTTTGAGGTGTGCTTCCCGCAATAGGTTTTCTGCTCGACTCGCCATTCGTTGAGGGATATGGGAGGGAAGTTGCGTCACAACAGCTAAGCCCCGTACCTGCTGTAATTCTCCTCGCTCTAGCAATTGAATACCCTGTAGAGGCGAAGCGTTCCTGCCGATTATTCGCAATTCCACCTCACCATTGCCTTGAGGATACCAACCCCAAGCGTGTAGCTGCACTTCTGCCTGCACACCCATCTGGTTCAGGATGGGGAGATACACTTGCTCAATGTAAGTGATAGGCGGACTCCAAGGTACATGCGTTCCTCCCTTGAGTGTCACTACAGAGTCACCCGTTGCTAGTGCCAAGGGCAGTAGGATTGTCTGCAAAATCAGAGTGATAGCACCTGCGGAACCTGCGCCTGTAGTCTGAGCAACATCAAAGGTGTAGTGTCCCGCTTGAACTGGGCAACTGGGAATAAACTCTAGTGTTGTTGAACGGACGGCATCCCCTTTTAGCTGAGCCTGACAGATGCTAGCGGCTGCTCGCACAGCCGTCAAGTGTTGAATTGATAGTCCTGGCTTTTCACGCCCTGCCCGAATACGATCAAGATGAATGGGTTGACCAGTAATGGCAGCTAAGCTTAGGGAAGTCCGTAAGATCTGACCACCACCCTCGCCGTGGGAGCCGTCAATGTGAAGCATATTGGCTAATGTGTGTCTTTAATTAAAGCTGGATTCAGCACTGGCTTATCCACTGTAAGGTTATCGTCACATCAAGACAAAGAGCATACGCCTTAGAGGGGAGAATGTAGTGAAGGGGCGATCGTTAAGGTGGTAGGTGTTAGGTGGTAGGTGGTAGGTGATGAAGAGACTTTCCCTACAACCTGCAACCTACAACCTACAGACTGCCTTTGAGATAGATCCCGTACAATAAACTGGTTCTATTGCCTCCGAAGAGAGAATTTAAGCTTCCTAGTGGCGATCGCAATTTTTCTTCTCACTCTTATCCTGGTTATCTGGCAGCCGCGAGGACTGGGGATTGGATTTAGTGCTATTGGTGGGGCGCTGCTTGCCCTTGCCACGGGTGTTGTTACGTTGCAGGCTGTCCCAACAGTTTGGGCAATTGTCTGGAATGCGACATTTACCTTAGTTGCTTTGGTGATTATTTCCCTCATCCTGGATGAAGCCGGTTTTTTCCGCTGGTTGGCATTGATTTTGGCTCGTTGGGGGGTTGGGAATGGGCGTCTACTGTTCTTCTTAGTAGTATTGCTGGGAGCCTTGGTGACAGCCTTGTTTACCAATGATGGAACTGCCCTGATCTGGACAGCTACAGTAATGGAACTGCTGCTACTACTGGGGTTTAACCCAAAAGCAACGTTTGCGTTTGTCTTCGCTACGGGGTTTATTGCCGACGCGACAAGCTTACCCTTGCCAGTTAGTAATCTCGTCAATATCATTGCGGCTGACTATTTCAATATTTCTTTTTTGCGCTACGTTTTGGTGATGGTGCCGATCAATTTCGTTGCGATCGCATCCAGTTTAGCTGTTCTTTGGTTCTACTTTGACCGTCATATCCCACTCACCTATGATTCCGCTTGTTTGCCGCCACCACGGGAGGTAATTCGCGATCCCCTCGTCTGTCAGTGGAGCTTTGCGATTTTAGGGTTACTCTTAATTGGCTACTTTTTTGCGGAACCGTTGGGTGTGCCCGTTTCCTGTATTGCCGGAATTGGGGCATTGGTAATGCTGGCCTTAGCAGGGCGTTGGTTTCATAAAGATGCGATCCCCATCATTCCCATCCGTAAGATTTTGCAGGAAGCCCCTTGGCAGGTGATTTTATTTAGCTTAGGGATGTATCTGGTTGTCATCGGCTTGCGTAATGCTGGAATAACAGCGCTATTGAGTCAGTGTTTAGAATTCCTCTCAAGTTGGGGGCTAACGCTTGCCGCGACTGGAACTGGTGTTCTGGCAACTCTGCTTTCTGGGGTGATGAATAATCTGCCAACGGTATTACTCAACTCTCTAGCGATTCAAGATGTCTCTGGAGGCGATCGCATTCTTCAAGAAATCATGGTGTACGCGAATATAATTGGTTGTAATATAGGAGCAAAAATTACACCGCTCGGTAGCCTATCAACACTGCTCTGGCTGGATGTTCTAGCGCGTAAAGGATTTCGGATTAGTGCCTTTCAATACATTCCTATCGCTCTCATCCTAACCATTCCTGTTTTGTTTATTAGCTTGCTCAGTTTAGCGATTTGGCTTCCCTGGATCATTGCCTAATTGTCTTGTACATCTAGGGTAGACGTGATATCTTCTGGTCTCTAAGCAATATTAATAACAATTTAAGAAAGATAAAGTAGTATAAATTTATCAAGGAAACTAGACATAGGGTTTAAACTAGCAATAAAGATTTAAAAGTTTCATTACTATTAGGGTGTATCTGCTTACCTCTCAACAATAGCTTCTGAGCTAGCACGGCGTAATATTTTGTTATGCCAGTTGCTTTCTCAAAAGCACTTTTCGACTACCCCGCGCCTTGGCTTTTGTAGACTTAGCCTAAAAACTAGGTCTTTTAGAGTCTCCTTGTCGCTCTCAAAACGCTAGAGAGGAGTTGAGCCAATAAACTAGGTGAATGATCAATGGTAACCAAAGTGGCAGAAAGCCCAACCACTAAGCGAAAGAGAGAAAAAACTGAACCCGAACACTTTCTTGAGGGTGCGCTGGAGAAGTTCTTCAACCTGACGCTAGATATGTTTTTCATCGTGGGGGTTGATGGCTATTTCAAGCAACTCAACCCGATGTGCGAGAAAACACTGGGTTACACCACTGAGGAACTAAGAGGTCAACCGTGGGTTGAGTTTGTTCATCCAGAAGACCAACAATCAACCCGTGATCAGTTACACAAGCTTGCCACAGAAACTTGCCCAGTACAGTTTGAAAATCGCTACCGTTGCCAAGATGGTTCCTATAAGTGGCTGTCGTGGAACGTCACGCTATGCCAAGAACACGAATTAATCTACGCAGTTGCTCGTGATAATACCGAGCATAAACAAGCAGAAGCTGCTAGAGCAGAAACTGAAGAGAGCTTTCGCTTATTGGTAGAGGGCGTTAACGACTACGCCATTTTCATGCTTGATTCCCAAGGTTATGTGGTTAGCTGGAACTCAGGTGCCGAGCGCACTAAGCAGTATTCCGCTTTAGAAATCATTGGTCAGCATGTCTCCTGCTTTTATTCAAACGAGGATATAAAGCTAGGCAAACCGCAGCAAGGATTAGACATTGCAGCACGTCAGGGTCGCTTTGAAGAAGAAGGTTGGCGAGTACGCAAAGATGGCTCGAAGTTCTTGGCAAATGTTGTCACTACCGCCTTACATGCAGAGGACGGACAGCTAAGTGGTTTTGCCAGAGTGACACGGGATATTACGGAACGCAAGCTTGCTGAAGATGCGTTGCAAAAGGCGAATGACGAGTTAGAAAAACGGGTTGAGGAGCGAACCGCTGAACTGATAGAGACGAATGAGCTTCTCAAGCAGAAGATTACTGAACATAAGCGCACTGAGATGGCTTTACGCCGTTCAGAAGCGCGCTTGAAAAACCAAGCTGAGCAATTGGAGATTGAAACGCGAAACGCTACGTCTCTTTTGCAAGAACTTCAGCGCACTCAAGCTCAGTTAATTCAAACAGAAAAAATGTCAAGTCTGGGGCAACTCGTCGCTGGTGTTGCTCACGAAATCAACAATCCTGTTGGTTTTATCTATGGCAACATCGACTATGCGACTTGCTACATCAAAGACTTGATGCGCTTAATGAAGCTCTATTCCCATTACTACCCAGAGCCACTGCCTCAAATCCAGTCGGAGATGAATGCCATTGACTTCGATTTCCTAATGGCAGATATGCCAAAACTCCTGGCTTCGATGAAGGTAGGAGCAACCCGGATTCGCCAAATTGTTCTGTCATTGCAGAACTTTTTAAGGGCTGAGCAAGTCGAGATGACACCCGTAGATATCCATGACGGGCTTGAAAGTACACTCTTAATTTTGCAGAACCGCTTGAAAGCAACAGACCAGCATCCGGAAATTACACTTCTCAAAGAGTACGGAATCCTGCCACTGGTGGAATGTTATGCGGGACAAATCAATCAAGTATTCATGAATCTCCTCACTAATGCCATTGATGTGTTGGAGGGGTCACCAGAACTCCGCGATATGTCGCGTTGCATCACAATCAAGACTGGCGTTCAGGATATGCGGAGAGAGTATGCCGGAAACAGCACGGAGGAAAAAGTTCCTCATGCTGTAATCCGGATTGCTGACACAGGCCCAGGAATGAGCGAGAACGTTTGCCGTAAGTTATTTGACCCATTCTTTACGACAAAACCAGTGGGCAAAGGCACTGGCTTAGGCTTATCCATTAGTTACCAAATCATTGTGGAAAAGCACGGCGGTCAGTTAACTTGTGTTTCCGAACCTGGAAAAGGGGCAGAGTTCTTAATCGCAATTCCAATCAGGCAGCGTAAGTCCTCATCAGAATTATCTGAGTCTGAGTGTGACTGAGGGTATTAAGCCATGTCAACACCCTAGTTCTATGCCATCTGAGGCTGGTATATTCATTGCTTGCTGCGCTACTACTGAGGGCGAGGAGGCAGCCTGTTCGATTTGAGCCAAAAGCGTTTGCGCCTCTAGGTCGCCCTTATTGGCTTGCTGTTTGAGGTAGCGCTTCAGTTCATCGGCTAGGTTTGTTGGGATATACATTGGGCTTTTTCTGTTTTAAACTTCAGCCGCTTCTAGCTGAAAGCTGAAAGCTTTTCCTTGCTCAAGGTTTACCAATCCACTTCCATAAGGGGTGACTTGGTCCTTGCTGAGAAATTCGACGTACTTGTTGCTCTAGACGGTGTTGTTCTTGGGGTGGTAGTCCCCATATTACATTCCGACTTTGCCAAACTAAGACAGCGACAGTCATACCAATACAGAAAGCAAGACCGAGTGCAGGTATGCGGTTGTAGACAATTGCGTAGCGTAGGGCTGCCCAGGTAAAATGCGATCGCATCAACGAAAGTTCATACTGCCACCCCCACAAACTTAATGGCGCAAGCGTTAGCCAGAGGATGCCAACCAGCAACCAACGACCGTAGACGGTTAGCTTATGTAACCGTTTTACCTGTGCCTTAAAGGTAGGGTCAAGGTCTGGGTGGGTAGTTTGAGGCATCTCGGTGTCTGGCTGATCCATTTTTGCGGTTAAGTCTGGCGAGGGCAGTGCATATCCTCTAAGCAGTTGGGCAGCAATCAACAAAATCAGGCTTTGGCAGTGCGTTTTCTCCACCAGGCAAGTAGTGTGCTGGCGATGAAAATACTCGAATAAGCACCGGCTGTAAATCCAACAATTAGACACAGGGCGAAGTTTTTCAGCGTTTCACCGCCAAACAGGAAGATAGAGAACAATGTCAGCAGCACCGTCAACGTAGTGTTAATCGACCGAGTTAGAGTTTGATTTACAGCATCATCAACAACTTGGTCAATGTTCTGCTCTGGATTCAGGCTGATTACCTCCCGCACTCGGTCGTAAATGACAACCGTATCATTGACCGAGAAACCAATAATCGTCAGGATACCAACAACGAAGAGACTATCGATTTCAACACCTTGCACTAAACCCAAGATGGAAAATATCCCAAGTGTAATAATGACATCGTGGAATAGGGCAACAAAGGCGAAAAATGCATAGTCTAACTGGAATCGGAAGGTTAGGTAGACGAGGATACCCGCGAAAGAAAGAATAATCGCCAGTAAGCCAGACGAAAACAACTGCCGACCTAAGGTTGGACCAACTGTATCTATCTGAGTGGCTTGAGGATCAAATGCACCAACTTTTTCGCTTAGGGTATTTCGTAGTTGGGTGCGTTCCTCACCATTAAGTGTCTTGGTGCGAATCGTCAGCGCTTGTTGTTTTTCGCCCAACACTTGGATGCTGCTACCACCTAAGCCCTGCTGGGCCATTACATCCCGAACAGTTGCCACATCAATCGGTTTGTCACAGTTACCAGGTTTTGTGCAATCCAGTTCAAATTGCAGCCTTGTACCACCAACAAAATCTAGACCTAGACGTAAAGGTGTTCCCAGTGTAGCTGTGGAAATCACCATGCTGATGATACCCGCAAGGATGATAGTGGCAGAAACCGTCCACCAAAGCGATCGCTGTTTGATTACATTGAGTTTCATCTTGACCCCTTCACCTATGACTTAACTGACGCTGGTGGGTTGGGAACAAAGAGTTCAGGCTTCTGACGCAATCCTGGAAATCCCAGAACCACAAGTAGCAGGAAGGTGCGACTACAGGTAAGCGCAGTAAACATACTCACCGCTACTCCCAAACCGAGTGTTAGGGCAAAACCCTTGACTAAACCTGAACCCAACCAAAACAGCGCTGTACAAGCAATCACTGTGGTCACGTTACCATCCAAAATACTCGAAAATGCCCGGTAAAAACCTGATTCTACAGAACGATAGAGTGTCTTTCCCGATCTTAATTCTTCTCGTGTTCGCTCAAAAATCAGCACGTTGGCATCAACCGCCATACCAATGCTGAGGATGAATCCCGCAATTCCTGGCAGAGTTAAAGTAACTCCTAATAGAGCAAAAGACGCGATTGTCAGCACTGAGTAGATAACCAGTGAAACATCAGCAATCAAACCGGGTAACCGATAGTAGACAGCCATGAATATCAAGACCAAGACCAAACCACCGATGCCAGCATAGATACTGCGTTGAATACTATCTCGCCCTAACGTTGCACCGACAGTGCGGTTCTCCACAATCTCCACTGGTACAGGTAGTGCGCCTCCTCGCAACTGTACAGCTAACTCGTTAGCTGTTTGAACCGTAAAGTTTCCAGTAATTACAGCATTTCCACCCGTAATGCCATTTGCGGCAAATTCTGGCCCAACTGTAGGCGAGCTAATCAGAGCATTATCAAGGAAAATACCAATGCTGCGACCCGTTCCTGCCAAGTTTTTAGTTAGCTGAGCAAAGCCTTCCGCGCCTGCTGGGTCAAATCGGAGAGTTACTTCCCAGGCATTATCGCCTTGAGCGGGTTGGGTGCCAGCATCTTTAAGATTTTTTCCTGTAAGTTTGGCAGGTTCAAATAGCTTGATGATTGCTTCGTTACTGCTTTGGAGTTCTTCTTGATTAGCGGCGATCGCGTTTTGATCACCTGCCTGTCTCAGTTGTTCCTGTCTCAGTAATTTCTCCTGTTGCACCTGCCTTTCTATTCCCAATTGCGCCTCGGTTCCAGGTTTTTGTTCCCGAAACTCTAGCTGTGCTGTTCCCCCCAGCACTCGTTCTGCCTGTTGCGGGTCATTCACCCCTGGCAGTTGCACCAAGATTTGATCAGAACCGACCGTTTGTACCACGGGTTCTGAAACCCCAAGTCCGTTGACTCGATTTTCAACGACACTAAGAACAGCTTCGAGTTCCTTTGACGTGATTTGTTTAATGTCTTCTGTTGTCTTTACCTGAATAGTCAGTTGCGCTCCTCCCTGTAAGTCCAGTCCCAACTGGATGGGAATCTTGACCAGCACTGTGACCGCTGCTATTACAAGGACTAGGATAAAGGCTAATAATAAACGCTGTTTTTGCATAACTCCGACTCGCCGCAACAAGTGATATGATATCTCTTTTGCAGATGCCCCTACCTTTTGAGCAATGTCCTTAGTCGCTGGCGAACTATTAACCTTGGCAAAGCAGGGGAAGAGGTGCAGTAGGGAAAAAGCCTTCCCATTTCATTGTTGAAACAAGTCTAAACTTCCTCCAAGAGCTACCTTTTGCACCTCTAGCTTCCTTTGAATGCGCGATGTGCAACTCCTAAAAAAGACTTTTGAAACCCCTAGGGTTAATCCATTCCAACCAATCGCCTTTCTTTCGCTAGAAAATGAGCGATCGCAACTTAAACTCGCAACGCGACCATTTTTTGTACAGCCTCCACAATCTGTTGAGGTTGCACAATCGTCAGGTTCTCCAAAACCCCGTTATACGGCGTTGGAATATCTTGAGATGACAGTCGCAGTACGGGTGCATCCAGTTCATCAAATAATCGATCATTAATTGAAGCGGTTAATTCTGCACCAATCCCACCCGTCTTCATACACTCCTCAACGATAATGACTCGGTGAGTTTTGCGAATAGAAGCACCAATCGTGTCAAAGTCTAGAGGCTTGATGGAAATCAGGTCAATGACCTCCGGGTCAAATCCCTCTTTCTCCAACTGCTTCACCGCTTGCATGGCATGGTGACGCATCCGGGAATAGGTCAGAATTGTGACATCTTTACCCGTTCGTACTACTTCCGCTTTATCAAGGGGTAGTACGTACTCCTCTTCTGGCAGGTCTTCTTTGAGGTTGTAGAGAAGAACGTGTTCAAAGAACAAAACAGGATTATCGTCACGAATCGCCGCCTTAAGCAGCCCCTTGGCGTTATAGGGAGTGGAACAGGTGACAATTTTTAAACCTGGAACCGCTTGAAAGTAAGCTTCTAGTCGCTGTGAGTGTTCTGCACCCAACTGACGCCCAACACCACCGGGTCCTCGAATCACCAAGGGGATTTTGAAATTACCACCGGAGGTATAGCGTAGCATTCCAGCATTGTTGGAAATTTGGTTGAAGGCAAGGAGCAAAAAGCCCATGTTCATGCCTTCGATAATTGGTCGTAAACCTGTCATTGCTGCACCGACTGCCATGCCAGTGAAGCTATTTTCAGCGATCGGGGTATCGAGAACCCGCAGATCACCGTATTTTTTATACAAATCTCTTGTAACTTTGTAGGAGCCGCCGTAGTGACCAACGTCCTCCCCCAGAACAAATACCGCCTCATCGCGTGCCATTTCTTCATCAATGGCTTCACGCAGCGCGTTGAAGAAAAGTGTTTCTGCCATCAATCCCTAACCAAATGGGGCAAATGCCATCCTAACATTGCCTTAGCCAGGGAAAAGAAGATTTTGTTACCAGTTCTCATCGCTCCTCGAAGAGTGCATCATTCCAGGGAATGCCGCACACTCTCTTAGCATGAATGGCGTTGACTTAATAAATTCAGTTGCAACCAACCGACCCTTGCGCGGGGGGTTTGGGGGAGACGCTTGTCCCCCAATGGGGGGTTTGGGGGGCAACGTCCCCCAATCCGGGTTCTTCTACAAACGACTAGTTTTCGCTCAAGGAGAGTGACTTCCTCTTAGCACTCAGATGCCTTACGCTAAGCAATTATACTAATTGCGACTAGTTAGCTGAGGCGATTGGCTGGCTAGTTTAGGCGATCGCATCAACAGGGAGGCAACTGCTGCACGATAGAATATGTTCAGAACTTCCGTGTACGGCTCTTTAATCAGCTAACAGTGAGGAGTGATTTGTGATTAAGCCTTTGGGCAATCGCACGCAAGGAAAAACCCTCTTGTCAGCAGTATATAGGAAAATTTAAGTCGAAAAGCTGAGTTAGCACTTCACGAGAGAGGAGATAAAATCACGCATGGGCAAGGTAGTCGGCATTGACCTGGGTACAACAAACTCCGTGGTGGCTGTCATGGAGGGTGGCAAGCCGGTTGTAATTGCCAATGCAGAAGGAATGCGGACAACGCCTTCCGTGGTTGGCTTCAGTAAGGACGGAGAACAGCTTGTTGGACAAATGGCACGCCGCCAAGCGGTACTCAACCCCCAGAATACGTTTTATGGGGTCAAGCGGTTCATTGGGCGCAAGTATACAGAACTGAGTGCAGATTCTAAGCGCGTTGCCTACACGGTTCGTCGAGATGACACTGGTAACATCAAAATTAAGTGTCCTCGTTTGAAGAAGGACTTTGCCCCTGAAGAAATTGCGGCAATGGTGTTGCGAAAGCTAGCAGATGAGGCAGGTCGCTATCTAGGACAACCCGTGACAGGTGCGGTAATTACGGTTCCCGCTTACTTTAATGATTCTCAGCGACAGGCAACCAAAGATGCGGGACGGATTGCGGGTTTAGAGGTCTTACGGATACTCAATGAACCAACGGCAGCATCTTTGGCGTATGGATTAGACCGCCAAGAGAGCGAGACAATCTTGGTATTTGACTTAGGAGGTGGTACGTTTGATGTCTCTATCCTCGAAGTTGGGGATGGAGTATTTGAGGTCAAAGCAACGAGTGGTGATACTCAACTCGGTGGGAATGATTTTGACCAAAAAATTGTTGACTGGTTGGCAGAGCAATTTTTGGAAACAGAAGGGGTCGATTTAAGACGCGATCGCCAAGCCTTACAACGTCTCTTTGAAGCGGCGGAAAGAGCGAAAATTGAACTTTCAGGGGTCGGTGTCAGTGACATCAATTTACCCTTTATTACCGCGACAGAGGATGGTCCAAAGCATCTAGAAACACGCCTGACTCGCCCTCAATTTGAGGGATTATGTGCTGATCTAATCAACCGCTTGCGTAGACCGTTAAAACGTGCATTGGGAGACGCAGGCTTAAGTCCAGTTCAAATTGATGAAATTGTTTTAGTCGGTGGCTCAACACGTATCCCACTCGTCCAACAACTGGTGCGAAGCTTAATAGATAAGGAGCCAAATCAGAACGTTAATCCTGATGAAGTGGTGGCAGTAGGAGCGGCAATTCAAGCAGGCATTCTCACCAGTGAAGTGAAGGATGTGCTGTTGTTGGATGTGTCACCGTTGTCCTTAGGATTAGAAACCATCGGTGGTGTAACTAAAAAGCTTATCCCCCGTAACACCACAATCCCGGTACGGCGTTCTGATATATTTTCCACGGCTGAAAACAATCAGACGCTTGTGGAGATTCATGTCCTGCAAGGCGAACGGGATATGGCGGCGGATAACAAGTCACTCGGTCGGTTTAAGCTCACGGGTATTCCTCCAGCGCCAAGGGGTGTGCCTCAAATCCAGGTAGCGTTTGATATTGATGCGAATGGGATTTTGCAGGTTACAGCGTTAGATCGGACAACGGGTCGAGAACAAAGTGTCACGATTCAAGGCGCTTCTACTCTTAGTGACTCAGAAGTGAACCAGATGATTCGTGAAGCGGAGCAATTTGCCCAAACCGATAGGGAACGGCGGGAGCGGGTGGAGAAGCGTAACCGTGCTGAGACACTAGCAAATGACGCAGAACGGCAACTCAAAGAGGTGACTCTAGATTTCGGTTCGCAGTTTGCTAGTGGTTATCGACGTCGGATTGAAGCGTTGGCGGCTGAACTCCGTGAGGCGATCAAACGTGATGATGAGCGTAGTATTGATCGGGCACAATCTGATCTTCAGGATGCCGTGTATGAGCTGAAGCGCGAGGTGCGGATGCAATACGCGGATGATGAGGATGATGACTTCTTTGGCTCGATTCGTCGTACCTTTACGGGAGAGAGTGATAGTGACCGATATCGCGATGATCGGCGTGACTCTTCTCGTGATTCCTACCGTGACTCCTCTCGTGATTCTTACCGTGACTCTTCTCGTGATTCCTACCGTGACTCTTCTCGTGACTCTTCTCGTGATTCTTACCGTGACCCTTACGATGCTGGCGGTCGTTCATCACGACCTCAACCGCGTCGTGCGCCACTACAAAATGATTGGGATGATGATGACGATGATTGGTTCTAACCACAATTAGCTGTTAAAGCTTTTTTTGAGAAAGTCGTTTAAGGGAGCTAATCTAAAGTTCATCACGTTTCTCGCCCCAAACCAACCTTTGGCAACGAAGAGCTAGCCGCTAATTAAAGGATCGATAAACACTATCTCTATGCAAAACTTTCGGGACTATTATGAGATTTTGGGGGTGCCCATAGAGGCATCCAATGAAGAAATTAAAAAGGTTTATCGGCGGCTGGCTCGGCAGTATCACCCTGATCTAAATCCGGGAGACAAAGAAGCAGAAGAGAAGTTCAAGGATATCGGTGAGGCGTATGAGGTTCTCTCCGACCCAAATAAGCGATCGCAATACGACCAGTTCAGCCGCTTTTTGAGGAAAAAAGGTTTCAAAAAAGGCTCTAAAGTACCAAACTTTAGAACAACAGGCGATAATGACGGAACATTCCGCAATCGCAATGGTGGTCGTAGCTCTACCCAAGAAGTTGATTTCAGTCAGTTTGGAGACTTTAATAGCTTTGTTGACCAACTGCTAGGACGCCGTAACGCGGCAAGGGCAGCAACAGAACCGGAACGTTCTAGTGTCCGAGTCAACACATCAGATGCCTTCCGACCAGGAACAACAAAAACGGCTTACACCATTAATCCTCGTGCCGATCGCAAAGATATCGAGGCACGACTAACGCTGCCTTTAGAAAAAGCCTATGAAGGAGGGCGAGAGAGAATCCGCCTAGAAGACGGGCGGTCTTTGGAAATTGATTTACCTCCTGCAATGGTGACAGGTCAGCGTGTGCGGCTTAAGGGGCAGGGCATCGCGGGTGGCAACCTCTACCTGAGAATTACAGTTGCTCCCCATTCCTTCTTCAAACTAGAGGGTTCAGATATCTTCTGTCAGTTGCCAGTAACTCCCAGTGAGGCGGTGCTAGGTAGCGCAATCGAAGTGCCAACCCTGGATGGCAGAGTGAAAATGACTGTTCCGAATGGAGTCCGGTCAGGGCAACGACTCCGACTTGCGGGTAAAGGCTACCCCAGCACCACTGGAAGCAGAGGCGATCAGCTAGTCGAAATCCAAATCACCGTTCCCAGAGACCCTAGTCCCCAAGCACGAGAACTCTACGAAAAACTGCGGCAGATTGAAAACTTCAACCCTCGTCTTGATTTGCCAGTTTAATTGAATCTTGTGCCGCTATCAGAGTGTTGATACGGCTAGAGGATTAGTGATTGGGGATTGGGGAAACTTGCTGGAAAGCGATCGCTACTCCCAAGCTGAATTACTTTGCATTCAGCAATATAGTCAAGGGCGCACAGCCGTGCGGCTTTAACTGTATTGTTTAATCCCCCATTCCGCACCCTCAACTGTCACAGAGCGGCAAGGGCTGGTAGCAGTGACTAGATGCCACAATTTTTAAGTAGAAATACTCGATTTCGCTGATGACAATGATCATCGAAATCAGGGGAGAGGGGTGAGCGACACTCGCCCCTCCCCCACCCTGTCGATTACAGGATAAAGAGAAGTCAAAGTTGACAGGAAGAGTCAAAAAATCAAGGAATAAAGGTTGACTGGCATAAGAGATAGTTGAGATGAGCCAACAATCTTTTAACTCACTTGACAAGAATCCAACTGAAACTGAATGATTGACTCATGAGGTTGAGAGTAATAAATAGTAAGCGCGACAGGAAGCGGGAAAAAACCTTAAAATATCTAAGCGCTCCTGGGTCAGATTAGAAATTTGTTTGACCGTAGCAATCCGCAGGAAATGAACCGACTGAAAGCATTGAAAAATCCAACGTAAAGTGGGATTGATGGTGGGTTGACCCAACTGATTTTTCAAGGTGGAGTTGGATTGCTGCAACTGGGAACGGAGATATCGTTGACCCAAAGTATAGACCAACAAACACAACCCCATTACTAAAGCCAAAGCCTCAATTCTTTCGGGAGATTTGAGAAAAACACTATCGGCAAAAAATAAAGGGTCTTTCAGAAAAGCAAAACCTCTCTCGGAAGATTGCTGTTCCTTGTACTTGGCAATCATTTCATCACAGCTAAGCTGGTCAAGATCTAAAACATTGGTAGCCAGTATGAATCGTCCCGCTGCTAGAGTCTGTCTAGCAATGGCACCAGCATCCGGTTCCAGTTGTGCTTGAATTTTATAAACCTGTTGAGAGGATTCAGCTCTAGAAAAGGAATTAGCCTCAGATTCAGATTCACAGAGAACTGACACTATCTGAATCTGTGTTAAGTTGTGATATTTAAGTTGTTTAGATAACCGACTGGCAGCCGCCAGCGCATCGGGTTGACAAGCGAATTCTTGAGCAGCTAACTCCCGCAATTTTTTTTTAGCTTCTTGATGCGCTTTGGTGATATTTTTTTCCAGTTGGCGCAAGTCTGAGATTCGACGGCTTTCGCTCTCTACAACCAACCACCGTTGGCGAACTCCACCATAATTACTGGTATGAGCTGCCCAACGATATCCAGCAATTGTACTTTCAACGAAGTCTTTAGAGTTCAGTTGCTCTATCAGTTGCTTGGCTTGAGAAAGAGTTAGGGGAACTCGGCATAACCATCTTAAGCTAGCCATCTGCTCGATGTTAGGGGCTGTATATAAAGCACTGTCAGCCACCATCAAAGCATCCAGTTCTAGCTGCTTTTTAAACTCCCTAAAAATTTGGGCAAAGGCGGCTGAATCTGATTCATTGCCAGAAGCGACCCGTAAAAACAACGGCACATCTCCATCGCCACTACAAATTAGGTTTAAGATGAACTGCTTTAAATCAGGACGATGGTCACGGGAATAACCGTAAGTAATTCTAATCGGTATCGGAGCTGTTTTGGGGCTACTAACTATTTCTCCCGGTTTTTCCCCTACTAGCTGGTTGATTTGCTCTACTATTCCTATCTCATCTATTAGACCCGCAACTAAGCCAAGATGGTCTAGATTTTGTACGGAAATTTCTGGTACGGAACTCATCGACTCTTCGAGGAATCAACCCCTGCCACTCAACGGGTAGAGTCTATTATTTCATTACTATTGTCTGGCTCAAAAAATAGCGCAGCTTTTTTGAGCCAGCTTCTCAGCGAATGATTATCACCCCTCCCCCCTGATTTCGATGATCATTGTCATCAGCAAGATTGAGTATTTCTACTTAAAAATTTGGGCATCTAGTCACTGCCACCAGCCCTTGCCGCCCTGTGACAGTTGAGGGTGCGGAATGGGGGTTTAATGAAAACTTGATTCAGTTTGTTTTTGAGGGAGAGTTAAAGGCGATCGCACTCTTCAATTTGAACATCGCACTTCGGAAGAAACGCGCTAGCGTTAGCGAAGCGAGGCGTTAGCCTAGCATCCCGCTCTTGGTTATCGCTCCTACACAGATGGACTAACTATCCAAAACCCTTCAGCAGGCAGTTGTGCTTCTTCGCCTGAGCGGATTGGGCTTGAGTTTGGGTTTGGGGCTGGGAAGCAGAAGCCACTCCTACTCCCGAAAGCGGGTGTGTGCTAACGACTTTCCAGACAGCATCCTGAATGATACTAACTAACTCAGGATTGTTCACCTTGTAAGGGCTTGCGGTCAACCCTTTTGGGTTTTCCTTGAATAGCGTTGCATAGAACGTAGACCCCACAATGTAGGAACCTACATCGTTAAAGTGAATGCCGTCAGAATAGACTTGCGTGATGTTTGTATATCCTGGTACCTGACCCGCTTTTATCCGTTGGTTCAGTTCATACAGAACATCACCCACTGGCACCATGAAAATACGATCTTGTGTCTTGGGGTACGCTTTTCTCAACTCGGAAGTCAGCTTCTCAAAATAGTCCCGCGACTCTTCTGTGCCATTCCCTTCACTCGTATACTTCCTAAGCCATTTCTCGTCAAAATCAAGACTGCCATTTTCATTGCGGCGAGGCCAGCGAGAGTAGACATAGATGCGAAGGTTGGGGCTTTTTGGTAAGGCTAGGTTGATGTAGTTCTTTGCCATCGCCAAATCTCCGTCGTTGCTGTCAAGCTGGCGGTCAAATGGCTGGAGGGTAAGGACATCCCATTGGTAATTTGGCAAAGCGTTCGGGTAGTAGCCAAAAGGTTCTTCGCAGAAGCCGTCGGCTGGATGTTCCCAAATCCAAGCCAAAGGTGCCCCAGGAATCATGTGCCTACCAAAAACATACTGATGTCCCCGACTCTCTACCAACTGGCGAAGAGCATTGTAGTTGATAGTATCTGTGACGCTGTTGCCAATATGATAAACGCGAAGCGTCTGGGCGCTATGTGCAGCAAAGTTAAGTAGAACCACCGTCAAGATTGCTAACAAGCCTACTGTGAGCATCCTTACAACTCTTCGATAAGACATGAAAGCATTCTCCTAGGGTGAAAAGGAAACAATGAGGAATCTCCGCTTCCGTTTTGTTGGCATAACGGCGGTTAGTTTAGCGTCGATGCTTAGTGTGGTTTAGCTATGCAAGGAGTGTTAGCGTAGCTTTCGCCTTACACCCACCGTCCTACAACTACCCGCACCGTTCCATCTTCCAGGGTTTCTTCCTCTTCAACATTAAAACCCTGCTCCTGCACCGATGTCATCAGCATTTTATGAGCATACTTCTGCATAATTGAATTTACAAAAGCCTGCTGATCTATCTTCGCTCCCCAAAAATCTGCAACTAGCTCGTAAGTTTCACCATTGCGGCGAAAACCCAAATCATAGCCATTGTCTTGCCGGATGACGTACTCAGCGTTTGTTTTATTCCCTGCGTAGCCTCGGACTTTTTTGTTGTACTCTAACGTGTATCCCAATTCCTGCAATGTCTGCTGTAGGATTTCACCATTTTTGATTTGAACTTTGATTGTGGTGAAATGAGACATGAAATTTTTCTCCTTAGTTATGTTGTTATTAGCTGCCTAAAATTGACCTCTCCCCCAACTGCTCCTGCTCTTGACTGAGGAGTCTAGCTCTCCTTTCCTTCGCAAGGGTTGCGGTACTGGGGGAAGTCTTAACTTCTTCTAAACCCACCAGGCAATTACTACTCTAATCGTGCCATCTTCTAACGTTTTTCCTCCTCAACTGTAACGAAGTGACTATGGTATTAGTTGTCGCAGACGGTTGTACCCTAGTGTTGGGGTTCACGACCAAGATTCAGACGTTCGTAGCCTCATGCGATCGCGTCTTTACGGTCATCGACGAGCCGCCTGCGATCGCGGACGAGCCTGATGCGCGATCACTTCCTGTCTATCCCCGCACACTAGCCCTTTGAGACGTGAGCTTTGAGTACAACTCTGGGCAACCCTACTGTAAAACCAAGTCGGCAGTAGGTATGTCATCCGGCTTAATTGTTATAAGTCACCGTCCAGTTTTGAGGTTGTTTAAGCTGTCCTAGTAATCCCTTAGTAGTTGACAACAAAGTTGTGCGAGTTCTCAAAGGATATCTCGTTAGGGCGTATCCAGGTGGGGCGTCTATTCCTTCAAAATGTTGATGGGGATTAGTATATTTGGCTCTTTGACAGTAATTGCCTACACCCTTGATTGTTAGGAGGACTGGCTCAGACCGATTGCATTTCTCAAAAGGAAGCGGAAAAATTCCATAGACTTGATGCCGACCCAACCACGGCTTAACAACTACTTTGAGAGCAGGAACGGTAGTAGTGGGACGGTTAGATGCTAGATATCCTAATCCAGTACACCGACCATCCAGTGGTTCCTGTAGGCGATGAACTAACTGGGTGATACCCACCATTGTAAGTAGAACAATGGTAAAGAAAAGTTGACCTTTTCGTAAGTTCAATCTCAACCTTTGTTTCATACCTTGTTTTAGTTCAAAGTTGATATACGGGGAATGGGGAATGGGGAATTGATAAATTTAATCGACTTCGAGAGGGCCGATGCCTCGTTGCTGAGTGTAGCGTTTCAACTCATCCACTAGCTGGGTATCATTGGAGGCTGTTCTTGCACCTGCTTCGGCTGCCCAGTGTTTCAAATCTTCAATTTGTTCGCGTGCGATCGCAGCTATTGGTACTGTCTCCTCTATGGCCCGTAAAATATCTGTTATCACCAAGTCCCGTCTGTTACCTGACTCTGTTCGCTCAAAAAAGGCTCGGTGCATTGCATCCACCACTACCTGCTCAATCTCTGCGCCACTAAAGTCTTTCGCTGTTTTTGCCAACAGTGCCATATCGAACTCCCGCAATCGAGAAGGACGCAATCGTTGCAAATGTACTTTAAATATCTCCTGTCGCTCACTTTCTGTCGGTAAATTCAAAAAGAAGATTTCATCAAATCGTCCTTTCCGTAGTAATTCAGCAGGCAAAATTCGTACATTATTCGCCGTTGCCACAAGAAATACAGGTGTTGTTTTCTCCTGCATCCAAGTGATCAAACTGCCAAACACGCGGCGAGATGTGCCAGAGTCGCCATCAACACCACTGGCAAGATTGCCAAACGCTTTATCAATTTCATCAATCCACAAGACACAGGGTGCCATGGCTTCTGCTAATTGAATCATCTGCCTGACTCGGCTTTCACTTTCCCCGACAATGCCACCAAATAACCGCCCTGTATCCAGTCGCAATAGGGGCAATCGCCACTCATTAGCAATGGTTTTGGCACTTAGGGATTTACCTGTACCTTGAATTCCCACGAGCAACACACCTTTGGGGTTAGGAATGCCGTATTGTCTCGCTTCTTCCGTAAACGCATCCGATCGCATTCTTACCCATTGCTTCAAGTTTTCCAACCCACCGACATTCTTGAGCGATTCATGAGTTGTAAAGAACTCTAAAATGCCTGTCTGACGAATTGTTTGTTTTTTCTCTTCTAATACTTGGTCAATATCAGTCTCATCCACTTGTTGTTTTGCGGCAAGGGCAAGGGCAAGTACCCGCCGAATTCGCTCCCGGCTTAATCCTTGGCAAGCTTTAATCAGTTGTTCGAGGGCAAGTCCCGTAAGTTTGAGTTTTTCCGAGACTACCAGTTGCTCAAGTAAGTAATTAATTTCCTGTACATTGGGTAGGGGAAAATCAATGACTGTCACTTCTTCGCTTAGCTCAGCCGGAAGTTCTAAGGTATGACTAGTGAGAATTAGGGTTTTACGACTGCGTTTGAGTTCCCGTATGAGGTTTTTCAACTCTCGAACTACAGGCGCGTTGCGATCGCTATGGGGATTTTTCAGCAAAAAGTGCAAATCTCGTAGTACAAAAATTGTACCTTCGGTTGTCGAGGTCTTGGCAATCCGGTTCAGCGCTCCCATCACTGAACCTTTATCAGCACCGTTGTCATCCCAACCGCGCACAATGTCCCATAGTAATAGCTTACGTTCCGGCTCTGACATCAGTGCGACTTCGAGCAATACATCTTCAACTGGCTCTTCTTCCACGCCAACGATGTACAGTAGCGGGTAACGTGCCCGCAGCATTAAATCTAGCTGTTGCACTAGGGCACTATGGGGACTCATTGAGGACATTGGACTTGTCGTGTTGGTGGATAGGTGAGCCAGAAGCGATCGCGTTTTGACGAAAATCGGTTACTAAAGTTATGGGACACTTGAGTTGATGTGTACCTAGCTCGATTGTACTGAAGTCAAGCAAGCGTCTATTATCTCCAACTACTAAATAGCGATAACTGTTCTTCTCCAAACACTCGCTCTTGCTCATTTAGTTGCATCACTCTCCGCTTCAGATTGGATAAATTCTAAGCATTCTGTACTGTCTCCACTCTTCAACAAAATGAGGAAAAAAACATGACGACGCTATTAATTCAAACCGAAAGCGTCCCGCTGATGGTGAATTTTCCTGCTATAAAATCGATGAGTATTGAACAGTTCTATGAATTCTGTCAAGCGAATCGCGATTTTAGAATTGAGCGTACTGCTAGTGGAGAAGTTATCATTATGCCACCAGCTTTTTCAGATATAGGCAATCGAAACATTAAAATTGCTCAGCAACTTGCAAACTGGGCAGATTACGATGGAACAGGTGAAACGTTTGACTCTAGTACAAGCTTTACCCTGCCTAATGGGGCAACCCGCTCTCCTGATGCTTCCTGGATTAAACTAGAGCGTTGGTATGCTTTAAGTAAAGAACAACAAGCCTCATTTGCTCCAATTTGTCCAGATTTTGTGATTGAGTTACGCTATAGGAGCGATACTCTTAGAGGATTGCAAGACAAAATGCAGGAATATATTGATAACGGTGCATTACTCGGATTGTTGATTGATCGTAAAATCCGAAAAGTATATATATACCGTCCTCATCAAGAACCTGAGATTTTAGATAATCCCGAAGTCGTGTGTGCTGATCCAGAGCTTCCAGGATTTATCTTGCGGATGGCAACAATCTGGTGATTAATAATATTTTGCCTGAAATAAGTTTTGGAGTGAGCAGCTTTACTAGCGTTCTTATATGAGCAATCAGTCATGAGGAATTGACAACAGTTGAGGGTTAACTGTCAACACAAAGTGACTAAATTTAAATTATCTAGCAAGCTCCTTGAACAACTGCCAACATTCCTTTGCGATCGCCCAATCTTCTTCTGTATGTATAACCACGACTGGGATGGTGGAGTCGGTTGCGGCTATATCTTCATCTACAGGAGAGGCTTGATTTTTCGCTTGGTCAAGTTTTAGTCCGAGAAATCCAAAGCCTTCAACGGCAGCAGCGCGTACAGGTGCAGAATTTTCCCCAACACCACCAGTAAAGATGAGTGCGTCTAAGCCTCCAAGAGAGGCAAGCATTGCACCAATATGCGATCGCAAGCGATGGACATACACATCAAATGCTAGCTGTGCGCGGGAGTTTCCCTCTTCAATGGATTGCTTGATTTGGCGCATATCACCACTAACGCCAGAAAGTCCTTTTAACCCAGACTGCTTGTTGAGGATATTGTCCAACTGCTCAGCGTCATAGCCTTGCCGAATCAGGTGAATCAGGATACTGGGGTCAACTGAACCAGAGCGAGTACCCATCATCAACCCTTCTAAGGGTGTATAACCCATTGTTGTATCAATACAGACACCGTTACGAACAGCGGCGAGTGAGCAACCATTACCTAAATGGCAGCTAATGATTCGTAGGGAGTCTAAAGGTTTACCTAACAGTTGAGCTGCTCGTTGTACACAATATTGATGACTAATTCCGTGAAATCCGTAGCGGCGAATCCCTTGCTCAAACCATGCATAGGGGCCAGGGTAAACGGCGGCTGAGAGCGGCAATTGGCTGTGGAAGGCTGTATCAAATACTGCCACTTGCGGCACTTGTGCCAATATTTGTTCAATCGCTTCAATTCCTTCTAGGTTAATTGGATTATGGGCGGGAGCAAGCTCTGCTAGCTGTTGGATGGCGGCTTTCACATCCGGTGTAACGAGTGTTGCCTCAGTGTATTCTTGTCCTCCGTGAACAATCCGATGTCCAACAATATCAATGTCACTCAGTTGAGTAATCACCTGAGTGCTACCGCGCCAGAGGGTATTGAGCATATAAGCGATCGCTTTTTGTCGCTCATCCACTGGTCGTTCTTCTTCTAAGGACGCACCTAGAGAGGTTTTCACCTGGAAAACAGCTACATCTGATTTCCCTGTCCAGTCGATTTTTGCCTCCCATAGTGGTGCTATGGCAGCATCCGGAAGAGAATCATCCAACTGGTAAAGGCAACTCTTTTGGCTACTTGACCCCGCATTCAGCACCAAGATTTTCATTAAAATCCCTTGAATTCTTCTAACGCTTGTAAAGAGAGATTGAGCAGCAGGTTAAGGCTCCACTTTCAACATCAGGACAAGCTGCCTTGTGATAGCTCCGTGAACAATTTACTGCCCAATGCCGTCAATCTCATTATCGCGAGGCAATAACCTGAGTTTTGCTGCGCTATGAATATTGAGCATAAAGGAATCTATCAACAATCTGCTAGGCAGTTGGCTTGGCTGTGACTAATGTGCTGACCCTTATAGTTCAATAACTTTTTTTAACTGAGTAGATATATCGTTGGAAGGTAAATGATGAAATTCAAAACTATTTTATTAGGAGCCGCATTAGCAAGCGTTACTCTTTTCGCTTCATCCAATCTAGTACAGGCTCAAGTCTGTCCCAATATTGCAGAAGTTCCTCCTGCCAAGCAAACCAGAATCATTCGTAATGATAGCTATGGTTATCGCTTTAGCATCCCGCAGAACTACAGAGCAATGGCATTTCGTAGCAATGCAGTACTGGTATTTGACCCTGGAACTTTTGAAACGGCACAGTGCTATGTGAGGAATAGAGTTCCTACAGAGCTTCCTTCTAGTATCTCTGTATATACAACCCCCGTTAATCCTGGAAACCGCAGTGTAGCCGATCTGGTTAGACAAAACAACCCGACAATCGAGAAGATTGAAAATACCAGAGTTGCCAACCAAACCGCTGTCTCTTATACCTCTAACGCTCTGGGATACCAGAGAGGTGTTGCTTTCTTTACTCCCGACCGAAGGTACATGATTACTGTCTCGGCTCCGTTTAATCTTGAACAGGGTCGTCCTACTACTATCCTTAATAAAGAGGTGTTTGATACGGTTCTCTCAAGCTTTACTTTTGGGCGTAGTTAATACTTTTGTAGGGTGCGTTATGAATGCACCCTACAAAAGTGCTACACACCTGTTTTCCGAATGGCACCTGCCCAACCGATCGCATTTAAAGTACGTAGTGAGTCAACAATAGATTTCAGGGAAATGTCCTCTGGATAGCCAATCTCGCCGCCGGATCAGTCCCACTTTTGGAGTCAATAGTGGGGGGATAAGGCATGTTGGATCAAGAGATTCAATGCTCTTTCAACTTAATCAATAAGCTTTTATATGTATTAATTCTTTATCCTAAAAACGTTATAAATTGGCAAACATATGTTAAACATCAATTTTCAAAATAGAGCGAAACCCTTAAAATTTTATTGATAAATAAGCTCTGGAGCCTCGATGTCTGATAATAAGTCTGCATCACCTTTTGAGATTTAGCAATCCTAAGGATAAACCATGATTGAACTTCACCAATCTTCACCTTGTTGGGGACTACCAGATTTAAGTCCTTTTTGTATCAAGTTACATACATATTTTCGGATTGCTAAACTGCCCTATGAAGTGAGCAGGGAACTAACGTTTCAAGATGCGCCTAAAGGGAAGACCCCATTTATTCGATACAACAATAAACTGATTGGTGACTCGAATTTAATTATTGATTACCTGAATAAAACATTAGAAATAGACCCGAATGAAAACTTAAGTCACGAAGAAAAAGGTGTTTCCTTAGCATTTATACGGCTAATAGAAGAAAACCTTTACTGGGGGCTAATTTATTACATTTATAAAGTAGAAGATAACTGGCTATCCTATAGAACGATTCTAGAAGAATTAATATTAAAGCAATTCCCAGAATCTATTCGGAACCAGATTCTTGAAGAATTGTACGACCAAATTGTCAAACAATTGTGGGGTCATGGCATGGGTCGTCATTCTGAGCCGGAAATCTATGAAATTGGAAAGCGTGATTTGTGCGCTTTGTCTGATTTCTTGGGAAATAAGCCGTTTTTCATGGGTGAGAAAGCCACCACTCTCGATGCGGCTGCCTATGGTTTTCTCTCACGGTTGATGTATGATTCTTTACCATCCTCCCTCAAAGAAGAAGCACTAAAACTGGATAATTTACAACTATTTTGTGAGCGAGTGAGGGCAGAATTTTACACACAGCAAGAGACAAAAGCCTGGAACGTTCAAATTGGATCATAGGTCAGAGAGGAGCATCAATCAATCACCCTCTATAAGAAGGGGGCGTTATTAAGGCCCCCTTCTCTTAACTAGAACTGTTGCAAATAAATGCTTGAGAAAACGGTATTGCTACTTAACAGGAGCGCCCGATCGCACAGTTCCCCCTTCATCAGCAGCATCCGTTGATTTAGTTTCACTGGGCGTTTCAGGTTGAGCGCCACCAGAGTGGGGCCACTTCCAATCCCGAACATCTGGCAGATCATCGCCATACTGAGAGATGTAATGGACGTGTTCAACGAGCTTATCGCGGAGCATCTGTTTGACGTGCGCTCCGATATACTGAAGCCCTGGCACGCGATCGATCACATCCATGACTAGATGGAAGCGATCCATATCGTTCCGCACCACCATATCAAAAGGCGTGGTTGTCGTTCCCTCTTCTTTGTAACCCCGCACATGGAAGTTCTGGTGGTTTGTCCGGCGGTAGGTTAAGCGGTGAATCAGCCAGGGGTAGCCATGATAGGCAAAGATGACGGGCTTATCGGGCGTAAAGATCGAGTCGAAGTCTTTATCGTTCAGACCATGAGGATGTTCTGTCTCCGGCTGGAGTTTCATCAGGTCTACCACGTTTACGACTCGTACCTTGAGTTGTGGGAAGTGCTGGCGCAGTAAGTCAACGGCAGCTAAGGTTTCCAGAGTAGGAACATCGCCTGCACAGGCCATGACTACATCAGGTTCACCTTCCTGGTCGTTACTTGCCCATTCCCAGATACCAACACCTGCGGTGCAGTGCTTGACAGCAGCATCCATATCCAAAAACTGCAACGCGGGTTGTTTTCCGGCAACGATGACGTTGACATAATGGCGGCTACGCAAACAGTGGTCGGTCACAGATAACAGCGTATTGGCATCGGGTGGTAAGTAAACCCGAATCACACTTGCCTTCTTGTTTACCACATGGTCAATAAAGCCTGGGTCTTGGTGGCTGAAACCATTATGATCTTGCCGCCAGACGTGGGAAGTCAGGAGGTAATTGAGCGAGGCGATCGGTCTACGCCAAGGGATGTGGCGGCAACTCTCTAGCCACTTGGCGTGTTGGTTGAACATCGAGTCAACGAGGTGGATAAATGCCTCATAACACGAGAAGAAGCCATGACGCCCTGTGAGTAAATAGCCTTCTAGCCATCCTTGACAGGTATGTTCACTGAGGATTTCCATCACGCGACCGTCAGGAGAAAGATGATCGTCGTAGGAGTAGGTGTCATCCATCCAGGTGCGATCAGTTGCTTCAAAGACATCGCCCCAACGGTTAGATGCGGTTTCATCGGGTCCCACAATCCGGAAATTGCGGCTTTCCTGGTTGAGCTTCATGACATCCCGCAGGAATTTACCGGAGACGCGGGTTGCTTCTGCATACGTTGTACCGGGCTTCGTCACATCGACGGCATAATCTTGGAAATCAGGCAGCTTCAATCCTCGAAGTAGGACACCGCCGTTGGCGTGGGGGTTGTCACCCATGCGACGCTGCCCCTTGGGAGCGAGTGCGGCTAGTTCATCAATCAGCTTACCCGTTTCATCGAAGAGTTCTTCCGGCTTGTAGCTCTTCATCCACTCTTCGAGCATTTTGATGTGGTCGGGTTTGCTGGCGAGTTCTGCAAAGGGAACTTGATGCGATCGCCAAAAACCTTCGGTTTTCTTCCCATCCACTTCCTTGGGTCCCGTCCAACCTTTAGGCGATCGCAAAATAATCATCGGCCACCGAGGACGCTTGCTAAAGCCATTAGTACGGGCATCCTGCTGAATCGCTTTGATTTCCTCAATGGCAGCATCCAGCGTTTGAGCCATCAACTGATGCATGGCTTCAGGATCGGAGCCTTCTACAAAGTAAGGCTTGTAACCGTAGCCAACAAACAAGCTTTCTAATTCCTCATGGCTAATTCGCGAAAGAATTGTCGGGTTCGCAATCTTGTAGCCATTCAGGTGCAGGATGGGCAATACAGCGCCGTCAGTTGCAGGGTTGAGGAACTTATTGGAGTGCCAAGCGGTAGCGAGTGGACCAGTTTCCGCTTCCCCGTCACCCACAACGCAGCAAACCACCAAATCAGGGTTATCGAATGCCGCACCGTAAGCATGAGAAACCGCGTAACCCAGTTCACCACCTTCGTGAATCGAGCCAGGAGTTTCAGGGGCAACGTGGCTAGGAATTCCACGCGGAAAGGAGAACTGCTTAAACAGTTTATGCATCCCCTCGGCATCTTGGGAAATATGAGGGAAGTACTCGCTGTAGCTACCCTCCAGGTAAGTGTTGGCCACTAATCCTGGACCGCCATGTCCTGGCCCTGCAATGTAGATGGAATTTAGATCGTATTTTTTAATGATGCGGTTGAAGTGAACGTAGATGAAGTTAAGCCCCGGAGTCGTACCCCAATGTCCGAGTAGCCGAGGCTTAACGTGTTCTAGCGTCAGTGGTTCCTTCAGCAGTGGATTGTCAAGTAGATAGATTTGCCCGACGGAAAGGTAGTTAGCCGCACGCCAGTAGGCGTTCATTTTGCGTAATTCTTCTGCGGCAAGGGGTTTTGTTTCTACGGTAGGTGCGATCGCTTGAGTCATACTGAATTTCTGCCTTTTTCAATAAGTGCAATGCGTGAAGCAGTTAAGTGAGTCGTTTATGGATTCAGTAACAATCAACAAATGATGAATGACCTTTTGACTGATACCAAACCATGTGCTATTAGCAAAGCGCCTCCGTTACCAGTACACCGACAAGCAATCTGTTCATCAGGAACCTCTCTAGTAAAAAGCAAATATTCTGTTAAGAATGTGGCTTTTAATTGCTGTACATCTTTCCTAATTGCATCCTACTAATCCCTGCTCTACTTAACAAGTTAGTTACTTCCTCAACCGTATAGTTACCAGAAGTAAAAAAATTAGGCACAGTCTTTCACTGAGTGTTTCCTTAAGATAAAGTTAAATCTCCAATTAATGAGCAACTTCTGATTAGAACTCATAGGAAGATAGTTGAGAATACAAATTGTAAACATCTGCATTTAGAGTGATCTCATGCTGGAGACGAGTGAGTGCTTGGAGGTGAAATGCCCGATTCAGTTTACATTAGACATCATTGGTAGTAAATGGGCACTTCTAATCCTGCGGGAGCTTTTCACAGGAAATCGTCGTACCCATGAATTTCTCGAAGCTCTACCAGGAATTAGCACGAAAACACTTACCATAAGACTGAGAGAATTAGAAGCTTATGGCTTAGTTTCCCTCCACGTTTTTCCAGAAATCCCACCTCGTGTTGAGTACTCTCTAACCTAGAAAGGGAGAGAACTTCAGCCAGTGATGGCAAGTCTGTATCAGGTAGGGCAACAGTGGCTACAGCGAGACGATTGCGAGTGTCCTCTAAATGTGAATGTTGCGACAAAATTGGAGCATTTAGCTTAAGAGTTTATGTATTGAGCAATACATTCATCTATCAGACTCGATAGAATCTTTTCCAATATCCAAGCGATTCTGCTTCAAAAAATAACCAACAAGATAAAGGGAACCGCACAAGACAATTAAACGGTTTGAGGGTTCCGCCAAGTTTGAACTCGTTGCAGCTTGTAGCCCTGCTTCTAAGTTAGGATAAGTGCGGCAATCCTGTAGTTCTGGGCAACGATTTTTAGCGACGATAGCGAGGGCATCTGGGTCGGCTGAACTGTGGTCAGGTACTGGGACTAGGTATAAGCGATCGCATGGGCGTAGGATTGCCTCAAAGATGTCAGCATGGTCTTTAGTCGAAAGAATGCCCATCACCCACGTAACCGGAGTATTTAGAGTATCAACATACTGACGCAGGGCAACGGCAGCAGCAGGATTGTGTGCCCCGTCAATGAGTAAGCGATGATTGCGCCAGTGAGTCCACTGAAGGCGTCCGTGCCAAGTTGTTTTTGCCATCCCAGAGGCAATTACATCGTCTGGAATCTTCCAACCCTGTGAACGGAGGATTTGCAGGGTAGCGATCGCAAGTGCTGAATTACTTAGCTGAATATCTCCCAGTAGTTGCAACGGGTACTTAATACCCTCATATTCTGCCCAACCTTCCTGAATCCGCTTAGCTGATGTTACCCAAACCGTAGGGCATTCTAATTCTTGTCTTCGCTGCTTTACAACTGCCTCAGCTTCTGCTGGAAATTGTCCGACGACAGCCGGACAACCTGCTTTGAGGATGCCAGCTTTCTCTCTTGCAATGTCAGCTAAGGTAGGGCCAAGGTTTTGCCAGTGTTCCCGACTGAGGGACGTGATGATCGAGACAAGAGGGCGATCGCATACATTGGTGGCATCCAGCCGTCCCCCTAATCCCACTTCCACGACAGCGACATCAACCTGCTGATGTTGAAAATACAACCAAGCCGCTGCTGTAATGACTTCAAACTGAGTCGGTGAATCGTCACAGTCCTCTGGAATTGCCGCTTTAACCCGTAGCAGGAATTCTCGCAAAGCGTCCGTTGAAACTGGCTGTTCATTCAGACAAATTCGCTCATTCCAATCAATTAAATGCGGGGAAGTATAACGTCCAACTCGATAACCTGCCTCAGTTAGCACAGCAGAGAGGTAAGCACAAACAGAACCTTTGCCATTTGTCCCGGCTACATGAATTACTGGAACTGCATGGTGTGGATTGCCTAAATCTGCCAAAAGTTTAGTAATTCGCTCTAGTCCCAAATGCACACCAAAGCGTTGGAATGATTGAAGGATTTCGCTAATTTCTGCCATTAAGAAAATATTTACTGGAGGTTTAAACCAAAGAGTCGTTCAATCAGTATCTGAAATCTCATATCAAAGTGCATTCAAAGCGGCTACTAAATCAATGGTGCCTTTCTCCTTAGCGGCGTTATCTGGGCATGATGAGAGAATGCGATCGCTCTATTCAATAACCAAGTAATACCCAGCAAACTCACTCCAAGAACGCCATCCGGCTCAGGAATCGAAGTAGAAGGCGAATCTAAAGAATACGTCACATTTCCTTCAAAGGAATCAAATGAATTAACTTGATAGTCAAACTGATTTCCAGCATTCAATAAAGTGGTGTCATCACCAAAAATAGAGAAAATGGAAAAATCATCAAGAGAATTATCAAAATCAGCAACTAGATAGTTCAATCCTACTAAATTACCATTATTGAACACAGCTATAGGGAAATTAGGGAAACTCAACTCATCAGTTTGAGTATAGGTTTCACCGAAAAAATCAAAGAGGATGAACAATCCCTCTGTGACTCCAACTGCCTCTACTCCGATTCCTGTTAAGGTTGAGTCATCGTAGTTGAAGGAACCCTCATAGGTATTGTTGGCTAATGAACCAGTGGTTATATCCACCCGGAAGTCATAAGTGATTACTGCTGCGTGTACAGAGTCAGGTTCTATTGCCGCGAAGCTCAAGGTTAATCCAGCGATCGCAACCGCCAATTTTCTATAGGTATTCACGTTATCCTCCAGTATGACTCACGACCTTCTCCCATTCTTTCAACCTCTACTACTTACCTATCACTCCACTCGACATGAGTAATATTTACCTCAGCACCTGCTGAAATACTCCCTCCAAATGAGGCTGTTTTTCCCTGAGCAACTGTTGAGGGTTGAGCATAGATAAATCCATTATCAATCTGATTACCCTGCTCATCAATAACTTGATAATTGACTCTGACAAGATTCACTGTTTTACAAGTTCGATTGGTTACTTGACCTCTTAGTGAGTTACCGTTATACCTCACATTAGTAATTGGTATTTCAGCATCGCCTGAAGTGCAAGCACTGCTAACATCTTCCGTTCCTGAAGGACATAAATCTTTTAGATCTATCCTTCTCCCATCAACTGTTTCCATATAACAAAGGGGAAGCTCAACCTCCGATATCGGTATAGCGAGAGAGATGGCGCTCCCTGATAGAGAAGGAATCAACACTATTGCTGAAAAATTTAACAGAAAAGATGAAACAGTTTTTGACATTTTGCCACCAACCTTTTAGGCTCCTTTACCATCGCTGAATTTGCAACCGCTTGCTTTTGCTAAGACGCGCACGGCGATTTTTTAAAAGTCTAGTTTTCTGTTGGACAGCGTGAGCTTGTAGCCCTAAATCTTCCAAGATTTCTGCGGCAGCGGCTTCGCCCGTTTCGCAGCCACCTTCCATGTAACCTTGATACTCTAGGGAGCAGTGTTCACCAGCAAAAAATAGATTGCCCACGCGCTCACCTTCTACGCCGTACATCTGTGTCCATTGCCCTACTAAATAACAGGAGTATGAGCCACGACTGTATAGCTCTCCTAGCCAATACGCTCGTACAGCTTTACCCTGCAACTGGGTGGCACTAATGCCAGGGAAAATCTGTTCTAGTTGCGGCATTAGTCTTTGAACATGAAACTCTGGCGTTGCTGTTCCGAGGGTTATACCTTGCTGTCCTCCAGTGAAGTTAGTGATTAAGCCGTTTCCACGGGTAAAGCGACTCTGACTAGTCTCCCAAGTATTTTGAAACCCTAAGTTTGTATAGACGTTGGCAGTGGAATTATAGCGGCTGCGCCAAACTTTTCCGGTATAGCCAGTGATCAATTTGGTGTTGGTGCCATAGCCTAAAGTATCAATGGCTAATCTTTTCGCTGGCGGTAAAGTCACATTGAGCGGAATTGAGCGTAGTACACTAAAGGGCAAGGTAAGCAAGATTCGTTCATACGTGCGATCGCTAGTACCTCCTGAGCGTAATGCAACTTGGTAGCGACCATCAGGACTGCGGCTAAGTGACTCTAAAACGGTTTCGGTTCTAAGAGAATTTGCTAATAACTCCCCTAATCGACGGGGAACTTGGTCATTACCGCCAGCAATATAGTAACGCTCATCACTGGTTCCGTAGATCTCAAATTCACCAGATTCAGTGCCGATTAAATAGATGAGATTCAGACAGGACTGTTCTTCTGCCTCTCGACCATACTCTCCCGTATAAGCAACCTGGATTATTTGCCGCATGGTCGTGGTGGTCGGGATACGCTCTAAATACTCTGTAATTGAGAGATTATCTAAAGCGGCTGTAGCTGGATCAGGTGTTGCATAACTTTCAAAATTCTCAATCGCTACTAAATCGGCATCAATTTGTTCAGCAACAGGCGCAAAGTCATTGATAATTTCCTCAATGGGAACTTTGCGTCCTCCAAAGAAGTACGTTTCTTGTATCAACCCCTGCTCAGCCGCTAGCAGGTCAACGATATTAAAGCCAAGTTCCTCAGCTAGCCCTCGCAAGCAAGTATGGTCTGTATCAATGAATTCTCCCCCCAGTTCTGCGGTAATCTGGGTGCCAGCCGCTTTGGGTAAACTCCGAATCCGACCACCCACCTGATTTCTGGCTTCAATGATATCCACAGGAACACCAGCTTGTTTCAGGCGATAGGCAGCCGTTAGTCCAGCAATGCCTGCACCCACGACTAAAACTAATGAGAAATTTTTCCGATTGAAGGCTAATCCTGTTGAGATTTTAGATAATTGAGCTTCATTTCAGTTCCTGTACTAGTTAGATTGCATCTTGTTATGCCATACGCTGCAAACGCTAAGGTGCAACAGGTGTGGGACAATCTAAAATTCCTGCATCAAGCGATTGATTGCGTAACATTAGCCTAGTTTGAGGAAGTTTGACTGTGAGACTGCACTGGTTATTACCCAGTTTTTTGGGCTTTTTTCTGTTTTTATCTCCTGCTGAAGCGGCGAGACTGCTAACTTGGCGTTTTGACGCTGATCAGAATCAGCTAAGCTTTACGACAGACGAGGGGGTTCAACCTAAAGCACAGCTAATTGTTAACCCGACTCGTTTAGTGATTGATTTGCCTGGTATTAGCCTGGGACGCCCAAAAATCGAGCAGCCAGTGGGCGGGGCAATCCGTTCTGTGCGAGTGGGGCAATTTGACGAACAAACGACTCGCTTGGTAGTTGAATTAAACCCTGGCTATACAATCGATCCCCAGCAAGTAAAGTTCCGGGGAATCTCTCCTACTCAATGGACGGTACAGTTACCGAGTCCGGAACAAACAGCGCAGTTGCCTGATACATCATCCCTGCTGATTCAGAACCAAATGGCTCAGGCGATCGCAAATGGCATTCTAGAGTACATTCATCAAAACCTCTGATGCTAATCAGGCACTTGGGGTTGTAGAAGCGATCGCCAAGTGCCCGTACTCTACTTAAGTATCTAGCCGTCTTTTTCAAAGACTTAATAAAGACAGTTTACTTTACTTTACATTTTTTAAAAGAACAGCCAAGATATATCTAGATACCTTGCAAGTATTTTTCATTACCTAAATCTCAGTCCTCATTTGCGTAAATTAACTGAATGAAGTGAGATTGCCGCCATTGAGCTTAGGCTCAATCGCGACAGAGATACGTTTTTCATTAATCCCACTAACTACTTCGTACAGCCTCGCTGCATCTACTTATCTCGCTGCACGTTGTAGAGCGTCTAAGCCTCATTCAGGTGGCGCTAGTTTTTTTGAAAACAATTAAACTGCCAAAAATCTCAAACACAAATATGGATGCGTCAGAACTTCTAGAGCGTTATCAAGCAGGAGAAAGAAATTTTCGTAACGCTCAATTGACCTGTGCCGACTTGAACGATGCCAATCTGTTGGGTGTCAATCTTAGTGGTGCCGACCTCAGTGGTGCTAGCTTAATTGATGCCGACCTCAGTGGTACCGACCTCAGTGGTGCGAACCTGTTTGGTGCCGACCTGTTGAGTACCGAGTTGTTAAATGCTGACCTAAGTTATGCCAACTTGAGCGGTGCCGAGATGTTGGGTGCTTCCCTAAGTGATGCTGACCTACGTGGTGCTGTTTTGTTGAATGCCAACTTGAGGTATGCCAACCTGAGCGATGTCTGTTTGAGTCGTGCAAATCTAAGTTTTGCCAACCTATTGGGGGCAAATCTATTTGGGGCAAATCTCTTAGGTGCTGACCTGAGTTATACCAACTTGTTTGGTGCCGACCTGTTTGGGGCAAACCTGCTTGGTGCCGACCTAAGTTATGCGAATTTGTTTGGGACTAACCTGAGTTATGCGAATTTGCTTGGTGCCAACATCTATTATCCGACGAGTTTACTTGCTGCCAACTTGAGCGGGGCAAACCTGAGTAGCACCAACCTGAACGGTGCCGACCTAAGTACAGCGACATTGACTGAAGCTAAATTAGTTGATATGTACTTGCAGCAAGAAAATTTGCAGCCGTCTAACTTATACCATGCTAAGTTAAGCCGCTTGCTCAATGCTCTTTCAAGTCGGAAATTATCCGATGGCGATCTAAGCCACCGATTACATGAACCAGACGTTTAGCAGCTTATTAACATTCAGAAGACTTAGCCAAGAGAGTGTTGAGGCTCTGGATGATTAAGGGAGTTGCACTAATAATAATCAGCCCTGACACGAATAGGCTAATCACACCATCTGCCCATATCCAGTTCAGTGCCCAAACTGCGATCGCGGCAATAATCACACCCACTGAACTTGCCGCATCAGCAAGGACATGGAGAAATGCACCTCTAAGATTGAGGTCGTTGTGGCTGTCCTTGTGCAGCAGGAAAATATTGATACTATTAACCCCAAAACCGACGCTAGCCGTCGCTAACATAGGCAGACTGAGAATTTCAACTGGGGGAGACTGTAGGCGTTCAACCGCTTCCCAGCCAACCCATACTGCAATAACTACCAGTCCCACCCCATTGACCAGTGCTGCCAGTACCTCAAACCAGTGGTTTCCGGATTCTAAATTACTGGCTCGACGCCTCTGAGAGAGCCAGGTCGCTAGCAGGGCTAAAATTAGGGCGAAACAATCCGATGCCATGTGTCCCGAATCAGCCAAGAGTGCAAGACTGTGGCTAAATAGCCCTACTGCTAGCTCTGCTAGGGCAAAGCTACAAATGAGAACTAGAACTGTAACCAGTAACCTCACCTTATTTGTGGTCTGAGATGGCTGACTAATAGAGGTTGTGTGATGAGTACAGGAGGCAGAATGTTGATGCATGGACATAAATGAGAGCGTGGAACTCAATCAAGGGTGATCTTACTGTGAGGACTAAACCCCGCAATTGGCGAAGAATATAGCGTTTTTCAAGTTGATGAAGTACAAATTGCTTGTAAGGGCGCACGGCGGTGCGCCCTTATGCTGTACTGACTCGAAAACGGCTGTAAATAAACATAGCTTAGGAATAATAGGTAATGGACTGTTTGCGATCTGCCTTTGGTGGTGCCGAAAAGCGCGAGCGCCCACTGTCTATGTACCCCTTCTCCAAAACTGTGTTATTGCCAAACTGCTATTTGGTTATGACTTTACAGCGTGTAGAGATGTTTCAGGTAACTCTCTACAACCACCCATCAAAGCTCAAGGTCTTTGAGCAAGTCTTTGGAAATTACCCCATGAATGCCTTTAACAATATCCACCACCTGGGAAACTTCAAAGTCAATTGCTGCACTTCCTAGTAGTAGGGCATCCGCTTTCGTCATTCCGTACTTCTCTTCAATAATCCGCAGGGACTCCCGTACCGACTTCTTCATCGCCTCGTCCAAGTCCTTGTCTAGTCCAATCGCTAGCCATGCATCCGGTGTTTCAGCCATTGGTGTATCTAGTTTCATGTCCTTATGGACAACTAGCTCAAATGTCGGAGTCAGGGAGCATTCAATCGCTGTCAAAGCGACTTCCCCATTGCCTTGAGCGCAGTGGGGGTCTCCGGAATAAAATAGTGCCCCTGGAACTTGAACAGGCAAGTAGAGGCTGGTGCCTTCTCCGATGTGCTTGATGTCGATATTCCCGCCATAAATTCCAGGCGGCACAGAGTTTACGGCATCTTCCCGGTTAGCCGGAACTACTCCCATGATTCCCATAAATGGCTTCAGAGGAATGTCTACATTCGGTCGTCCATTGGAGGGGCGGAAAACCCCAATTTTGCGCGCTGCATCTATGGGAATTACTTTTGAATAGATGGGAGCATCATTTTCTGGGTACTCACCCGGTAGTGAACCTTTGCTGTGACGGTTAGAAATTACGCCATAGGGTGCCCGATAATCAATTTTAAGGGTCTTGATTTCAAGGACATCTCCAGGTTCAGCACCTTCTACAAAGACTGGGCCTGTAATAACGTGTGGTCCTGGACCCGTTTTTTCTACCTTAGCCTTGACAGTAAGCTGGTCAGGCAGGATTTTCTCTTTAGTAATCCCTGCTTTTGTGAAAAACTCGGTGGTGTCTCCTTGGTCTGCTAGGATGCCTTCGTGGGAAATCGTCTGCATGACGATGCGATCGCCTGATTTCACGCTCAAAATTGGCTTGCTATCCGACTTAAATAGCTCTCCCCAGATCACATTTTCAGTTGTAGACATCACCGTATGGGTTGCTGCTGTTGCCCCGACAACAGGTGACAAGGTGCCGACCAAACCCCAAAGCAGGACAACTCCAGCCGTTGTTCCGGCTATCCAAGCCCAGTGACGCGGTAAAAAAGACTTCAAAGATTTCGCAATCGTCTGCCCTAGACTTTTTACCACTACTACACCTCTATGCCAATGGCGATACGCCAATCCTGACCACTTTGGCTTTTTCATCGTATTTCTGTTCTCCTTCACACCCACGCCGCCTAATAATTAGAACCTTTTCAAGCCACCTTGATGGAATGTCAAGGCTCCATGCTTAACGTCGAAATATAAAAGGAATCTTAAGTAGTCTTTGTAACCTAAATTACAAATCAAGAGAAAAGCCCCCTACCTTTAGGAGTAGAGAGCTTTGTTAATTAACATTTTGAGTTGATTAGCCGTCTAAAAACTAACAACTCTTCAAGGCACTTAACCCAACAACTCTTTAGCCTTTGCTACCACGTTATCTACCGTGAAGCCGAACTTCTCCATGCAGACTGGGCCAGGAGCGGAAGCACCAAAGGTGTCAATGCTGACTGAGACTCCCTCACTGCCAGTGTATTTACTCCAGCCAAAGCTAGTGCCTGCTTCCACCGAAACTCGCTTGGTTACAGCTTTGGGCAGTACGGATTCCCGATAGTCTGCATCCTGAGCTTCAAACAACTCCCAACAGGGCATTGAAACGACCCGTACTTTTTTGCCCTCACCACGCAACTGCTCTGCTGCTTTGACACAGAGTTGGGTTTCGCTACCTGTCCCAATCAGAATAAGATCAGGCGTACCATCGCTATCTGACAGGATATAAGCGCCTTTTGCTACACCCTCAATAGAGGTATTGGGAAGATTGGGCTGTGCTAGCCGAGAGAGAGCTAGGAGTGAAGGCAGTGTCTTATTACCGAATTTCATTCCCCTAGCCGTCTCAATCGCCACCTTGTATGCCCCGGATGTTTCATTGCCATCAGCAGGGCGAATTACCAGCAAGTCGGGAATCGCTCGTAGAGAGGCAATATGTTCAATCGGTTGGTGTGTCGGACCATCTTCGCCGAGCTGGATTGAGTCGTGAGTCATCACATAGATGACACCCGCTTCAGACAAAGCAGAGAGGCGAATCGCCGCTCGCATATAGTCGGTAAACACCAAGAAGGTAGCGCAGTAAGGAATCAGCCCCGATCCATCCAAAGCAAGACCGTTGCAGATGGCTCCCATACCATGCTCACGCACTCCAAAGCGGAGGTTGCGATGTTCGTATTGATCCTTTTGGAAGTCTCCGGGGAAAGTCTTCAGATAGGTATTGTTGGAAGGAGCTAAGTCAGCAGAACCACCGATGAGTTCTGGGAGAACGCCAGCTAGAGCATTGAGGACTTTACCTGATTGGACGCGGGTAGCTTCCCCCTTGTCCTCTGGTGTGTAGGTCGGCAGAACCGAATCCCAACCCTCTGGGAGTATAGCCTCATGCATCCGGTGTAGTTCGGCGGCTTCTTGAGGATATTTCTCCTTGTAACGATCAAACAGTTGATTCCACTCTTCTTCTATTTTTGCTCCGCGATCGATCGCTTTGCGCCAGTGATTAAAAGCATCTTCTGGAATAACAAATGGCTCGTATTCCCAACCCAAGTTCTTGCGTGTAGCCTCTACTTCTGCGGCACCGAGGGCGGCACCGTGGGCATCATGGCTATCAGCTTTATTGGGTGAACCATAGCCGATTGTTGTGCGAACCTTAATTAAAGAAGGCTTGTCGGTGACCGATTTGGCTGTTTCGATGGCTTTATGAATTGCCTCCAGGTCGGTGTTGCCATCTTCTACAACCAGGACGTGCCAGCCGTAAGCTTCATACCGCTTACCAACATCTTCTGTGAATGCTAGGTCGGTGGAACCGTCGATGGAAATATGATTGTCATCGTAGAGGGCAATCAGCTTGCCTAGCCCCAAGTGTCCAGCTAGGGAACAGGCTTCGCTGGTTACGCCTTCCATGTTGCAACCATCACCTACGATGACGTAGGTATAGTGGTCTATGACTGGGAAATCGGGTTTATTAAATTTGGCTGCCAAGTGAGCTTCAGCCATTGCAATTCCAACACCATTGGCAAGCCCTTGACCCAAAGGTCCGGTTGTAATCTCGACCCCAGGATTCATGAAGTTTTCTGGGTGACCAGGGGTTTTTGACTCCCATTGGCGGAATTGCTTGAGGTCTTCGAGGGTAAGATCCTCGTAGCCAGTCAGGTAGAGCAGTGCATACTGCAACATACTGCCATGCCCCGCAGACAGCAAGAAGCGATCGCGATTCAACCAGGCAGGATTTTTTGGATTAAACCGCATAAAGCGATCCCACAGCACGAATGACATCGGTGCTGCGCCCATTGGCAGCCCTGGATGACCTGATTTCGCCTTCTCTACCGCGTCAATTGCTAAAAAGCGGATGGAGTTGATGCACAGTTCTTCGAGAGATTGTTGGGTTGCAACGGCCATAATTTCTGTTTAATGACTAAACGTGAACTAAGGTTTAACGCAAGATTTGTGTGAGCTAGAACTCTCGGACTTACGCACCCTTTAGATTATTTTAGGTATTTTTACCCAGTTGATCCCCCTTGTGTCGCCAAAAATTTTTGGGGCAATTGGGGGATACTAGAGCGTCAGTCTTGAACTTGACAGCTCTCGGTTACCCTAAGGCTATATACTCATCATCCCATTAGGGGGATCGATGAGCAAGCCTTGGGGATAGAGAGTAGAGCCGTCGATAGGGACTAGAAATTCATCCCTACCTGTATTTCTTGAATGCTAACGTGACATTGTGACCGCCAAACCCAAAAGAATTGGATAATACCACTTCTACCTTTTGATCGCGACTGGAACCTGGTACATAATCAAGGTCACAAGCGGGATCGGGATTTTTTAAATTGATTGTTGGTGGAATTTTGTCATTAGCTACTGCCATCACCGCTGCGACAGCCTCAATGCCACCAGAGCCACCCAATAGATGTCCGGTCATTGATTTGGTGGAACTAACGGCTACTTTGTAAGCGTGCTCACCTAAAGCTTTTTTAATTGCTGCTGTTTCCGTCGCATCGTTAGCTGGGGTACTGGTGCCGTGAGCATTGATGTAGCTCACTTGCTCTGGCGTAATCCCAGCGTCTTTCAACGCTAGCTGCATTGCCCTAGCTGCACCTTCTCCACCTGGTACAGGTGAGGTGATGTGATAAGCATCGCAGGTCATCCCGTAACCGACGATTTCGGCATAAATTTTCGCCCCACGGGAGAGAGCGTGTTCTAGTTCTTCCAAGAGGAGAATACCAGCTCCTTCGCCCATCACAAAGCCATCGCGATCGCGATCAAAGGGACAGCAAGCTGATTCAGGCGTATCGTTACGGGTAGAGAGGGCACGGGCAGCAGCGAAGCCTGCAAAAGACAACGGTGTTACAGCGGCTTCGGTGCCTCCACAAATCATCGCCTGAGCATAGCCTCGTTGCACCAAGCGAAATGCATCCCCTACAGCATTAGAACCCGCTGCACAGGCAGTCACTGTGCAGTTATTCGGTCCTTTTGCACCCGTATGAATTGCCGTCAGACCCGCTGCCATGTTGGCAATCATCATCGGAATCATAAACGGGCTACATCGATCAGGTCCACGAGTTAGGTAGATCTCTTGCTGATCTTCTAATACTTTGAGTCCACCAATACCCGTGCCAATAATTGCACCCACCTGTTCTGCGTTCAGCTCGTTAATCACAAACTGAGCGTCTGCCAGAGCTTGCTTGCTGGCACATACCCCAAATTGAGCAAAGCGATCCATACGCTTTGCTTCTTTGCGTTCCATGTACTTATGAGGATCGAAGCCTTTCACCTCACCAGCAATTCGGCAATCGTGCCGGGATGGGTCAAACAAAGTAATCGGAGCAATGCCATTACGCCCGCTCAACAACCCTTCCCAGTACTCAGCTACAGTGTTGCCTATCGGTGTAATTGCACCGAGACCTGTAACAACGACGCGCTTTTTTTCAAAATTTGTCATGATGCCAGTAAAACAGGGTTTGCACACCCAAAACGCAGAACTTCTCGTGAAATCCTAAAGCTCATCTTAAGCAGGAGCTTCTGCTTTATTACTGATATAGTCTACAGCCGCTTGGACGGTCGCAATCTGTTCAGCAGCCTCATCCGGAATCTCGATGTCGAACTCTTCTTCCAAAGCCATCACGAGTTCAACAGTATCCAGGGAATCGGCATTTAAATCGTTGGCAAAGTTGGCTTCAGGCGTTACGTCATTTGGGTCAACTTCCAGTTGTTCCGTAACTATTTTCTTAACTCTCTCAAAAATCTCTTGGTTCATAAAATGTTCCTCAACCTGGTCGGTTGAACTTTTCAAGCTGTGTTACTTACCTAGTTCTAGGCATTTTCTCATCTTATCGGAAAGCGGTGCGATCAATACGCTAGATGGTCGCTTCTCTAACTGGCACCTGATTTTTTTGGTAAGTCCACACTTTCTTTGACAATTGCTAGCCCCATCCCAGTGCCAGACATAGTCCCGACCTGACTGCCTCGACGAAGGACTCAGATAGTTGAGGAAGGTCTTCTGACCCAGTGTGATAATTAAGCGCAGGATGCGGCGCGATCGCAAAAAGCCAGGGCTAACTGTCTACAGAACTTGAAGCACAAAGACGTTGGCTATACTTCAATTCCCGGGACTCTTGCTTTACAAGACCTGCCATTGCGGATTGCTGTAATGTCATGAAAGCGTTTAAATCGTCTAAGCCATACTTGGTTGTTTGCAAAAGCAGCCGCAATCGATTCTCGGCTTCAACTGTTAAGTAGCCAGTGGCGAGAGCCTGTTGGACAATTTCAAGAATTCTATCCATTTGCTTAGACTTCCACCTGTTCAGCAAAATCGGAGATTCAGAAAACGTCTGAAGCATACATCACATTCAAATGCATTAGCAAAGAGAGCAGTCCAACTGATCTCTCCTGAGATTGAGGTAGATGGCAACCCTGTGGAAGCCATTTCACAGCGGAAAAAGTAGACTAGAACGCTTGTAAAAGTCAGTTTTTGCGCGGTAGCTGCGGTAGCTATAGTACTTATCACCCTTTCTTGTGCCTTTTATGCAAAAAGTTTCCTCGACTTGCCGTAACCGTCGGCAGGAAACAACGTGATGTTTAACAAAACTAAACAAGATTGTGACTTCATGCTTCACCCATTCGGGTAGTTTTGCCTAAAGTCATTGTCTAGTACCCTCAGAAAATCAGGGCTTTAGTGGTTGTTGCTTGGAAGAACGGCTTACTCTAAAAACCAAAAGTCACTGCCACCACCGAGTTGGGAAATTGCTGGATGATCTAGTTTTAGGCAACTTCCATCGGATACCGACTCTACTTTAGAGGATTAAAAAGGCGATCGCTGGCACCGGGTGCGATCGCTCTATTGAACTATTCTCTGTTTCACACCGATGATGAAGATATTTCAAAATGGCTGGACAAGGTGCTAACAACTATACTGATACTTCCGTGGCGCTTAGCTATTCCTTGATTTACCTGTAAAACATCCTCATCATTTCACCGAATTATTTAGAAGCCATACTCTTAGTAAGGCGTTCTACTACAACTGTCTCCCTTTGATGTTATTTTCGACGCGAACATTCACTGAAAGTTCCGCTACAAACAATCTACTAAAGCAACATGATGAATTACGATCTTCCTCAAGGTGAAAATAATTATAAAAAATATTCCCCCTTTCGGAGGGAATCTAAATTGTCATCAAGATTACTAACATCTACAAGGTAATTCAGCTACTTCATAAATCTTATCACCAATTTGGTGATTGACAATTGGGGCGAAGATACTGTTCTGTACTCGTTGTGAGCGTAAGGCTGATGGAGCCTCTTGCGAAAGCTACTGATTTACTGCCTAGAGCAACGATCAAACATTTTCTGGTAGGTTTCCTGAAGTTCTGGGTTATCTAAAACCAGTTCCACACGTACTTTTGCACAGCCATGCCGTCCTTGAAGGGCGATCGCTTCTAAAAGATTACTCGCCGCTTTTGGAGACAGAAATTCCCCAGTCACAGTCGGACGGATATCAGAAGTTGGCACTGCTAGCTGCGGTACAGCACTATCTGAACGAGATGCGTCTCTCAGTTCAACACCAGTAACTTCCCCATGTCCTAAGTCAATTTCTGCGAGTTGTATAGTTTCTGAGCCAACTTGCTCAATGATTAACTTCTCGCGTTGAACAGGTACCTCTACAATACGGGTTTCAATTTCTTTGCGAACAACAACCTCGCCTATTTTCCGTTTGCTGCGGTTGATAACCAACCGTTCTTCTAGCAAGCGAACAATTTCTTCTTCTACTACCTCTCCTAGGTCAGGATCGTCAATCATAGTTCGGTTATTCAATTCTTCTGGATATTCCGTTGTTAAAGATTCCGGCTTGGGACGCGAAGTTTCACTATTCTCTAAACTGGTGTCGCTTACCTGAGTGACTGGGGGTGTCACCAAGGGTTCTGAAACCGCCTTCACGTCCTGGACAGAAGGTTGATACACAGGTAGCTGATTAAGTTCTGTTTGAGTGAGGTCTACAAAAAGCACTCGATTAGGTGTATCAACTTTCTGAATATATCTACTACTTAATAAAAAAAGAGGGGAGGTAGATTGAGCCTCTGAACGAGACATAACCATGTTCAACTGGCGGCTCTGGTTGAGTATGAAATCCTCAATCCGTCCAATGAGTTGCCCTCGCATATCGATCACAGCGTATGAACGCAGTTTTGCTCTTAATTTTTCTAATAAGTCATTGATTCTCGTTTTATTTTTTATAAACTCCGCCTTGCTCCCAGACATTTCTGTTCCCTCTCTCTTCCAATTTAACTAAAGCCGTATTTAAAACTACAGGTAGAGCCAACTGAGTTGCTTGCTCTACCTGTATCAGCTATGAATGCTTTCTTACTAGTACAATTTTGGCTTGTGCAGGAAAGCTATTCAAGTTTGGGTTTTGGAAGCCTAGCGATTTCTGTTAATTACAGGATTACCGTCAGTATCAACATCTAGCTCTTCACGACGAAGTGTTTCTGTTGCATCGACAGTTTCATGAGTCACTTCTTTTCTGATGTTGATTTCTTCACGCACGAAGGCTTTCTTTTGAATGTCAGCTGTTTCTTCGTAAACTTCCATCCGTGCAACTTCTCCATCCTGGAAGTCAACACTACCGGGGGTAACTTCCCTTGTATCAGTTGGGGTTGTACGCTCAATAATTACGCGCTCTTTATCGAGTGGAACTGAAACCTGTGCTGTCTCAGTTTCGACGTGCTTACCAACTACAACTTCACCAGTCTTTTGACGGTTTTTGTTTGCAAACAAACGCTCTTCATACAGTTTGATTCTCTGCTGACCCTGCTCAGCTGTGTTATAGAGATGCTGGTCATGATCATCATATTTGTAGGTGTCACGGCTATAGCTAGGCTGAGTAGCAGCGGCAGCAGCTACACCTGTACTGGCTGCGGCTGGTCGGAAAACGCCTCTAATCCGCTCTTCGTAGTCGTAGTCAACCGTCATGTTATCGCTGTACTCAGGCAAGCTTTCTACTTGCTCTTTGGTCAGACCTGTAACATAAACGCGGTGGCGATCATAATCCATTTGAACGCGACCAACAGGTACCAAAACTTTCTTACCAAAGACCCAGAAACCAGTGTCTAGTACTAAGTACCGGAAGCGTCCTGTTTCATCAAGAAGAGCATCATAAACACCACCGACTTTATCGTCTTTTTCGGTGTAAACATCATATCCTTTGATGTCATCGCCGCCGAAAATTTCTTGCTTGTAGTTTGGATAAGCATCTGCGAGTTTTACAAGAGCCATACAATCAATCTCCTATCTTTCATTTCTATTAAACACTTGAATAAACAATAGTCAAAAATGCATCTAGACTTCATCTTACTAATGGCAGATAAGTGAGAAATACTGTTTATGGCTTCAAAACTGTAAACTAGTTATACCAAAGCTTTTACTTTAGGTTTATTTTTATTAGGGTTTTTAATCACTAAAATTGCTAATACTTCAATTCATCTATCGAATGACTGAAAGTAAAATATTAAAAAATAACTCTATTTATAGACGATAAAAATATATTATTAACTCTGGCGGAAACTCAATGGAGTTTGATAATGTCTCAAGTTTAGTTGAACAATGGATAATCACTCTTGGTTAACGCTGTTGCAACAGCAGCGAGCGATCGCAGTCATTCGAGCATCTCGCCAGTCTCTAGGGGTTCAAATGGCTAAGGCAGTGGTGGCAGGTGGGATGTCGGTAATAGAAATTACTTGGAATAGCGATCGCGCGGCTGAATTAATTAGTCAATTGCGCTTGGAACTACCAACTTGCATCATCGGAACAGGTACTTTATTAACTCAAGTACAATTACAACAAGCGATTGAAGCTGGGGCACAGTTTCTCTTTACCCCTCACGTAGACACGGCTTTAATTACGGCTGCTGTGGATGCAGGTATTCCAATTGTTCCAGGCGCACTTTCCCCTACAGAAATTGTTACAGCTTGGCAAGCTGGCGCTAGCTGTATCAAGGTTTTCCCGATTGAGGCGGTAGGAGGAGCAAATTATATTAAAAGTTTGCAAGGACCATTAGGTCAGATTCCTCTAATTCCTACGGGTGGGGTTACGCTAGAAAATGCCAAGGAGTTTATTACAGCCGGAGCCGTTGCTGTTGGTCTTTCTGGAGAGTTGTTTCCCAAGCCGTTAGTTGTTGCTGAAGAGTGGGAGGCGATCGCACAACGAGCAAACACTTTAAGACAACACTTAGGAGTCCTACACACATAACAGTAGTGTATGCATCCAAGAGTAGTTTTTTGTAGAACGAGAGAAGTAACTCAGCGATAAAATACAGATAGCTACTGCTACCTTGAGTAGCTCAGTTGGGAAATTCCGTTAGTGGTTAATCGTGGAGTCAAGCGGTACGTTATCTATAAGAACGCTCGAAAATCTCTATTGCATTGCAAACAAGTTTGGAACGAACTTAGAGTGATGGATGTAGCTGTAGACTCCTTTGCCTGTTATAGTTGCCAAAACTCAGTCCTAGAATTTTCCGTTGTCATTACCAATGAAGTCCTATCTTGCCGCTGCAATTCAAATGACAAGTCTGCCTGACCTAGAGAAAAATCTGGTTGAGGCAGAAGAACTCATAGAACTTGCCGTGCGTCGGGGTGCCGAACTCGTAAGCCTACCTGAAAATTTCTCCTTCCTGGGCACAGAGAAAGATAAAATTACTCAGGCAGAAGCGATCGCACAACAAAGTGAGAAATTTCTCACAACGATGGCACAGCGTTTTCAGGTGACCATCCTAGGGGGTGGTTTCCCAGTGCCTGTAAACAGCACAAGGGTCTATAATACGGCTCTGCTCATCGACCCTAGTGGCAATGAACTTGCTCGTTACCAGAAAGTTCATCTGTTTGATGTCAATGTCCCTGATGGCAACACGTATCGAGAATCGACTACAGTGATGTCCGGTACCCAGTTGCCCCCTGTCTATCCTTCAGAACAATTAGGCAACTTAGGGCTTTCCGTCTGCTACGATGTGCGCTTTCCAGAGCTTTATCGACACTTATCATACAAGGGTGCCGACATTTTATTTGTCCCTGCTGCCTTTACTGCCTACACTGGCAAAGACCACTGGCAAGTTCTTCTCCAAGCTAGAGCAATTGAAAATACCTGCTATGTCATAGCACCTGCCCAAACAGGTCGTCATTATGCGATGCGCCATACTCATGGTCACGCCATGATTATTGACCCGTGGGGCTTAATTTTAGACGATGCTGGAGATACGCCAGGAGTAGCGATCGCGGAAATTAACCCAGCTCGCCTTCAACAAGTCCGCCGCCAGATGCCTTCATTGGAGCATCGAGTTTTTGTTTAAGTAGGGGAAGCAGGGGAAGCAAGGAGGGTATTTCAGCACGGCTTGGTCTACCAATTCCCAATTCCCCATTTTCCTAATCAAATACAGGTGACCAGAGTTCAGATACAGGAAGTTCCCATTCAGGTAGTAGTTCTGTGAGTGTCAAGGTTTCGCCATTCTTTAGGATAATCCTCTCACTCCCTTGGCGATCGCAAGTCACAGTCTGCTCATCCGGGTCAATCAGTAAGCCAATTTTTGCTCCTTGCTCCAAGAACAATTGAATTTTGTCTTGGAGTAAGGATACTCGGTCAAAAGCAGATTTTATTTCCACGACTAGGTCAGGTACCAGTTCAGGATAGGTTCGTGGTATCCGCTTCAAGCGTTCTCGTGAGATGAATGCAAGGCGGGTAACCAAAACGTCTCCATTCGGTAGCGCAAAACCTGTTTGATGAACCACCCGCCCCAATTGCCGTGGTTCAATCCAAGACACTAAGCGGGTACTCAAACGGACACTAATTTCACCAGAAGTAAAGTCTGCTGGGCGTTCTGCCTCAGATGACTCACTACTTACAGCCCAGTTAAACCGACTCGTCCTCATTAGAACTGATGGTTCCTCTCGAAGAGGCTGTTGTAGTTGTTCAAGAACCTGTTGTTCCAAATCCTGAAGGTTGATGCCAAGGTTCTTGAGGACAGCCGTTGATACGCCATCTTTTTCGCGAATTAGACCCAAAAGAATATGCTCTGTGTCAATTTCATCATGGCTCAACCGCTTTACTGCCTCTGAGGCAAGTTTGAGAACCTGCTTTGCTCTGGGAGTCAAGGGTCTTTGCCTATCCAAAAGTGTTGAACCGTAGCCGATAATTTTCTGCACTTCCACTTGCGCCTTCCAGAGGTCTACCCCCATCGACTGGAGAAGCTGAGCAGAAAAGCTTGTTCGTTCACTGAGCAGTCCCAGCAGAATCTGTTCAGTGCCGACAAAGTTATGCCTCAAGCGTTTTGACTCATTTTGGGCTAGCCTTAGCACTTCGATCGCTTTTTCGCTAAGTCCTTCAAAGCTCTTTTCTTGGGGGAATCTTCTGGCGAACATAGACCTTTGCTCCAGAATGAATATTTTTTCAACAGGGCAGTTAAAAAGTTCAGCAATTTTGAAGGCGAGGGGAAGGCTGGGGTCAGATTTCCCCGTTTCCAGCGCATTGACCGTTTGACGGCTGACATCTAAACGTTCTGCCAAGTTCGCCTGAGACCAATTCCGTTCAGTTCTAAGAACACGTAGACGGTTTTTCATTCTTGGAAAACTGATTCATCAACGTCGCTCTATCTAGAAAATAGGTGAGAGGGGACAGGTAGTAGGTGGTAGGTGGTAAGGATTTTCATCGCAATGCTAGTGAACGCAGCGCATAGGCGACTGTCTTGATACGAGCCGTCGATTGGTAAAGTAAAGCTTACAAGCAAGTAAAGTAAACTTTACTTTTTTAGAGTATAGCAGTTCTTCCAAAGGATGAAATACCCTCATGTGGGTTAGGAGAGACTATTGCTGTAAATTTCACAATTATTTGGCACTTATTCTTCAGCAGGAGAAGAGGCAAGTTAACCGTAGCTCGTTTTTGCGCTGTTGCTCTGCACGTACCTGATTCAATTCCAGTTAGTGCTGCAATAGAGGTAAAAAAGCACTAACAAACATGGCAGCCTGAGTGCGATCGCGCAAATTTAACTGACTCAAAATCCTGGTAATGTGGTTTTTGACCGTTCGTTCTGAAATGTAGAGCGCTTCTGCAATCTCCCGATTACTCGCACCTGTAGCAATGAGGCACAGCACCTCTCGTTCTCTAGCCGTCAGTCCTGTGAGTTCTGGGGGAAGCTGGGTAGGCTGGGGTGGAGTTAAGGGTGGAGTGTGAGCGATCGCTTTTTCCATTAATCCTGGACCCATTTGGGTGTAGCCTTTATGAACGGCTCGAATGGCTCCTGCTAAGTCATCGGAATGAGTGTCTTTTAGCAGATACCCTCGCGCCCCTAATTGCATGGCTTGCGAGACATAATCATCGTCGTCAAATGTCGTCAGCACTAACACTTTGGTTGCGCTAAATTGCTGACAAATCAGGCGGGTGGCAGCAACACCATCCATGACAGGCATCCGGACATCCATCAAAACCACATCCGGTTGCAAGGCTTCGACTTGAGCGATCGCCTGTTGTCCGTTTTCCGCTTCACCTACGACTTCTAAATCCGGCTTGGCTTCCAGGAGACTTCTCAATCCCTGACGAATAATCATCTGGTCATCGACTAGTAATAGGCGAATCTTGACATCTGTCATAGTGCCAGCCTCGGTAACGGAATCAACACAGTAATTCGGCAGCCTTTTCCCGATTGACTTGCCAGGAAGAACTGTCCGCCCAACGCCACAGTTCGTTCCCGCATTCCCTGGAGTCCAAACCCGGTTGTATTTCGCTCTGGATTAAACCCTTGACCATTATCGTTAATCTGGAGTTGAATCGCTTCCGGATTCTCTCGAAGGTCAATGCTGACCTGGGTCGCAGCGCTATGCTTGTAAATGTTGGTCAGCGATTCCTGAATAATTCGGTAGAGTGCTGTGCTAATTTCTGTAGGAATTGGCTGAGATAGTTGAATCCTATAGTTTGGCAGAATTCCGCTTGTTTGGCTAAACTCATTGACTACTTTTGCGATCGCGGTTTCCAGCGATTGTCCTTGCAAAGGATCGGCTCGAAGTGTAGAGATTGAGCGCCGCACCTCCTGTAATGCCCTAGAACCTAGCTGTTTTGCCTCCTGCAAAAACGATGCTGTTTTCTCGGCATCGGGTGGCAGAAACAACTGGGCATTTTCTAACTGAATACTCTGTGCTGTCAAGGCGTGTCCTAAGGCATCATGAATTTCGCGGGCAATCCGATTTCGCTCTTGCAACGTTGCTTGGTCTTCAATTCGCAGGGCATATTGGCGCAATTGCTCGTTGGCAAGCAGCAGTTTTTCACGGCTTTGACGTTCGGCAAGCAAAGCATTGACCAACAGTAAGATAAACAGGAGAGCAAGTCCAAAGGTGACTGCTGCATTCAGCTTCAGCGTCAAAATCGTATTGGCTATAGATTCTGGTATTGGTCCGTGTCTTGGCGGACGCGGTGCAGGTCGTACAAACAACGTCACCAGGAAGGCAATAAATACCAGTCCTGCCACAATCAGGCGACCAACTTGCTCAAAGATCAGACAACTGCGAATTAAGATAATTAGACTGACCAGTGGGAAAAAGTCAGGTCGGCTGTCCAGCAAAAACGCTAAAAACAGTAATCCAAACTCCAACCCTGTATAAAGCACTTTGTCACGAGGACTCCCAGTCGGAAGCTTTAAGCCCATCAGACCAAAGCACATGAGCGTGAGAATCGACAATAATAGAGTTGTTGGACTAATCCCATGTCGGGTGGGTCGAATCTCTCCCAACAGCGTTATCCCCAACAGAATCCATTCCAGATAGAGCATCAGGTGAAAGGAATGGCTGGAAAAGGGCGCTCGGCGGTGCATGGTAGGGAAAGGGAAATGATTTCAGCCCTCCTTATGTAGCAGAGAGCGACTTTGCAACGATTACTTAGTTTTAATCTATTTCGGATAGAGCCTCAATTTCCAGAGCCTTGCTTCCCAACTTGAACAGGACATCTTGTGACCAAACTCATAAAGGGATTAGGACTTTGGTACTAGGTCAAATTGGGAAGTTCGATCCATGCGGAAGACCGATACCAGTTTCTAGGATTTAAATATCGAACAGCCCAATAGTTCGATTTGTCAATACCTAAGGACTACTATGAACCCTAAATTTGGTCTAAGTCTGAAAAACCGACTCTCTACCATCAAACTATTGCCACTGGTAGCTGGCACACTTTCTCTGGCACTCTCTACTGCAATTGTTCCAGTCGTGTTTGCTCAATCTAATACACCGCCTGCACCGACACAATCCCGTCAGAACTGGCTGAACTTGACACAAGAGCAGCAAGAGCAAATGCAGCAGATCAAGCAAGCTAAGCAAGAGCAGATCGACAACATCTTGACAGCGGAACAACGTTCTCTTGTGGAGGCTGCCAGAAAGAACGGAGAACATCCCCGTCGGGTTTTTCAATCGCTCAATCTCACTGACGAACAACAAGCCCAAATGGAGGAAGTACGTCAAACCGCCAAAGAGCAGATGGATGCAATCCTAACCGCCGAGCAGCGTCAGCAACTTGAGCAACATCGTCAATCCCGCCCTCAAGGAATGCGAACCCCGCAGTAGACGGATTGCTCCAGACGCGATCGCTCATCCAAGAGCCAATACTCCTCAGTTAAGAAGAATTGTAGGTTGGGTTAAGGTAATGAAACCCAACCTATATCAGCTTCAGTTTAGAGCTTATCCGAACACTATTGGAGGTTTATAGAGAGTATCTAGTAAGTAAATGAGATGAAAAAAGACCGTGTGACAACAACCCCAGTAGCTTCCATAGTTAAGCGACGAGAGGTGCTTAGCTTTCTAGGAGCAACAGCAGCCGTATCGCTCGTCGGATGCTTACGTGGACAGTCCGCCTCAGTAAAACTGACGGGCACGTCAGCTCAGACACCAACTCAGACAGCGATAGCGACGACACCTTCTTGTGTAGTAAGACCTCAACAAACAGAAGGGCCATATTTCATTGATGAGAAGCTCAACCGCTCCGACATCCGGTCAGATCCCTCTGACGGTTCGCTAAAGCAGGGAGTACCGTTGCGTTTGGTGTTTCATGTCTCTCAGATTGATGGTCGCTCCTGTACACCTCTGACTGGTGCCGCCGTGGACATTTGGCACTGTGACGCGATCGGCGTCTATTCGGACGTAACAGACCCAAGTTTCAGTACCGTCGGGAAAAAGTTCCTGCGTGGCTATCAGGTGACGGACACCAATGGAACGGTCGAGTTCGTTACAATTTATCCCGGTTGGTATCCAGGCAGAACGGTTCACATTCACTTCAAGATTCGCACTGATTCTGCGTCCCAACAAGGTTATGAGTTTACGTCACAGCTTTACTTCGATGATTCCCTCACTGATCAAATCCACGCACAGTCGCCATATGCTGCTAAGGGGCAACGCAGCGTGAACAATAACCGAGACGGCATCTTTCGAGATGATGGTGAGCAATTGATGATCCAGCTAACCGAAGATGCACAAGGCTATGTAGGGGCATTCGATATAGGCCTTCAGATATAGCTCTTCAGCAGTCAGCTTTCAGCGGTCAGCTTTCAGCAAAATAGGCTCCGGCTAAGGCTTATAGCCTCCTGTCGATGTCCTAACCTCATTGGCTACTGCTATAACGCTCTTCTGTCAGTCTAGGTGATCGCAAAGGCTGTAATCCTGATAGGACGTGAGTTTTCCCAGTTGGTCTACATTTTTGAGTTTCTGATAGAAACTCACCCATCAAATCGTTATGTGGAAAAGCTCTCAAGCTTTTACTTTGAGCGTGATTTTCCGAGACTGACAGAAGAGCGATAACTTGAACTTTGACATTCTCCCGGACTAACCGCAAGCAGAAAGCCTTACGAAAAAAAATCGGTGGCTGTAGAAATTACACAACCACCGATATGGAACAAATTAGAGGAAATCCTAGAGACTTAGGTCAAAATTTTTTGCCATTTTTATCTTTGGGTGCTACACATCAGCGTTTCAGAAGACTCCCAATCCTCTGCGATGTGTAGCGCATTGCAAAAGTAAAATGGTTTGGCTTTAGGTTTGATAAGCTCTAACAAGGCTACGTTAATTCTTTACTACAAAGCCCGTCTCAGAGATTCCTGAAACTTTGCCAAAAACTTCTGCCTTAGATGGGATGACTCAAACTTTAGCTACCTCTTAGGGAAGACACACTCTATAGTAGGCTGGCAAAGAAGCAAGGGAACCACAGCGACTTGACCTTTGCTCAAGACGAAAGTATGACACTGTCGTATAGGACAATAATGCAGTAGCAAGACAGCAAGTGATGAGCGAGGTTGCCGTGGCAGCATTTCTATTCGTAACTGATTTAGACAATACTTTAGTGGGCGACGACTACGCTTTGATAGAACTCAACCAGAAGTTGAGCCAACATCGGCAAGAGTATGGGACAAAGATAGTTTATGCCACAGGGCGATCGCGTAGTTCCTACAATACCTTGAAAGCCGAGAAGCAACTCCTAGACCCAGATGCACTCATCGCTTCTGTAGGTACAGAAATTTATGATGATGATCGAGACGATAACCCTGATCCAGCTTGGTCAGAAAAACTTTCTGAAGGTTGGGATCGAGAACTCGCTGTGGCAACGGCTGCCCATTATTCTGACCTAGTCCCGCAAGAAGACTCTGAACAGCGTCCCTTCAAAGTTAGCTATCTAGTGACAGAAGAAGCGGCTGTAGAAGTGTTACCCCGCCTGAAATCACAACTTTCTGAGCGTGGACTTGATGTTAAGTTAATCTTTAGCGGTGGTAAAGACCTCGACATTCTCCCCCGCCATGCCGACAAAGGACTAGCGGTACAGTTTCTTCAACAAAAGTGGGGAATTGATACCACACGAACCGTTGTCTGTGGCGATTCAGGAAATGACATTGCTCTATTTAGTGTCGGTTCTTCACGAGGAATTATTGTTGGCAATGCGCGACCAGAACTCCAGCAGTGGTACGACGAAAACCCTGCTGATTATCGGTACTTAGCTCAAGGACACTGTGCGGCTGGTATCTTGGAAGGCTTACAGCACTTTGGTTTCTTTAGCAGTTAACGGCTGAGCCAAACCCAGCCTTATATCTTAGAAGATTAGTCGGAATCTTCTCCCGATTCTAGTTGCCAGCCCCGTTGATGCGATTCCGCAATCAGCATTGCCCTAGCCGCTTCACTATCAACAGGTTTGGAGAAGAAATATCCTTGCCCATATTCACATTGCAGCGCAATCAAGGGGGAAACCTGCTCTAATAGCTCGATTCCTTCTGCAACAACATCCATACTCAGGGTTTGGGCAAGGGTCACGATCGCTTGTACAATCTCTGAGTTCTCACCTAAGGCTCCAATTCGGCTCACGAATGAGCGGTCAATCTTGAGTGTGCTAATGGGAAAGTGGTGCAACCGACTGAGGGAAGAATAGCCAGTACCAAAATCATCAATACAAAGATGAATATTTCTTCTCTTCAGTTCTAGGAGTAAATCCCTAACTAAGTCGGGGTTTTCCATAACGAGGCTTTCTGTAATCTCCAGCTTCAAGCTGCCAGTTACAAGATTCGTCTCCTGAAGAATTTTGTCGATTTCATCCAACAGCGCTGGTTGCACAAACTGTTTGCCTGAAAGATTGACATTAATCGTCAAGGGTTGGGCTGCGGGAAATTGCTCCTGCCAAATTTTCAGTTGACGGCAAGCTTCCCGCAATGTCCACCAGCCAATGGGGGTAATCAGTCCCGTCTCTTCGGCTGTGGGTATGAATTCTGTTGGGGATACTAAGCCGCGTTGCGGGTGCTGCCAGCGCACCAAGGCTTCAAAACCGATAATCTTCCCCGTAGAGAGAGAGACAATCGGTTGATAGTGAACCCGAAACTCCTGCCGTTCAATTGCCCGCCGCAAATCCGTCTCAATTTGCAATCTCTCCAAGGCACAGCGATGCATTGCCGCGTCAAACACCTCATAACAGGATTTCCCTTGTGCCTTAGCACGATACATGGCAATGCCAGCATCCCGGAGTAAGTCTTCAGGTTGTAAGAGGCGATAATCAGTTTGCTTTAGCATAGCGGTATCGCCTTCTGAATTAACCTTACTATCGTTATTGCTTGTATTCAGAGCAATACCAATACTGAGTGTCATAAACACTTCAGTCTCATCTAGATAGAATGGCGCACTTAGCGTCTTATCAATCGACTCAGCCACACGGGTAGCATCACTGACATCCTGAATACCTTCGAGGAGGATACCAAATTCATCTCCTCCCAGACGCGCTACTGTATCAGTAGGACGCAAGCAAGTTTGGAGGCGACTTGCAAAGTTTTGGAGCAACTGGTCACCCACTTGGTTACCCAGGCTGTTGTTGACTAACTTGAAACGATTGAGATTTAGAAATAGAACAGCTAATAGATAAGGCTGACTTGAGACGTTGCCCTCAGTAGACTCTTTTGCCCGTCGCATCGCTTGCCGCAGGCGATCCATGAATAAAGCCCGGTTGGCTAGCCCTGTTAACTGATCGTAAAAGGCATTATGAATCAATCGCTCCTCAGCAAGTTTGCGATCGGTGATATCGAAGGCGTAGATGCGAAGGCAATCAATTTCGTCGATGTAGTGTAAAACTTGTTCGTAATACGCTTCACCAATTTTGACCTCCCGTTTGAAAGAACCTTCGTGTTGCAGTACTGTCGCAATTGATGGGACTCCTGCCAGAAATGGATGCTGAACACCAAGGTCTTGTAAATCAGGCAACACCCGCATGGCTTCTGGATTGAGATAACGAACGTAACCGTCTAAATCCGTTTCAACAATTGGATTGGGAGTAAGTAGCGGAAAAGAAGCCAACCGGGCGCTTTGTTGCTCTATCTGCCGACGTTCTGTAATGTCCCGTCCCACTGACTGAAACTCAACTAGGGGCAGATGCTCTTCCTCGGTCCTATGAAGAACAGCAGGATATCTCTCTTGACCCACAATCACTCGATCAGTCCACTGTTGCCAGTGAATCTTACCGTTGGGTGTCACAACCTGGTATTCTCTTGTCGCGACTGTGCCTTTGAGACTAAGAGCAGCAAGGTACTTTTGAGTCTTTTCCTGATACTCGTAAGGAATCAATTGGAACAAACTGCTGCCGAGAAGTTCCTGAGAGGTTTTGCCAAAATAGCGGCAGTAGGCATCATTGACGAAGGTTAGTGTGCCATCTGAGAAAAACCGACAGATGAGTTCTGTTTGATCATCAACGATCGCACGATACCGTTCCTCGCTCTTCCGCAGTTCTTCTTCTAACTGCTTACGCTCCGTAATATCAATTCCTATACCAAAAAAGAAGTCTAGTTTGCCACTGTTGTTGAAGATTGGGCTACCACGCCATTCGACTAACAGTTCTTGACCTTCTTTAGTTAGCACGTAGTTTTCCTGCAAGATTGGCTGCTTTAATCTCACAAGCTGCTTAAAAATTTGGGAGAGGGCTTCGCGGTCAGCCTCTCGAACAAATGTTGATAAATAATCAGCGCCCAAAACCTCAGGCAAGGTGTAGCCCAAAGCCTTGAGGAACGATTGATTCATCATGATTGTCTTGCCTTGGGCATTAATGGCAACAAAGAAGGCAGAACTCGTTTCAATCAGTGTTTTCGTAAAATCTTTTTCCTGGCGCAGTTCTTCTTCTAACTGCTTGCGCTGAAGCACTAAGCCCAATTGCATCAAAATGGTTGTCAAGAGTTCAACTAAAGGCTTATCTACCGTGCGGGATTGGGCAATGAAGAAGGTTAGAACCGCAAATACCTGTTCACTAACAAGAATCGGAACACCAAACTCACGACGTCCAGCCGCCTCTGCCTGGGGAGGAATCAATGCCGTATCGGGTTGAGCCGAATTATCTTCAATCCACTGTGGCTGCTGTGAAGTCCATACCCGCCCTGGTAAGCCTGTATTTGGAGGAAAGGTCAGTATTTCTCTTGTCTGTCTAAACTGATACAGGGTTATGGGGTCACCATACCAAGCCGGACTACAGTTTAATCGTGAATTGTCAGAGCAAGGAAGCCAAGCTTCGCCATAATCCCAGTTCGTAAGTTCGCACACTTGGCGAAGTACTACGTTAAGCGCTGAGTCAACATCTGAGGCTTCATTGATCGCTTGTGTTAAGGATTGCAACAGATGGCTCACTTGTGAGGGTTGTGTAGCGGACTCGAAGGAAAAACGCGATCGCCTATTGAGTTCGTTTCTTAATGGCTCAGTGTCTCGCGCTAATGTTGCTGTCTGTTCGTTGAAACGTTGCTCTATCTCGGCTTGCCGTTGAATTGTTGGGGTTGGATGTAATCGGTAAGCCTCGGATGGAAGCGTTGAGACTACTGCGTCTAGCTTGGCTAAAGGAACAGATCCACTGGGAGCGAGAGTTTTGCGATCGCTAACTGGATTCTCCCGGCGTGGTTGTGCTAAGACCTTGGGAAGTAACAACACCGTCAACAACCAAATGGTCGCCGTAATTACTTCTATTCCCGCTCCTAGCCAATAGCTTGAGCTTGGGTGCCCAAGAGTCCATAAGTCGATTAAACGAGTTGTGCCACCAGCAACTGTAAGCACCCCAAGTATCATCAAGATTCCGACATAAGACCAATTGCGGCGCTGGGTCACCCAGTAAAGCAGCAGGATTGAAATTGCGTAATAAAACAAGGCAATCAGTGATTCGGCTGTGATATCTAGCCAAATCAGCTTTGACTTCCATAAATCGGGATACCCATTGAGCATAAGCAGTCTGTCAAAACACAGAGGTTCCCAACATTCCAACATAAACACTCCTGGTCAGGCACCTCACTACCATTCGGAGGAACCGAAGTAAGTTCTTCTAAGGCTCATCATGCCGGATTTGCTCTTAAGGATGAAGCAATCGGCTTTACACTTTACAGAAGCTCAACAAATGTCTCGGCTACCAACTTAAAGCCAGACAATCAGAGCGATGGGGAGGTAGGGATAATGTACATAGAGACTCCCCTCCATCATCCCATCCCCCTATCCGTCTGTCAGCCATGTGTCTTATAGACGACAGGTTGCGCCTGGTAGATGCGTCGCTCCAAAGGCAGCCCTCAATAGACATGGCTAGCTTATATACAATTGAAAATTGTCTGTTTAGTGGGTCGCTCATCAATCAGTCCTCTTATGGGGATTGGTAGCGGCTTCGGGATTTCTGCATAGCACCCTAGCTTAAGCATAATCCTCAGAGCTTGTTTATCGGAAGCAACTACTTGCTGCTTTTCCTCCTACTGATTCCACTCACAAGACCTACGCAGGCATTTTTAGTATTAAAAATTAGCTTTTAAACTCTATTAGGTAGTGCGTCGTTATCCTGATGGCGCAAGTCTTGCCTTAGTTTACACGCTTCCTCCCTGTACTGCCACTTTAAATAGAGAAAAATATAACAAGGATTTTGTCTGCTGTATGGTTGAGATTCTATAGACTTTGGTGGTAATTTGCCGCAATCCTCGCTACCGCTACTAAGGCAACCCAGAACCTACTGTTTTTTCTATCAATAGACTATTTCATTATCCTTAACCAAGAGAAATAAATAGTACCCGCTTCTTAGTAGTAATAGAGAGCGCGTGACCTTGACATCCTTTTCAGGAAAATCAATAAATTTTCATAAATGAATCCGGATAGTACTGGCTATATCTGTAGGTATTAGCATGTACATATTTGCGAAAGTAGCACCTTAGGATGGGATGTTACTGATGATGACCTGTCTTAGTAGGTTGAGTGCAGCTACCACTAAACCTAGAACTTAGCCAAGGAGTCTTCTTGAAATTTTTTACAGGTTTACTTCAGGCTCAAAACAAATTTTGTAAGGCTTGTACAACTAGTCGGTAGTCACTCTATTCGGTTTTTGGCGAGGGCATTAATCCCACACACTAAGTTTCCGTAGCCAATCGAAGCACTCTGAATATTACATGAGTGTGGCAGCTATGGTAAACATTCATTAGGTAACAAGCTTTAGATACTACTGTTTCCTTACCGCCCCGTACTTAGACAGGATGGTGGTAAAGGAAGCTGTCTTTACAATTTTAATGGATGTAGACCCAATGATTAAAACTAACATTTGGGTAGTTTTTTTTCTTTATTCAGTTTACGCCTTGATTAGTATCCCACTTTTCTTGATGACATCAGGTGGATGGATAGCAGTCTTTTTTTACTTAGCATTTTCAGGCTTCTTTTACATCATTACTACGATCCTGATGTTTTTTAATGCTACATTTCGCACAAAAAGAAGACGAACAAAGGTAAAAATTAATAGTGATTTTCTAATAAAAATCCTTGGTCTTCAAATCTTTGTTATTTTGTTTAATTATGATACTTGCGGTGAGACAACTTGCTATCATGGATTCTTGCCAACATTACTTGAAGAAATGAGCTTTCCAATTTTGTTCGCACCTCCTTTTGTCTTAGTCTTGTTTGCCCTACTTCTATATTTGGGATTATTATCACTATTTTTACTCGATGTATCCTAGATATAGCAATTTTCAGGTTGATGGGGTACAAATTTTTGGGTTTTCGGAGATTGGGAATTGGGAATTGGGAATTGGCAAGAAACTTAGATGAACCTAACGCTAAACGAGAATTGCTATATTACACACAAGCTTGCCGAATTCTCTATAAAGTTCAACTGCGGCGACTAAAGAAAATAGCTGCCAAGATAATCAGACCCAAAAGGGACAAGGGAACCCAGAGATTAGATAACTCCAACATTTGAGTTTTTTATCTTTGATAACGGATTTATTCATTAATGATAGTTATTATTTGTAGATAAAATTAAAACCAGGGTTTATTGGATTGACTATGACCTTTCCAGACTTGGTGACTTGGCTACAAGAACGAACCGCTCTCGGTATTCTATCGGTGCAGGTACTGAATGCGATCGCACAAGTTATGGAAGAACAGGTGGTGCCAGCCAATACACGGCTAGTTGTTGAAGATACTCCTGTAGAAAGCCTCTACATTCTCCGACAAGGACAACTCGAAAGCGATCGCACTAACCAAATCAGTTCTGTTTGGGGAGTGAGTTGGCTCCCTGGCGCAGTCATTTACTTACAAGAGCTGCTATTAAATCAGCTTGCTCAGCGCACAACAATAACTCGTAGCGAGTGTCATCTATGGGTAGTACCGGCTGAGCAATTTCGAGAGTTCATCGAACAATACCCCGAAATTTCCCAAGCGTTTTCGCCACAACTGGCGGCTGAACTAGCCAAACTGTCCTCTCAACTCAGCTACGAACAAGAGCGTCAAGCTATCCTGCGTCCTTATCTAGTCAACAAAGCTAGACGCGGAATTATTGGAAAAAGTCGCTATGCAGTAAGGCTGCGGCAGCAAATTAAGAAAGCCGCAGAAGATCGCAAGTCAGTCATCATTTTCGGTGAACCTGGAGTAGAAAAAGATAATATCGCCGCTCTAATTCACTTTGGCTCGGCATACCGACGTGAACCTATCATTAAAGTGGATTGCAGTACTGTACAAGCAAGTGGAGCAGAATTGTTCGGGCGTGCTGGTGGCAAGCCAGGATTAATAGAAGCTCTCGGACAAGGGACGTTGATTCTCAACAACATTCAGGAACTTCCCTCTGAGCTAATACCTCAACTGGCAACGCTACTAGAAACTGGCACTTACAAACCAGTTACCCGTTCAGAAGATGGCCCAACCGATAGCGTAATCAATTGCAGGGCACACATCATCATGGTTTCTGAAAAAACCATGCCCGAAATTGAGCGTCATGTTGGTCATTTAATCAAAGTTCCGCCCCTACGAGTGCGAAAAGCTGACATTGGCGACCAGATGGAATACTATACCAGTCTCTTGTGTCGGGCGAGAGGGATACCAAAACCCCATATCACTCCAGAAGCGCTGCGCCAGTTACAGGCGTATGATTTTCCAGGTAATTTGAGAGAATTGCAAAATCTTGTGGAACGTGCGATCGTTCAGTCGGCTGGAGCAAAAGAACTAACAGAAGAAATTGTTTGGCCGTCTCAGAGCAAGAAAAAACAATTTCGGTTCAATCTTCTAAATGCCTACCCTCGCTTGAGGCGATTTTTGCGAAGTGACTGGTGGCCCGATCGCATCAACTACGGCTTGACGTTGTGGCTTTTTCCTCTAATTGTTTTACTGGGATTTATTGGTCCCCAAAATCGCCAGGAAAACTTTACGTTAAACCTGTTTTGGGCATGGTGGTGGCCGTTAATTCTAATTGGCTTTCCCTTCGTTGGACGCCTTTGGTGCGCGGTTTGCCCTTTCATGATTTATGGCGAAGTCACCCAGAAGCTCTCTCTCTGGCTTTGGCCCCGGCAGTTGAAGCGTTGGCCCAGAGAGACGGCGGAGAAATGGGGAGGCTGGTTTTTATTTGGATTATTTGTCTTAATTTTCTTGTGGGAAGAACTCTGGGATTTAGAAAACACGGCTTATCTCTCCGCTTGTTTGCTCCTACTGATTACGGCTGGGGCAATGATTTTCTCTGCAATTTTTGAGCGTCGGTTTTGGTGCCGCTATCTCTGCCCGATTGGCGGAATGAATGGGTTATTTGCCAAGTTATCAATGACTGAGCTAAGAGCGCAGCAAGGTACTTGTTCAGCGGAATGCACGACTTATCAATGTTACAAAGGAGGCCCACAAAAAGGCGAAGGAATGGCAACACTAGGGTGTCCTTTATACTCTCACCCAGCTCAGTTGCAAGATAACCGGGACTGTGTGCTGTGCATGACTTGCCTAAAAGCGTGTCCTCATCGCTCGGTTGAGGTGAATTTGCGTCCACCAGGAATTGAACTCTGGACAAGCCATGTGCCTCGTGTTTACGAAGTGGCACTGCTGTTGTTACTGCTGGGTGGCGTATTTCTCCATCACTTACCAGAGTTGCAACAGGAGATGGGGTTATCGCTGGATTTAGATCAGTTTTTGCCCCACTTCGGTTTGTCTATTGCAGCTTTATGCATCCCAGCGGCTATTCCTTTGATTGCCTATGGCGGAATGCAGCTCATTTATCGACTCATCCAAGCTCTCAAGTCCAAAATCCCCAATCCCAAGCCTCGTTCGTTTGTGGAATTGGCTTATGGGTACTTGCCGTTGGTGCTGGCAGGTAATTTAGCTCACTATTTGCGATTGGGTTTAGGGGAAGGTGGACGGATTTTGCCAGTGACGTTGGCAACATTTGGTTTTAGCGGTGAAGGGTTACCGATACTTGTTGCTCACCCAGCCGTAATCGAGTTTTTGCAGGGTGTAACGCTAATTGCTGGCGTGCTGTTGACGATGCTTCTCACACAAAAAATTGCTTACCAGCCAACGCGATCGCTTTTTGCACAACATCTAGGTGCTGTCGTGCTGGGTGTTTGTCTTTGGGCAATTATTGTCGGTTATTGATACGGGAGGGGAAAGGAATTAATCAACCGTTCATGGGATCATTGGATGGGCGATCGCTTTTAGGAGCCAAGGTTTCTAGAAAGGCGATCGCCCCAAATTAGTCTTTGAAGTGAATGTTAAAGTGATGACATACTCAAACCCGTAGCCTCATCTTAGTTAGAGTATTGCGAAACCTCAGGGCATTAGCACAGTTTTTCTGTAGAAATCGCCTCTCGATTCAAGAAACACCATGACCGCAACGACCAAACCAATCACTCTAGCTGAGTTTCTTAAACTTCCGGAGACAAAACCAGCCAGCGAGTTCATAAACGGTCAAATCTACCAAAAACCCATGCCGCAAGGGAAACACAGCACCCTGCAATTACGCCTTGCCGATACGATTAACGAAGTAGGATTCCCAGAGAAAATTGCTTACGCTTTCCCAGAACTGCGCTGTACCTTTGGGGGCCGCTCAATCGTACCAGATGTAGCAGTTTTTCGATGGAGTAGAATTCCTTTCGATGCTGATGGAGAAGTTGCAAACACATTTGAACTTGCTCCAGATTGGACGATTGAAATCCTCTCGCCAGACCAGTCGCAGACCAGGGTAACTGATAATATTCTGTTCTGTCTCAAACATCAGACAAGTTCGGGATGGCTGATTGACCCGGAAGAAAAGGCAATTATTTGCTTTCAACCCAATCAATTACCCGAAATTAAACGGCAACCAGAGGACAGTCTGCCAGTGCCAGACTTCCTAGACCTACAGTTAACTGTTGGACAGGTATTTTCTTTGCTCATGTTGGGATTGAGGTGAGTTTGATTCCTCCCCCAACTCCTCCCTGGAGCGGAGAAGGAAGCCGGACTCTATATTACTTCCCCTTCCCTCGCCGGAAACCGGAGCTAATGTTTAGCTTCGATAATAGAAGTTTAACTCTACACTCAGCAGGAGACGACACTCAAGTCATGAACTTTGCTAGCGATAATGTCACAGGTGTATCACCCGAAATCATGGCAGCGCTGAATGCGGCTAATGATGGTGCTGCAATGCCTTATGGTCAAGATGAATATACTCAACGCTTAGCTACCCAGTTCAGTGAACTGTTTGAGAAAGAGGTAACAATTTTCCCAGTTGCAACTGGCTCAGCCGCTAATGCTCTTGCCCTATCTGTCATGACTCCACCCTTTGGGGCAATCTACTGTCATGCTGAATCACATATTAATGTCGATGAATGTGGCGCACCAGAATTCTATACAGGCGGGGCGAAGCTAGTAACACTTCCTAGCTGTGATGGTAAGATTCACGCCACTGACTTAGCAACCGTACTCGATCGCGCAGGTGCTGGTATTGTCCATCATGTGCAGCCCGCGTCTGTCAGTATTACCCAAGCAACTGAAGCAGGAACAGTCTATAGCCTCAATGAAATCCGGGCAATTGCCGAGGTTACAAAGCACCATAGTCTTTACCTTCACATGGATGGGGCGCGTTTTGCCAATGCTGTGGTTAGTTTGGGCTGTTCTGCTGCTGACTTAACTTGGCGGGCTGGCGTTGATATCCTCTCTTTTGGGGCGACGAAGAACGGCGCTCTTGGTGCTGAAGCCGTAGTCTTTTTTAATCAAGCCTTAGCTCAGAGCTTTGCCTTCCGCCGCAAACGCAGTGGGCATTTGTTCTCGAAAATGCGGTTCTTGTCGGCGCAGTTAGAGGCTTACATCAAAGATGATTTGTGGTTGAGGAATGCGGAGAATGCTAACCGAATGGCAAGGAAGTTAGCCCAAGGATTAGCCGAGTTACCGGATGTAAAGCTTTGCTACCCGGTTGAAGCCAACGAAATCTTTGCTCAATTTCCTAATACCTTAATTACAGGACTTTTAGCAGAGGGCTTTCAGTTCTACTGTAAGCAGGGAGAGCCTTTCACGACAATCCGGTTAGTGACGGCTTTCAATACAAAAGAGGCAGATATTACAGCTTTTATCGAGGCGGCTCAACGTTACTCCTCTGTCGCTTTTGCGGGATTTGAGTCGAGAGTCTAAACCGGAGTAACTTTCATTTACCGTCAAGTCTTACCCATGTCTAAGAACAAATCATTGATTTTAGCTATAACCATAACTAATACTAATTTATAGAAAGCTTAGGCAAAGAAGCGGTGAAGGTTAAGAATTGGGAAACTCTTGTTAGAGCTGAGCTTGAGAGTTACTGTGAAGGTGACTTTTAACGAGACGAGCTTCCCTCTGGGTCATAAGGATAACTAATTTAATACGGATTTCACACTTTCATTCCTAATCCTGTCTAACCTATGAAAGCTTTTTCTCGTAGTATCAGAAATGAAGCGAACACGGCAAACTAAGCTTTCTACAGGCGAAGTACGCTGGACACAGTTTTTACATTGCCGTGTCAAGTCAACTGAGAGGAATCACAAAAATGGCAAGTTACAAGGTTACGTTGATTAACGAAGCCGAAGGGCTGAACACAACAATTGAAGTTCCCGATGATGAGTACATTCTTGACGCGGCTGAGGAGCAAGGTCTTGACCTCCCCTATTCCTGTCGCGCTGGTGCTTGCTCTACCTGCGCTGGCAAAATAACTGAGGGTGAGATTGACCAATCTGATCAGTCTTTCTTGGATGATGATCAGATTGAAGCTGGATACGTTCTAACCTGTGTCGCTTATCCAAAATCTGATTGCACGATTCTCACCCACCAAGAAGAAGAGTTGTACTAAGAGTGTCAGAGTTACAAGAGACAGTTTCTCGCTCAACGTCTCTAAGGACACCTGTGGGACTTGTCTTAGCATCAACTCAATTAATGTAAGCACTTAGCCTTTTTGCTTGGCTAAGGGTCGAACCCCAATAAAGTATTTAAGCAGGAGCATGGGTCATGTGTTCCTGCTTCATTTTTGGGCGATCGCACAATATGATTGTATCCTTTTGCACTATCGAGGTTTACAAAGTTGTCCCACTTCTGATAGGCATCAGGCGAGTCAATGAGGCAGTATTCTCTCTTCTAGTGAGGAGTGAACTGTGAACGTTACAACGAAAAAGCTCTTGGGTCGAAACATCGGCAAGACTACCAAGAGCTTTTTCACGTAATAGTAATCATCTAAGCTCGCTAATGCTCTCTTCGTGTAGCCTTGATTCAGCCTACACCATGCTTCGACGTGCCTTAAGTAAGAAAGCATTTGCTCTTTCATAATTTGGCCGTTCTGGTAGATTTGTTGTTGTATAGACACGTTCAAAATCTTGGTGTAACCTCAGGCGCCAAGCATTGACCTCCTCCCAAGGCATCTCGCCACGCCGGATTGCTAACAGTTGTTGGTGGTGTTTTTCATCAATCCGCACTGGTACGAAGCCTTCTTTAAGTACCGTGATGCCTGAGAGTAAGAGGCGAACTAGATGCATTGCGTGCTTCTGCTTAATCGCCCCCTTGGTACGGAGGTCTTGTTCTAGCTTTTTGAACTGAGACATCACGTAGCCGTTATAGGTTTGGTAAACCCGTTGGGAGAGGAAACATTCGCGCATTGACAACAGTTCTTCTGCCAGTGGTGTTGCAGTTTCCACAAGAGGTGTGTAGAGACACTCTAGAACAGTAGGATTTGCCTTCAGCGCTAAGGTCAGAAATTTTTGGATTTCCCAATAGCATTCTTCGGTTTGCTTATTGTCGAGTTGTTCAGGAATGCCATTGAGTGACCAATGTAATTTTGCTGGTGGCAAGTAGATACCCCGTCGATCTGTATCAGAACCAGCATGATCTAGACCATACGCCTTGGAACCAACGACACAGCGATAAATAACATAATCGTAAAGTGATAAATCATCCCCTAACCCTAAAGCGGGTTGCAGACTTTCCTGTTGCCATTGCTTGCGGGTAGTGAGTTCTTCCCGTCGCAAGGAAACAACAGCACCATCAGGCAATTGCACTCGATAGGAATGGGAATAGTCAACTGGCGCTTGTACAATAACTCCAACAGCTCCACTAGGATGCACAAGTTCACCAGAAGCAATCACCTCAACACGAGTTACAACTTGGGTGCCAACAGGAAGGATAAGCTTAGGGATAAAGGGTTTTTGATTACTCATCGTGAACGTCTCCCATGAGCCTGAACAGCACAATGGCTGAGTGTTCTCGACCATCTATACTCAACTACAGGTCATGATCACGGCTTTGCGGATTGATCCAGATAGCTAAAGCGATCGCAAGGTGTTACACAATCACAGGATGAATTTGGGAACCAAGAAACTCTCTTGAACTTTTTCCCCTTCTCTTGTTGTGTACTGCTGCAACCATTTCTTAGGTAGCAATTGTGGTCAGTTTATACAAACTTATGTAAAGATCGCGAGAGTGAATAGATTTAAACTGTCGTGGTTCAGGGGCGCGACTCATAGCACTCTACAAGCTGGGTTGCTCTCATCGGATGCTTCCAACGAGAGGCTTAACAACATCAAAGTCTCTGATAGGTTCAACACCAGTGGGATAAACTCAAAGCCTTTCCGAAAAGTAGTTTCATAGAAACCAAGCATCTTTATTGATTGCGGTTTTAAAGCCTCACATCCACCTTTGGATGATTTTCATTGTGATTTAGGAGCAAACTCTTCAAAATGTGCCGATTACTTGGCTACCTTGGGCCAGCGATTCAACTTGACCACCTACTGTACAAACCAGAACATTCGCTGGTTGTCCAGAGTTACCAACCCAAAGAGATGACTTCTGGAGTCGTCAATGCTGATGGGTTAGGAATCGGTTGGTATCCCACTGAAGGGAATGCTGACCCCTTCACCTACAAAAGCACAGTACCGATTTGGAATGATACTAACCTTCCTGAACTAAGCCGTTACATTCAGTCGAAATGTGCGCTGGGGTATGTCCGCAGTGCAACAGCAGGTCAGGCATTAGATTTAAGTAACTGTCAGCCGTTTCGGGATAATCGCCTTTTATTTATCCACAACGGTAACATTGAAAAGTTCCGTTCGACTTTATATCGGCCAATACGCGATCGCCTAAGTGATGCTGTTTACCAATCCATCAACGGCACTACTGACTCCGAACACATCTTCGCCCTGATTGTCAACACATTGCAAGCCTTGCCAGATACCACAATCGCCAAGGCATTAGAAACAACATTGATGACCCTAACTGAGTTAGCAAAAGCCCATTCTGTGAGCTTTTCTGGCAATGTGGTTATCAGTGATGGACATCATCTTATCGCCAGTCGCTATGCTCATGGCACTTCTACACCTTCACTCTACTGGTTGAGGGATGACCCGATGTACCCAAATGCAGTAATTATTGCTTCTGAACCGCTATTCACTGGTAATTGGAACAGTTGTCCGGAGAGTAGTATTTTCAGTGTGGGAGAAAATCTTGAAGTCTACATCCATCAACTCGTGTAAAGACGCGATCGCATCTACCCTGCATCAGTGTCGCCTCGGAACTCTAGCTCTCTTTGAAGGCATTGATGATACAGCCTTTCGTCGGCAAGCTCATCCAGACTTTAGCCCCATTGGTTGGCATTTAGGTCACATTGCCTTCATTGAAGCCTATTGGATACTAGAGCGTTGTGCTGGCTTAGCACCGATGTTTCCCCAATATCATAAGCTGTTTGCGGCTGATGGTTTACCCAAGTGCGAACGTGAGAACCTACCAGCCTTTTCAGACGTTTGCGATTATCTGGATACCGTCAGAAGTAAAGTATTGAGCTACCTGGAAACCGCGCCCCTAGCCAATCAAGAACGCTTGTGGCGATTTTTGATTCAACATGAGAGCCAGCATAGTGAAATCATTGCCTTTATTTTGCAACTACAACGCTGGCACCATTTAGAACGGCATCAGGAGATGTGGGTGAGGGGACGTGCCAAACCTTTGCCTTCAGACTTGCAACCCCCAACGGAGATGCTTGAAATTCCTGCGGGTGAGTTTGAGATGGGGAACGACTCCATTGACGCCTTGGATAATGAGCGCGTGCTTCATCGTGTCTATCTGGACACTTACTGGATTGACCGCTATCCCGTCACCTGCAAACAGTACCGAGTATTTATGGAGGCAGGTGGCTACCAAAATTCTCAATGGTGGTCAACGGCTGGCTGGCAATGGTTGCAAGAGAATCCCGTGCAAGAACCCCTCTACTGGTCATTTGCCCCAACTTGGGATAATCACCCTGTCTGCGGTGTTAGTTGGTACGAAGCTGATGCCTATGCCCGCTTTGTTGGAAAGCGATTACCAACAGAGGCAGAATGGGAAAAAGCCGCTAGTTGGGACACGAGGCTTGGGTGCCATCGTACCTACCCTTGGGGAGAAGCATCACCTCAAACTCACCATTGCAACCATGATCAAACCACCCGACAAACAACACCCGTCAATGCGTATCCAGCAGGACAAAGCGCCTATGGTTGTTACGACATGCTAGGGAATGTTTGGGAGTGGACATCAAGTTGGTTTGATGGCTACGAGGGATTCGTTAGCTATCCTTATCGAGGCTATTCCCAGGTGTATTTCGACGGACAGCACCGAGTTTTGAAAGGAGGTAGTTGGGCAACTCGTCCATGGGCAATGCGATCGAGCTTTCGCAACTGGTATTATCCAAGCATCCGTCAGATTTTGGCAGGGTTTCGCTGTGCTTATGATGCTGATGGAGTCAAGTGACATACTCCAGGCGTTCGTGGCTACGCAACAGAACGCTGGCTTCTCTTAGAAAATTCATCACACCGATCAATCCTTGTGCAGGGGGTTTGGGCGGAAAGCCCCCTGCGCCTGGTTTTTCTACCAACGACTATTTTCGCTTAAGCTCGTGCCATTCCACCTAAACCACTGAAGCTGACTAATGGGTACGTGCCATGGAACGCTTACTCTCTTGCTTCCATGCCTTAATTCCACCTTTGACTTGAGTTCCCTTGATTCCCGCCTTTTTTAGCAGTATCAGCGCCCTAGCAGAATGTTTGCTCGATGTGCCGTAGGTAATCAATTGGCGACCTTTGAGCAATGACTTAATTTTGGCAGTACCTTTTCCCTTTTCAATGTCTGTTAATGGTACAAGTACTGCCCCTGGAAGATGAGAAACGTCATACTCGTTTTTGTCACGAACATCCACTAGCACGTAATTCTTGGACTTGCGATCGATCAACTGCTTGACTTGCTTAACATCGATCTGAGGTACCTTGGCTTCCTGAACGGCGTACCCCAAAATTGGCAAATCTGACGCATACTCTAACGGTACACCAGCTTCAATGACTGGTCTAAGCAAATCCGGGTCTTGACGCACAGCAAACACAGAAGCGACTACTCCTACTGCGATGACAACGCCACAACTAGACAATAACAGTGGCATTTTAGAGCGTGACTTAACCGGGATGAGTTGAGGTCGAGACATATCCTCTAGGGAATACTGAGGAATCGCTGGATCGATTTCTTTGCTCCATGCGTCAAGACCACCTGTGACATTAATACCAGATATTCCTTCTTCCTTAAGTAGGGCAAGCGTTTTTGCTGAGCGCACACCCATCTTACAGATGACAATTAAGTGAGGAGTATTGTCTGGGCTAGCATTACGCTTGTCTTCCAGCAATTGTTTAATTTTTGCAATGCCTTCTCCATTCTGGATTTGTGGAAAAGGAACGAGAACCCACCCCGGAAGCTGAGCAATTTCGTGTTCATTGGGGTTACGAACATCCACTAGCACTAAACTTTTCGTCTGAGCATCGAGTAGTTCCTTCAGTTCTTGTACACTAATTTGGGGAACTTGTGATTGCAACGGCTGATTCCCAGCAAGCGATTCCCCTGAGACTTCGCCTACAAACCCATCTCTAGGGTTTGATTTAAACAGATTTGTTTTGGAATCCATCATGGTTGGCTGAGTCCTTACCTCACTCAATACAATTAGCTTTTAGAAAATAAATGTGGTTGTAAATCTTAGTGATGTACCTATTTAAGCGGCTAAGTTTTGCAGGTTTAGTCTATCGCCTTCTAAAACAAAGCCTGATAGTTATAGATTAATCACACTATGCCAAAATACCGATATAACTAAAAATTATTATTGAATACTTTATGGACAAACTCCTTGTTTAAAGTAGGAGTGAAATAACATTTGTGTGAGAAATAACTCAATACAGGAATGTTAAACGGTTGTACTGTTTTTCGGAGAGTCGTAGAAATTTTCAGGGAAGCTTTCCGATGAGAACACGTTGATAGGTTAGGGGTGTAAAGCCGTCCATCCCTGTAGTGGCTAGATTTGCCCTAGTCGGGATGTACCCAATTTTCAGTCGGTAGCCTTGATCGAGTAACGTCCGGATGCTGAGCGAAAAATTGGTTACAACTGCTTAGTTCTGGTGGTTGAGCAACCCACTCATGGGCGATCCTTTGAAATGCTTATCTTGGTATTATCCAAGTTTATGCTAGATTTTGCGGCTTTGTACTGTACTGGTCATGTTGATTGGTTGTAGCGTAATCAGCCTTGTTTGATCGCCGTTAATTTTGTCTTTACGAAGTCATAACCCTGTTTCTAGAGACAACAAATTAAGGGCTTAAGCTGAAACCCGATAAGCAAGGTATTTCAGTCAATTTGTAATTTAATTGTAGGGAAGAAATGCAATGAGAAATCCAAATCAGAGTGCAGCTAGCGTGAGTGAAACTTACCATCAGCAATATGCTAAACCAGAAGAACGTTTACAGATTAAACAGTTAGTTAATCCTATAGCCGCCTCAGATGCTCACATCAATGCTGGTAATGATGTGATTCAAGGGTTAACTCAAACTCCTAAATCACTACCACCACACTACTTCTATGATGACCGGGGTTCGGAGCTTTTTGAACAAATCTGTGATTTACCAGAATATTATCCAACGCGGACAGAAGCGTCGATTCTGCGGCAGTATGCTGGTGAAATTGCTCAAATCACTGGTGCTTGCGAATTAGTAGAATTGGGTAGTGGTAGTTCAACAAAAACTCGCCTGTTGCTCGATGCTTACGAAGCCTTCGATTATCCATTAAGCTATTTACCAATAGATGTTAGTGCCGGAATTTTAGAAAGCAGTGCGCGACAGTTGCTATTAGATTATCCTTCACTTCAAGTTCAGGGTTTAGTTAGCACTTATGAATTTGCGCTCAAACAGCTTATACCCCCTCAACTACCAACACGAATGATTTTTTTCTTGGGTAGTACGTTGGGTAATCTTAATCCTCAAAAGTGTGATGTCTTTTTCTCACAGATTACAGCGGCTCTAAAGGTTGGGGAGTATTTCTTGCTAGGAGTCGATCTGCAAAAGTCAAAACAGTTGTTAGAAGCGGCTTATAACGATAGCCAGGGAGTAACGGCTGAATTTAATCTGAATATACTAGAGCATCTGAACCAACGCTTTAATGGGAACTTTGATACCCAACTATTTAAACACTGGGCATTTTATAATGAAAAGCTCAATCAAATTGAGATGCATCTGCGAAGTTTGAAGACACATCAGGTTAGATTAGAAGAAATTGACCTGACAGTTTTTTTTGAAACTGATGAAACCATAATGACGGAAATCTCTCGAAAGTTTGACTTGGATGTTATACAACAGGAACTCCAAGCAAAGGGTTTAAAACCGCTGAAAGTCTGGACTGACTCAAAACGCTGGTTTGGCTTATTGCTTTGCCAATTGCAACCCACGACATTCGCTAGTGTTGCTGATTAGTAGTAAAAGTTTTGGTATCTTTACTGAAAGTAGGCGATCGCATCCTCACACCTTGAAGCAGAAAGCGTAAGCTGTAGATGCGATCGCTTAATTTTACACCTTTCCCGCTAGAAGACTATCAATAAAGAACCAGAGGCTGGGGATTGGCGATCGAAAGAAGACTGCATTAGAGAATCTTACGGTGGGAAGGCGGTGGCGATTGGAAACTCTCGCAACATAGCTGAGGGGAATCTACTAGCTTATCGTCTCTTACCCCTATTAATTTCAGAAGACAACGATGAACACGGTACTTGCTGGTTATAACGTTATTGAAACTATTTATGAAGGGTTTACGACTTGTGTTTATCGTGCATTGAAGGAGACAGACTTTACATCTGTAATCATTAAAACTCTCAAATCTCCATGTCCTACTTTAGAAGAACTCACTCGTTTAAGACATGAATATAAAATTCTTCAATCTCTTAACGCAGAAGGAATCATTAAACCGATAGCCCTAGACCATTACCAAAATACATTATTGCTAATTTTATCAGATTTTGAAGGAGAGAGCCTCAAGACAACCATCAATACCCATAAATTTAAATCACTATCATTTCTACAAATTGCTATTAAAATTGCTTCCACACTCTCAGTGTTGCATCAAAACAATATTATTCATAAAGACATTAAGCCTCACAATATTCTAATCAACACCCAAAGCAACCAAGTTAAACTGATCGACTTTAGCATTTCATCACGCTTATCCAGAGAAAATCAAGCGATTAGCAATCCCAGAGAGATTGAAGGAACTCTCACTTATATGTCACCGGAGCAAACCGGACGGATGAATCGCTCAATTGATTATCGAAGTGACTTTTACTCCTTAGGTGTTACCTTCTATGAAATGCTAACGGGACAGGTTCCATTTCAGGCGACTGACCCTTTGGAATTAGTTCATTGCCATATTGCAAGAACACCAGTATCGCCAAAAGAACTGAATCCAGAGATTCCCCAAGCAGTTTCTGACATCGTAATGAAATTATTAGCCAAAATGGCTGAAGACCGATACCAAAATGCCTTAGGACTAAAAGCTGACTTAGAAACTTGCTTAAAGATGCTACAAGAGTCTGGTGAAATTTCCCACTTCAGTATTGGTCAGTTAGATTTATATAGCCAATTTCTCCTACCGCAAAAACTTTATGGTCGCGATAGAGAAGTTAGTACTTTGATGGCTGCCTTTGAACGAGTCAGTCTTGGGGCGACTGAGATGGTATTAGTCAGCGGTTATTCGGGAATTGGTAAATCATCTTTAGTCAATGAAGTACATAAACCCATTGTGGGTAAGCGAGGTTATTCTATTTCCGGTAAGTTTGACCAATTCAAGCGAAATATTCCTTATGCGTCTTTGATTCAAGCCTTTCAAGAATTGATGCAGCAGTTGTTAACGGAAAGTGATGACAAAATAGCAGTTTGGAAAGCTAAGCTTTTAGCAGCCTTTGGTCTTAATGGTCAGGTTATCATTGATGTTATTCCTGAAGTTGAACGCATTGTTGGTTCTCAGCCACAGGTTCCGCAATTAGGACCGACTGAATCCCAAAACCGATTCCATCGAATATTTCAAAAATTCATTCATGTATTCACGAAAAAAGAACATCCTCTCGTTCTCTTTCTCGATGACTTGCAGTGGGTAGATTTAGCGTCTCTGAAGTTAATTAAACTACTTGCCTGTGACTCAGGTAGTGAATATCTGTTGCTGATTGGTGCATACCGAGATAACGAAGTTAGTGCGACTCATCCGCTGATGTTGACCTTAGAGGAAATTCAAAAATCTGGTGTAGCTGTCAACAATATCGTTCTCCAACCTTTGGAGATTACTCATGTTAAGCAATTAATCAGCGATACTCTCCGTACTGATCTAGAAAAGTCAAAGCCATTAGCTGAGTTAGTTTTTAAGAAAACCCAAGGGAATCCCTTCTTCTTAACTCAGTTGCTCAAATCTCTCTACCAGGAAAACTTGTTATATTTTAATTTCACCCAAGGCTCTTGGGAGTGGGACATCGATGGCTTACAAGACATTGATATCTCAGAGAATGTTGTCGAATTGATGGTCAACCAAATTCAAAAGCTGTCACAGAAGGCGCAGAATGTCTTGAAGTTAGCGGCTTGCATTGGAGACAAGTTTACTTTAGATGTCTTAGCTATTGTCAGTGAGAAATCTCAGTCAGAAACCGCAAAGGATTTGTGGGAAGCACTACAATCCGGTTTGATTCTACCTCTTTCTGAGGCTTATAAAATTCCACTGGCGTTTGACTTAGAAGTCTCTCCTACTCAGCAGATTCAGCCATTAAAAGTTGGATATAAATTTCTGCATGACCGTGTGCAACAAGCGGCTTATTGCCTCATCCCAAATTCGCTCCAAAAAGAAACTCATCTAAAAATCGGTCAGTTGCTACTACGAAAAACTACGATTGAAGAACGAAAGAACAATATCTTTGCTTTAGTCAACCAACTCAATTACGGTAGCGACTTACTTACCTTAGATTCAGAAAAATATGAGCTAGCTGAACTGAATTTAATAGCTGGTCAGAAGGCAAAAGCAGCGACAGCTTATGAGTCTGCTATCCGCTATCTAAAGGTGGGTTTGAGCCTACTGCAAGCTTCTAGCTGGCATCAGCGTTATGAACTCACTTTAGCTCTACATCAGGAAGCCGCAGAAGTAGCATTTCTTAATGGTGATTTTGAGCAAATGGAGCAACTAGCGGCGGTAGTGCTGCAACAAGCCAAAACGCAGTTGGATAAAGTGAAAACTTATGAGGTACAAATTAAAACCTGTGAAGTTCAAAGAAAACTACTCGAAGCCGTGAAGCTTGGTCTGCAAGTTCTGGACATACTGGACGTGAAACTCCCTGAATCACCGACTTCATTAGATATTCAGCAAGCTATCAAGACAACAACAGAAAATTTGGCAGGGAAAGGCATAGACGATTTAATTCATCTGCCGCCAATGACAGATACAAACAAGCTGGCAGCCTTTCGACTCATAGCCAGTTTAGTTCCTGCTGCCTACCAATCTGCACCTGAACTATTTATCTTGATGGCTTGCCAGCAAGTCAATTTATCCGTTCAATATGGAAATAATCCTTTGTCAGCTAGTGGGTTTGCTGATTATGGAGTAGTCTTCAGCGGGTTGTTACAAGATATTGAAGCTAGTTATAAATTTGGGCAATTGGCTTTAAACCTATTAGAACGTTTAGCTGTTCATGAGACTAGAAGCCAGACTTTGTTTAAGGTTGCAACGTTTATTATACCCTGGAAATATCACGTCAGAGAAACTTTACCACTTTTGGAAGATGCTTACTCTAGCGGATTGGAGTGTGGAGATTTAGCACATACTGGATATTCAGGAACTAATAAGTGTCAACACGCCTATTGGAGCGGTTCGGAGTTAAAAAGCCTGGAACAGGAAATGGCTAGATATAGTAAGGCGATCGCACACATCCATCAAGAAGCGGCATTAACGTGGCATCAAATATTTCATCAGGCAGTTTCAAACTTATTGGGATTCGCTGAAAATCCTTGCCGTTTAATTGGTGAGGCTTACAATGAAGATCAATTATTACCACTTCATATTGAAGCCAAAGAGCGGACAGCAACACATTATATATTTCTCAATAAATTAATTTTGTGTTACCTGTTTGGTGAGTTTTCTCAAGCTGTAGAAAATGCAACCCAAGCTGAACAGTATTTGTATGGTGTCAAAGGCTCTTTGGTTGTACCGTTGTTCTATTTCTACGATTCTTTAGCACAACTAGCTATCTATCCATCATCACCACACTCACAACAAGAACACCTCTTGAGGAAAGTGATGAATAACCAGGAAAAAATGCGAAGCTGGGCAGACCATGCTCCAATGAATTTTCAGCATAAATACGAGCTTGTAGAGGCAGAGAAAGCACGAGTATTGGGTGAATACTGGCAAGCGATGGATTATTATGACCGAGCTATTGCTGGAGCGAAGGAGCAGGGATATATTCAGGAAGAAGCACTCATCAATGAACTGGCAGCAAAGTTTTATTTTGAGTGTGGTAGGGAAAAAGTAGCTCAGGTCTATTTGGCTGATGCTTACTATGGATATCTTCGCTGGGGAGCAACGGCAAAAGTCAATGATTTAGAAGCAAGATACCCTCATATTTTTCCCCAATTACCAAAGCAAGAGAGCCAAGATTTGGAGATGAACCGGACAGTTAGCTCTACGACTACAGCTAGTGTCGGCTCTCTGGATTTAGCCGCAGTTATCAAAGCGTCACAAGCCCTTTCTGGTGAAATTGCTCTCAAAAATCTTCTGACTAAGCTAATGCGGAATGTCATGGAAAATGCTGGAGCAGAAGTAGGATTTTTGATTTTAGAAAAAACAGGGCAATTAATCATAGAAGCCTCAAGTTTCTGGCAGGGTGAGATAACGGTACAGCAATCGACACCCGTAGAAACTAGTCAGCAGCTCCCCCTATCTATCATAAATTATGTGCGAAGCACTCAGGAGAATGTCGTACTGAACGACGCTAGTAGTGAGGGAGTATTTACAACAGATAGCTATATCAGCAACAAAAAAACAAAATCCATTTTATGCACACCAATTGTGCATCAAGGTAAACTCATTGGCATCCTTTATTTAGAAAATAACTTAACCACTAGCGCCTTCACCTTAGAGCGGCTGAAAGTTTTACAACTTTTATCCTCTCAAGCTGCAATTTCGCTTGAGAATGCGCGTCTCTATAATGATTTAGAAGAATCTAACCGAACACTAGAAGTAAAAGTAAAAGAACGAACGCAGGAGTTGCAAGAGGAAATTCGCGATCGCAAACGAGCCGAAGCCGCCGCTAAATCTGCAAACCTCGCTAAGAGCGAGTTCTTGGCGAACATGAGTCATGAGCTGAGAACTCCACTCAATGGCATTTTGGGCTATACCCAAATTCTCAAAAAAGATAAAACATTAACTAACCAGCAACAAAATGGTATTGGCATCATTCATCAATGTGGCGAACATCTGCTCACACTCATTAATGACATTTTAGACCTCTCGAAAATTGAAGCCCGGAAAATGGAACTTTATCCAAAAGATTTCAATTTTGCTGAATTTCTTGAGGGAATTGCTGAAATATGTCGGGTTCGGGCAGAGCAAAAGGGAACGTCATTACTCTACCAAACGCTTTCTCCACTTCCAAAAGCGATTCGAGCTGATGATAAACGCTTGCGGCAAGTTTTAATTAACTTACTTAGCAATGCTGTCAAGTTTACAGAAGAAGGCAGCATAACATTCAAAGTGGGGTATCAGGAGGGTAAACTCCGGTTTCAAGTAGAAGATACAGGCGTTGGCATTGCACCAGAGCAATTAGAAGAAATCTTTTTGCCATTCCAGCAGGTGGGTGAAGATAGGCGTAAAACAGAAGGAACGGGACTGGGACTAGCAATTAGCCGTCAACTAGTCCGGATGATGGGCGGTGACTTGAAAGTAAAGAGTACCTTAGGACAAGGAAGTGTTTTCTGGGTGGATCTGGATTTGCCTGAGATACCCCATCGCGCTGATATTGCCAAGACGCATAAAGGTAACATCATTGGTTTTAAAGGTTCTAAGCCGAAGGTTTTGGTAGTAGATGACAAGTGGGCAAACCGCTCTGTCTTAGTTAATCTATTAGAGCCTATAGGATTTGAAGTTGTTGAAGCGATTGATGGTCGAGATGGCTTGAATAAAGCGCGTGAGTTTAAGCCCAACGTAATATTCATGGATTTGGTCATGAATGTGATGGATGGCTTTGAAGCAACCCGTCGCCTCAGGATGTTACCAGATTTAATAAATGTAGTAGTGATTGCCATCTCCGCTAGCGTTTTTAATTTTGATCAGCAGCAGAGTCGAGAAGTCGGCTGCGATGATTTTTTGCCCAAGCCAGTTCAGGAGTCAGACCTTTTAGAAAAATTACGACTTCACTTAAAATTAGAATGGATTTATGAAGAAACAAGAGACGAAAGGCAGGCTGCAAATCAGGCTAATTCAAGCTCAGAAACTCAAAATCAAGAACTGATACCTCCCCCTATTAAGGAATTAGATATTTTAATAGATTTAGCTATGAGAGGTGACCTCAGGGGTATCATCGAGCAAATCACAAGACTAGAGGCGTTAGAGCCGCAATGGATACCCTTTACAAACCATCTTCGTCAACTCGCCAAAGCCTTTAAAAGTAAGCAAGTCCTAGAATTTCTTAAACACTATCAGAGGAAAGACTGAGTGGTGATAATTAATTAGGCACAATTAAACAGAACTTGTCGTTTCACGGGCTAGGGACTTGTGAGAAGTTGAGCAGGCAAAGTTTTCTAGTGCAAGAAGGCAGAAGGCAGCAGGCTCAAGGGCAGAAGGAAAGAAACCGGATTAGCAATAAGCCGTCAATTAGTCCAGATGATGGATGGCAAACTGAACGTGAAGAGTACCTTAGGAAAAGGAACTATTTTCTCTCTGGATTTAGATTTCCCTGAAGTTTCCCACCACGCTAATATTACTAATATAGAGGAAAACAACATTTGATCAGCAGCAGAGTCGAACAGTCGGTTGCAATGATTTTCTAGCTAAGCCAGTGCGAAAGGCAGAGCTTTAAAAAAAAATACGGATTTACTTGAATCTGGAATGAATTTACGAAGAGGCAAGAGAAAGACTATTCCCTAAAGACTCCGGACGTAGAGGGAAACAAATCGTGGAATTTCTCAAACAATACAAGAGGTAAGAATGAGTGTTGGTACTACAAACAAAGGTGTTATTTTAATCGTCGATGATACACCCACAAATTTAGAGGTACTGTTCGATTTTTTAGCTGATTCTGGTTTTAAAGTTTTGGTGGCTGAGGATGGTGAAACGGCAATTGAAAGAGTAGAATATGCTCCCCCTGATTTGGTTTTATTGGACATCCTAATGCCTGGAATGGACGGCTTTGAAACTTGCCGTTGCCTGAAAGCCAATGAACGAACAAAAGATGTTCCCGTAATTTTTATGACTGCCCTATCCGAGACAGTGGATAAGGTCAGAGGTTTAAATCTTGGTGCAGTAGATTACATCACTAAGCCGCTTCAGCATGAAGAAGTTATAGCTCGAATCCAGCTTCATTTGAGTCTCCAGAAACTGACTAAAACACTAAAAGAGCAAAATCTGCGCCTAGAACAGGAAATTCAAGAACGTAAGCGTTCCGACCAAAAAATTCGTGAACAAGCAGCGCTACTTGATATCACAACGGATGCGATTTTTGTTCAAGACTTAGAAAATCAAATTTTATATTGGAACAAAGGGGCTGAACGTCTCTACGGATGGAAGGCAGAAGAAGCAATTGGTAAGGAGGTTGAAGAGCTTTTATATTGGGACTCATTGCCTCAACTGCAACATAACCTGAACAGTTTAACCCCGAAAGGTGAGTGGCAAGGGGAGTTACATCAACTCACAAAAGCTGGTAAGGAAATTGTTGTTGCGACACGCTGGACGCTAGTGCGTGATGAAGATGGGCAACCTAAATCAATCCTGAGTGTCAATACAGATGTAACTGAGAAAAAACAACTTGAAGCCCAATTTCATCGCGCTCAGAGGCTAGAGAGCATTGGAACACTGGCTAGTGGTATTGCCCATGACTTGAACAATGTGCTTGCCCCGATTCTAATGACGGTGCAACTTTTGCAGCAAAAACTCAAAGATCAGCAAAGCCAAAAGTGGCTCAATATACTGGAAACGAATGCTAAACGGGGAGCTGAATTAGTAAAGCAGGTTCTCTCGTTTGCTAGAGGGATGGCTGGCGATCGCAAAATCCTACAAGTCGCTCACTTAATCTTAGAAGTAGAGAAGGTTGCTAAACATACATTCTCTAAATCTATTGAAATTCAGGTAGATACATCAGCCCAGAAACTTTGGCCAATTTTGGGTGACCCAACTCAACTCCAACAAGTCCTGATGAATCTTTGTGTTAACGCCCAGGATGCGATGCCAAATGGCGGAACGCTTAGCATCGTGGCTGAAAATATTTGGATTGATGAACCCTATACTAAGTTCAATATTGAAGCAAAAGTTGGCTCTTATATTGTACTCACAGTCTCCGATACAGGGATTGGCATTCCTGAGGAAACACTTGAGAGAATCTTTGACCCATTTTTCACAACAAAAGCTATTGACAAAGGGACAGGGCTTGGTCTTTCAACAGTAATGGGTATTGTTAAAAGCTATGGTGGATTTATCAATGTTCATAGCCAAGTCGGAAAAGGAACACAATTTAAGATTTACTTGCCAGCATTAGAGAAAACTGAAATCCAAACCCCACAAGATAGAGTCGATACTCTACCTATAGGTAATGGGGAATTAATCCTTGTTGCTGATGATGAAACCTCGATTAGAGAGATTATAAAAACTCTACTAGAAGCGTTCAAATACCGCGTCCTCCTGGCTAACGACGGAATAGAAGCGATCGCTTTATACGCACAGCACAAAGAAGAAATCTCTGTAGTCTTACTCGATCTGATGATGCCATCGTTGGATGGTTCGACCACAATTCGCACCCTGCATAAAATGAATCCGCAGGTCAAGATTATTGCTAGCAGTGGACTGATGTCGAATCATGAAATAATTCAAACTCTTGATAATAGTGTCGAAGCCTTCTTACAAAAGCCCTACACCTCAGATGACTTGTTGAAAAAGTTACAGCTAGTTCTCAATGAAAGCGATCGCTCATTTAAGCTGCCTTTGACTAGTTGAATATCATTTGCTGGGAAAGCAGAGGAAGCAGGGGAGGCAGAGGAGTCACTTTTGAAAGCTGATAGCTGACCGCTAATCGCTAATCGCTACACTAGAGTCGGATAAACGTTGGGAAGAGTAACGCTGTGGCACAAGTAACGCCTGAAATTAGACAGCGAGTTCAAGAACTGCGGCAACTGTTGGTGAGTGCCAGCTATGCTTACTACGTCCTTGACAACCCCACGATGCCGGATGCCGTTTACGACAAGCTGTATCGGGAACTGCAAGACTTGGAAATGCAGCATCCTGAGTTGATAACGCCTGAGAGTCCGACCCAGCGTGTGGGAGAAAAACCTGCATCTAAATTTACCTCTGTGCGGCACAATATCCCGCTCTACAGCTTGGAGAATGCCTTCAACATTGAGGAATTCACTAAGTGGCAAGAACGATGGCAGCGTTCAGCCCCGAAACTAGAGGGATTTGAATATGTGTGTGAACTGAAGATTGATGGTAATGCTTTGGCACTCACTTATGAAGATGGTGTTTTGACAAGGGGGGCAACGCGGGGTGATGGTGTTACAGGTGAAGACATTACCCAGAATGTGCGAACGATTCGCTCGATTCCTTTGCAGCTAAATGTAGAGAAACCGCCAGCCGTTGTGGAAGTGCGAGGCGAGGCGTTTTTGCCCTTAGAGGTATTTGAACAAATTAATGAGGAGCGAGAGGCGGCAGGAGAACAGTTATTTGCTAATCCTCGCAATGCAGCCGCAGGCACACTAAGGCAATTAGACTCCCGAATTGTTGCAAAGCGACGGTTGGATTTCTTTGGTTATACCTTGCATATTCCAGGTAAAGACGATAGCGATGTCGCTCGTACCCAATGGGAGGCGCTGGAAATGCTGAAAAAGTTTGGTTTCCGGGTGAATCCGAATCGCAAACTCTGTGCCTCGTTGGAGGCTGTTCGAGATTATTACAACTACTGGGATACAGAACGGCGAAATCTGCCCTACATGACGGATGGGGTGGTGGTAAAGCTCAACTCGTTTACCCTTCAAGAGGAACTGGGCTTTACACAGAAGTTTCCTAAATGGGCGATCGCACTTAAATATCCTGCTGAAGAAGCCCCAACTCGTGTAGACGACATCAAAATTAATGTTGGACGTACAGGCGCACTTACGCCACTAGCTCACTTACATCCCGTACAACTTGCCGGGACAACGGTTCAACGAGCCACTTTACATAATAGCGATCGCATTGCCCAATTAGATATCCGCATTGGCGATACCGTGATTGTCCGCAAAGCGGGTGAGATTATCCCCGAAGTCGTGCGCGTCCTGACTGAACTTCGCCCAGAGGGGACGCAGCCGTTCCAAATGCCAAGCTGCTGCCCTGTCTGTGAACAGCCAGTTGTTCGCCCAGTCGGTGAAGCTGTGATGCGCTGTATTAATGCGTCTTGTCCAGCTATTCTCAAAGCTGCAATAACCCACTGGGCAAGCCGTAATGCTCTCGATATTAATGGTTTGGGAGAAAAGATTGTCCAGCAACTCGTTGACCAAGGTGTTGTACATTCCGTTGCCGACCTTTATGATTTAATACCTGAGCAGCTTGCCTCAATGGAACGGATGGGTAAGAAATTAGCCGAGAAATTGGTAGGTGCGATCGCAAATTCCAAAACTCAACCTTGGGCGCGAGTCCTCTACGGCTTAGGGATTCGCCATGTTGGTAGTGTAAATGCTCAAACCTTAACCCAACAATTTCCTACCGTTGAACAGCTACAACGTGCTACCGCCGCACAAATTGAAGGCGTTTACGGTATTGGGCCAGAAATTGCTCAAAGTGTCTCTCAGTGGTTTCAAGTTCCTGCAAACCAAGCCCTGATTACCAGACTTCGAGAAGCTGATTTACAGTTAGCCGCCCAAGTGCAATCCACAACCGCAGCCAAGAGTCAACCCTTAAGCGGTCAAACCTTTGTAATCACTGGTACATTGCCCACCCTCAAGCGCGATGAAACCAAGGAATTGATAGAGAAAGCGGGTGGGAAAGTCACCAACTCAGTCAGTTCTAAAACGAATTACTTAGTTGTCGGAGAAGATGCGGGTTCCAAATTAGAAAAAGCCCAAGAGTTGGGAATCACCCAATTGAGTGAAGCCCAGCTTTTGGAATTGCTAGAAGATTAATATTCATCTTGAGTATCACCATCAGCCTGCTCATAAGACTCCTGAACACTGGATAAAGATTCATGCCACTTCATCAAACGTCTGGGCGTTGGCGCTTGGGACTAGCGCTATCGCTTGTAACCTCAGTTCTATGGGGGGTTTTGCCGATTACCTTAGCCGTAACACTACAAGCGCTGGATGTTTACACGGTGACTTGGTTTCGCTTTCTCGTTGCTTTTGGGGTACTAGTGGTGTACCTCGGCGCACGGCAGCAACTCCCCGAACCTCAGAAACTGCGATCAGCTTCATTGGGACTACTTGCGATCGCAACACTATTTTTGGGGTCAAATTACTTATTATTTCTGCAAGGTTTAGCGCAAACCTCGCCCACTACCGCAGAAATTATTATCCAGCTTGCTTCGGTTTTCTTTGGTTTAGGTGCCTTAGCCGTTTTCAAAGAACGCTACACCCTGCATCAATGGGTAGGCTTAGGTGTCCTAACTTTGGGATTAATTCTCTTTTTTAACGAGCAATTAAAAACAGTACTGACAGCCCAATCAACTTATTTAGTCGGTAATGCCCTCCTGGTAATCGCCGCCGCAACTTGGGCTATCTATGCCTTAGCTCAAAAGCAGCTTCTAGACAAGTTGCCCTCCTCAACAATCATGTTGATTATTTACGGTGGCTGTGCAATTTTATTTAGCCCCTTTGCCTCACCCCAAAAGCTTTTGACTTTAAGTCCATTACACTTTGGGATGCTGCTGTTTTGCGCCTTAAATACCTTGATTGCCTATGGTTCTTTTGCTGAAGCATTAGAACACTGGGAAGCCTCACGAGTCAGTGCTGTAATCGCACTAACGCCAATTGTTACCTTTGTCGCGGTATGGCTAATTTCATGGCTAGCACCCACTTTAATTACACCCGAACGCCTAACAACCTTAGGGATGTTAGGAGCCGTTTTAGTCGTTGTTGGTACAGTTGCGATCGCGATCGGGAAGAAGCGATAAGCAAAAACACCCTAAACTCAAGAGTCAACACGACTGCTTTGTTCAGCCAAAACTTGATTTTGCATAGCAGCAGGTTGCTGAACAAGAGACTTTAATTTTTGGGTAATTTGCTCACGCTGATTGATGAGATAAATACTAACCAACGTCATTGAGACACCCATCCATTGGAGGGGACTAAGTACTTCAGATAAAAACAGATTTCCAAATAGTAATGCAAAGACCGGAGTTAGAAATGTAAGAGAACTCAGACTCGTGAGATTACCACTGGAGGCAAAATAGAAAAATAGACCATAAGCGATCGCACTTCCAAAAACCGTCGAGTAAGTCAACGCCATCCAACCAGAGAAGTCAATATTAACCCACTGCTGGCTTTCCCAAACTCCTGAAAAGGCAAACAACGGCAGCCCTCCCAAAATCATATGCCAGCCTGTAGCCACAACTGGGTCAGCATATCGCGTCACGTATCGAATCAGCACCGTTCCTACTGCCATCGACAGTGCTGCCAACAGCATCAGCCATTCACCACTTTGAAACAACTGCTGCCAAGTCAGCTGCAAAGATAGAGAATTACCGTGGAAAAGATTGAAAATCCACTGATCAGGTAAGCCAATCAGACTGATTCCCAAGACTCCGATGCCTAACCCTAGCCAACCCCAAAGTCCAATCACTTCACCAAACAGCAACGCTGACAAAAGCGCCACGGCTAGAGGTTGAGAGTCAATCATCACTGAACCCAAACCTGCACCTGTTCTTTCCAATCCTTCTGCTAAAAAACCTTGAAACAGCGCACCATCCACCAAAGCAAACAAGCTAATCCAAAGCCATGCCGCCCATCCTTTTGGCTGAGGACGCCCCATCACCATTGCCGCCGCCAATAATAAAACCCCTGCTGGCACCAAACGTACTCCTGCCATAAATAGAGCCGTTGTGTTTGGGATAACACCTTTCATCGCTACCATTGCCGTTCCCCAGAGGAAAAATGGAGCAATTAGTAACAAAGACGCGAAGGATGAGCGGATTGGGGTGATTTTTAGGTGCATAGTTACAGGTTGGGCGCTAGGCGCAAAACGACAAAAAGGTGTAAAAGATAATATTTTATGATTCTCTACATAATTGTAACGAATTATATCGTTGTGTTAAGCGGGTGTGGAAAATACACCTTTCACTGAGACAGCGAAACTATCGTCGATCGTGCAAACTAGATCAATATCCAGCCTTGGAATTGCTAGGCTTACCTTACTTAGACTCATTCACTACATAACGACTAAATAGCTCATGGTCTGGCCTTTTAAGCCCAAATCTCGTAAACAAATTGCTCGAATAGAAGTCAATGGTGCGATCGGTAGTGCCACCCGTAAGCGGGTGCTTGAGGCACTAAAAACAGTAGAAGAGAAGAAATTTCCCGCTTTACTCTTACGCATTGACAGCCCTGGCGGTACCGTGGGCGATTCTCAAGAAATCTACAGCGCCTTAGTGCGTCTACGGCAGAAGATGAAAATCGTTGCCAGCTTTGGCAACATCTCCGCCTCTGGGGGAGTTTATATTGGTGTAGGAGCCGAGCATATCGTTGCCAACCCTGGTACGATTACTGGCAGCATTGGCGTGATTCTGCGAGGAAATAACCTGGAACGCCTGTTAGAAAAAATCGGTGTTTCCTTCAAAGTTATTAAATCTGGCCCTTACAAAGACATTCTTGCTTTTGATCGCGAACTGACAGAGCCAGAAAAAAATATTCTTCAAGATTTGATTGATACAAGTTATCAACAGTTCGTTCAAACCGTTGCTGATGGTCGGAAACTAGCAGTAGAAACGGTGAGAAGCTTTGCCGATGGTCGTATCTTTACGGGTCAGCAAGCTCTCGAACTCGGCGTTGTTGACCGACTGGGAACCGAGGAAGATGCGCGACGTTGGGCTGCCGAATTGGTTGGTCTTGACCCAGAGAAAACCAAGTGTTACACCATCGAGGAACCCAAACCCTTCTTGAACCGTTTACTGCCTAACAACGCTAGTCGAATACCCCCTGGTCTATCAGCAGGAATGAATTGGGTAGAATTTGAACTGTCTACCAGTGGTCAGCCTCTATGGCTATATCGACCTTAAGGGGATTGGAGATTAGGGATTCGAGTTTTAGTCTGGAATCTAAAATCTAACCCCTTTCCCCTTGTTAAGGTTGTTAAGGGGAAAATTAAAACAGCAATCGGAGGTGTAAATAGTGGAAGTGGACTGGCGAGTTCGGGCAATTCGTGGGGCAACAACAGCGTCTGAAAATACAGTTGGGGCGATTCGAGAAGCTGTGACAGAACTGCTGGATGAATTGGAAGCACACAATCGGCTTGACCCTAATGAAATTATCAGTGCGATCTTCACGACCACGCGAGACTTGGATGCTGTCTTTCCAGCCGCGATCGCACGAGAACGCCCCCACTGGAACAACGTCGCCTTGCTGGATGTTCAGCAAATGCACGTTGAAGGAAGCTTAGAGCGTTGTATCCGCTTCTTAATCCACGTTAATACCCCCGTCTCCCAGTGCGAGATTTACCACCCCTATCTGCGTCAAGCGAAAAACCTCAGACCTGATTGGAACTTGGCTCAAATTAGCTCAACGGTATCTTCTTCAGTGCGATCGCATCGCCGCTGATGCTTTATTAGCACTTATATAGCAGTCCTATTTGAGTTATAAGATGTGAGAGCTTCAGATTCCCGACTTCTTTGAGAAGTCGGGAATCTCGCCTTCACTACAAAGTAAATTCAGCAAACTCACTGTTTTCATCTACATCAGGATTTTTTCCTGCACGAGTAGGTTGGAAAGTCGAGCTTTGAATTAGTTGTTTGAAAGTCAGTTGGGGGTTTTGCTGAAGGATGTTCAAACTCTGAATAAAATCACGCACAACTTCACGCGGAGTCAGCAAGTCTTTTGCACCCAAGCGATTGACACATTCATTCGTGAACTCTTGTAATTGAGCAGCGGTAATAGTCTTCTTGTACTTGTAATGAACAGCATGAACCTCCGCTAACCGTTGCAAAAGCTCCAAGATATTTTCAGTGGTTAACGTTTCTAATCGGATGACGGGTGCAGAAGTATCCTGAAACCCATTTATTACTGCACGACCAGGCACCAACCGAGTACGCAAAGCTTCGTAGCTGTAGAGTCCCCGACGGGAATCTTCGAGAAAATCAGGCGTTCCACCCATAAGGATACCGAGGTTCTCGGCTCTACCTTGCATTGAGTCGTTGAACAAAGCTAGGAGCTTATCGTAGTTGTTTTGTCGGGAAACTGTATGAGAAATTTTGTATAAATGAACTGCTTCATCAATGAGAATAAATAGTCCTTTATAACCAATATCAGCAACAAACTTGGCGAAGAGTTTGATGTAGTCATACCAGCTATCATCATCAATAATCACACGCACTCCTAGCGCTGACTTTGCCTCCGATTTAACAGCAAATTCTCCACGTAGCCAACGCAAGGCAGCATCTTTTTTTTCATCATCATCAGCTCGGTAGCCCTGCCAATAAGCTGTAACAACAGTAGCAAAGTCAAAGCCATGAACTAAATTTTCCATGTCTTTGACGACTTCTAAAATTTTGGCTTCTACTTGGTCATCAAATCCATCATCACTTGGACGCTTTCCCGTTGCTTGAGCAACCTGGGTCAAAATCCCACTAATCCAACGTTCGAGAATCAGTTTCATTGCACCACCATCAGGATTAGTTTTGGTGGCAATGTTCCGCATCAATTCTCGATAGGTGGCAACACCCTGTCCATTGGTTCCAGCTAATCGGCGTTCAGGAGATAAGTCTACATCGGCAACGACAAACCCCTGCTCCATCGCATGATTCCGAATTAGCTGGAGCATGAAACTCTTACCAGAACCATAGCGCCCTATGATGAAGCGGAACGTTGCACCCCCTTCGGCAATATTTTCAAGGTCTTGCAAGAATGCTTTGATTTCCCGTTCCCGTCCGACAGCAATATGTTCCAGACCAATTCTCGGCACAACTCCCCCACTGAGGGAATTAATAACAGCAGTAGATTCCCTTTTATTAATTTTGAGATTTGCCATGTGCTTATTGCTTAGTTTCAATTGTTCTGGGAGATGATTCTGAGGGTAGTGTAGAGGAATTAGGAAGATGGGGATAAATGCGATCGCAAAAAAACAGTGTTCCAGAGGCGACACACAAAGGAATCGTGAAAAGATTCAACAAGGGAATGCTCACCAACCCCAGACAAACCAGGCTGAAGCTGGCACTAGCAGGTAAACTTCTAACTACAATCCCCAACTTTTCCCTGAAGTGTAAGCGTCTACGTTCTAAAGGAGCATCAAGAAAGTCGATGCCAACAATCATCGCAGCAAGTGTGATACCACCAACAGCCGCTACTACTGTCCCGATTCCTGGCGCAAAGTTTAGCAGTAGTAACGGTAACCCAATTCCTGCTATCAGCACTAGTTTCTTCAACTCAAACAGAATTGCTCTTGAAATATCCCGAACAATTCCCACCTCGACAATCTGCAACTGACTTGTGCGTATCTTCTCCAACTGTTCTGAGAGCTTGCCATACCACGGCGCACCTAGCAATACCCCAAATTGCACGAGTAAAAAACCAACTACTAGCAATAACCCTACTACTAGCAGGAAGTGCAACAAGAAGCCTAAGCCAATAATTAAGTACTCTAAAAAGCTGAGCCATACCGGAAGCTTAGCAATCAACGTCTCCAACCAATTCGACAAATTGATGAGTAAACCTTCGACACTCTCCCAACCAAAAAAGAGTAACCCCACATAAAGGACAACACCGACTACAAAATTCACCAAAATCGGTACTGCCATATAACCCAACAATCGAGGGTTGCGCTGAAAAACAGCAAGCGCTCGAAACGGGTAAGTTGCCCCTGCCAGTAATCCAAATCCACCCAGTGCTTTCCGCATCATTGCTCAGCTACTTTAGATATTCACCGTTGGTAACGCTCTGACTCTAGCGCATAGAGTTTAAGACTGCCGTCGCACAATCAGGGGATGGGAAGAGGGGACAATCCAGAAGGGCGTAGCCACAGAGGCAATTGTCCAATGCTTATTTGAGGAACTTGCACTCTTATCGGCGATCGCATATTGCTAAACTAAAAACACGCCACTGGAACAGCAGGATACGAAAGCCGTGTCTATTACAACTGCCAAAGCTATCACCCTAGAGGAATTTCTTAAGCTTCCGGAAACAAAACCTGCAAGCGAATATATCAATGCAGAGATTATCCAGAAGCCTATGCCAAAAGGGAAGCATAGTCGGTTGCAGTTCAGACTTTGCAATACTATCAACGATGTAGCTGAACCTCTTCATAGTGCTTCTGCATTCCCCGAATTGCGCTGTAGCTTTGGTATCCGCTCAATCGTGCCAGATGTAGCTGTTTTCAAGTGGTCGCGAATCCCTTTTGATGTTGATGGGGAACCTCCCAACGATTTTTTGCTCTGTCCAGACTGGACGATTGAAATTCTCTCTCCCGAACAGAGTTCAAACCGAGTGATTGGAAATATCCTCTACTGTCTACAGCACGGTTGCCAACTGGGATGGCTAATAGACTCAAGCGATCGCTCTATTCTCGTTTTCCTTCCAGGTCAGCAACCAGAGTTGTTACAGGATAGCGATCGCCTATCTGTATTAGGGGAGATTGACCTAGAGATAACGGTAAGTCAGGTTTTCAGTTGGTTAAAGATGGAAGGATAAGGCTGTTGTACCTGTGGTTGGTAAGGATGAGGTGCGATCGCTATTCTCATTAACGCTGAAGTGTGGCTCCTGCATTTGGCGTTGATATTGAGCGGGAGTAGATGTTGGGGTTTTTGGCATCAACCCAACTTACGGTGATGGCAATCACATTATTTTCTACAAGGGCGAAATAGCTAGATACCCCAATCAGTCTGACTTTGTAGCAATCTCATCCATTGGCTTGAGAGGAAATTTGGTTAGGATATTGGGCAGAGTTTTGATCCAGTGTCTATCTACCTATGCTGAACTTCGCCAATTGGCATCCTTTGATTCGTATTTTGATCGGTATCGTTGCTTTGGCTTTAGCTGTAGCTGGATTACGCGAGTTTCCTGAGCTAACAAAACTTGCTTCAGGTCAACAAGAAACAGCTTCAAAAGAAGCTGAACCAGAACTAACAGATGTTCGTATCGTTACGGAAACAGAAGAAGGAAAGCCAGTAAAAGGCGCATCTGTTCGATTTTCCTACAGAGGCTCTCCTACAGAGCGAATAACTACTGATGACGGCTATGTCCAAATAAAAATCCCCTCTACCGAAGATGTAGAAATCACGCTCAGTAAAGAAGGGTATGAGACTAGAAAGCACATAATTAACTTAAAGAACGATCCAGGTGAAAACAGAACTTTTCTATTGAAAAGAAAACAAATTAAGTCTAATTCATCTTCTTAAATGCCATCTACCAATTTACCTCTTACCAGCAGGTTCTCAATTATTGAGGTGTTGCTCAAGCTATTTACAATAGGTATTCACTCATCTGAGGAAGGACCAAAAGCTTGGTTTGAGACGTTTGCTGTGACAGCTACATTAATGGCTTGTGGTTACCTAGCGTGGTATTACGGTATTTTCATAATTCTCTCATTAATTTTTGGCGCTATAGCTGCTGGAATGTTTGTTTTCTTAGCGCCTGCTTACACAATTCAGAACAACATAGCTACAAAGCCAGCCGTAAATACCCTTAAGACTATCTCTAGAATCAAGACCGAAAGAGTAAATTCTCTTACAGGTAATGAGTTAATTGAGGAAAAAGCTCGCCAAATTAAAGCTATTAACGAGCTGGCACAAAATTTTCCCCATTTGATTCAGGAGTATCCAGAACTCGGTAAGATATTTGAAACTATAAGACAAGGGGCGGCAGAGGCTTCAGTCAAATCTGATATTGAGGAGCAAGAGCGGACTCGTCAAAAACAGCAAGAACAGAGGCAAAGGGAGGAACGTGAACGAACTTTAAATGAGCTAAGAGCGAGAGCTGGGGAACCCAGTGGATATCCACCAGATCCAAATAACCCAAAGCACCCGCCGCCAGGATATCCCATCAAGGTAACTAAGAATTTGACGAATGAAAGCCACAAAGGCATTTACTACAGACAAGATGACTATGATTATTGGGATTACAATGCTGACTGGTGGTTCGAGAGTGAAGCCCACGTACCCAAGCATAAATACAGACGCCCTCGCCTTAAGGGTAAAGGTAGAGGCTTCAGACCCTAGCAAATCGATGTACCTTATCTCAAGATTGCAAATCACCCACTAGCTTTATTCTTCCTCGTCGCTGGCATCATCAATGCGATCAGCTTTGCTGGAGCGCTAGGCTTCGCCTCATTTCGTTTACGTGTGATCGCTAATGTCCCTCTCAGTCCAACTTCTTTATATCTTCGCTGGTTAATCTACTAGCTCATCTAAGGAAAGCTGTAAGAGATCGCACAACGCTTTCGCCTGTCGTAGATAGAGCTGGGGAGCAATGTTCAAAGCCCCTCTCCGCCTCCCAGAGGGGTTTGGGGAGAGGTCTACCGACTTGTGTGTACACGGTAGGACACGGGGAGGGAGCAAGATGACTTTTGCTCTTCTCCTCGTTCCCCAATGGAAACAGGCGATCGCTTTCTCGTTACCAGAAATCATCATGAGGAAACTAATTTTTCTAATGCGCTGCCCCGAATATTTGTTTTGCCGTTACTCGTAACTGTGCGATCGCTAACACAATCAAAACTTCTAGTCATCTGCTCCAATACGTTTTTATACCGTGTACTTCCAAGCTGATTAACTAACAAATATGCCTCGGTATAAGCCTGACAAATCAACTTGTTTATAGAGAGCAAGGGAACTGTAACGAGAAACAGCCTGTCCAGTCTCCGGAAGGTACAAATTCAGTCCACATAATTCTTTTGAATCAGTATTGCTAAAATTACGACTACCAAAAAGCTTTCCACCTGTTTTGTAGTAAGCAATAACTGATGACTCTAAAAACTCAGTAAACTCACTAAGCTCATGTGACTCTTGATTAATGTTGCTTGAAAGATGCCTAAGCAAAGCCAGCACATCACAATGCTGCTCATCAAAATAACGGAATGTTGGAAGAGCTGATAGATTAACTGTTTGTAAATTCTTATCAAGAAGAGGTTGAATCAGCCGTGAGAGCTTAACTGGAATCTGTTCAACTGCTTGATTGTCCACCAAAGTGAGTGTGTGATACATATCAGCACGTTCAGATTCCATAATTGCTATAGCCGCTTCATATCCCCCAACTGATGGTTCCTTAAGCCGTTCAAGAAAGCCTTTGTAATAATAATTTGGTGCGCCAAGCTCAAGCTGAGATGCAAGCGTGTATCGAGCACAGTTTCTTGCTTCGTATACAATTTCCAGCGTGGCTTTATTGCAGTTTTGAAAGAAAAGTAACTCAACTCGTCCACAAGTACTCTTATTAAATTGAGTTAGTTTGCTGGCAAACTTATCAACTCCCATCCATGTAGTTGTTTGACTGTTTAATCCATGAGCATCAGGACTAATTTCATTAATTTTGCCGCCATGACCAACAACAATTACCGCCCAATGTTCTGCGTTGAAAGTTTGATTTGCCCAGTCAAGGTATTTAGAGAATGCTGATATGTCGCTACTGTCTTCTCCTACAATATCCATTTCTTGTATAGCGCCATTGATGAGGATACGACGGCGCATTTTAGTATCACCAAAATAGTCTGATTGAACAGCCACCACTACTTCTGAGTCTCTTGTACCCTCAGCTAGCATTTCAATGATTGGTTCACCAAAGCGAACAAGGTCATTATCATAAGGCATCCAGTACAGAACTACCCATCTATGACGTGATTTCGAGTGGAGGGATTTAGGAATCATCGCAAAAGAGGAATCTCTATATACAATTCCAGCGAAGCAAGCTGAACCCAATGCAAAATAACGGCAGAAACTTCTTCGTTTCATTGTCAAACGCACAGATATTAACTTAAACTTTGTAGCTATTGTGGACTAACTGAATGTTAAACGCCAATAGCTAAGCTTCCGGTTACTATTCCAACCAATAACTCAGTAGCTTAGTAGCATAACTTTTTATTATGAGGCACTAATTCAGAGGATGTCTGAAAAGTTACTATTGGTGCCCCTACAAATGGCACTTTAGATCTCAATTTGCGTAAGTTCTAATTAAGTTGTTCCAAGTCATCGAAGAGACTCGATGTTAAGCTCCAACTTCTCTCCCAACCATAAAGAACGATCCGTGTGATCTCCCACATCATCGCCTGTCTCAGGATGAACCAGAATATCCAACCCCTCACGATTGAGCATTAACCAGGGAACAACCTTGCCAAATTGCCCCGGTAAGAACGCAACTTGATACATTGCCTTTGAGTGTGGGCCAATGGGTTTGTCATGCCAACGCCCCAGTTGCACTTCAAAGTTACTGCCCAATCCTTCTCGTACACGCGCTGCCGCCTCATGACTGGCGGTATCGAAGTAGATATGAGCATGAAAACCAGTAATTTCAGCGGTATCTTTCATCGCCTTAATCGCTCCACTTTATCTGAGAGTGAACCGCTCTTGAGTTCATTTAGAAAACTTGACGCGATTCCAAATGAGCTTCAATTTCCTTACGGGTTCGCCAAACAGGTCGCAACTCATTACGAGCATATAGCGACAACTGGTCGCCAATATGGGGTGAACCTGGCTGAGTGGCATTTCCGTAAGTAAGCAGTACCTTTGCCTGTACGGGATTAGAAAACTCAATGGCGGCAATGTAGCTATCACCAGCAATTTGTTGGAAACGTCCCTCAGTAGCTGGGACTAAATCCACAACTCGGAAGATTCCAAAAAGTCCAGGGCCACCACTAGCGGGTAAATCCACATTACCGTAACGTAATCGAGCCACCTCACCCCAAGGCACATCCAGCGACCCATAGAGCGATTTTACAGTGACGGCAACTGCCTTTAAGACATTGACAGCCGTAGCCGGGTCAGATAAACCGTCAGGTGTTGTCATTGGACTTTGCTCGTTCCAGGCAGTCGTGAACCAATTAAACGGCTGCATAGATTGTGCCCACAAGGCAAATAGCACTGCACCTCGACTTTCGGCATCGGCTTTTCGATCCCAAGCTTCCAAAACATCAGCCGCTTGCTTTCCTAATTCTCCACCCAACTGTCGTGCGGCTGGAATCAAATCATCCAAAATTCGGTCTGCCAACTCCATCCGGGATGAGAACTTGTCGGCAATCATCTGCTCAAAACTCAGCTTTTCAGACTCCATCAGCATCCGTGCTGAACGCTGTGCCCGAAAGTGCATGAAACGTGGGGCAAGGTAAGATGGATAATCGTTGGGATTCAGTGCTGGTGGGAATGTTGCACTCCAAGGGGGGTCGTTGGCATTCTGTAACCAACCGCTAGGTGGGTCGAGGACACGGGGTAAATCAGTGTAAGGATGGGTTTTTGTCCATAATATGGCGGATGTGTCACCTGGAACAACTCCCTGCCAATATTTCCAATCGCCTTGGGAGTGTATCGGTACCTGAGCGTTGAAGAGGTATAGGATATGCCCATCGCGATCGCTATAAATTATATTGAACATTGGCAACTGCAAGCGCTGGAGTGCTGCTTCAAACTCGCTCACGTTCTTTGCCCGTGCCATGTCCCAAAACTGCCCCATGATGTCAGGCTGATCTAACCCAACCACTCGCAAGGCAATGGCTTTCCCTTCTTTTTGACCCACGATTGCGCCGTGAATTGAGCGTTTTACAACTAGTTTCTCCTCTCGTTGAGTGCCATCGGCTTGCTTTACCTTTAGCGTTTGGGTTTCGGTTTCAAATGGGCGAACACTACCATCGAAGAGATAGCCTCCATCCGCCAGCGTCAGTTCGTAAGCATCCCAACCATCATGGGTGTTAACCGTGGATGTCCAACCTAGGTTATTGTTAAATGCGATCGCCAACATCGGCATTCCCACCAACGCCACCCCATAAGCATCAATCTCTGGTGCCGTTAGTTGCGCTTCGTACCACAGAAATAAATCTGACCAAGGTAAGTGAGGATTAGCCAGTAGCATCGCGTTACTACTAGCTGAATGAGACGGTGCAACTGCCCAAGCATTTGAACCCACAGAAGGGCGACGGGAACTGAGACTTGCTACACTTCCTGGATTCACAACAAAGGTGAAATTAATCACCCGTTGCACATGAGCCAGCACATCCACACCATTAACGGGAAGTACCTGCTCAATATCATCGTTAATTTGGTCAGCGTGTTCCTTGGCATAGGCATTAATTCCCGATGCAAAAGCATCAAGATAGCGGCGCATCGTCGGGTTCTGTTCCTCGTACCAGTTACTTGCCCGACGCGGAATGCCCATCGTTCTCACATACTTGTCTGATTCAAGATATTTTTCTCCCCAATACTCTGCTGCCTGTCCTCGTGCTTGACCATATAATCGCAGAATCAAGTCGCCATGACTCTGCATCTGCGCCCAACCAAAGGCTTGAAATAACCCCTCCGCATCTTTCCCATAGATATGCGGCACACCCCAACTATCCCAAAGAATTTCTGTTTGTTCTGAACCAATAGCAGGATTGCGAAAGCTCAAGAACAAAGCGAGAACACAACTGAGTAGTAAAAGGAACAACCAAAGAAATTTTTGTCTGAGGCGAAGGGGGCGTATTCGAGCGAAAGTCATGCTTAGATAAAAGCGTTTAGCTATCAGCTTTTGGTATTGGATGATTTTGTTGTAGGGGCCTATGGCATACCATTGGTGTCAACTTAAGGAAATACTGCCCCAAATAAGTTGGGTGTGAGCGTCGATGTCTCGATGACGTTTGCGCCTAGCTTTCACCACACCCAACAGCTTGGCTTTACTTTTTAAGTAAGCGACAA
>JAHHIF010000024.1 GCA_019358875.1 Symplocastrum torsivum CPER-KK1
TCTACCTGAGCGGGGGTGCAAGGGTTTTGACGAATTTTACCAGATTTCCTGGGAGCTGAGCAACTATCAATCCCGCTTAAACTATTGATGGCTAAGGGTTTCGGCTTTGTGCAGCAAGCCCTACTTAGAAAAGCAAACGGGCTGGAGATATAAGTTGAGCGAACAAGTATTACCCTCCTGAAGACTGGCTGCCACACGGCTAAGATTAAGCAAAGCCATCTGTATCTGCGTCAGCTTCTCAAAAATTGTTCAGAAATTTAGTGAACCCTAGATAGAAGGACAAGTAGCTGACCCAATCCCAGAATTATGAAGTGTGGTAGTGGAGGCAGTTGCAGTGAGAACGACCTGACCTTTGTCATTAATCCCCCATCCTTGTGCTTCCACTAGTTGCTGTTTTGGATTGCTAGTTGTGGGTTGGGGAGTGACGATTCTTGCTGCATCGGGTTGAGAATTCCTACGGCGGCTAAATCCTGATGGGGGACGTACATCCTCCCAAACATCATCCGGACTAAGCATCTCGTAGGGATTGGATGGCAAACCACCGCGTCCGATGATGATAAATTCATTTTTCCCGGCTTCTCCCCTACCAACCGCACAAGTCTGGTCAATCTGGTTGGAGGCATCGACTACTTCTATTGGCAGGTTAGCCAAGCCTCTACTGGGGTCGAGATCAGGCGTGTTGAGTTCTACGAGACCATTGAATTGAGCACCAAGCTCAGAAGAGGCTGTGATATCACTTAAGGGTGTGTCTTGTAGGCGAAACTCAGTGCCAAAGATGCCTTGAGCATTGACAATTACTCGACCGCCAAAGCTATTTTCAGCATTGGCACTGATGTCGCTATCTTCTTGTGGAACGACAACTAAGTTGTCAGTGTTGATGGTGATATTACCGCCAGTGATATTGCTTCCTCTGGCGTTGGTGCTGACGCTGCTGCCTCGGCGTAAGATCAAATCATCTGTAGAAAGATTGATATCCCCCCCCCCACCCGACGTGTCAGCCCTGATTTTTCCTTGATTGTCGAGACGGATAGTGTCAGCTTCAACTTGGAGTACGCCTGCAATTCCTGTGCCTGTACTATTCACATTGACTTCAGCCCCATCGCGGATAGTTAACTGCTCAGTAGTAATTATTAAGTCACCAGCATTGCCAGCACCCGTGGTTAGAGCTGTCAAGCGACTGGGAAACCCACCATCGGCTGACCTACCAATCACTTCGATGGTGTCCGAGGCGGTGACACTCAACGTCCCTCCCTTTCCGGTGCTGCTAGTACCAGTTGATACTTGTGCTCCATCGCGTACCAGCAACCGCCCTGTAGCAATCGTCAAGTTGCCAGCATCACCCTCACCTTGCGTCTGAGTAAACAAGCCACTGGGAACCCGACCATCGGCTGAGTTGCCAATCAACTCGATGGTGTCCGAGGCAGTGACACTCAACGTCCCTCCCTTCCCGGTACTCAAAGTACCAGCTGATACCTGTGCCCCATCGCGCACCAGCAACCGCCCTGTCGCAATCGTCAAGTCACCAGCATCACCCTCACCTAACGTATTAGCGGACAAGGCACTGGGAAACCGACTATCGGCTGAGGTGCCAATCAACTCGACGATGTCAGAGGCGGTGACACTCAACGTTCCTCCCTTCCCAGTGCTTCTAGTACCAGTTGATACCACTGCCCCATCGCGCACCAGCAACCGCCCTGTCGCAATCGTTAAGTTGCCCGCATCACCCTCACCTTGCGTCTGAGTAAACAAGCCACTGGGAAACTGGCCATCGGCTGACCTACCAATCACCTCAACGGAGTCAGAGGCAGTGACACTTAACGTCGCCCCCTTCCTGGTGCTTCTAGTACCAGTTGATACCTGTGCCCCATCACGCACCAGCAACCGCCCCGTAGCAATCGTCAAGTCACCAGCATCCCCTTCACCTTCCGTCTGAGCATACAAGCCACTAGCAACCCGGCCATCAGCTGATTCTCCAATCACCTCGACCGTATCAGAAGCAGTAACACTCAACGTCCCTCCCTCCCCGGTGCTTCTAGTACTGGCTGATACCTGTGCTCCATCGCGCACCAGCAACCGCCCCGTGGCAATTGTTAAGTCGCCAGCATCCCCTTCACCTGAGGTCTGAGCATACAAGCCACTACCCAACCGACCATCGGCTGTCCTGCCAATCACCTCAACCGTATCAGAGGCGGTAACACTCAACGTCCCTCCCTCCCCGGTGCTTCTAGTACCAGTTGATACCACTGCCCCATCGCGCACCAGCAACCGCCCCGTGGCAATCGTTAAGTCCCCCCCAGTTCCTGAGCCGAGAACATCGGCTATAATTCGCGAGCCATCGCTAAGAGCGACTGTCTCAGTTGTGCGAACAAGAATCTCTCCCCCATCCCCTGAACCCAAGGTGTCGGCATAAATCAACGAGCCTTGAGTCATCTCCAATTGAGCGCCTTGGAGCTGAACGTCACCGCCCCCTTCTCCACTAGCATCTACAAACGCTCCACCTTCCAACCGGATATTCCCAAACGAATCAATGTTGTTGTACCCGAACAGCCAACGGTTCCCTATCTCACTTAAGCTAACTTCTCCAACCCCAGCCACACTGCCCAGTTCAATTCTTCCTCCTGCTGCCGTCAGGTTCCCTCCCTCAATCGCCACATTCCCCCCAATCAGCGCCAGAGTTTGACCGGTTGGCACCTGTAGCCCAACAGAGCCACCTAATGAATTAGTCTGCCCGCTCAAGCTTTGGGCAAGTGATTGATTGACAATTTCCCCAGCCGCAACAGCATTAAAAAAGAGTGCCGAAGGACGCACTGTAAGTAGATTGCTTGTTGCAGGGGAAGAGGCGCTGAATAGTCCTGTCTCGCCCAGCCCAATAGCATTGGCTGTCGTCGCTGTAAATGAACCACCAACATCCAGACTGGCATTCGCTCCAAAGATGATGCCATTCGGATTAATCAGAAACAGGTTGGCATTGCCGCCAGTGACACCGAGCGTTCCCAATATGTTGGAGGGGTTAGTACCTGTTACCCGCGTCAGGATGTTCTCTATCCCAATCGGGTTGGTTAAATAAACCCGTTGTCCGTTTTCCACATTGAATTGATCGAAACTGTGGAACAGGTTTATACCTCGTGTTGCGCCACCCTCAATCCGATCTGCTGTCTGACCACCGACATCAACGCTGGGAGTAACAACAGAACCTTCAGCACCCAAAGTAGCATCAGGTGTAATCTGAGCTAAGGTATGGTCGGCTCCAGATGTGAGTACTCCGCTAATTGTCAAAAACCCTACTACCCCTAACTGCCAATTCCTTAGAAGATAAGCCGTCATACTCATATCCCTGATTGATGTCCTAGGTTTGGAAGTAACTAACCAACAACTAGCTCTCTTCAGATGTCTTGCTTAAAGCTTATTGGTGTGCCGCCTTAATTCCTCAGCGTCAATCAGAACTTTTATCTAGTAAGTAACGAAACTTAATACAAAGATAGAGGTACGAGTCAAAGTGGTAGTTTTCGCTTATTTCCTTCCGACAGCTAGCCAGTCATAGCACTAACTTATCAATCACACGTCAATCCACGGTATTTACTTCCGATAACTCACAGTCGCGGAAGTAGAAGAATGGCTGTAATGACGCTATATTGTTGATAGAGCTAATTCCGAAAAAACGACGTTATCGGCTACTGATTTTTCCGAGGTTATTGAGAACTAACTCGAACTCTTGAGATTGAATAATAAAGTTTGCTAATAGTGTTGCTCTGGTTAATTTTCACCCACTCAACCAGCGCTCACGTTTTTAAAGCAATTTTTGATGTAAGAAGACACTGTATAATTTACGATCCCTTTCTGCCCAAACTCAGATCGGGAAGGTACAACTCACTAGCTTACATAAATTACCTATTACACCTATTTGTTTGGCGCTCCAAAGAGCTTGGTCTAATATCTCCGAGGCTTTTTCCGCTTGTCCTATTGCTGCATACTGTGTTGCAATCTCACCTAACGCCTCAGCTTTAATATTTTCCGCCTCGATAGATTTAGCAATCGGAAGGGCTTGAGCTAATACCTGCGCGGCTCTTGCCGCTGGTTCGGCTTGCGTAGCCCTATCTCCAATCTTAGCCAAGGCATCAGCTTGGTGAGAGTCATACAACTCCTCAATGGTTTTGACGACCCGAAAGGCTTGATCATATTGCCCTGCTTCCGCCGCCTTGACAGCGACTTGAGTTAATGCATTGGCTTTGATGCCGCGACAGTCCTCCCTCATTCCATTGACTAAGGGACCAAGCCCCTCAATAGATTGGGCAACTGTTAGGGCTTGGTCGAATTGCCCCGCTTCGGCATACTTAACAGCAATCTGAGTCAACACTTCGGCCTTGTGAGTCAAATCGATATCAGGGGATTGGGTAACCTGAAGGGCTTGGCCATATTGCCCCGTTTCCACATACTTGAAGGCAATCTGTGTCAAAGCATAGGCTTTGCTCTGTTTATCATCCTTGATGGATTTGGCAATTTGAAGGGATTGAGCGAAGAGCTGCTCGGCTTTACCCTTTTGTCCTACTTGGGCATACATGAGTGCAACCCCAGCCAACGCCTCGGCTTTGTTGTGACCTGGCATGGCTTTTTTAGCGCGCTGAAGGACTTGGGCTAATATCTCTAAGGCTTTATCCTTTTGTCCTAATCGTGCATACTTGAGTGCGACTTCACTCAACGTATCATTGGTTTTAGCAAGCTGAAGGGCTTTTGCCAGGAACGGCTCGGCTTTAACCTTTTGTCCCGAACGTGCATACTGGTTAGCGATCTCAGTCAACACCCTGGCTCGGCTACTGTCATCAAACTTATTGATTTTGGCAACTTGCAGAGATTGGTCGTATTGCCCCGCTTGGGCATACATGAGTGCAACCTCAGCCAACATATCGGCTTTCCAAGAGGTTTCCTGCATCGCTTTTATAACCCGAAGCGCTTGGTTGTATTGTCCAGCTTTTGCAGCCAGATCAGTGAGCTTAGCCAATGGAATGTCTCTGTCATAGCCATCCTTGATTGCTTTTGTAGCCTGAATGGCTTGGTCATATTGCTCCGCTTGGGCATACTGGATAGCGACCTTCTCCAACGCCTTGTTTCTGGAACCGTCACCCTCCCTACTATTGATTGTTTTTGCAATCTCAAGGGCTTGGTCGGGTTGCCCCGCTTCTGCGTACTTGGTAGCCACCTCAGACAAGGCAATGTTTTTGCGCTCAAAACTCTCAATGGCTTTGGCACTTTGAAGGGATTGGGCTAATAGTTGCTCTGCCTTATCCTTTTGTCCCACTTCTGCATACTTGACAGCGACCCTTGACAACGCATCAGCTTGGGCTTGCTTTAAATATTCTGAATTAACCGCAGAAGAACAGGCTGAGCCTATGGTGGTCAGCAGTGCTACGGCAAGTAAGATTCTTAGTTTCATGGCGACACCCCGATAATAGCTAGTTCACTCCACTTCATCGGTCGGCTTCAGCTTTACTAACATCCTAGAGCCGAGCTACTACCTTGCTCCCCAAATTCCTGTCTAGAGGGTGAATCGAAATAGTCCCAAGTCAACAACTCTCCGGCTTGTTATTGTTTCTGCTCTCCAAAGGGCTTGGTCTAATATTTGCAAGGCTTTATCCTTTTGTCCCACCACTGCATACTGACTGGCGATTTCAGCCAACGCAATGGCTTTGTCGTCTTCATCCTCAATGGGTTTTGCAACCTTTAGGACTTGGTCTAATATCTGCGACGCTTGATGCGCTGGTTCCGCTTTCGTACACAGCAAGGCGATCGCAGCCAACGCCTCGGCTTGGAAAAATTCCCCACCATCATCAACAGATTTAATGGACTCGACAACCTGAAGAGCTTGGTCGTATTGCCTGGCTTTGGCATACTCAACCGCGATCGCAGCCAACGCCTGCATTCTATTTACGGTGTACTTAATTGCCTTAGTGACCTGAAGCGCTTGGTCGTATTGCCCCACTTTTGCATACATGAGTGCGATCTCAGTCAACGCATCGTAGGACCTACTACCATGAATTACCTTATCGGGTTTGTCAGAGTTATTCTTGATAGATTTGAAAATCTCAAAGGCTTGGTCTGGTTGCCCTCCTTGGGCATAGATTACGGCGAGCGTATTCAAAGAACCGTCGGGAACGCTCCCAAGGACTTCGGATAATATCTGCTGTGCTTTACCCTTTTGTCCTACTTCCGCATACTTGAGTGCGACCTCAGCTAAAACAATATAACTCCAGTCCATTGCCTTGGTGTCCTGAAGGACTTGGGCTAGTATTTGCAAGGCTTTATCCTTTTGCCCCGCTTGTGCATAGCCGACAGCCACCTCAGCTAAGGCATCGGCTTTGAAAGCCGTGCCATCCTCCATTGCTTTAGTTTCCTCAAGGGCTTGGTCTAATATCTGTAAGGCTTTATCCTTTTGTCCCGCTCGTGAATACTCGTTCGCGACCTTAACCAGCGCTTTGGCTCTAGTCTCGTCAAACTCAATCATTTTTGCGATTTGCAGCGCTCGGTCGTATTGCTCCGTTTGGGCGGCATGAAGTGCGACCTTAGCTAAAGTATCAGGTTTAACAGCACCATCCCGCATGGCTTTGTTAGCCTTAAGCGCTTGATCGTATTGCCCCACTTCCGCTGCTTCGACAGCAATCTTATCCAACCAGAAGTTTGTGACATCGTCATCCTTGATTGCTTTGGCAATTTTAAGAGCTTGGTCGTATTGCCCCGCTTGTGCGTACTTCATAGCCACCTCAAGCAATGTACTTTCTTTTAAATTGTTTTTGATAGCTTTGGCACTCTGATGCGCTTCGGCTAAAACCTGTGAGGCTTTCTCTTTGTGTCCAACTTCTGCGTATCCGACAGCGACTCTCGCTAACGTCTGCGCTTGAAGATGCTTGCCATAGTTCGTATCATAGAGCGGTTGCGTACAGGCTGAGGATGTTGCGGTCAACAGGATGGCGGCAGTTATAATTCTTCGTTTCATGTTCTTTGCTCCCAAAACTCTGTTGGAAGAGTGCAATGCACGCTTGGCGCTCGTCACTAGCCAAGCCTGTTGTCATGCCAAGTTGTCTTTGAGCCTCAAGCTCATCTAGGGCTGCCTTGTGCTGCTAGACGCTTCGAGTAAACTAATTGAAAGCGTGTAGCAGCCCTTAGAATCCGGTACGCTTTCAAAGCGCCCTTGGAGCTTCCCTTCTGAAAGCCCCTTGATTACCGCGTCCCGGACTCGACCCTTTTGGCTTGCTTCCACACTGCCAAACAACAGCGCCATCAAGTCATCTATACAATAGATTTTTCCGGGCTGAGATTCTATCACAGAAGCCACGGCGGTTTTAAGCGACTGCCCTCGGTACGCTGGCAGCATCAGGGAAGAAAGCTTGAAGAAGGAACTCTTTCTCTGACGATGAGACAAGCGACCCTTACCGGAGCGCGTGACTTGTGGGGGTTCTGCGGGTTCCACCAAGCTTAAATCGAAGGTGTAGCAACCAGGGGAGTCAGCGACTCTTGCCCACAACTTTTGCTCTACCCCCTGCTTCAGGCTACTCCCGACTCGATTCTTGATGACTTTCAAGAGTGAGGGTTCTAATTCCCCGTAGAGAGAGCGCACAATAAACTCAAGGTGTAGCACCGTGCCCGAATGTTCGCTTAACAGAAGTGAGAGCGCCTCTATTTGATTCATACCCTGATAAGTGGGGAGCATTTCGACCTCTTCTACCCCGTCCGAGGAAGTACTACCGTTGCGGCTGCCATTGATGTGTGTGTTGGTAGTGGTTGGTGGAAGATGTGGCTCCCCAAACGGTGAGTCCTCACAGCATGGCGGAGTCAGCACCGAGTTGGGCACAATCACCAACCAAGAGTGTCCTCTGTGTGAAAGTTGGGTGTAAGTCACTCCCAGGATTTCAAACACTTTATCCACAACTAATTCCATTTGAGCTAAATCCTCTTTTGACCAGGACAAGAGCTTAGTGTCGAGAGGATGACTCGCTGTTGAAACCACAAATCGGGCATCCTCACCAACGAACCGATTCCACGAGGATGCCAAACCGGGTAACTTCAACTTGAGGCGGCGAAACACGGCCTCGTTCGGACACTCCAAAGATAAAGTCTTACCACCAACAGTCTTGTCGGTTAGTTCTATCCCACCAGAGTCAACACAGAAACTCAGCAAGGTACGGGTCGAGGTATTCAGGGTGTCAAGGAATCGCTCTAACAGATTTGGAGAAGACGGCTCTTCTATTGAGGTGTGGTGGGATTTGGCACCATTCCCCTGATGAGCTTGAAGGGCGCTGTTGTTGACGGCACTACTGACATGACCATTGCAAGACATGAGGGAGCTATCTTTTTGGGCAACATCACCCTCATCGCTCTCCACGTTTCTCTTGATAGCAGCGCTAAAAGCTGTCGGGGTTGGAGTTGCTGGCTCCGGGTGTGGTAGTTCCGTGGTTAGTGGCAGTTCTTCAACGCTTGACCATCCTTCTAATAGAGCTTCGACATGCGCCAACTTGTCTAAAGCTTGCGCCAGCTTTTTTTCGTACTCAAGAACCTGCTGCAGGTAGTGAGATTTTAACTGCACCAAGGGTGTGCGTAGGTCGTCGGGAGGTGGAGAGAGTTGGAACTGTTGGGTCATTGGGCAGGAGCGTTCTGGGTTGCAGGTATTTAAGGAAAGACTATCTTCCTCTAGCCTAGTAAAAACCACCAATTACTAGTGGCTTGCTGCTTTTAAATCATCGAATTGTGTGTTCCCTATGCCTAGCAAGTACGTTTTTGTTAAAGAGTACACGGTACAAGCTCACAACCGACTAATTCACACCCGCACCTTCAAGTTCATCTGCAAGCAATGCTCTGCACCCACCGTGCGGGAAACTTTCGGCTCTAGACCGCTGTACTGCGAACAGTGTCGTCCTCCCAAACCCAAGACGATTAAAGCCACGACTAATCCAAAAAAGTCCCAACCTAAAAAGCCCAAGCGCTCAATCACTCCATCCCACAAGATAGCCGGGAAGCACAGCAACACTGAAGAAACACCCAGTCGCTTCCAGCCGACGCACAACCTAGTAGTAACCGCGTCGGGAGAAAAAATTCCGGTGGCTTTGGTGCCAACACAAACACCAGAATTGTTCAGTGTGCATACAGCGGATAATTGGGGAGGTCACTCACCCATTGAGTACGACACCAAACGCGGCTTGCTGTCGCTGGGGCAACCATTAGTCACTTCCACCTTGGAAGCGCTCTCCCCAAAACCGGACAGCGCCTTTTCCAATATCCGGAAAAGTTCTTAGAAAAAGCCTTGCCTTTTTGGGAAAATCTAGTTAGTATTTGAGAAATTAATTGAAATACTAGATGTTGGTTCCAACCGAAAGGTCGCCATAGCTGTTAACAACGGCTCGGCGACCTTTTTAGTTTTCCAAGCGCTATCCTCTGACAATAATCGTTGAACCATGTCACAGCTTCATCAGTGGTTTTCTCAATCAATTTCCACCTCAGTTTTTCAAGTTTTTTCTCCAATCCGCTAGTTAGGAGGCTCTTTAATAGTTCGTACTCTTAGTAGTACGAAACTCTAATTCATTGAAATCATTATAACTCTTGTGCAGCAATAGCTTTCGGCTTTTGCTTCGATGGAACTCGCGCAAAAGTTGTGTGGTACCCCTCACTTTGTTTTCAATTTATTCGTACCTAGTTTCTAAAAGAAGCAAAAATCATGAAGAAAAATCAGCGAAATTTAATGTCAACTATTTCGGAGTTTAAGCATAGCCAAGATGCCCAAGACTATCCGGAAATCATCAAACATCTACAGACCGCTCTCAGATGGCATGTTCTTCCCGAAGTTGACTCCAGTTTTTACCCCGATAAACTCAAAGCTCAAGAGTTTAAAAGATACTGTAGTCGCTTGCCAATTAATCGACTCAGCCCTGATGCAATTTTGGACATTTTTGAAAATAACTTTGACGCGGCAGTAGCAGCGGGACGGTTATCAAAAAGTACGAAAGGAAATTATTCCTCAGCACTGGGACGATTTCTCGCCTGGATGCGAGAGCAAACCTGGTATCTTGAGATGTTTCCGCAACCCCTGCCTGCTAAAGCGCCAGCTCACGTCCGGGTTAATGGCCGCAAGCCTCCGACTTGTACGCGACAGGAACGGCAATATGGGCTTAGAAAGGAGGAACTACCAGACCATATTCTCAGCGAGTTGGAAGCTTGGAAAAGGTTTTGGCTTGAATCTTCATCATTACCTGAAGACCCTCATGAGTCGCCTCCAATTACTGAAAATCAAAAGCATAGCCAAGAACAACGGCGGCTCAAACGAGAACAACGAAGAAATCTTGCTGCCTCAGCAGGACATGGCTTTGAAAAACCCAAGATAATCAAAATTAGCGCTTCAACCCTGCGACGCTATAGCGGTAATTTTTGTCGCTTCTTCGGCTGGTGTACTCACATTGAAGGTTACGACCTCTCAGAACTCAGCCTAAAGCTGCTCACTGACCCAATTTTCTTACAAGACTATGCTGATTGGCTCCTGACGGAGCGAGGTTGTAGTCATAGCGAAGCGGCAAAGCTCGTGCAGGCTGCCATTTCGGTCGCGAAGTGGCTATCATTCGAGCAATCAACTCGCCGGGATTGGTCGGATATTCCTGTAGTTGTCAGTTTGCAAGCGCTGCGGGCTGGGTACACGGAGTCGTATAGAGAGCAAAAACCCCAACTCGATGAAAAGAAATGGTCGAACCGGGAAATTAACCACTCTCAAGCTCGCCGTGTCGCCCAGTATTTGTATTCTTGCTGCGCCAAGCTATCGAATAGCGGCAATAAACGTCGCCTCTCGGCGCTCGTTGAAGCTTGGCAAGTTTTCTTGATGGTTAAAATTCTCGTTTACGCTCCAGTCAGACAGGAAGAACTTCGCAAGTTACAGGTAGGTAGTACTCTGATTAAGGTCAAAGATTCTCTTGGAGTAGAGCGGTATGCTGTACGAATCAAAAATCACAAAAACTTCAATAAAACTGGGAAATTTCGTTACTACCCACTGCCCTCCATTCTAACTCAAGATTTAGATACATGGCTCAATATTATCCGTCCTATGGCGATAGAAGCTCCCCAGAGTTTAGAGAGTTGGTTATCGTTTTGGGGACGTAAAGAGAGTGAGATAGAACAGCTACAAAAGCGCCTCGAACAAGCTGAGAATGGGTTGATGTCTGAGCCGATTAAAAATCAAGAAAACTACATCGCTCAACTCAACAAAAAATTGAACGGTCTGAAAAGTCGAATTGTTTACTGGGAGCAGGCGGCAGCTAATGCTTTGGTTTTCGATTATGTATTCTTTAGCTTAGGAGGAAACCGACCGGGCAGTTTTGCCAAACCTTATGACGACGACCACCTCAGTTGCATTACGGGTCTAGTCTCCCGAGCCGTTGGGAGAGCGACTAAGGCGTTGTTCGGACAAGAATGTTTTTTAAACCCGCATGGTTTTAGAAATATTGGCTCAAAGCATCTGAGAAAGTGTGGCAAAGGAGGACATAAAGGTGCTTTTAGTGCTTTGGCTGGTCATAGTGTCGAAATCGATGACGAATATGCGGCACAAATTACTTCGGATTACGAACTAATTGAGGACATTGTTGATCATTGGTGGCAAGAGGATTTTGAATCTTAAGGCTTTAGTATTCGGGGTAAAACTAAGTGGGGATAAAAGGTATGCATTAAAACCTGACTGTAAATCCGTCAAGCCAAAATGAGTCGGTATTGCACAAATAGCGCTCAAATCGGCTTGGTTGTGTCAATTGATAAAGGCAAAATCTCCAATTAGGTAGGAGGGCACAAATCTTGATGGGAGAGGTTCGCGTAATCAAATTGGTTTTCATTCAATTACCAACCTCAATCCACGAAAGGGGATATGCATGACCTCATCGCCAGCAAAGCGAACCAAGCAGCTTGATACCTTAACCTCTTCAACAACACCTTGATGTCCGTCAAAGCTTGCGAGACTGGAAGGAAGGTCAGTCGCATCAACAATAACCACAGCCCCGAGGACCCATTCGTCATCACCAACAGCACTAGACACAACCTTAGCCGTTCCCGTTGTGGTTACGGATGAGTCGTCTAATTTGTCTAATGCCGATGATTGCACCTCGTAGTTACCATCCAAACGCTGATAGATAGGAAGTTCCGATTGTTGGGGGGAAAGCTCCATAACCTCGACTTCCGTAGCTTCCGGCGTATTCTCAACAGGGCTGGCAGAGGTGGTCGCTTCCACTGGTGTAAATTTGTCTAAATTAGACAACTCATTAGACAAATTGTCTAACGCTGCATCCTGTTCAGGCTCTACGCTCTGGGCGAAATTAGACAAATTAGACAACTCATCTAAAAGTGAATTTTTTTCAAACTCAGTGGTTAAATCCGCCCCAAACCCTATGGTTTCAACATCCATTACGTTTTTTTGAAAATTGTCTAATTTGTCTAATTTGTCTAATTTCTCCTGAACCACTTGATATAGCGTCGGTTCAGGTTTAGACAAAATGTCTAATTGGGTGTCTAATTTGTCTAATTTCACTAACGGTGGGGTATCAGGACTAAAAGCACGGAATAAGAGAGAGCGTCCTACTCCCTTCACCTCACCTTTGCCCAAAGTCACCAATTCAGAGAACCACAGCCGCACTTTCTCACCCGTTGGGCGCTTTGCCTTGGTAATCGACAGATAAACATCACTGGCTTTTAGCCACCCCTGAGATTTTGAAGGAATACGCTTGAGACTCATCTCGATGACTTTAGCCAGATGAGGGGCGAGGGCATCTGAATCACTAAATTCGGTGTAAATTGCCTTGACCTGCATGGCATAGTAATCTGTCAAAGCAATTGCACGTTTGATTGTGTCTGCTTCAATTTCCTGACTGGGAGTCTCGCTATTGGCTAATGAGTTAATGACGTGAAGGTTGAGGGCTAACCGTCCTACCCGTCCTTCGCTCTTGCCCCAAACCGATTTCATTCCGACTAAAGGGTCGTTAACTCGATTCTGCTCGTAACGGTTATAAGCTTGCTGGAAAACTTTAAAGGCTTCAGGGCTTAGGGTATACTCGACAGTCGGCAGCGCTCGGATTTTTCGGTAAAGGTCAACCAATAACCCTGTTAGGTCAACTCGTCCACCATCGGCGTGTAACCTTCCCGCAACACTAGGTTGATTGACAAAGAGAAACCGCGCCCAGTTGCCATCGTTATCCTCGCAGTTGTTCAGTAAGGCTTGAAGAACTTGGGGTTGGACACCACCAAGAATTGCCAGCAGAATACTATCCAGTTCCGACTTAATACCATCGGCTCTTAGGGTTGTGTTGGCTGTGGCATCGTAATAAGAAAGAAGGTCTTGCCTGTCAGAACCCTTACCGTTGGTGTACTTGTTTTGGTTATTAATGATTGCGGGTAACTCGTCGCTAAGGTAAAGCATTCCTTGTTGCGGTTGACGAGCGGCTTGATACTCTAACCCCTCCCCAGTGGTTTTTGTGAAGTACAAGACAGCTCTTTCCGGCTTAACTGGGGGGTCTAGCTCCCTCTTCTGTTCTGGCGGGAGTTTCTCCCAATCCTCCAGCGCATAATAGTAAGCCTTTAACTTCTGCTCAAAGAAATGCTTTTCTTCAGCTTGCAGCACCTTCAACGGCTTTGTTGCGAACGCTTTTAGGACAGGAGATTTCTTCTGGGAAGTCTCGGCAACGATGCCACTATATAATCCCGCTGGTTGGTCAAAGTCATCCTCCTTGCTTAACCAAATTCGAGTCTGGGGATGATGCAAGGATGACGCTACTGTCAGCAGAGTCGTTAGGTACACTTCCGGCTTGAGGCTCAACCGAGATGATAGACGTAGTAAGGGTTTAGCCAGGTTGGGGTGCAAGAATTGGTGTAAGTCTAACGAGGCGTTGCTGGCACTCAACAAGGATTCAAGCTGTTCGCGGGTATTATCCCTGAGTTCAACACGCTCGATATCCTCTGATTTTTGTTGATGGAGCTTGTAGAGTTGGTCTACACGCCAAGGGGTAAAGTGGCTTATTTCATTAAGTGCTGTCCTTAATTCAGCTCCATCCAAGCCTTGCTTAATAATTTCAGCGATCAGTTTTTTTACTTCAGAGGAGGTTAGCTCCTGAATACTAGGGGGGAGGACAGCCTTAGTATCATTGCCATTGCCTCCATCTCTACCATCCCCATTGGAGCTACCCAAGTTAGAGGGTCTACTACCGGAGCCGATTCCACCGCTATAACCACGTCCTGATGCCTTTTCAAAAGGTGTTCGCCATCCATCTTGTTTTGCCATGTGTCCCAGTGTGCCGAGCGAAACTCCCTGGCTCTTGAATGACTTCCATTTCTTGTCACAGCAACCCGGAGTATATTTGGGCGATTGGCGACTCCAGTTGTCCCACTCAGTTAAAAGGGAATCATCAACTGAATGAAGTGTCATCCCAACGGCTAGCCAATCATCATAATCATCAGCTCGATAGCTTGATAAAGCATTTAGATAAGATAACGCCCATTCCCGCTCAGTCCACTCAGAGTTGGTCTGAGGGCTAACTCTGTAGGGAATGGGTGTTTCAATTGGTGCAACTTTACAGGCGGGGATTATCGCCCTTAATTCTTCAAAGGTATAGCGCTTACCACTACTGGTGATTATTTGGCTTCGATTCACTGTGCCATCACCTTTAATGTGCCAAGCTCCGGCAAGCCTCATGACTCGGTTAGGATTTTTGAGTGAGCGATCTGCATCGGCAAACTCCAGTAAGTCGGTTTGTAACTTCTTCCACTCGTCCGGGTTAGTCGGGTTCTCTAATACCCAGTAGGAGTGGATAGATTTTCCGCCCGTGTCAACCTGAAAAGTTGGTTCTGGTAAGCCTAGTGTTTCCCACAGCAGTAGTTGATTTTCTTTGTCAAGGGTGTCGTGTTCATAGAAGATGGCGCGGCAACTGGTTACTTCGTTGGCTTTATGTCCACCTCCGTTGACAACAAAGTAGACACCACGACCTTCCTTCTGCCAGCGCTCTACTTCCTTGCCATTGAGCCGATTTGATTTCCTGCCTTTGTCTTGGGTGCTTCTGGCATCGTCTTTAGGTAGGAATGCGGTGAGATAGATTTTGTCGCCAGGTCTGTAGCCCAATAATTCTAGTTGCTGATTGGCTTGGTCTTGGTCAAACTCTAGAAAGGATTGCGTTGTGCTTCGATTCTGATTACTTGTACTTGTCATGGGCTGAACCTCGTTATTGTGTATAGCGGTGGCTCAGCTAGAGTGATTCTTCTTTATATACTTGAGTAGAGTTGCAGTTTGAAGACAGGGGAAATTATGAGTTATGGTGAAGATACTTTATTTTTGTCTTGGTGATAGCGATTGTCTTGCGCTAACAGCGCAACTTGGCTAATACAACTTCTCAAGTAATTAAAGGAATTAGCTCTCGCTGTTGCCTTTTACTTTTTGCTCGAAAATGCATACAAAGCTCCAACGCTTGTGATAAACTTAAAATCAAAGCGAAGGTCAGCTTTGTTTCAGATCCTTTGAAATGATTTCCCAGCCATTCCGTGAAATCTGAAACAAATATTGAAAATCCTTGTTTAATTTAGTTAGGCTATAGGCTTTCTCCTTTAGTCGAAAAACCAGATAACACGATTGTACATTGAGATACTGAGTTTTGATAACCAGTATCTTATTTTATTTTCGCTGTTTACGCCTCACCATCGCTAGACATGGAACCGATGTCTTTTTTAATAACAAACTAAAGTTCAATCTCTTTTGTGGCAAGGCTTTTGTGGCAATATAAAGCAAAACTATAAAACCCATTTTACAAAGGGTAGATAGAGGCATTGTTCGATTAACTTCCAGAGATTGTTGTTGATTATCGAACGTTTTCTTCCCCTTACTTGCTACTGGAGTTTAAACTCCAGTAGCAAGTAAGCAAGGTAGAAACCAACTCCGATTAATCCCGGCAATAATTGCCCGACATTAAGACGTTAATTGGAGTCGTACAGAGTAAGTTGATTTTGCTCACGGAAGCTCACGCTTCCTATCATCCCAAACCTACCCACTCCTGACCCGCTTTCTCTGCTGCATCAGCCGTGTAGTAGGTCTTGGTATGTCCGTATATGGAGCCATCACTGAGAATTCGGAACTGCTAGAGGCGATCGCAAAAAACAACAAGGATACCTATTGACGTGATGGTCGGTAAGTGGATTTTTGCGATTGGCATGGCGATCACCTCTTTTGATTAATTAATCAACCTAACGCTTTAGCAATCTCAGCCCCCAATCTGGCTAACGTTCTCTCACGCACAAAATCAGCCGCTGCTCGTGCTGATTCGGCAAGGATGGTATCAGTATTTGGAGTAAGTTTTAGTGCGCCACCTAGATAGCCTAAAGCCTTGCAATAGTAATCAGATAAGTTAGTTGCTGCCAGCCGCTTCACAACTTGGTAATCACCTCTACGAAAAGCTGAAAGTGCTTCACTGTGCAAATCAGATTCAGGCTCCCCCAATGTTGCCAAGATTGCATTAATGGCCTGATTTACACGCTCTAGATTGAGTTCAGTGTTGATTGTCGTAGTCATTGTTGTTAATCTTTCCAATTACTTCCAATTCTCAAAGTCTTCAGCTTCTACTTGATGGGCATAGAGCTTATCCCAGTTCCGAGCTAAATGCTCCCTGACGATACGCGATACGAAACCTATGGCATTATCCCGGTCGTAGAGGATGCCTACTCTGAGTAGAGCTAGGTTCTGTCTGCCAAGAGCAATGTAGTTTATTCCTTTCCTAATTGCATCAGGGGACAGTGCTACGTCTCTCAGTGGGTTAAGAGGGATGTCTTTGATTTCCTGCTTGTATTCCGGCAGGGCTTCTATTCCTTCCTCGACAACAGTCTCACCCCACTCCCTAAAAGGAATGGCTCTAGCATTTGCATCGATTCGAGCCAGCTCCAAGTAGTAATCCCTATTCCTGCTTAACCACCCCCTTACATACTGGGTAACCAAGGTTTTCTCTGAATCACCTGAGCAGTTCTTAAAGTCCTCAATCCTTTTAGAGTCTTGCGGCGAGACATAGTAATAGGTCAGGGTGAACTTTTCAGCCATTAAGTCAGATGTTTCTATAGTTTCACTCATTTTCTCATTTCTTCGCAGAGATATCTCTATAAAAATGTACTGTATTTCTATAAAACTGTGCTAAATATAAGTAAACGGTTCTGATGAGGTAGTCCCCCAACATCAGGGAACCGTGAATTACTGCGGTATGAACCTGCTCAATTGCCTTATGCACAGCGTTAAAGGAGACAAGAGATAAATGGGACTTTCTGTGACGCGGGGAAATCCTGAAACTAACGGGCTTGTGCCACCGCCGACAGAACCGCCCTACTCAGTTCAAGCGGAGGTGGTAGAGGACGTGTATGCAGTTAATACTGAATTCGAGGAGCCGCAGCCCTCCACACAAGCCGAATCTGAGGAGACAAAGGTAGAACTACGCCACCTCATCCCAGATACGGAGGAGGATTTTAAAGCAGGATTTCGGAAACTTCGAGAGCATGAGCATCAAGCTCTAGGCATTCCTAAGAATCGGGACTTGTACCGAACTCGTGAAGATGCCAGCAAGAATGTGTTCAAGATCTCAGCGGCAAGGGTAGGAGAACACATTAAAGAGCTAATGACCTTCAAGTTCCCCCCAGGTTATCTATGGGACTCTTATGGTCTGACTCCAGAGGGAGTGGCAGAAATCAAAACCAAGATTTTAAACACGGCTCGAACTACCTATCCCTCAGATGATTGGAGCAAATACAAGCGAGGCGACATTAAGAAAGTCGGCATCGCTAACCATCGTTACCCGTTGAGAGTCCGGTACTGGGAAGAGGTAGCTAAGCGCAGCCAAGAGTATCAATGTTGGTTTGAAACTCAAATACCAGAGGGGCAACCCGAACCGGAAGTCTGCGAGGCTGAATGGATTTTTGACTCAGAACCAGCCGAGGAAAGAGACGAAAGACACTCAAAGCTGCGATCGCAAATTGAGCTAGTCGGTCAAGCTACCTACCAACAGTTCGATAAATACTTTGACTCTCTTAAAGACAAGCTGCTCAAGCTTGCTGAGGACAAAGGCATAGAGACCCGCATTGCAGTAGATGAACGCTACGGCGAAGTAGCACTTAATCCAGAACTTACTACAGAGGACGACGAAGATTTATGACTAGTAGAGCTTTACCAACCAAGCAACGCATGACGCGCTTTGATAGCGGCAGCTCAATCAACATCTCACTCACTCCAGACATGGGAGTTAAGCCCAGCAAAAATCCCCTGATCGCTATAGACAACGGGAGCTTGTTTGAGAAAGTTGCAATGCTAGTTACCATTGGCGACGGGGTTGGCATCACCATTGAAAAGATGTTGAACCTGATTGCAGAGCAACCAAGGGGTAAAACAAGAGTTTCTTCATCCCGTGCCAGCAGTCCTGTTAAAGGAAACTTAGAAGTTACCTACAGGGGCAAGACCTTCACCACTGACATGAAAGGCGCAAGCCTAGGAGGTGTAAGCGGTTTACACGGCGACAAAATGGACAAATTGACCCTAAGAATTATCTTCGCTCTCACCCTAATGGGGTTAGGGAATGGGGAAGAAGTTGATTTATCTGTAACTACTTTCTTTACTGCTGGCAAATTCAAAGCGCAAGAGGCTTCTGCACTAAAACAGGTACAACGAGAGCTAACTTGGAGTACTCCACAAGGGCGGATGTCTAACATAATAAAGAGCTTGCAACTTCACCCGGAGGGCTATCACCTCGGCTTTTATCGCGCCCTATCAACCCCGGAAAATCCTGGAATTCAGGGAGTCTGGTCAGCGCGTTACGACATTGGGTATCGGACTTTTCTTCTTAACTTTGTTGACCCCTACGGATTCTTTGACGACAATCGAAGCCAAAGTTTTGATGGCAAAGGAACATCACTATTTTATGAATGGGTAGCCCAAGAAGCCGGGATAGATAACAGTGAAGACCCACAATTTATACAAGCTGTAAACAGCGGTGCTGAATTTTACCGACCCCAGGGAGCCTTCGAGGATACCCCTCTGGGTGAGGCAATTGAGACAGCAAAAGGCTGGTACATCGGAGAACTAGGCGAATTAATAGCTGATTATACACCGCCAGAAATTGAGAGTTCTTGCATCGGCGGCGGTGGCGCACACCTATTCGGCGCTGACCTATTAGACGAAATGAGAGGAAGCGATCGCTACATTGTGGATGAGCCAGACATTGCCAACGTGACCGCTCAACTTGTCCAGCTAGCAAAGCAAGTCTAACATCGCGGCGACCCAAAATGTTCACCTTAGTTTGTGCCCTCGGAGAGTCGAGGGCTTTTTTGTAATGCCCAATCGACCCAAGTTTATCAAATTCAACAAACTTCTCTCCCAGCGTGACCCCTCTGAAGAAGAAGCACAACGGCTTATCAAACTCAGGAAGGAGGTTAAACGTTTGAAGCGTCAGCGAATCATCGTTACCAGCGGCGCTTGCCTGATAACCGCCATCATCGTCTATCTACTCAGCAGGTAATCATGAGCAGTGTATCTATATCTATAGCAAACAAAATAGACAGGCTAGAGCGTGACCTACACGCGCTCAAAACTCGTAATCCTTGGCAGCTTGAGAAAGAGATTAACAATTTGCTCAAAGCTCTGAATGCTGAGCCAAGTTCAGACAGAGACTACCTTCGTGAGCGGTTGTTTACCATCGCCGCGACAGCGATACTTACTACTGGCGTAATGCGAAGTCTTGATTCATCACCCGTAGCGAGATTCTTTAGTAGCGAAAAATCTCAGATTCATACTGAGCAAGTGCAGCCAGGTTTAGACAAAGGTTTAGCTAAACCAGCACCACCCATAGCTAAACCAACAACTAAACCAGCTCCTAAACCGGAGACTAAACCTGTAGCCAAACAAGGAATTTCTCTAGAAAGATTGATGAAGGCGATCGCTACTCAGGAGTCAAACGAGAATCACACCGTCATCAATGGTGACTCTGGAGCCAGCGGTAAATGGCAAGTTATGCCAAGCAATATCCCTAGTTGGTCGAAAGCGGCTTTAGGTCGTGAGGTTAGTCATAGTCAATTCATGAATTCACCTCAGATTCAGCACGAGATTGTCAAACATCGCCTAGGGCTTTACCTAAACCAACAGTCTGAACCAGGGCGAAGCGAAGAAGAAATCATTAGGCGAGTTGCCAGCGCCTGGTACTCAGGACAACCTCGACTCTGGAACAACACGAAACCTCAGTACAGTAACGGGCGTAAATATCCCAGCATTGCCGAGTACACAGCTTCTATCTGGAATCGCTATTCTTCGGTCAACTCTGTCTCGAAATTTGCAGACACCAAAGCGATTATCGCCACCTGGGAGAAAAAGTGGCAGTCAGACCCAAAAACAGGAGATATGATAGCCGGATACGCAGTGTCATCGGCGCGAGGATGGCGAAAAGATTGGAAAGATGGGAAGCCGGAATATCACGGAAGTGTTGATTTAGCAGCACCTCTGGGTACTCCTTTATATGCGCTCGCAGATGGTCAAGTGAAATGTTTTCAAGATGCCTATGGAGGCGGAACCGTGGTTTCGTTTACTTCAAATTTATTTCCTGGTTTAGAATTTGAGCTTCTACACTTGAGCCGATGCACAAATAAACGATTCGTAAAGGAGAGTGAGGTCATCGGTTACATCGGAAGCACTGGAAATAGTACAGGTCCGCATCTACACCTACAAATCAATTCACTAATTTCAGGCAACTCGCTAAGAGTGCGAAGTGGATGGTTGTACTGGTTTGTTACAGGGAAGAAGCCATGAACAATCAACAATCCTGGGATTCCTATATTCAAGTTCGCGACTGGAGACGGAAGAAATGGCGTTTCAATTACACTAATATCTTAACCAGAGTGCTGAGGCTCAACAAGTAGAGAAAGGGCTTTCTCCATAAACTTCCCTAGCCAATAGCGATCGCACTTAATCTGTTCCCGTCCTCAGCAGTAGAAAGCTGCTGTTTGCGGTAAACTAACTACTTGGGTAAAATTATGCACAAAGGGAGATTTGTTCCCCTGGTCATCGTTAGCGTCACGATCTCTAACCCACAGATATCTAGAACGAATTAGCGGCTCGGTCACGGATCTCCGTGATGAAGGTAAAAGATGTGCCAAGTTTGGTACATCTTTCTAGAAGAATTTCTGCTGACGTAGAAACCAAAAGATTATTCGGGCGTTTCAGGTTTTGCTGTTCAGCATAGCTCCGCCTTGCTTCTTGACCGTTACGGTTGTTCTTCATCTTGTTCTTAAGGTTGCTCAAATAATAAAAGATCAACCATTAATTAACGTTATACCGTTGTTTTAGCAAGACTTCTAATTTCGGAGCCTGTTTTTAAGTACTTGTTGAGAATTAGAATCAGTAAACTAGCTGTAAAATATGCTGTAGTACGTTAGATAGTGATGATAAGTATAAATACATCACAGGTAGCTACGAGGTGAAAGGAAAGGTTATCAGTTGCTCAACTGTAGTAACAAATTTGTTACTACGCTAATGCCTTTAAGCGGAGTCTTAAGAAATATTCTTGATAAAGGTCTCATGCCTACAACGTCCCAAAAAGATAGAAAGCCGGGGTTTTAGTGACGTAGATTAAGTGACGAGTTGTTGGTACAGAGTTAGAGGCTGTAGTGCCATTTTTTAATAAGGTGCGAGACTATACCAGAAACGGGTCGTTTTAATGACACAGACCTAACTCTCGGCTTAGTTTTATCCCTTAGAAAATACTCAGTCCACGCCATTTGGCTTAGAAAATTAGGTGAATATACCAGGTGAGATTCAATGCCTTTTCGGTTAGCCTCGATAAGGACTATCTGGGAGACATTCCCGCCATGCCGACAACTGAATCGCTATCCACTGCTGTGCTTATCAAAGAAAGCCGAAAGCGCCTGGGGCTGACTTAATTGCAGTTTGCCAAAACACTGGGGATGTCCTTTCAGTCAGTGAACCGTAGGGAACGGGGCAAGACGAAGCCTTTGCCGATAGTTCTCAAGCAGATTGAGGTGATGGTGAAGGAGATGGGCGTTCGCGGGGAGGATTTGCTGGAGCAGTATTTTTTAAAGGATAAGAGTTAATGGCTTACTGCTTAATACGTGTTGGTTCCTACCCCAATGCTTTTGGTTTGGCGAAGTTGGCAATAGGGAGCAACTTGATCGTTATCCCCAAACTCGAAGTCAAAGGCGACCTGTCTGAGTCCCCTCCTGGAACGATAACAGCGATTGAACCTGGCTTCCTTACAGTTTCTACAGCAAGTAACGAGGTAGTGCTGTCCCAGGTGCTAACCATAGATGGTCAAGTGCTATCGATTCCAGATTTGGTCGAGAGATTTGGACTGCAAGTTGGGTATCGATTTAAGGACATTGAGCCAGATAGCGCGAAGCGTATTGAGAGGCTTGATGGATTAATCGCTAAGCACGAAGCTTTTTGGGTAGAGAAGCTGGCGACGTTACAGCCCATCACGGTTCCCTATGCAAATCGGACGGCATCACACTTGGAACAGAAGCAGTACACGAGTGTAAAGATGTTCATACCGCATGAGGTCACAACCCTCCTAAAGGAGCGCCAGCCGGAATGGAATCAAGGCGACTTTCTGTTTGCTGCATTTGCCACTTATCTAACCCGTATTGGAGGAACAGGATGTTTTGATATCGGATTTAGAGATGTTGAGCTGCAACGGGAGTTGAGAGGACTGGAAGACTTTTTTGCCTCAATTGTTCCTTGCCGCGTAGATATAGACTACGAGCAAAATTTTGAGGAAGTTTTTGAAGCTTTTAGGAAGCAAGTGGAGTTGACGAAACTTCAAAAGACTTATGGGCGTGATGTCGTAGCTAGGTATCCGGCTCTTCGTTCACTGTCTGAGCTGAGTCGTGAGTCGCTGTTTCCGGTGGTCGTAGAACGGGTAGAAAAACTAGACTATCACCAAGCTGGGTCTGGTAATGAGTTGACCTTGGTCATTCCGTCAGAGGGGAAAGAATGCTGTTGGCTCTATAACACCGAGGCATTAAATGGTGACAGCATTGTCAGGATTTTGGATCAGTTTACTACTTTTTTGCAAGGCATTGTAACTGACTCCAAAGAGCGCGTTGCCGCTCTGCCTGTGTTATCTGAGCCGGAGCGTCACAAAATTCTGATGGAGTGGAATGATACTCAGGCAGATTACCCCAAGGATAAGTGTATCCATCAGTTATTTGAGGAGCAGGTGGAGCTGACACCTGATGCCCTGTCGGTAGTTTATGAAGACAAACAGTTGAGCTATCGGGAACTGAATGCAAGAGCGAATCAGCTAGCGCACTACCTGCAAAAACTGGGGGTGGGACCGGAAGTTTTAGTGGGGATTTTCGTAGAGCGATCGCTTGAGATGATGGTGGGGCTTCTCGGTATTCTCAAAGCGGGTGGAGCCTACGTACCTCTAGATCCGGCATATCCGAAAGAACGTCTAGCGTTCATGCTGTCAGACTCACAGGTGTCAGTGCTATTGACCCAAGAAAAGTTGCTAGCTGGATTGCCTGAGCAGGGTGCGGAGGCGATCTGCTTGGATACAGACTGGGGCGTAATTTCTCAGGAGAGTGAGGACAATCTCAACAGCAGGGTTAATCCCACCAACTTGGCCTATATAATTTACACCTCTGGGTCAACCGGGAAACCAAAGGGAACGATGATTGTCCACCAAGGACTGGTCAATTATCTTAGCTGGTGCATAAAAGCGTATGCAGTAGCCGATGGGGTTGGTTCTCCGGTTCATTCTTCGATTGGGTTCGACGCGACCATTACCAGCTTATTCTCTCCCCTATTGGTGGGACAGAGTGTAGTCTTCCTCCCGGAGAAGCAGGAGATAGAGGCTCTTAGTGCCGTCTTGTGTTCTCAAAGTAATTTTAGCCTCGTCAAAATCACCCCAGCCCATCTAGCACTACTCAGTGAGTTATTACCCAGTAAGCAGGCGGCGGGTCAGACAAGAGCCTTAATTATCGGTGGCGAGGCTCTGTCGAAAAAGAGCATTTCATTCTGGCAGACTCACGCACCTGAAACTAGACTAGTCAACGAATACGGTCCAACAGAAACGGTTGTTGGATGCTGTATCTATGAGGTTCCGACTCAGACCTCCCTATCAGGTCTGGTTCCAATTGGTCGTCCTATTGCCAATACTCAGCTTTATATATTGGATCAGTCTCTCCAACCCATCCCCATCGGGGTCGTGGGTGAACTGCACATCGGTGGCGATGGCTTAGCGCGGGGCTATCTCAACCGAACGGAGTTGACAACCCAGAAGTTCATCCCCAACCCCTTTAGTGATGAACCCGGATCACGTCTGTACAAAACTGGAGACTTAGCCCGCTATTTACCGGACGGTAACATCGAGTTTCTCGGTCGCATCGATAATCAGGTAAAAATTCGTGGCTTCCGCATCGAGCTGGGCGAGATTGAGGCAGTGCTGAGGCAAAACCGGGCTGTGCAGGATGCCTTAGTTATAGACCAGGAGTACGGCCCTGGTGACAAGCGCTTAGTAGCCTATGTGGTTCCCAGTCAGGAGCAAGTCCTGCCAGCCAGTGAACTGCGTCGCTACCTAAAGCAGAAACTGCCCGACCACATGGTGCCTTCGGCATTTGTGCTGCTGGAAGCGCTGCCGCTGACACCCAACGGTAAGGTGGATCGCCGCGCTCTGCCAGTGCCGGACCCCACCAGATCCGATCTGGAAGAAGATTTTGTGGCTCCTCACACGCCCGTTGAAAAAATGCTGGCAGAAATCTGGGCTGAAGTGCTCGGCATCGAGCGAGTCGGCATCCACAACAAGTTCTTGGAATTGGGCGGACATTCCTTACTCGCTATCAGGATTGTAAGTCGATTGCGTGACACCTTAAAGGTGGAGTTACCTATAAGTAGCCTGTTTGCATCTCCAACTGTAGCCGAACTAGCCAAGCGCATCGAGGCAAGTCATCAGGAAAAGCCTTTCTTGCAAGCTCCCCCCATCCGACCCGTTTCCAGGAACCAAAACTTGCCACTCTCGTGGAACCAGCAGCGACTGTGGTTCCTCGCACAATTAGAACCCAATAGTCCTGTTTATAATGAACCCTTCACCATTCGCTTTGGGGGTGCTATAGACGTAGATGCACTCTCAAAAGCCCTCAATGAAATCATCAAACGTCACGAAAGCCTGCGCGAGCGCTTCATCACGATAGATGGCCAACCCGTTCAGGTGATCGATCCACCCTCTACTTTCAACCTAGCCGTAGTGGATCTCCGACAATTCCCAGAAGACCAACGGGAAGCCGAAGCTTTGCGGTTGGCAATTAGGGAGTCTAAGCAGCTGTTTGACCTAACTTCTGGGCCACTGCTGCGAGCTACGTTGATGCAACTGGCAGATCAGGACTACAGGTTATTCCTGACCGTTCATCACATCGTTATTGATGGTGTTTCGATCTACAGCGTGTTTGTTCCAGAACTCGCAGCACTCTACGAAGCTTTCTCTACCGCCAAACCCTCCCCACTTGCAGAACTGCCCATACAATACGCTGACTTTACCCTCTGGCAACGACAATGGCTGGCTGGAGAGATTCTGGAAAGTCAATTAAACTACTGGAAACAGCAGCTACGGGGCGACCTGCCTGTACTACAGCTGCCTTATGACCGTCCGCGACCCGCCGTTCAGACTTTCCGAGGTGCAAGGCAATGTCTGACACTATCCAAAGACCTGACCTCGTCGCTCAAAGCTCTCTCGCGACAAGAGGGAGTCACGCTATTCATGACGCTGCTGGCCGCGTTCAAAACCTTGCTCTATCGCTACACAGAGCAGGAAGATATTGTGGTGGGCACTGTCAGCGCAGGTCGCAACAGACCGGAGATTGAAGGGCTAATCGGGTTTTTCCTCAACACTCTAGTGTTGCGTACTGATATGTCAGGTTCCCCTAGTTTTCGACAGCTACTGGGACGAGTGCGGGAAATAACACTAGGGGCTTATGGCCATGAAGACTTGCCTTTTGAGAAGCTAATACAGACACTCCAACCCGATCGCAATCTAAGCCATAACCCCCTGTTTCAAGTGGCGTTTGTTTTGGAACCTCCAATGCCATCTTTGAATTGTGGCTGGACTATGAGTCAGCTGGATATCCAAACCGATACGGCGAAGCTCGATCTGACCCTCGAACTAGACGAAAGACCGGAAGGGATTATTGGTCGCTTTGAATACAACACGGATTTGTTTGACGCCAGCACTATCTCACGGATGATCGACCACTTTCAGACTTTACTCGAAGGGATTGTGGCTGACCCGGACAAGCGCCTCTGGGAATTACCGCTCTTGACGGTAGCCCAACAGCAGCAACTAATGGCGTTGAATAACACAAAAGCGGATTATCCTTTGGAGGCGTGCATCCACCAACTGTTTGAGGCGCAGGTGGAGCGCACACCCGATGCCGTCGCGGTGGTCTTTGAAGGGGAACAGCTAACCTACCTCCAGTTGAATCAACGGGCGAATCAACTAGCACACCACCTGCAAAAATTGGGTGTCGAGCCAGAGATGCTGGTCGGAATTTGTGTAGAGCGATCGCTAGAGATGGTCGTAGGACTCCTAGGCATTCTCAAGGCTGGTGGGGCTTATTTGCCGTTAGACCCATCGTATCCTCAGGAGCGTCTAGCCTTCATGCTGGAAGATGCCCAGGTGTCGGTGCTGTTAACCCAACAGAAGCTAGTGGCAGATCTTCCTGAGTACGGAGGGCACCGTTTCTGCTTGGACACTGAGTGGGAAGTACTCGCCCAAGAAAGCGAGGAAAAACCCCTCAGCAGCGTAACGACTGATAACCTCGCCTACACAATCTACACATCAGGTTCTACAGGGAAACCCAAAGGAGTGTTGGTAACCCATCAAAACCTAGTCCACTCCACCAGTGCTCGTATTTCTTATTACAGCGAACCCGTCACCAGTTTCCTATTACTTTCGTCGTTTGCCTTTGACAGTTCGATCGCGGGCATCTTTTGGACATTGTGCCAGGGAGGCATACTTGTACTACCACCAGCAAAGTTCCAACAAGAGCTATTACAGCTTACAAAGTTAATTGCTCAACATCATGTGTCGCATTTATTGAGTCTTCCATCTCTCTATAACCTGATTTTGGAGCAAGCGGAACCACAACAGCTCACTTGTCTTCGTACTGTTATTGTGGCAGGCGAACCGTGTTCCAGAGAGTTGGTTGAACACCATAGCAAGCTGCTGGCGAACACATCTTTGTTCAACGAATATGGTCCAACAGAAGGAACGGTTTGGAGCAGTGTATATCATTGTCAGCCTTCGGGAATCAGAACACAGGTTCCGATTGGTCGCCCCATTGCCAATATGCAGATCTATCTGCTGAATAAATATTTGAATCCTGTTCCTATAGGTGTACCAGGCGAAATTCACATCGGCGGCGCAGGCATCGCCCGAGGCTACCTCAACCGCCCGGAGTTAACCAACCAGAAGTTCATCCCCAACCCCTTTAGCGATGAACCTGGGCAACGCCTTTACAAAACTGGCGACTTAGCCCGCTACCTAAGCGACGGCAACATTGAGTTTCTCGGTCGCCTCGACCATCAGGTAAAGATTCGCGGCTTCCGCATCGAACTAGGCGAACTTGAGTCAACACTCTTGCAACACCCCAGCGTGCGAGAAACCGCAGTCATAGCCAGAGAAGATATCCCCAGCGATAAACGTCTAGTAGCCTACATCGTACCTAACCCAGAGCAGACACCCACTATTGATGGACTGCGCCGCTTCCTCAAGCAGAAACTGCCCGACTACATGGTGCCATCAGCCTTCGTACTGCTAAATACCCTGCCCCTAACCCCTAACGGCAAAGTAGACCGCCGCGCTCTACCAGTGCCTGACCAGTCACGACCAGACCAGTCAGTCAAGTTTATGGCTCCTCGCACCTCCATAGAGCAGCAGCTAGCTGATATCTGGGCTGAAGTCCTAAGACTGGAGCAGGTCGGCGTCCATGACAACTTTTTTGAATTGGGGGGACATTCCCTGCTGGCAACCCAAGTTATTTCTCGCTTGCGCCAAGCCTTCGGAGTGGAACTCCCCGTGCGTGCCTTATTTGAAGCACCTACTGTGGCTGACTTAGGCACTCGCCTTGAGACAGTTCGTTGGGCAGCGCAAGAGTTGCAAGCTCATAAGAGCGACACAATGGGCGATTATGAAGAGGGAGAACTATGAAAACGATTGATGAGTTTTTGTCTGAGCTTCGCTGTCTAGACGTGAAGTTATGGAACGAAGGCGATCGCTTGCGTTATAAAGCTCCCAAAGAAACACTGACACCCGCCCTGCGGCAAGAGCTAAAAGAGCGCAAAGCAGAAATCCTGGCATTTCTGCACAAGGCTAATGCGGCAACTAGTTCCAATCTTTCGCCCATATTGCCTGTCCCAAGGGACGGAAACCTCCCCCTCTCCTTTGCTCAAGCTAGACTCTGGTTCCTCGCTCAATTGGAACCAGACAGTCCTGCCTATAACATTCCTGCTGCCTTTCGCTTAACCGGTCTACTCAACGTGACCGCACTTTCGCAGAGCCTGAATGAAATTGTCCAACGCCATGAAGTCCTCAGAACCAGTTTTCCATCTGTGGATGGCCAACCTAAGCAAGTCATCTCCCCAGATACAGCTTTAACACTGCCAGTAATAGACCTGAGGGAACTTCCTCCAGACCAAGGGCTTTCTGAAGCTCAACTCCTTACCGCCGAGGAGGCTCAACAACCCTTCAACCTATCTACTGGGCCATTGTTTCGCGTCAAACTTCTGCGCTTGGAAGAAGCGGAACATATGCTGCTCGTGACCATGCACCACATTGTTTACGACGGCTGGTCTTACGATATTTTCTTACGGGAACTGGCAGCGCTCTACGATGCCTTCTCCAGTGGCAAGCCCTCACCCCTCCCTGAACTGCCCATCCAATATGCTGATTTTGCCCACTGGCAGCGCGAGTGGCTACAGGGTGAAGTCCTAGAGTCTCAGCGGGACTACTGGAAACAGCAGCTAAATGGCAACCTCCCCATACTACAACTGCTCACTGACTACCCGCGCCCACCAGTTCAGACCTATCAGGGTGGGTACCAATCTCTGGAATTACCCAAAAACCTAACCAAGGCACTCAAAGCCCTGAGCCAGCAGGAGCGGGTCACTCTGTTCATGACCCTGTTAGCAGCATTCCAGACATTCCTCTACCGCTATACCGGGCAAGAAGACATGATCGTAGGTACTCCCATCGCCGGTCGCAACCAGATGGAAGCCGAGGGTCTGATTGGATTTTTTGTTAATACCTTAGCCCTGCGTACCTACCTCACTGGCAACCCAAGTTTCCAAGAACTGCTCGGTCGAGTACGTGAGGTAGCTTTAGGAGCCTATGCCCACCAAGACCTACCCTTTGAAAAGCTCGTAGAAGAACTACAGCCCGAACGAGACCGAAGCCGCACGCCGTTGTTCCAAGTGATGTTCGTTCTACAGAACACTCCAACCTCCGCCTTAGAGTTACCAGGTCTGACCGTCAGCTCTCTGAACATTGACAGCAAAACGGCGAAGTTCGACCTAACCCTATTCATGATAGAGACAGCACAGGGACTGAGAGCCTCGTTGGAATACAACACCGACCTCTTCAACGCCGCCACCATTACTCGGATGCTGGGGAATTTCCAGACCTTACTGGAAGGTATCGTCGCCAACCCTCAACAGCGTCTCTCAGATTTACCACTGCTGACAGCAGCCGAACAACATCAGTTGCTGGTGGAATGGAACAACACCACAAAAGAATATCCCCAGGATAAATGTATCCATCAGTTGTTTGAAGCTCAGGTGGAGCAAGCACCCGATGCCGTAGCGGTGGTATTTGAAGGGGAACAGCTAACCTACAGAGAACTAAATGCAAGAGCGAATCAACTAGCGCACTACCTTCAAGTGCTGGGCGTTGGACCAGAAGTTTTGGTGGGTATCTGCGTGGAGCGCTCCCTAGAGATGCTGGTGGGACTGCTTGGCATCCTCAAAGCAGGTGGTGCTTACGTTCCACTCGACCCCGCGTATCCTCTAGAGCGCTTGGCTTTCATGCTAGAAGATGCCTCTGTGTCCGTACTACTTACCCAGGCGCGGTTAGTCGAGTCTCTTCCTCAACATCAAGTCCCACTCGTTTGTCTGGATGGGGACTGGGAGGTTATTGCCCAATACAGCGAGGAAAACCCCTTCAGCGGAGCGACACCCAAAAATTTGGCATACGTTATCTACACTTCAGGCTCGACAGGGAAACCAAAAGGGGTTCTGGTTGAACATCGAGGATTGTTGAATCTCGTCTTCTGGCATCGACGAACTTTTGCTGTGTCGCCAAAAGACCGGGCAACTCAATTAGCTGGGTCTGCATTTGACGCCTCAGTCTGGGAGTTGTGGCCTTATCTTAGTGCGGGAGCAAGTATTTACATTGCGAATGAACAGACCCGTGTTCTCCCTCAGCAGCTTCGAGATTGGCTAATAAAGAATGCAATCACCATCTCTTTTCTGCCAACACCACTGGCAGAGAGTATTCTGTCGTTGGATTGGTCTACTAATGTAGCTTTGCGAACTTTGCTAACTGGGGGGGACAAACTCCATAACTATCCTTTATCCTCCATTCCTTTTGAGCTGGTAAATAATTACGGACCAACTGAAAACACTGTCGTCACTACTTCCGGTTTAATTCCTGCTAAACCGCGAACCGATGTGGCTCCTCCGATTGGGCGACCAATTGCTAACACGAAGGTTTATTTGCTAGATGAAAAGTTGCAGCTAATACCCATTGGGATCCCTGGTGAACTATACGTCAGTGGTGAGGGTTTAGCCAGAGGCTACCTCAACCGCCCCGATTTGACTGCTCAGAAATTCATCGCTAACCCCTTTATCGACAATCCAAGCGTTAGCGGAGCAGCTCCGGAGAAGCTATCGGGGTGCGACAGCGCACTTTGCCTCTACAAAACTGGTGACTTAGCTCGCTATTTACCAAACGGTGACATTGAGTTCCTCGGTCGCATCGACGAGCAGGTGAAAATTCGCGGCTTCCGTATCGAACTGGGAGAAATTGAAGCGCTGCTGGTACAACACCCTGACCTGCGGGAGGTGGAGGTGATTGTCCGAGAAGACATTCCTGGCAACAAGTTCCTAGCGGCTTATGTTGTTCCTAAGTTAGAGACATCGCCTCCTACTAATAGGGAATTGCGTTCCTTCCTCAAAGCCAAGCTGCCAGATTACATGGTTCCCGGAGCCTTTGTCTTTTTGGAAGCAATGCCTCTAACTCCCAACGGGAAAATAGACCGCCGCGCCCTACCTATACCAGATAGTGCTCGGAGGGAACAGGAAGATAATTTTGTCGCACCAAGCACCCCTACTGAAGAAATCTTAGCGGCTATCTGGGCTGAAGTTTTGGGACGACAACAGGTCGGTATTAACGACAACTTCTTTGAATTGGGGGGGCACTCCATGCTGGCTGCACGCCTATTCGCACAAATCGAGAAGAAATTGGGCAGAAATCTCCCTCTAGCTAACCTCTTCCAAGCACCGACTATTAAGGAACTAGTTAGCCTTTTCAACCAACAAGACTATAGCTCAGAACAGAAGAAATCAACAATGCAGCTTGAGAGCGCAACTAACCTTCTGAATCAGTCGGGATTGTCAGCGCCTTGTTCCTCACTGATAGTGATTCAACCTAATGGTTCCAAACCGCCTCTATTCTGTATCCATGTCCTTGGCAGAGGTCTCAAATTCTACCGCCCTTTGGCACATCATTTGGGTCTAGAACAACCCCTTTATGGACTAGCCGCACAAATTATGGATAGAAAATATGCTCCCCAAAATCGGGTTGAAGACCTAGCCGCTCACTATATTAAAGAATTGCGGATTCTCCAGTCCGAGGGACCTTATTTTCTGGCTGGTGTGTCTTTTGGGGGCAGTGTGGCTTTTGAGATGGCTCAGCAGCTAGTCGCGCAAGGTCAAAAGGTAGCGCTGCTAGCCTTATTCGATACATACGCTTCAGAGGCAGTCAAACAAATATCAAGCGGTGAGCGGTTCTCTGCTCACTGGAATAACTTTTTAAAACTCGGACCCATCTATGTTTTAAAGAAGGCGAAGGATAACGTGAAGGGAAAAATCCAGAGTTTCAACGATAAGCTCAATCATAGCCTCAACGAGATTGGCTGCAAGTTTTACCTAGGTATCGGACGACCCTTGCCTGACAATCTTCAAGACTTCACTTTTCAACAGGAAAACAATCAGGCATCAAAAAACTATGTACCGCAAGTCTACCCTGGTCGAGTAACCCTCTTCCGGTCTAGAGATCAGATTATCGATATAAGCTCTTACCGTGACCCTCAATTGGGCTGGGGGGAACTTGCTACTGGAGGATTAGAGCGCCATGAGGTTCCTGGTACCCACCTTGGCATGTTACAAGAACCCCATGTACAAGTGTTAGCCGAAAAATTGAAAGCTTACTTAGATAAGGCTCAGGCAGAAACTCATTTGTGATCTGCCGCTATTGAGCTGTCCAAAAATAACTTCGGATTTTAGGGTGTATTTGTCAACCTCTTTCAACCTCCAAAACAATTGCCCAAAGCCAAGAAAAAGCATTGACTCACCTAATCAGAGCGCACAGCTCTTTGCGTTGCGCTGCTGTTGATGAAGGGTTAATCGAAACATTAGGAACCGGGAAATATGCGAATGTCGCCTAACCGGACAATCCCGACAAGGGAAAACGCTAAAACGCCTACTTGAAAGGACTTTTGCAAGTTTCTTTGGCGCTCACCACTGATATTACTCACAGAACTGCCCAGCCAGCGTGCCGATAAAGGCTTATCCGGTGTTCACGGGTCAGGTTTATCGGCTGGGCAATAATTGAGTTGACAGGAAAGGGGGTTATATGAAGCTAAATCAGTTGCTCGCTGTATTGCAATCTGTTAAAGCCAATGCCAATAAGGGTAAAACAGAGGTATCTCAACTGTGTCACAAGAGTGCATTGTTTCAAGGATTGAGCCGAACCTATCAGCCTAGAGAAGAGGATGGATTCGTCTATCCTCCTGAATCACAGAAACTGACGCTGAAGGCTGATGACTTGATCGAAAAGTTTGTGCAATCTTGTGCTGAATTTTTAGACCTAGCCGCTACTCAGGACTACGCTAATACAGAGGCTAGAGCCTCTGTGAGCGTGGAGGGACAGACTATTGTTTCAGATGTCCCTGTCTCCTATCTATTGTTTCTCGAAAAGCAGCTTCAGGATGTGAAGACATTCATTGCGTCGCTACCCGTACTTTCAATTGACAAAGACTGGCAGCATGACCCCAATCGAGGATGCTACGTCACCAATCCAAAAGAAACTGTGAAAACCAAAAAAATTACTGATTTTGTTGTTGCCTATGAAGCAACGGAACATCACCCTGCTCAAATTAAAGAAGTTTCCAAAGATGTTGTAGAAGGAACCTGGAGTTTAATTGAGTTCTCAGGCGCACTTCCTCAAGATCGGGTGAATCTAATGCTGCGTCGAGTGGATATGTTACAAAAAGCCGTGATTCAAGCTAGAGAAGAAGCCAATGGTAGGGAAGTGCAGCAGCGACAAGTTGCCAATGCAATATTTAGCTATCTATTTGCCGATTAGATTACACTGAATTTGGAGTACAAGTTCATTTTTAGCGAGTAGGGTATTTGCAGGTTCAAATCCTGCCCCCCAGTCTATCTGCTAGTTGATTTAGCCATTGATCTGGGGGTAGGCAAATGGTAAAGCCACCCTAGCGCCTTAAGCTCACAATAAAGCTCAAGCTATTGCTCCAAGCTGATGACTGAAAACTCGTTCCCTGTATCATTCTCTGTAGAACAAGGCTAGCGAGACGCCGGTTCAAATCCTGCCCTCTCCTTTGAGTGTGGGGAGGTAGTTTAGTGGAAAAACCTCACAGCATCAGATTGATTCTGCGGAAACTGGAAATCTCTTATACAGGCTCAGCGATCTAAATCTGCCCCGGTATTCAGGATACGAGTGCCGGGGTTTAAAATTGGGAGCAATCGAGTACTTCCTCCGGCATCGAGTGGCGCTCATTTTACTCTCCGCAAGGAGGCTTTCGTAATTTATTCCGGTGTAGCGGCAATTAACTAGAGAAACTTGCTCTCAATTACTCATTATTCAGACAACAAATCTTGAAGCTGAGACAGCAATTTTTCTACCTGCTGCCTGGTCTTAAAACTTTCTAAAGCCTTAGACTTCTTTGATAGTCTGTTAAGTTTCCCCAACTGTTTTCGGAGTTCCTCTGCTTCTGGCGGTGGCTGGAGCGAGTCAGGCGATTTCAACGCCTTAATCTTCTCTCGAATTTGGTTAAGAGATAGCCCTTGTGTAACCGCCTCTTCCAAGATCTGCTGCCTCAAGGACTCATCCTTGACTTGAGCAATTGCTCTCCCCTTAGTGTACTCAAGTTGACCAGAGCGCAAGACTTCCAAAACCTCTGATGGCAAATTCAGAATTGCCAACCGATTCTTAACGAATGACTCCCAACTCATCCGTCCTAAGCTGGTAAAAACCTCAACCACGGCTGACGAGTCCTCACTACCAATAACGTTATTGGTAGCCTTCCCCCCCACTTCAAATTCCAGGCGCCGCAGGAGAGAGATAACCTCTTTAACAGTCTTCTCTAGACGGAGCGCCAAAAGTCCTAAGATGCCTTCTGTCTCTTCTACTGGGTTAAGGTCTTCCCGTTGCAGGTTCTCGACTAGGGCGAATTGTCTAGCTTGGTCGTCTGACATTTCCCGAATCGTGACAGGGACTTCAGTTAATCCCATCGTCTCGGCTGCCCTGTACCGCCTCTCTCCGGCTACCAATTCAAAGCACTCACCTGCTAAGGGACGTACCAACAAAGGTTGGAGGATACCGTCACGTCTGACTGACTCCGCCAACCGCTGCATCTTCTCACGATCAAAGTACTTGCGTGGCTGAGATGGAGAGAGCGAGATTTTGTCGAGGGGGAGGTTTGTTGCCGCATTAGGAACGTCCTCTTCCAACTGGCTGACAATCCCGACCGACTTGGTATTCCTGAGATTTAGCCGGTCATCATCTGAGCGAGTCGAGCGCTTACGGGAGGTCATACTTCTTCCATTGCCTCCGCTAGCTCGTCAAACAAAGTGAGAATGGGCTGATTCCTACTGCTGCCAGAACACAGGGCTAGAGGTACTCCTTTCTTTGAAGCGAGTGCCAGAGACGTAGCGGTAGGGAGGGGAGAAAAGACTGGAGCTAGGGGTGATAACTGTTTTTGCATTGCCTCTAGAACTTGCCGATCAAGCGAGTTTCTGGAAGCGTACTTAGTAGGCACAAAGCCGGCTATTCGTAGAGATTTGTTCAGCCGAAGTTGAACTTTACTAATTGTTTTGAGAAGTGAATCCGTCCCTTTAAAAGCCTTGTATTGGGTTTCAATCGGTACTAGGACATGATTCGATGCCACTAAGCTAATCAAGCTTAATAGGCCTAGGCTGGGGGGACAATCAATCAAAATGAAATCGTATTGCTCTGTGACGAGAGCCAAGACTTCTTTAAGGCGCTCCTCCCTTTTTAAGGCAAGTACCAACTCCTGCTCACAATCCGCCAAAAGGATATTGGATGGGGCTAAATCCAGACCATCTAAGTCTTTCTCAATGGGCAGTGGCTCTTCCTTCGACAGGGCATCGTACATCGTCTTTTTCAGGTCAGGCGGCTCTAACCCCATAAAGGTGGTGAGAGAGGCTTGAGGGTCCATATCAACCAGGAGAACGCTATGCTTTCTGATGGCAAGGTGGTAGCCAAGATTGTGCGTCACCGTCGATTTGGAGACACCTCCAGCCTGATTGAAGATGGATATGACCTTTGCCACGAACGCCTACTCGGTTTCTGTTCTTAGCGTAAACAATAGCATTCCCTTTGCTCGGTTTTTCTATCTTCTAAAGCTGAGGAATCGACAAATTCTGCACAGCCTTGCGCTTGGTCTCCTCTCCCCTACGGTCATACTTAGCAGTAGTGAGGGGCGAAGCATGACCCGCAAGTTTCTGCACCGTGACAATATCCACCCCAGCTTCCAGCAAGTCAGAGCAGAACGTCCGGCGAAAATCATGGGGGGAGAACGACTCCAAACCAGCCATCTCACCCCGCTTCTGGAGTATCCGCCAAATAGCATCAGGATGCATGTGGTCTAGCTGCAAGCGACCTCCCTTACGGATTCGACAAAACAGCGCACCCGGTTCTCTTCCCCGAACTAATAGCCATCTTTCGACAAACGCGATCGCTGACCTCGGCAGATACACTCTACGGCTTTTGCCCCTCTTACTCTTGCGTACCTCCAACGCGCCTTCTGTGGGATTAAAGTCAGATAGCTCCAGCTTAACCAGTTCCGCCCGACGTATTCCTGTCCCTCGCAAAATCACGAGGATTGCGGCATCTCTAACATCAATGGCCCTTTGTGAGTCGCAAGTTTTCAAGAGCGCCGCGATTTCTGATTCGGTGAGGGCACGCCCCTTCGGTTCGCTTTGAGCACTAATGTTGGGCAAATCCACAGCTTTTGTGTAATCTGTTGCCTCCATCAAAGCCAGTCTATAAGCTTCCAGAAGAACTCGACGCAGGGCAGAAAGCATTTTGTTCGCTGTCACCGGTGCAAATTTTTCCATCAAAGCCACCCGCACTGCGGCAGTATGGTGATAGCGCAACTTTGACCAATCTAGGGTCAAGGCATCACACTCACCTGACGTTAGCAATTCGGCGATACAGTTAAGGGAGTAACGGATTGTCGCCTGTGACCCCTTCCCCAACCCCGATAAATAAACGGCTGCTGGATGCAGTATGAGTGGCACGGGTGCAGCAAGCTTCAGGTTATCCGGAGCCTGAGAGTCGGTTCGATGAGGGGTCATTACTCGTTCAAGAAAACGTTCTCACGACTTATACTCTCACCTTCTGTTGAGGTAGTAACGATTTCCTACTAATGAGGTAGGAACATTTCATCGTGATTTCATTTTTGGGTGGAAAACTGGGTAGTAAGTGCAGCAGCGCTGCCTTGAAACTTGCGTTCTCTCCAGTTAATAGGCAACGCCTCACGCTAATGGGGGGGTTCTTCAATGGGATACGAAAACTTTTAGCTATGCCGTTTATGCAACTTGTTTCTTTACTGCCTTTCTTTTGACATTACTTTAGCTCCTTCGGTACTTAAGGACATTCCCAATGATGCGTCAGTCTGACCGTTCCCAACTCCCTGCGCCGCTTGGTTGCGTTTCTTTTGCACTCCTGAGCCTTATCCTCCTGACGACTCCCGTAGCTGTTTTAGCTCACGGCGGTCATGGTAACGAATTTCAACACACAGATGAAGCGAGTCAAGCGACTGGTTCTATTCAAGTTGATGCCGAAATCGCAAAACGGCTGGGAATTAAAGTTGAGCCAGTCAAACGCCAGCAGCTAGTGGTTGGGATTAAAACTACAGGTCAGATTGAAACCCTGCCCAGTAAAAAAGTCGAGGTGACTGCACCAATTCCAGGGAAAGTTGCTGAGCTATTGGTGGAACCTGGTGCTTCTGTGAGAGCAGGTCAACCTGTCGCTGTCCTAGCTGCACCGGACTTAGTGGAACTGCGCGTCGAATCCCAGGAAAAACAAGCAGAGGCTCAAGCCGATTTACAGCAAGCTCAAGCGGACTTGAGACTAGCCGAACAAAATCTAGAGAGTCAACGTCAAATTGCCGCTGCTGAAATCGAACAAGCTCGCACTGAAGTTGAGGTAGCTCGCGAACAATATGACAAAGACCAAGGTTTGGTGAGTGCAGGAGCGCTGCCACGACGCCAGATGCTGGAATCGCGATCGCACCTGAGAGAAGGCGAGGCTCAACTCGTCAAGGCAGCGAGTAGCCGGGAAGTTCTGGAAGCAGAGAACCAACTCAAACGCGCCCAAGCTGCTGTTGAGGTAGCCCAGTCCCGTATCCGCCTGAGTGATACCGCCTATCAGACAAGGCTGCAACAATTGGGAACTCGTGCCAATGACAAAGGACTGGTGACGGTGACATCTCCCATCTCTGGCACAGTTAGCGATCGCGAAGTTACCCTCGGTCAAGCCTTCGAGGATGCGGGCGGCAAGCTGATGACGATTGTAAATGACAATCGTGTTTTTGCGACTGCGAATATCTACGAAAAAGATTTAGACAAAGTAAAGACGGGTCAACGGGTGAGTGTCAAGGTCAGTAGCTTGCCTAAGAGTACCTTCAGTGGACGGATTGCCATGATCGCTTCGGTGGTGGAAGGCGAAACGCGGGTGGTGCCAGTGAAAGCGGAACTCGACAACCCTGGCGGAGTACTCAAACCAGGGATGTTTGCCGAACTAGAAGTCCTAACAGATCGAACAGTGGCAGCTATCCTAGCCATTCCTACTTCAGCCGTGGTTGAGGCGAACGGCAAGAAACAAGTCTATCTCCAAAATGGCAATGCCTATCAGCCTGTTGAAGTCACGTTAGGTCAAACGTCAGCAGACATGGTTGAGGTGAAAACAGGTCTATTTGAGGGGGATTTGGTAGTTACCCAGCGTGCGCCTCAACTTTATGCTCAATCATTGCGAGGTGGTAGCAGTGCTAATGCCGACGATGCACATGATCAGGCTCCTGCACCCTCTCAGGCGACTGATTCTAACAAGAGGGGTTCTGAGCTTCCTTGGTGGTTGGTCATTCCTACTGGGGGTGCGATCGCTGTTGGCACTTTTTTGGCTGGAGCTTCGTGGGCTGCACGTCGAACTCAGCGTCGGCTGCTGTCCGTAGGCAACATGGAGTACAACGCCCTTAGCTATGAAACAGAGCCTCATCTCAACAACTCCAAGCAGCCGATCGCGTCTCATTCTAGCTCTCGTCTTGGGGAGCATGACGAGCCTCAAGAACCGCGCTCTTAAACGAGTGATGAGTTTTGAATTAAAAAAGCTCCTTAACTCAAAAGTATATTTTTAGCTAATACTTAAAGATGCTGAGCGCTATTATCAAATGGGCGATCGCTAAACGCTGGCTGGTCATCCTCGGTACAATTGTTGTTACCTTTTGGATATTTCGCACGATCATCCAGATGCCGCTGGATGTCTTCCCTAGCTTTGCCCCTCCCCAAGTTGAAATTCAAACCGAAGCCCCCGGACTTGCGCCAGAAGAATTGGAATCTCTGGTAACTTTACCGATTGAGAGTGCGATTAACGGGACACCAGGAGTGACAGCGGTACGCTCTTCTAGTGCTGCGGGGATTTCCGTTGTCAAAGTCATTTTTAACTGGGGAACCGATATTTATCAAGCTCGCCAGTTAGTAACAGAGCGACTACAGCAAGCGGCAAGTAAGCTTCCTGAAGGGGTGGAAACGCCACAAATTTCTCCGATTAGCTCCCCTGTCGGCACTGTACTCCAATATGCCTTCACCTCCCAAACAACGTCCCTAATGGAAGTGCGGCGTATTGTTGATTGGCAAGTAACCAATCGTCTTTTGGCTGTTCCTGGGGTTAGTCAAGTGGTAGCGTATGGCGGCGATATCCGCCAGTATCAAGTATTAGTTGATCCAGAGAAACTAAAAGCCTTTAATGTCTCTCTAGAAGACGTTGTGGAAGCATCATCCGCTGCCAATGTTAATGCTCCGGGTGGCTATTTAATCACCCCTGACCGAGAAAAGCTAATCCGGGGTATTGGGCGGATTGAATCGATCGAAGACTTACAGCAATCGGTAATTACGGCTCGCGATGGTAAGCCTGTCAACATAGCAGATGTCGCTGACGTACAAATTGGTGCAGAACTCAAACGCGGCGATGGCAGCTTTAACGGTCAAAAGGCAATTATCGTGATGATTAATAAACAGCCTCTTGCCGATACTCCCACTGTCACCCGTGCGATTGAAGCGGCAATGGAAGAGGTGAGAGCAGGCTTACCTAAAGATATAAAAGTTACTGCTACATTCCGTCAGGAAAACTACATCGATTCTTCTATTGAGAATGTGAGGGAGGCTTTAGTTGAAGGCAGCATTATTGTTGCCCTTATCCTTATCCCATTTTTGATGAATTGGCGAAACCTTGCTATTTGTCTAACGGCTCTTCCCTTGTCTTTGCTAATCGGAGTCCTACTCCTCAATTGGCTGGGACAAGGTTTGAATACGATGACTTTAGGAGGATTAGCAGTAGCCATTGGTTCAGCCGTTGATGATGCGATTGTAGACGCGGAGAATGTCTTCCGTTCTCTACGGGAAAATAAATATTCTCCCAACCCCCGTCCCGTTTTGGATGTTGTATTTGAAGGTTGCCAAGAGGTACGCGACTCAGTGTTCGGAGCCACCATCATTACAATCGTTGTCTTCTCCCCAATTTTCGCTTTGACTGGCGTAGAAGGTAGCATTTTTATTCCAATGGGGTTGGGCTATATGGCGGCAGTTATTGCTTCTAGCGTGACGGCTTTAACAGTGACTCCGGCTTTATGCGCCATCTTACTACCTCACGGTCGCTTGCCAGAACGGGAACCTTGGGTAGCGAGATTTTTTAAGCGGCTTTATCATCCCCTTTTAACGTTTTCTCTGCGTTGTTCTGGAATCATCTTGAGCCTCGCTATTGCTAGTTTTGTGGCGGCAATTGTTATTGTTCCTTCGTTTGGACGGGTGTTTTTACCAGAGTTTCAGGAGCAAACTTTGGTGAATACCGTGCTGCTATATCCTGGTGTCTCTCTAGAGACTACCAATAGCGCTGGAGGAGCAATTCAAGAGGCACTTAAGGGTGACCCCAGATTTCCCTACGTGCAGTTGCGATCGGGACGTGCGCCAGGGGATGCTGATGCAGGGGGGGTCAATTTGGGGCATTTGGACATCGAGTTGAGCGAAGCCGGAATGGAAAACCGGGAGGAAACGATTGAGAAGCTACGGGAGGAATTTGCCAAATTACCAGGGGTTGCGCCTAATATTGGGGGGTTTATCTCTCACCGGATGGATGAAGTTTTGTCTGGAGTCAGAAGTGCGATCGCCGTTAAAATTTTCGGACCCGATTTAGAACAACTTCGCATCATTGGGCAACAAGTTAATGATGTGATGAAAACGGTTGAGGGAATCGTAGATTTACAACTCGAACCCCAAGTGCCAATTGAACAGATCCAAATCAAATTTGACCGAGCTGCTGCTTCTCGATATGGTCTTCAGGTCGGACAACTTTCTGAAATTATTGAAACAGCACTTAATGGGCGAGTCGTGTCCCAAGTCTTAGAAAAGCAACAAACCTTCGACCTCGTGGTGTGGTTAAAGCCAGATGCTCGTCAAAATCTGGATGCCATTCGCAATTTACTAGTTGATACTCCAAACAATCAAAAAATTCCTTTAGCCCAAGTTGCAATAATTGATAATGGCACGGGTCCGAATACCATCAACCGCGAGAATGTTTCCCGATTGATTGTTGTGGCGGCTAATGCGAAGGGGAGAGATTTGCGTTCTGTTGTGAATGAAATTCAAGACAAAGTTAAGCAACAAGTGCAAGTTCCAGCTGGTTACTATATCCAGTATGCGGGACAATTTGAAGCCCAAGAACGAGCCACCCAGAATATGTTAATTTCCAGTGCCATAGCCTTTGTCGTCATTACAGTAATCATGTACCTTTCTGTTAAATCTATTCCCTCTACCGCCGCGATCATGATTAATTTGCCTTTAGCTTTGGTAGGGGGAGTATTTTCGGTCGCTTTGACTGGAGGCATCGTTTCCATCGCCTCTCTAGTTGGCTTTATTACCTTGTTTGGGGTTGCCACCCGTAATGGACTGCTACTGGTGGACAATTACAATACTAAGTTTGCAGAAGGGATGCCCTTTAAAGAAGTTCTGATTTCTGGGTCGATGGAACGGCTCAACGCCATCCTGATGACGGCTTTCACCTCTGCACTGGGTTTAGCACCCCTGGTAGTAGAGGGTGGACCAGGGAAGGAAATTCTGCAACCACTTTCTATAGTGGTGCTGGGTGGGTTGTTTACTTCTACAGCATTAACGCTAATGGTATTACCAGCGTTGTACGCCAAGTTTGGGAAATTCTTAGTGCCTAAACAAATACCGTCAGTTTCTAACAATGGAAAGGTAGTCAAAGCCGTCTTTGAGAGGTAATTGTCTTGCCCTCATTTGCCAGGATTTATGAGCAGGTTATGCAAATTTCTTGAATGACTGGCTTGACTCTCCACTTGACTAGAGAGTCTAGTATGGCTTTAGTTCGCTAAGAATTTGTAAATTCACACAAGCACGGAGAGTAAAAGATGAGCCTGACTACACGAGCTAAAACAGTATTGAGTGGTGCGATCGCTTGTATGGCATTGCTAACGTTGACAGCGAGTCCAACGCTAGCAGACACTCACAATGAGACCGTGACACCTACTACAGCCTCCAGTACCAATGAGGCAAAACTGGCTCAAGAGCAGACGGGCCAAACAACGGCGCAAACGAACCAGACGCCACAGCAACCAAACCAAACGGTATGTAGCTGTTGCAAAAACATGATGAACAATATGCCGGGAATGATGGGTGGACAGAGCAATCAATCCAGATAGGACTTTCTCCTTTTACCCTTTGAAATTTCATCCGGGTTTCATTTTCGGGTGTCACTCTAAGGAGAGTTGATGTGATTTAACGCTGTTGCTGAAAAGGATTGAAGGGGTATGAGTACAGAAAGTGAGCTTTGCTGCCCCCTAATGCGTGTAGATTCCCTTATGAATTTTTAGCAGGGGGATAGGCTCGAATTACCAAACAGCGGCACCATCTCTGTTTTGAGTTAGTGCTGCTATTTTCTTATGGAAAAAGAAACTTGCAATTGTTTAGTGTCAGGAACCAAAAGTATGAAATCTCTCAAGTTTATGTTGATTGCTCTAGGCAGTGTGAGCCTGATTTTTCTGGGAGCTTGTGGTAACAACAATCAAGCCACAAACTCAGATAGTAGCCCGACAACTACCCAACCCGCTGAATCAACAGTACAACCAACTGATGCCGCTAAAGCAGGATCGTCCAGTCATGCAGCCAAACCCCTAGCAGGCGGTCAAGTTGTTGAGTCAGGACCCTACCATTTGGAGTTTGTCCCTGAGAAAGAAGATAACGGAACTCATTTAGATTTTTATTTGCAGAAAGGCGACAATCACGAAGCAATCCCTAATGCCAAAGTAACGGCTCAAGTTCAGCTACCTGATGGGACTCAAAAGACCCTTCCCCTTACCTATGACGCTGAAGGGAAACACTACGCAGCTTTACTTCCCGGAAATGCATCGGGTCAGTATCAGGTAAAAGTCACTTCGGACATTGACGGACAAAAGGTAGATGGTCGTTTTAGTTTTAATCAATAACTATCGATTTTATGAGAGTTTTGCTAGTCGAAGATGAGCCTGATTTGGGTGCGGCTATCAAGCGAGTTCTGAATCAGAACAAGTATGTCGTTGACTGGGTTCTTGATGGGACAGAAGCTTGGAACTTTCTCGATGACCAAGCAACCCAGTATACGCTGGCGATTTTCGATTGGTTACTGCCAGGACTGTCAGGATTAGAGCTACTGCATAGACTGCGATCGCAGCACAGCCCTCTGCCAGTTTTGATGCTTACAGCCAAAGACCAAATGGAAGATAAGGTCGCTGGGCTAGATGCTGGCGCGGATGACTATCTGGTGAAACCGTTTGGGATGGCAGAACTGCTGGCACGTTTGCGGGCATTGCAGAGGCGATCGCCTCAACTCCAACCGCAACAGCTAACGGTTGGCACTCTTATTTTAGATTACGGTACCCGCACGGTTTGTTCTCAAAAGACCTTGAGTGAAAAGCAGATTATTTCCCTGACTACTAAGGAATTCCAACTGTTGGAGTACTTCATGAAGCACCCCAACCAGATTGTTACCAGTGACCAGATTCGGAATCAGCTTTGGGAAGTGAATGCAGAAGCGATTAGTAATGTAGTGGCAGCTCAAGTGCGTTTGTTGCGTCGCAAACTGGCTTCTTTTGGTTGGTCGAACTTGATTGAAACGTTGCATGGTATGGGATATCGCTTCAATCCAGATGCATCAAAATAAACTGTTTAACCGGACTCGCTGGCGATTGGCTCTTTGGTATGCAGGAGTCATGAGTTTTATATTGAGCGTGTCTGGACTCGGTGTCTACGAAGCGATCGCGCACGCCCATTGGGTAGCCTTAGACCGTGAGTTGGAGTCTGTAGCGGGGACGCTGCATGACAGTATTGAACTGAAATTGAACCAACCCGGACGCTTAGAGCCAATTGTAGAGGAGCTTTTACCCAATCTTTGTCATCGAGGCGATAACTGTATGACACAGCCGTTGAGTTCCTCTCGCCATGTTCTCAGCGCCGTTAACCAAGGCAACTACTATGTCCGTTTCTTTGATAGTTCAGGACAGTTGATTGCCATCGCGGGTGTTCATCCAGAGGGACTCCCCGAAGTATTAAACAAGGAACGCTGGCAAACTCTAGAAGATGGCAAAGGTAACGTTTATCACCAAATTTCTCTATCCCTGCATACTCGCTCCAATCGTGATTGGGGGTATTTTCAAGTAGGGCGGAGTCTTAAAGACTTCAACGACTACCTCAATAACGTGAAATGGATTTTGAAGTTGGGTAGCCCAACAACGTTGATTCTGGTAGGCATCTCCAGTTGGTGGTTAGCCGGGTTAGCGATGCAACCCATTTACAAATCCTACAGACAGATCCAACAGTTTACAGCGGATGCTGCCCACGAGCTTCGGACACCTCTAGCCGCAACACAGGCGACGGTAGAATCAGCACGCTCAATGCCTCAGTTGGATGAAAAAGAGGTGCAGGACATACTCGATACGATAGGACGTCAGAATCGGCGACTGAATCAGCTAGTTGCCGATTTGCTGCTGTTGGCTCGTCTGGAGCAACAAGCCGTGCCAAGGCGATGTCAGATGAGTTGCCTGAATGATCTTGTCAGCGATTTAGTAGAGGAATTTGCCGCGTTGGCACTCTCTAAATCAGTGGCGCTGACTTCTTTGGTACAGACACATAATCCACTGAACGTTGTGGGTGATGAAGAGCAACTTTATCGCCTAGTTTCTAACTTAATCGTTAATGCTATCCAATACACCCCTGCCGAGGGTCAGGTAACAGTTGTCTTAGATCGCAACGACCATCAAGCATTGATTCAAGTACGCGATACAGGCATTGGCATTGCGCCATCTGAGCAAACGCAGATTTTTGATCGCTTCTACCGAGTGAATAGCGATCGCTCTCGTGGCACAGGTGGGTCGGGATTGGGGCTTGCGATCGCAAAAGCACTTGTTCAAGCACACCAAGGTAGCATACAAGTGCTGAGTGAATCGGGCAAAGGTAGTACGTTCACCATTCGATTACCCTTGGGAGTTACATCGCCTGAAAGCGATCGCTCTAGCTTTCAATTCAAATGGCTGTATCGCCACCTATCCAAAAAGAAGTTTAGATTCAAAAGGTAGAGCCGTCAATTTAATCTCTCAAAAACGGAGGATTGCGGTACATTGGCAACCCGAAGCGACCTACTATCAGTGTCTACCACTTTGTCAAGGGTGAGTATCTGGTGACACAGTTCAGGGAAGGTGAGACAATCTCGTCACCCTCGTTCCCTGAGTTGAACTTGACGGTCGGGCAGGTTTTCCGGGCTGGGGAGTAACCTGGAGCGCTTAAGTTCCATTTGAACCCCCGAACAATTTGTCCTTTTTCACTCTGATTCTTTCGTACCCTCGCACCCCAGGCAAGATTGTCTGAATTAGAGAGATGTTTATCTGGGACACAAAAATCACGGGACTGAAGCTATTTCACTGATGTTATTTCGCCAAAATTATCAATGGTGACGTATTTCACACTAACTAATACCGATAATCTCACAGTACGCAACCTAGGACAATGGCTCTAATGACGTTATATCGTTGATAGGGCTAATTCCGAAAAAACAACTTATCGAGTACCGATTTTTCCGAGGTTATTGAGAACTAACCCAGAACTATTGAGATTGAATGATTTATCTTGCTAATAGTGTTGCTCAGGCTAATGTTCACCCACCAAAAGCGCTCGCATCCGAGCAGACACGACATTAGTGTCGCCGTTCGCCCCACAACTAACCTCTATTACTTTATAAATCGGGGAATTAGGCAGCGATTGAGTGGTTAATGCCTTTATTGCAACTCTCTGGTGCCTTGTTGCGGACAAGACTTGCCATCTCTAATAGATGACTCCAGCGCTTTTGCACCTGTTTCGGTGTAATTTTCAGCGCTTTAGCAATCTCAAAATCGCTATGGTTCGCCCGTTTGAGTGATAACAACTGCTGTTGCCTCGGGTCAAGTTGACCGACAAATGCCTCCCACTGCGGAGAGGAAAGTCCCAACTTCTGGTCAAGTTCTGCACCTAACCATTGGTGTACCAGTTGCCAGTGACTAGAGCGAGCGAATTTTTCCACATGGTATTTAAAACGCTGTTGCAGATAATCCCGTTGGCGTGGTGTTAAACCCAAGATGTCGTCGATTTCCGGGGCAGCCAAGTCTTGCAGCTTTAAGATTAAGTAATCCGCACAATCATTATGACCCTGAGACTCTAGGTATTGCACCAACTCACCAATCACGCGCTCACGCACAACTGCCTCATGAGGGTCAATAGTATCAGCCACTAGACGCTCTCGTACCTGCTGCATCACGGGTGAGCGGTTTAGCATCTGTGCTTCTTCACCTTTGGCAAACTCGGTCACCTGTTCAATGTCCATGACTGTATCGCTGGGTTGGCGTTTGGCAAAGCTTTTCGCTCTAAGTACCAGTAATTGCACAGCACCATAACCCGTCATCACTCGTCGCTTGGCGTATTGTTCAGTAAACGCCATGTATTCAGCGAGTTCGATTCTTGTACGCGGGGTGTAGTTGTCAGCTAAATAATTTTCCCGCCTCAAGGCTTTGAGGGAATCGGCGTAAAAGTCTTGCAAGAAGTCTTCAATTAAGAGGTATCGAGCCGCAAAGCTTAACTGCGCTCTTTCAGGTGCCACCTGACGATATATCATCACGCTGAGGTGGCTGTGTAGTTCGACACGACCTTGCTTTGAACCCAACTTATAGTACTCAATACACTTAGAAAGACGATGACGTGCCAAGGTTAACTGCCACTCACGGATGTCACCGCCCTTTTGGATGCGCTCACTCTTGGTACAAATCCGTTCGACTTCTACCACCATGCGGTTGATTACGAGAAGAGCGTTGCTGGGTAAGGAACCAAGCTGAAGTATCAGTTCTTCAATCAATAGCTCACTCAACGCCGTTGTGTCAGTAAAAGTATTATTTTCCGGAGCGTTGTCGGTTGAGAAAGAAGCTTGATGTAGGGAGTTGGTGGTAGTGGCGTTCACGGTAAAAGCTCTGCTCCTGGCTCGAATGACGGCGGTGATGACTCTTGTCGAAGATTGGTGTTGGGTTCACCTCACTCCAGAGTCCTCAACAATTCGACTGTAAAGCGCAAGTGAGAGTCAGAGAACTTGGCTTGTGCAGGCAAACCTTTATGGTTGTTTAACAGCTAATCGCCTTCACGGGTTGATTGGGAGTGTCGGCGGCTCTTGAAGGCTTAGTGTGAGAAGACTTGAGCGATTTTTAGGGGGATGAGTAGAAGTCGGTGTGCCGACTCACTCAGGAGTGGACAATCCACAAACTGGACTGGATGAATCAGTTGGCTGTTTTATTTCATCGGCATACCCCAAGGGATATAAGTCGTCTAAAAATTGCCGAGTCTGTTCACGACAAATGTCGTGAAGGTTTACCGCGCTATCGAGATTGAATAGTGGAGAGAGAATTCAATCTTTTAGCTCACCCCTTGCTTTTTTGTAAATAGTCAGTTACATTTATTTACATAAAGCAATAAATACACCAGGGTAACGAGGAAAACGACACGTACACCACAGTTAACGAAGACGGTATCCTCAACAACTACGCTCCGAAAGTCGCTGTTTACACAGCCGAGTACCCGGCTGTATGGGAGCAGCGCCGCTACGCTCTACAAGGTGCGTTCGCTACTGTGTTCGTTGGCTTAATGATTGTGATTGCGTTTTCCGTTAGCTCTTTAGGCTAGTTCCTCCAGAGGGAAACCGCCTTGACAGCATTGTTCGATGAATTATTCTTATAATCTCCCCACCCCAGACGGTTACTGGGGTTTGTTTTTGAAGTCAATTCCAAAAAGCTTTTCTAAGAAGTACTTCTAGAGGTACCGACTGATTTCTCCTGATCTAACCACTGTGATAGCGAATAGGAGAGAGGTAGATGCACCCTGATGATTGCCTTCACCTTAAGCGTGAGGGCTTTTTGTTTTCTTGAACTCATGAAGCGCCGAGAAGCGATCGCACATTCTCAAACTTGCTTCCACCCCCGGCACTCTTTTTTAGACCACGGAAAACGCCTTTAATCCTAATCTGGCGGCACGATGTAACAATGCCGCCGCTGCCACGCTGCGGATACTCAACTGTATTAGAAACTAATACCTTTTAACAGGGCAGTGCCTCAAGTCAAGACACCTTATCAGCCAGACTTATCACTCTGATAAGGAACGCTATTGTTAACAATCTTTACAAAACTTAAACTTCCCGACTATTCTGAATACATCATCAAATTCCGACTACACAAGTCAACCGCACTTATAAAACAATGACAACCACACTACAAAGAGAGCGCAGTGCTTCCCAATGGGAACGCTTCTGCTCCTGGGTAACCTCAACCGACAACCGCCTCTATGTAGGCTGGTTCGGCGTGTTGATGATTCCAACACTGCTTGCCGCCACCACCTGCTTCATCATCGCTTTCATCGCTGCTCCTCCAGTAGACATCGATGGTATCCGTGAGCCTGTTGCTGGTTCCTTACTCTACGGAAACAACATCATCTCCGGTGCAGTAGTTCCTTCTTCTAACGCCATCGGCTTACACTTCTACCCAATTTGGGAAGCCGCTAGCTTAGACGAGTGGCTCTACAACGGTGGTCCTTACCAGCTCGTAATCTTCCACTTCCTCATCGGCGTATTCTGCTACATGGGACGTGAGTGGGAACTCTCCTACCGTTTAGGGATGCGTCCTTGGATTGCCGTAGCCTACAGTGCGCCTGTAGCAGCAGCAACCGCCGTATTCCTCATCTACCCAATCGGACAAGGTTCCTTCTCTGATGGAATGCCCTTGGGAATCAGTGGAACATTCAACTTCATGTTCGTGTTCCAAGCTGAGCACAACATCCTGATGCACCCGTTCCACCAGTTAGGTGTAGCTGGAGTATTCGGGGGTTCACTCTTCAGTGCAATGCACGGAAGCTTGGTAACCAGCTCACTGGTACGTGAAACAACCGAAACCGAGTCACAGAACTACGGTTACAAGTTCGGACAAGAAGAAGAGACCTACAACATCGTTGCGGCTCACGGCTACTTCGGTCGTCTCATCTTCCAATACGCTTCATTCAACAACAGCCGCAGCTTGCACTTCTTCCTCGCGGCTTGGCCTGTCATCGGTATCTGGTTCACCGCGTTGGGCATCAGCACAATGGCGTTCAACCTGAACGGTTTCAACTTCAACCAGTCGGTCATTGACTCACAGGGTCGTGTGATTGGAACTTGGGCGGATGTCCTCAACCGCGCCAACCTGGGTATGGAAGTGATGCACGAGCGCAATGCTCACAACTTCCCCTTAGACCTAGCTGCTGGTGAGGCAACTCCTGTTGCTCTGACGGCTCCAGTTATCAATGGCTAATTCTTAAGCATCTAGCTTAATCAGAAGCGCCTCCTTTAAGGGGGCGCTTTTTGCATGACACTCCATCCTCAATAAAGATTCTTATTGCGTTCTAGTTGCGTGTGAACGGTGTGACAGTTGAGAGCTTACCCTCTTTTACCCTTTTGTACTGTGGCGACGGCTTCCCCATCCCAGACACAAAAATAATGAGCGACGACTCAGCACAAAAGAATTTAGGATGGTTCAGGTTAGCGAACACTTGTACTAACGTCGGTTAAGGCAGTAGACTGATTCTGAACCATTCGCTTCACTTGAAACCCGTGGTGCGCTCCTACAGAGTCCTGACTGACCGAGTAGTTCCAACTACAGAAGAAGAAAAAAGAGCTTGGGCGGAACGGATATTTCAGCGGCAACCAGCTCTGCTGGAATTACCTCTGATTCTCGTCCCAGAGTATTTTTTTCAGAGATATGAAGAATTTTTTCAAGAGTCGCCAATTGTAATAGCAGCCTTAAATGAATGGATGGCAAAAGCCACATTAGATGACTTGCGACTTTCGATTGAGCGACCCTGGATTCCCACATCCGAGATATACATCCCAGACACTCCGATTGGAAGAAGGTTTTTCAACATTGCCAACGCGTTCGGAGAAATTATTCCTTCCCTTAACATCATCCCCAAAAACCAGAATCAGGCTTACTGGCTCAAGACCGAGCATTACTACTGGCAGGCAAGAGGAGTCCTTTTGGCTTATAAGCTTTTTGGAGTGATTCCCAACCCAATCGAAGAACAAGGAGTTCTCGGACGTTACTTACCAAAAAACCTTATAGAAGACCTGGACTTACTCACAAATATGGACGTAGCTCAACTCAGACTGCTAGTTATGGGAGAGCGACACATCAAAAAGTGGACAGTTAAAAAAAAGATTCCCTACCCCTTTAACAACGCGCTCGAACTCTTCAGAGAAATTCAAAAGCAGAATTTCCTAGTGCTTTGGCAATTAGGTCCAATGAACTCAGAACCCTATTGGCTATCTAAGGCACAACAAAAAGATAACATCTCTGCGCGGATACGGCTTCTGGAAAAGACCAAGTGGCTACCAGGGAATTCCCTGAGACCGCCTTACCCACAGATGAAAAAAGACTATCTTAAATATTTGAAGAATGCTGGCTGGGAGGATAAGTGGCTCCTGCCCCTGCGAAAACTCTATGACAAAGAGCAACTTGGGGAAAAGCAACTCAGCCGTCGGTTCTCTGATTACATCAAGACTTTGAAAGCTGGGAAAGAATTACATGTCTCGACGTTCGAGTGGCGTGGAGGACAACCTTATAAGAAAAGGGCAAGTAACAAGGTGGAACGAGTTGAAGGAGTCATAGACCCACTCGGCTATATTCTTTGGCTCTGGGCTTAATATTTCTTTACAATTTCAAAAAAACCGCTTGACTAACTGTCCGGGTTGGTAGTGTCTATAGCACCTTTCTTTCTGTTGATAGACACCCGGACACCTTATGGCCAGTTTTCTCCTACCCAAAACACCATCAACTCTAGACCTTTTAAGAACTTACGGCTTCAACCAAATCTCCAAAAGCCAGAGTAGTGACCTGACAAAAAAGAGATTTGTCGCGTTTTACTCAAGAGTTTTTGCGAGGAATTTGTGCATCACCCTCTCCTCCTGGTGATGCACAAATTCTTGCTGCTCTTTTGTCAATAACTACCCACTAATTGAACTTAACAAATCATGACACAACTCCCACCGCCACGTGGCTTTAAACCAATAGATTCCGAGCCTTCAACAACTCCTAGGAAAAAAAAGTCTGTTGCCTATGGACGGGTTTCCTCTCGTGAACAAGCCTTTAATTCTCATGCCCTTGAACAGCAACTCACACGCCTGGAAAATGAAAAGCCTGATGTGATTATTTATGATGTTCAAAGTGGCAAAAAAGATGATCGCTCAGGGCTAATGGAGGTATTAGCCCTGATTCAAGGGGGTGAGGTTTCTGAAGTTATCATCACTCGCATCGACCGCTTAGGCAGACGTATTGCAATCATTCGCAAATGCGTGGATCTCCTCCAACAGTACGAGGTCAACCTGCGGGTGTTAGATCAAGACATCTGTTTAGGTAATGCCGGTGGACGGCTCATGCTCAATCTTTTAGCAAGTTTTGCTGAGATGGAGGTGGATCAACTCTCCGAGCGGGGTACACCACGGCAATCAGCACCGACGCAATCAACAGCTCGCTTCTTCTTGTATCCCTTTTGCCTACACCACGGTTAACGAACGCTATGCTCTGGATCGTACTCTGTTTCTTTGTCTGTTAGAGGAGCGTCCGGCTAACTACCAAGACTTTTACCAATTCGAGCTGGAGCCGTTACCAGGACTGTCTAAGGCACAACTTGGAGAGGACTGTATACGCCTTTTCTTGGAAACTCAAAGCGTTAGTAAAGCCGTTGGGCGCATTGCTAACAAATATGGTATCCAGCGCTCTAGAAGTAAGAAGAATGGTAATGACAAAATCTTCCACTGGAACCCGCTTGGTCTAAAACGTTGGTTAACAAATCCGGTTCTACAGGGACATACGGCTTACCAGAAGCGCCGGACGTTACCCGATGGGAGACGACAACACTTGCCGCCGGAGCAGTGGCAGATTGTCCGGGATACGCATCCCCAAGAGTGCTTACTTACGCCGGAACAGGCGGCGCAGATTCATCAAATCCTTGAGTTCACTGCCCGTCATGTTGGTGGAAACTTTTTCACGGCGGATTTAGAGAGTGTTGATAACTACCGAGAGTTTTCCTATCTTCGGAGTTTAGTTTTTTGTGCTGAGTGCCATGCCAAAGCAACCACAAAAACCAAGTACTACAAGGATGGTCAGCAAGTCTACCAATACTTCGCCTGCCGCAACGCACGAACAACTTGTAACAACTTGAAGGGCACTCGTAAACACCTGATTGAGGAGGAACTGAGCAAGTACTTTTTACAGCAGTCTCAGGTAATTGTCGTTGAACCAAATGACATGTCCCAAGTCGTTCCTCAGCACACTGAGAAACTCAAGCAACTGGAGGCGGATTTAGCCAGCTTGGAAAAGATGCAGATGCACTCGAACGAGTTAGAACGTCTCAAGGAAGATATCCGCCAACAAATTCAGGACGAGCTGAATCCTTTTTCCCAGCGCTCTTTGGAGCGTAAGACGGCTCAAGAAATTATCCAAGCTGGAAATAATTTAGCGGTTTGGAATCTGCTGAGTGCTGATGAAAGGATGGCGGTGATTCCCCGGTTGGTCGAGCGCATTACGGTCGCTAATGGACTTGTCAAATCAATTGAGTTAAAAGCCTAGCTCTGGAGGAGCATCCAATGATTAAATCCGATTTCGCTCTTATCAAGCTGCGGGCTGAGGTGGCTCTTCAGCAAGTGCTGGTTGAACATGGGCATCAACCAAGGGTTTACGGACGTGAATGTCCTTTTTGTCAGTCTACTGATTTCGTCAAGTGCGGTGTTGAAAATGGCAAACAGCGCTACGGTTGCTGTCGTTGCAAGCGTCGATTCCACGAACGTCCTGTGTTTAAGTGTGATTGTTTGGTGGTTGGGCAAGTTCCCAAGTGTCAGGATTGCCCGCAGTTCCAGTTTCATCTGCAAGCGGCTGAGCAACGGGTTAAGGAATTGGCTGATTGGAGTGTTGAACAACTGCAAGGTGTATTGCCTCAACCGCCTCAACCGAAATGACCGATTTTAAGGGGAGTTAGTTGACAAGGGGTTTGAGTGGTCATCACTTAGACCCCTTAGGAGTCACTGAAGTGACAATTGCACAAATTTAGGGAGATAATTAGTTGTTTTAAAAGAGTTTTTTCTATAAAGCCTTTGTATACTGATGGAGAAATTTTAGTCGTTAAGCTAAAGAACAGCTAAGAAAAGCTTGTTCTCTCAAGCATTCCCACGATCGACATGAAATGAAGTCAATGATCGGCTGCTTTTCCAGGGTCTTCTTCTACAACATCTACTAGTCTCATTACTGCGTAAGGACGGTAGACGACTCTGTACTCCTTTTTAGTAGAGAACTCTTTGGCAGCCTTTATAGGCTCTGTTGCCTCCTGAGCAATTAACTGCCGCTGCTGAGCCTTTTCAATCCGCGCAACAAAGATCTCAATGAAATCTATCAGCGGCATTTTCATTATTCTTGCGGTATCCCGTAACGTCTTGAGTGTGGGTGAGTTCTCCTCTCGAAACCAGTTGTTCCACTGGGTTTTGCCGATTCCTGTTTTTGCCTCTAAAGCCCGACAGCTAAGCATTAAGAACTCCTCTTTTGTCATGAACTCTCTCACTAATGACTCACTAATAAATGGTGTTTATGCCTTTATTGTTCTTATTTTACCTGTCCAAAACTTTATGGACTGTCCAAAGCTTTATGAACTACCAAAACTTTACGGTCTGTCCAAAACTTTATGGACTGTCCGTAAAGTTTTGGACAGTAGAATGATTGTTTTTTTTTGCACACTGTACCTTAAGAACAATGGGGTATGGAAAATCGACGTGAGAGCGCCTCTAGGTAGTGCTTGGAACGTCACCAGAACTTAGAGATAGTAAGGATTACAGGAATTAAGTTGAGTCAAAGAGCGAGGCGTTTTTGTAGAGCAAGTGTTACATAAGCTCGGTTACATAGCTATGTAACGCCCCAAAATTATCCGTTAAGGCGGATAAACTAAAGTTATGTCTGAAGCGGTTTCCAGTCTATGTAACACAGCCTTTTTTCTCAAGAGGTTGTCCAGTTTCGCCTAAAATAAGCTCATGTTCATAAACTAACCTCTTGCAAATGGCTAGGAAACAAGATTCTGGTGATTCAAGATACCGAAAAAAACCTTCTCACAAAGGCAAGAAAGGAAAGCGAGGCGAAGGATTAATTTATGACGAGAGAAAGCAAAAATTAAACCTAACAATTACCCCAACGGGAATTACTAGATTAGATGCCAAAGCCAAGGAGGAAGACTGTAGTATTTCGACCTTAATAGAGGAGTTTGCTAGAAGTCCTTTACTCGATAGTTTTCATATAGAAAATATTTTTTGGCTAAGGATGATTAGCCAATATCAAATTCATTATTTATTTGCAATCACAACTCGCTCTCCTCGAACTCGCCGAGGATGGAACGGAGCAGCGAGAGCCTCCCTCTCCAGAGTTCGTATAGTAACAGTGGCTACTCAAGCAGAACGAACGTCCTGAGATGGATAAAAAGTCTCCCCATTTTCGAGCGTGTAAAAGCCATTGCACTGGCACCACTGGGTAATAACCCAGGCTTCATCTGAAATCTCCCATTGATATTTGGGGTGTGGGTCATCCGCTTTATTGGTAATTCGTTGGTGTAGCTAATACTCAGTTATTAGTTAGTAGCAAAAGCTAGTTACAACTAATACCCAACACAAACATAAGTTTATGTGAGATGCACCTCCCAAACCCTAGGCGAACGCTTACCACAGGCAAATCGGCAAAATACCATATCTCGTATCTGCTGCTCTACAATCCCTTCGCCAAATTCGGCATGAGGTACTTTGTCACCTGGAGCAAAGACAACCTCTACCACTTCTGCCCCCGCTGTCGAAACTTCTGCCTGAGCCGCACCTGGAGCTAGAGAGAGCAAATTAAGTTGTTCAGTTTGCGTGATCGTCCTTAACTTCTCCCGCTCTCCTTGTGTCAGCAGGTTACGCCAAACCCAGTTGATATCAGTATACTGTCTGGGTCGCGTCGAGCCAGAGATTCGGCTACTGACCGCACAATCGGAGGAAGGTGCCGCCGAATCTCTACCGCTTGTGGTTCCAAGGGGACTGGGAGAGGTTCGCGTAATCAAATTGGTTTTCATTCAATTACCAACCTCAATCCACGAAAGGGGATATGCATGACCTCAGCGCCAGCAAAGCGAACCAAGCAGCTTGATACCTTAACCTCTTCAACAACACCTTGATGTCCGTCAAAGCTTGCGAGACTGGAAGGAAGGTCAGTCGCATCAACAATAACCACAGCCCCGAGGACCCATTCGTCATCACCAACAGCACTAGACACAACCTTAGCCGTTCCCGTTGTGGTTACGGATGAGTCGTCTAATTTGTCTAATGCCGATGATTGCACCTCGTAGTTACCATCCAAACGCTGATAGATAGGAAGTTCCGATTGTTGGGGGGAAAGCTCCATAACCTCGACTTCCGTAGCTTCCGGCGTATTCTCAACAGGGCTGGCAGAGGTGGTCGCTTCCACTGGTGTAAATTTGTCTAAATTAGACAACTCATTAGACAAATTGTCTAACGCTGCATCCTGTTCAGGCTCTACGCTCTGGGCGAAATTAGACAAATTAGACAACTCATCTAAAAGTGAATTTTTTTCAAACTCAGTGGTTAAATCCGCCCCAAACCCTATGGTTTCAACATCCATTACGTTTTTTTGAAAATTGTCTAATTTGTCTAATTTGTCTAATTTCTCCTGAACCACTTGATATAGCGTCGGTTCAGGTTTAGACAAAATGTCTAATTGGGTGTCTAATTTGTCTAATTTCACTAACGGTGGGGTATCAGGACTAAAAGCACGGAATAAGAGAGAGCGTCCTACTCCCTTCACCTCACCTTTGCCCAAAGTCACCAATTCAGAGAACCACAGCCGCACTTTCTCACCCGTTGGGCGCTTTGCCTTGGTAATCGACAGATAAACATCACTGGCTTTTAGCCACCCCTGAGATTTTGAAGGAATACGCTTGAGACTCATCTCGATGACTTTAGCCAGATGAGGGGCGAGGGCATCTGAATCACTAAATTCGGTGTAAATTGCCTTGACCTGCATGGCATAGTAATCTGTCAAAGCAATTGCACGTTTGATTGTGTCTGCTTCAATTTCCTGACTGGGAGTCTCGCTATTGGCTAATGAGTTAATGACGTGAAGGTTGAGGGCTAACCGTCCTACCCGTCCTTCGCTCTTGCCCCAAACCGATTTCATTCCGACTAAAGGGTCGTTAACTCGATTCTGCTCGTAACGGTTATAAGCTTGCTGGAAAACTTTAAAGGCTTCAGGGCTTAGGGTATACTCGACAGTCGGCAGCGCTCGGATTTTTCGGTAAAGGTCAACCAATAACCCTGTTAGGTCAACTCGTCCACCATCGGCGTGTAACCTTCCCGCAACACTAGGTTGATTGACAAAGAGAAACCGCGCCCAGTTGCCATCGTTATCCTCGCAGTTGTTCAGTAAGGCTTGAAGAACTTGGGGTTGGACACCACCAAGAATTGCCAGCAGAATACTATCCAGTTCCGACTTAATACCATCGGCTCTTAGGGTTGTGTTGGCTGTGGCATCGTAATAAGAAAGAAGGTCTTGCCTGTCAGAACCCTTACCGTTGGTGTACTTGTTTTGGTTATTAATGATTGCGGGTAACTCGTCGCTAAGGTAAAGCATTCCTTGTTGCGGTTGACGAGCGGCTTGATACTCTAACCCCTCCCCAGTGGTTTTTGTGAAGTACAAGACAGCTCTTTCCGGCTTAACTGGGGGGTCTAGCTCCCTCTTCTGTTCTGGCGGGAGTTTCTCCCAATCCTCCAGCGCATAATAGTAAGCCTTTAACTTCTGCTCAAAGAAATGCTTTTCTTCAGCTTGCAGCACCTTCAACGGCTTTGTTGCGAACGCTTTTAGGACAGGAGATTTCTTCTGGGAAGTCTCGGCAACGATGCCACTATATAATCCCGCTGGTTGGTCAAAGTCATCCTCCTTGCTTAACCAAATTCGAGTCTGGGGATGATGCAAGGATGACGCTACTGTCAGCAGAGTCGTTAGGTACACTTCCGGCTTGAGGCTCAACCGAGATGATAGACGTAGTAAGGGTTTAGCCAGGTTGGGGTGCAAGAATTGGTGTAAGTCTAACGAGGCGTTGCTGGCACTCAACAAGGATTCAAGCTGTTCGCGGGTATTATCCCTGAGTTCAACACGCTCGATATCCTCTGATTTTTGTTGATGGAGCTTGTAGAGTTGGTCTACACGCCAAGGGGTAAAGTGGCTTATTTCATTAAGTGCTGTCCTTAATTCAGCTCCATCCAAGCCTTGCTTAATAATTTCAGCGATCAGTTTTTTTACTTCAGAGGAGGTTAGCTCCTGAATACTAGGGGGGAGGACAGCCTTAGTATCATTGCCATTGCCTCCATCTCTACCATCCCCATTGGAGCTACCCAAGTTAGAGGGTCTACTACCGGAGCCGATTCCACCGCTATAACCACGTCCTGATGCCTTTTCAAAAGGTGTTCGCCATCCATCTTGTTTTGCCATGTGTCCCAGTGTGCCGAGCGAAACTCCCTGGCTCTTGAATGACTTCCATTTCTTGTCACAGCAACCCGGAGTATATTTGGGCGATTGGCGACTCCAGTTGTCCCACTCAGTTAAAAGGGAATCATCAACTGAATGAAGTGTCATCCCAACGGCTAGCCAATCATCATAATCATCAGCTCGATAGCTTGATAAAGCATTTAGATAAGATAACGCCCATTCCCGCTCAGTCCACTCCGAGTTGGTCTGAGGGCTAGGTCTGTAGGGAATGGGTGTTTCAATTGGTGCAACTTCACAGGCGGGGATTATCGCCCTTAATTCTTCAAAGGTATAGCGCTTACCACTACTGGTGATTATTTGGCTTCGATTCACTGTGCCATTACCCGTCAGGTGCCAAGCTCCAGCAAGCCTCATCACTCGGTTAGGATTTTTGAGTGAGCGATCTGCATCGGCAAACTCCAGTAAGTCGGTTTGTAATTTCTTCCACTCGTCTGGGTTAGTCGGGTTCTCTAATACCCAGTAGGAGTGGATGGACTTTCCGCCCGTATCAACCTGAAAAGTCGGTTCTGGTAAGCCTAGTGTCTCCCACAGCAGTAGTTGATTTTCTTTGTCAAGGGTGTCGTGTTCATAGAAGATGGCGCGGCAACTGGTTACTTCGTCGGCTTTGTGTCCACCTCCGTTGACAACAAAGTAGACACCACGACCTTCCTTCTGCCAGCGCTCTACTTCCTTGCCATTGAGCCGATTTGATTTCCTGCCTTTGTCTTCGGGGCTTCTGGCATCATTTTTAGGGAAGAATGCTGTGAGATAGATTTTGTCGCCAGGTCTATAGCCCAATAATTCGAGTTGCTGATTGGCTTGCTCTTGGTCAAACTCTAGAAAGGATTGCGCTGTGCTTCGATTCTGATTACTTGTACTTGTCATGGGGCTGAAACCTTTTGTATAGGTGTGGCTCAGCCAAAGATTTTTCTTCTTTTATCCCTGAGTGGGTTGCAGTCTCGCTATAGAAAAATTACTGTGGGAATGTTGTAATGGTGTGGTGACTGCTTTAAGTTGTAAGGGTTTTGCAAAACCCTGACTCACTTAAAAATTAGAAGAAATAGCTTAAGCTGTTGCCACATTTTCTTGATTGATTCTGAGGTGACTCGAAAATGCATACAAAGCTCCAGCCTTGTGATAAACTAAAAATCACAACGCGAGTTGGCTTTGCTTGGTTCTAGATTTTTGAAAAGATTTCCCGTCGTTTCAATCTGAACCAAAACTTCAATTTATAAGATGCTGGTGGAGCTGCTCCTTTCAGCTAAATGCTACATAAAAAACATATTACATGAAAGACGCTGATTTTTGTAATAATTAGCGTCTTGCTTCTTTTGCCTTTTGCACCTTACCGCCGCTAGCACTAGAACCAGGGTCGTTACTAATAGCAAAATGCGCTTCCACCCCTTGTGTACCAGGCGCTCATGGAAGTGAAGACCGAAAGTATTAAATAAAATAACCCTGATTGTCTCACTAGTTAGCCAATCAGTAATTGAGTTATTCTTCGCTTAACTTTCAAAAAATTGCTGTTGATAATCAAGGGAAATCGTGGTTTTACTGAGTGTTTGAGAGTGGAAATCAGCGTAGTGAATAATGACAATTTGATTCAACTAACTTCTGCCTGAGGTGACTGTCGAATAACATATTATTTGTCGTCTTAACAAATTGTTGTCGTTGGGCGCTTCTATCACTACCAAACCCTAGATATATCTGGATAAAGAAAAGCTGAAGTTAAAACAATTTATCGGTTGCAGAGGAATTCCTACCAAAATGTTACTTAGCCCAAAGCCCCTATCGTAAAAGATTTGAAAGGTTTTTGGATTAACGACACTAATGTGTTAACAGCGACAAATAATTTGTTATCTGACATCTCTCCCATCTCGCCTGCATACACAGTAAACCCCTTGGCACGGAGTTCGTCGTACAGCTCAGAATGGATTAGATGTACTTGACGGAGATTAGGTTGATTCGGATCAACAGCTACCCGCGAACGATGCTTCACCGTGTCCCCCATGTGTGCGTCCCCCTCAACTCCTAACCCTGTGAGAAGGTTGATACTCAGCTGCTCATGCTTTTTCATCGTATGCAATGCACTTCTATGCACCGCTTCGACAACTCCATCCATCAAGTACCTCCATAAGCTTTGCATGATTGCTTGTACGATTTAAGTTGGTCGGAGTCTCACTATTAAGGCAATTGCCACAGCTGAGGATCAAAATCTGTCAATGAGTCGAGAATTTGGCTGGCTCCTCGGTACAGTTGTTTATCTACACCGGCGTGAGGAACAACAATAACCGACATTCCTGCTGCAAGTGCCGCTTCCATCCCGGCGTGTGCATCTTCAAAAACAAGACATTCTTTAGGACTGGCTCCAAGGCGTTGTGCGGCGAGCAAGAAAATATCTGGTGCTGGTTTTCCTTGTTTCAGAGTGGGATCGTCTCCCAAGACAATACAATCAAACAGAGCAAACCATTCTTGATAGTGAGTGGTTTTAAGGCGAAATGGACGACGCGCAGAACTCGTTGCTACAGCTTGCGGAATCTGATGGTAGTGGAGATGTTTAGTTAGACGAATAGCACCTGGAAGTGGTTTGGCTTGGGGAAGTAGCTGATCCAAAAAGACTTCTCTTTCCTCTAAAAAAGCTTGAGCAGTAATCGGCAGGGCTAGCACCTCAACCAAAATTCGTGCTGAATCTAAAGCGTTCCTACCAGCAAATTTAGATTGGATAGACGGATCGAAAACTTTCCCATAGCGACTGACAATTTTTTGGATCATCAGTAGATGTAAGGGTTCTGTGTCAAGGAGCAAGCCGTCAAGGTCATAAATAACGTGAGTGATTTTTTTAAAATTCATTGGTAATCAGGAACATTGCTCATTTCTGTAAAGATTCGCTGCGCTTGCTCTATGGGTAAGGGTAGCGCTCCATCCATCTCGGAATGCAGATGAATCAGCGTCGGCACATCTTCAAGTCTCGCCACCCGAATCGCTAGATTCGTAACACACAAGCTGCCATTATCGAAGTAAAGTGAGCCAGGTTGGGAGTCATCTTACCCGGAACTTTAGCTTGGTCATCCCAAATCCTTAACTGCACTGCTTCTTTAGCGTGAGGCTGATTAATAAAAGCCTCTGCCTCTACGCTTGAAAAAATTCCCCCTTGTAACTCCAAACTTTTTTTAGAAGCAGCTGATAGTGTTGCCCAATAGTCTTTGCTTACAAAACAGAGATAGCGTTTGGCATCAACATGCAAACGGATTGGTTCAGTGACACTCTCGGCAAAAAGACTACGTAAATATGGAATAGCACGATACTCATGTCGGTCGTCAATCCCCTCATCTGCCGCTTGCTCTCCTAGATTGTGGATTAAATGCCCAAAATCGTGGAGTAAGCAAGCGGTAATTATCTCATTACTTTCACCTCCTAACTCCGCAAGAGTTGCACATTGTAAAGCGTGTTCTAGCTGGCTGACGGCTTCTCGACCATACATTGCCGTTCCCTTTTGAGTTAATAGGTTAGTAATTTCTTCAAGGTTTGGTTTCATAGCGATTATGAGGAATAGGTGATAGGTGATAGGTGATAGAGAGAAAACCAATTACCAATTACCCATTACCCAAGCTTTTCAGGCATAGCGAGCTACTTCTTGTCCAGCTACATAGACGCCAGTAATGGCAGAGGGTAAAGAGTTACCAGGAGTAATTAGGAGAAAATCGGCATCCCAACCTATAGCAATCCTGCCTTTGCGGAAAGTGTTCTGTGAAGACGTTGGTGAGTCCCCAATTCCCGCAGCCGTAGCAGGTAGGAGGGAAACTAGCTCCCAAGCTTGTTCAAATGCCATTAAGCCCAACTCCGCAAGCTTGAAGGGGGCATGAAACAGAGAAGGATAATGATAGTCTGAGCAAAGAGCATCTAAAACGCCCTTCTGGACAGCATCAGCAACACTCATATACCCAACATGAGAGCCACCTCTGACTAGATTAGGGGCACCCATCAATACAGCAGCACCAAAATTACGGGACTTGGCTGCCAAATCAATCGTGGCGGGAAACTCCGCGATCGCAATTCCACGCTTTGCACTCAACGCTACTTTTTCCTCTGTATCATCATCGTGGGAAGCAATAGGAATTTCATACTTGTGAGCAATTGCAACCAGTTGCTCTACCTGCGGGCTTCCTTGCTCTCTCGCTGATTGCATCCGCTCCACTAACGCTCTCATTTCCGTTTCTGACATCGTGAAGCGAAGCCGCAATGATTTGAAATGTCGAACGAGTTTCTTCTCATTGTCCCTTGGTGGCAGATGATCATTCAGTGAGAGTAAATCGATTTGCCCTGCTTCTAACCAACCACATAACTCCTCATGTCCTTCAATATTGGCTTGTTCATGCCGGATATGAATGCGACTGTCGCAGCTGAGAGATTGTTGATTTTTTTCTCCGATAAACTCAATGATTTGTCGAGCCATATCTCGGCTTCTTAACCCGGGTTCGTAGGAGTCAGTAATCGAATAAAAGAATGTAGTAATTCCTGCTGCGATTAGGTTGCAGTCATTTTCTGCGATCGCCATTGGTAGAGGAAAGCTAATTCCCGGACGTGGACTGATCATCCGTTCAAAGGCATCACCGTGTAAATCAATAATGCCCGGTAACATTTGCAATCCACGAGCATCAACTAATGTAGCTCCCTTAGGGCTGGTAAGTGGTTCAATACTGACAAACCTACCCTCCTCGATGACTACTGTAGTGTCTTTTAACCAGCCGAGCGATGTCAGCACATCTGCTCCCTGAATAGCCGTTGGTTTCTCTAGCATTTAAGCAGTTTTCCCTTGTTAGTTGTCAGTTGTTAGATAACTATCACTGGCTTTTTAAAAGAAGATAAAAATTATTAACCCAGTTCTCAATCCTCTATCAAGCTACACGATGCCCCTGAACCATGACTGAAGTTAAACGAGGCACAACTCCATCATCATGTACAGTAATTAGGTCAGCTCGTTTGCCTACTTCAAGACTTCCTCGGTCATGAAGTAGATTCACAGCTTTGGCTGGGTTAGTGGCAACTAACTTAATACTTTGATAAAGCGGTTTAGCCATCTTTTGCGCGATGTTAAAAACCGCTTGTAGAAGGCTATGAGGGGCGTAATCTGACGAAAAGATATCTACCTGATTCCTTTGTACTAACTCCATTGCTGAGATGTTGCCAGAGTGAGACCGACCGAGGACAATATTGGGTGCGCCCATCAAAATTTTTAAGCCCTGTTTGTTTGCTTCAGCAGCGGCTTCTAGAGTTGTGGGGAATTCGGCAATCATTGCTCCGTTTTCTATGGCTTCTTGGACATGAGCTATTGTTGCATCATCGTGACTCGCGATCGCAACGTTTTTCGACTTTACCAGCTGAACTAAACTAGCCGTATTTTTCTCCCCATACTGCTGTTGTTCTAGCTGCCTTCGTTGAATAAAGGCATCCATTTCAGATAGAGGAACTCCGTGTTTACCCGTGTAATATTGCTTGTACTTTTCAATATTGACAAACTGACGCTGACCGGGAGTATGATCCATTAGAGAAATTAGTGATAACAGGGGATTATCTATATACTCTTCTGTAATAGAAACAACATCTTTGTAAGAAACTTCACATCGTAAATGTAGCCGATGGTCAGCAGCAAAACGACCTGCTAGTTGTCCTTGATGTAAAGCATCAATCATCCCACCGAAATGAGTCATCCGGAGAGAACCAGGGAAGACATCGCCAAGTGCGATCGCATCAAAAACTGTCGTTACCCCGGCACTAACTAACTGCCTGTCGTGAAACACAACAGCCGACTCCATTGGCCATTGAATCCCAGGACGAGGAGACATACATCGTTCTAAATTGTCAGTATGAAGTTCAATCAGCCCTGGCATTAAATAATCGCCCTGACCATCTTGACCTATGAACGTTACATCGGGCTGAATATCAGCAATTAAACCATCTCTAACGACAAGGGTGCCAACAACCTCTTCATTGGGGAGTTGGAGACGATAATTAGTATAAATTTGCTCATCCATAGTGCTGATGGCTAAGGGTTAATGACTACTTCCAAAACTGAGTTGGCGATCGCAGACTTGTGTAAGTACCTCTTCATCATGAAAAATGCCAATTATGGCGCAACCTGCTGCTTTGCATTCTTGGAGCAAGCCAATCACAACAGAGGCGTTTGTTGCATCTAAAGCCGAAGTTGGTTCATCCAATAACAGAATCGGATAATTGACCAACAATGCACGGGCAATATTAACTCGTTGTTTTTCCCCTCCCGAAAAAGTGGTTGGTGAAACACTCCACAAACGCTCTGGTAGATTTAAACGGGCAAACATTTGGGCAGCTTTTTCACGAGCCTCATTTAGCTCCATGCCTAGTTCCAGTAGGGGTTCAGCGGCTACATCTAAAGCAGGGACTCGTGGGATGACTCGCAGAAACTGACTGACATAGCCAATTGTGGTCTGACGGATAGCCAGTAGCTGATGCGGTTCGGTGCGAGTTAAATCCACCCAGTCACCCCCGTGTTTGACCCAAATCGAGCCACTATCCACTCGATAATTCCCATACAGACAGCGCATCAAGGTAGATTTACCAGAACCACTTGCACCTGTCAGAGCAACACATTCACCCGCTTTCACCACCAACGAGAGGTTTGACAAAACAGATAAATGAATTCCATTTTGAGTGTGCAAGGTAAAGCCCTTCTTAAGGTTTTCGGCTTTGAGGAGAGTTTCTATGTCTGTGGCGATCGCAGTTTGCATGATTCCAACCTTCTTATGGGATTAGCGTCGCGCTGACAAGCAATTGGGTGTAGGGATGACGTGGATCGTCCAAAACCTGATCGGTGAGTCCCTGTTCCACGATTTGCCCTTTTTGCATCACGATCAGGCGATGGGCTAGCAGTCTCACCACCCCAATGTCGTGGGTTACCAGGATGACACTCAGATGCAGATTTCGGACTAAATTCCGAATCAAATCCAGCAACCGGGCTTGCACAGACACATCTAAACCGCCCGTTGGCTCATCCATTAACACCAAACGTGGTTGACTGACCAATACACGCGCCAGTTGCAAGCGTTGCTGCATTCCTCCAGAGAAGGTGCTGGGTAGCGCATCGATCCGGTTTGAGTCAATTTCTACTTGAGTCAGCCAGTGCATGGCATTGGCGCGAATATTGCCGTAGTGACGTGCCCCAATATCCATTAAGCGATCGCCTATATTCGCCCCTGCACTCACCCGCATCCGCAGACCATCACGAGGGTTTTGATGGACAAAGCCCCATTCTGTTCGCATCAATTGGCGTTGACGAATTTCGGAAAGCTTGGATAACTCTAAAAGCTCATCGTTACGGCTACGATAAGTGATCGCTCCTGTATCGACTGCTATATGACCGGCAAGACAATTGAGCAGCGTGGTTTTACCAGAACCCGATTCCCCAACAATACCAAGGACTTGACCAGGATAAAGATCAAAAGAGACATTGTCACAGGCTTGTATTGAACCAAAGCTCTTTTGCAGTTGATGAACAGTCAGTAAAGATTTCATCATTAACTATCAGCTTTATGCCCGTTGTTCGTTTTTTGTCGTCCATTTTGATTTGCAATAGATGACTTATGCTGATTGCAGTAGTCAGTATCCGAGCAAATCCACATCCGGTTGCCTTGGTTATCCAGTACAACTTCATCTAAATAACTATCTTTTGAACCGCAAAACTCGCAGAATTTATCCCAGCTTTCAACGGTGAAAGGATAGTCCTCAAAATCCAAGCTCTTTACGTTTGTATAAGGTGGAATTGCATAAATCCGTTTTTCTCGTCCAGCTCCAAACAGTTGTAGAGCAGGACTCATATTCATCTTGGGATTATCAAACCGAGGGATAGGGCTAGGACTCATCAAATATCGGTCATGCACCATTACGGGATAGTCATAGGAGGTGGCGATATGACCATGCTGAGTAATGTCTTCGTAGAGCTTTACGTACATCACCCCGTATTCTTCTAAGGCGTGCATTTTGCGGGTTTCGGTCTGGGAAGGCTGCAACCAGCGCAAAGGTTCAGGAATCGGCACCTGATAAACCATAATTTGCCCGTCTCGTAGAGGCGTTTCTGGAATGCGATGGCGGGTTTGAATAATAGTTGCTTCAAGAGTGCTTTCTGTTGTCTCAATGCCGCAGACTCTGCCAAAGAAACGGCGAATGTTAACGGCATTGGTCGTGTCATCTGCCCCTTGATCGATGACTTTTAATACATCTTTTTTGCCAATGATTGATGCTGTAACCTGGATGCCACCCGTACCCCAACCATAAGACATCGGCATCTCTCTAGAACCAAATGGGATTTGATGTCCGGGAATGGCAACTGCTTTGAGTAATGAGCGACGAATTGAGCGTTTCGTTTGCTCATCCAGGTAGGCAAAGTTGAAACCAACTTCGTCTGTTGTTTGTTGTCCGTTGTCCGTATCAGGATTAAGCATGACTCTAGCAATCCTTTAAGTTACAAACTTGGGCTGTTCATCTCCCCGACTTCTTGAAGAAGTTGGGGAGCTTGGCGTTTAACAGTGTTTGATGTACCGCTTTCTTGATTGCTGGCTTCTGACTTCTGACTCCTGACTCCTGACTGCTCTTGTCGCATTTTTCGCACCAAACTCAGTTCGGCTTGAAAGTCGATGTAATGCGGTAGTTTTAAATGCTGCACAAAACCCTGCGCCTCAACGTTATCGGAGTGGTACATCACAAACTCAATGTTTTGCGCGGGTGAGAGAGATTCTTCCCCAAACTCTTCAGCACGCATCGCTCGATCGACCATCGCCATCGACATGGCTTTGCGTTCGTTGTGTCCAAACGTCAATCCGTAGCCGCGTGTAAATTGCGGCGGCATTTCTTTATTTCCAGTGAATTGATTCACCATTTGCACTTCAGTAATGGTGATATCTGTGATCGCTACTTCAAATCCCAACTCTTCCGGACAAATCACCACCTCCACCTCCCCCATGCGAATTTCACCCGCAAAGGGATGATTTCTCCCATAACCACGTTGAGTGGAATAGGCGAGAGAGAGCAAAAAACCTTCATCAGCCCTTGCTAAATTTTGCAGCCGCGCATCACGACTAGCAGGAAAGGTCATGGGTTCGCGGGTGAGGTCAAATACTGGCTGACTATCATCGGCGATTTCATCCTGTATCAGCCCTTCTTGGTCTAACGTATCAATGACCCTTGGTGTCGCTTCCTCTTCATAGTCTTGTTGGGTGGCAATTGGGACATCGCCTTCTGCTGCTAGTTTGAAGTCAATTAATCGGTGAGTGTAATCAAAGGTAGGACCGAGACATTGACCCCCTGGAACGTCTTTGAATATTGCCGAAATGCGACGATGAATGTTCATCGAGCTTGTATCTATCGGCTCACTGAAGTAGAAACGCGGTAAGGTTGTGCGATAAGCACGTAATAAGAAGATGGCTTCCACTAAATCCCCGCGTGATTGCTTAATTGCCAGTGCTGCTAATTCTCGGTCGTATAGACTTCCTTCACACATCACTCGGTCTACAGCCAGCGCTAGCTGTTGTTCAATCTGATCTACAGAGATTTCTGGGATAGAAGGATCGCCCCGACGCTGAGATTGCAGTAAGGTTTCTGCATTGGCGATCGCTTGTTCTCCACCTTTAACGGCTACATAAGGCATATTAAAAAGTTGGAAGGTTGAAGGTTTGGAAGTTGAAGGTTGAAGGTTGGTTTAAATCTTCAACGATTTATTCCTGTTTGCTCTTGTGGTGCGGGGTAAACCTACGACGGTATTTCTAGTGAAAAGAAAGATATCGACCCCTAAGGGATAATTGTGGATATTGTTGGTTAAACCCTCCCAGAAAGCAGAGTTTAGACTGTGAACGGTAAGCGATCGCGTTTTCTCAATCCCAGGCCCACTCAGATTTACTGGTTTACCCGATTCAAAGTTTTCCACCTGTATCAATAACGTCGTTGAAGCTTCAGGCTCTTCATCTGTGCCTTGATTAAAGACAGATAAAGAAGGCATAGATTGCCAGTGGTTAATAATGGCGAAATTCGCTGTATTTGGCTTCGTAGTAAATTCACAGCCACTATGGAACAACAACCAATTTTTTACTTCCTCTTCAATAGTGGGTTGCAACCAAACCTGAGTTTCTAGATCTAATAGCGTCAGGCAGGCAGCGGCACAAGCTGAATTTAACCCCGCTGGTGCTTCAACTAAAGCAGTAATTTGATGTTGACTACCAGGATTCGCGAGGGCTTCCAGTAGGTTGCGGAATGTGGTTTGTGCGTCATGAACAGGGTTTTTAAAACCAGGTAGTTGAGGAACTTGAATCATCACTCATTCCCCCCTAACCAAGGTAAAGAAGTTCACTTTTGTTGCTGCCGTTTGGCGTTTATGGATGTCTTGGTGGTGAGCAGCGATCGCTTGTAGCGGTTCGATGACGTGAGTTTGGACTTTATCTCTCCAACTGGGTAACTGCATTAGGGCATCACAGACAGCAGCGAGTTCGGCGTGTTGACGTGATCGCCCCGCCACGTAACCAAAACCAACGCTCGACTCTTGGTGTTGAATGTCGATCCGCACCACACAGCGCGTTATCGTCATCTCACCTAAGTTGAACGGCTGACCTGTGCCACCCGCACGACCTCGTACCATCGCTAAACCAATTTCTGGTGGACGCAACTGTTGATAACTCGGCAATTCACCCAAAGCGCCCACAGCTTTTGCCAATTGTTCTAGGGGAGCCTTGGCTAGTGTTGCCATCCATAACTGTCTTTCTTTGGGAGAGTTCATACCCAGCCTTTTGTCCTGAAAGACTCAACCAATTGTATATTTGTATAGATGTCTATACAAATCAATGTCACCTAACTATACCGCGTCTCTTAAAAATTTCCAATAAATTTTTTTTGTAAAAGATTAAAGATGGCGAACAACTCTGAAAATCCGGTTTATGTACAGATTGCTGATGAACTGCGTCAAAACATTAATGACGGTATCTATAAGGCTGGGGATAAACTGCCGACAGAACAACAACTTTCACTCCGCTTCGGTGTCAATCGTCATACTCTGCGCCGAGCCATCAGTTTGCTGAAGTCTGAAGGTCTGTTACTGGTTGACCAAGGTCGCGGTACTTTTATCGCCAACGCGGTAATCCGCTACCCCATTGGTAAGCGAGTGCGATATAACGAAACCCTCAAGGCTCAAGGTCACGAAGCGAGTTTTAAAGTATTGCGATCGCTTGAGATTCCTGCAAAATCAGCTGTTGCTGAAGCCCTTGAAATAAAGATAGGAAGCCCAGTTGGACTAAGTGAACGACTCGGTTTAGCAGATGATCAGCCAATTAGTGTCTCAACCAGTTACTTTCCCTTATCCCTATTCCCTGACATTCTGATTCATTGTCAACAAGCCCGTTCTATCTCCCAAATGTTGCGTGAAATCTACAACTGTGACCACATTCGTCGGAGTACGCGAATTTCGGCTCGCCTGGTTAAGCGGCAAGATGCGCGACTCCTTGAGTTCCCCCTAAATCATCCAATTCTTCTAGCAGAGTCCGTTAATGTGGATCAGCATGGCAGAATTATTCAATATGGAGTGACTCGTTTTCGAGGCGATCGCATGGAATTAGTGTTTGAGAACACGCTTTGAAACTGACTCAGGCTATTTCTATCAAGCAGATATTATTTTAAGTGCAAATAGCAGCTTGGTAGTAGAGTTTGAAAATGTTTCTAGAAGCTACACCTCAAACCAACTGATTACGCACCTTAGCAGAGAGCGTGTCAATCAAAGTCGTAGCTGCTACAAGGATGAGTAAAATGGTACAAACCTTCCCGTAGTCAAATGCTCCAAAACTTTGATAGAGAGATACACCAATTCCTCCTGCGCCAACAATTCCTAGTACAGAAGCTGAACGAACATTTGCTTCAAAACGGTATAGAGTAAAGGATGTCCACAAGGGCATTACTTGCGGTAAAACGCCAAACAGAATTTCTTGAACTTTGCCAGCACCAGTAGCGCGGATGCCCTCTACTGGTCCTGGCTCAATCGCCTCAACTGCCTCAGAAAAGAGCTTGCCTAGAGTTCCAGTAGTATTAACAAACAACGCTAAAACCCCAGCAAAGGGACCAAGACCAACCGCTGAGACAAATACTAGAGCAAAAACCATTGGATCGATGGCACGCATCGCATCCATGATGCGGCGTGTGGGTTGAACGATCCAGACAGGACTGATATTTTCCGATGCTAATACCGAGATAGGCACCGCCACTACAGCTGCCAGTAAAGTGCCCCAAATTCCCATCGAAAGGGTAATCAGCGTATCGGCAAGATAGGTGCGCCAGTAGGAAAAATCCGGTGGAAAATATGAGGCAAGATAGGTACTCATATTTTGACTGTCTTGGAACAGTCCCAACGGATTAATCTCGCTTTGGAGATAAGAGGTAATTAGTATCGCTACAGCTGCTAATAGATACAGCCAGCGCACCGTAGTGATTCGCTTTCCCTCTGCCTCCAACATTTCCTTCACAGCCGGAGAAGGAGAGTTTGGATAATCACTGGAAGTCTCTAAATTTTGAGGATATCCGTGCATACTGGATTCATCCGCAGGAGAAGAAGTTTTTCTGATGATAAAAAAGTCACCCATTCCTGTATTTGAAGGGGTTAGAGGCTTGAACTGAAGTTTACTTAGCCGCTTTCAATGCCTCTAATTCTTTCTTAAGCTCAGCCATTTTTTGTTCTTTCTCGGCTGGCTTTATCTCTTTGTTCGCCTCTAGTTCAAGAAGATCTTTGGCATACTCAAGTTCTCGAATAGTATTCCAACGCTTATCGTCAGTTGCTTTAAATCCGGAAGACTGTAAAGGTTCCAGAACTGATTTCTCTTTGTAGTTGTAAAAAAAGTTACGAATTTTCTCCTTCAACCCGTCTGGCAAGTCTTTGCGGTAAGCGATAGGGTCACTAGGGATTAGGGGAGAAGTCCAAATTACCTCAATTTTTTTTCGTGCTTCTGGATTGCTTTCTTCCAAGTTGATTAGAGCTTCACTGCTGTTGGTAGCAACATCCACTTTGTTGCTGGCTACAGCCATACCAGTTGCTTCATGAGAGCCTGCAAAAAACAGCTTTTTAAAAGCTTCTTTAGGGTTAACATTATTGGATGCAAAAACATAATAGCTTGGCACTAAGAAGCCAGATGTTGATTCAGGATCGTTAAAAGCGAACGTTAAATTTTTAGCATTCTGGACAACATACTTGTCGCCACCCATCGCTTTTGCTTCAGTAGCAATTGAATTGTCTTTGTTGGTGATTAAGTGGCTGTAGTAACCTTCTTCGCCTTTGTCAGTAAGCATATAGGCAAAGGCTTCAGCGTCAGCCGTTTTAGCTGCCTCTATGTAGGATTTTCCTCCAAGCCATGCTACATCGACTTTCTTGAAGCGCATCCCCTCAATAACACCAGAGTACTGAGTTACATAAAACGCCTTCACTGGTATGCCAATTTCCTTGGACATGGCAGCCACGAATGGTTCCCATTTTGGCTTTTGGTTGGCTTGAGATTCTGTAGAAATGATGCCAAATGTTAGTTCTTGCGGGTCGCTGGTTGGTGAATTAGCCGCTGTAGTTTGGTTGGAATTGGTTGGATTTGAAGCACAACTTGCCAAAACTTTAGCAGCTGTCAACGATAAGACGAATAAAGACGCTCTTTTGAAAAACGATCTTCTTAGCATGATTAGTTCCCTAATAATTTCTTCTTGGGTAATGAGTGATAAATGCAGGATTTAACCTCAGTAGGGGTAAGGCTTTTTTTATACAGGAATTTCTCCGTGACCGCGTAGAACAAGCTCTTCAACAGCGGCACCATAAATGCTGTCTAATTTACGATCATTGAGTTCGTCAATTGAACCATCAAAAACAACGGCTCCATCTTTTAAAGCAACAGTACGCTCAAAATAGCGTCGAACCATTTGAATTTGATGCAGAGATGTAATGACAGTGATACCATTGTCTCGATTGAGACTGGTGAGAAGTTCCATCACTTTGCGGGCTGATTCTGGGTCGAGAGAGGCAATGGGTTCATCCGCAAGAATGATCTTGGCTCCCTGCATCAAGCAACGAGCGATCGCCACTCGTTGCTGTTGACCGCCTGAAAGCAAAGAAGCTCGCTTATAGGCTTGCTCCAAAATGCCAACACGCTCTAAAGCAATTAGCGCTCGCTCTTTCTCTTCCCGCGTAAATAAGCGGAGAGCTGAGCGTGTTAAGGAGACTTGTGAGAGACCTCCAACTAATACATTATCAAGAACGGTGAGTCGATTAACTAAATTAAACTGCTGAAAAATAAAACCCATCTGGCTGCGTAGCACTCGAACTTTTGAGTGAAGCCGTCCATTAACTTGCAGCGAAGTCCCATAAATTTTGACACTCCCCTCCGTTACTTCCTGTAACCCATTAATGTTACGCAGGAGAGTAGACTTACCAGAGCCGGATGCACCAACCAAGGCAGCCATTTCTCCATCTTTAATCTTGAAGCTTACTTGCTTGAGCGCTTGCCTGCCTTTGAAAGTCTTAGTGAGATTTATGACTTCTACAGCAGTCGGATTGGAGGTTAGTTGCATCTTGACTACCTGGAAATCTCCAGGGATTTTTTTATTTATATAGATGTTTAGATGAATTCCTCCTTAGTCTGAAACTATTTAGTTAAAAGAAAGCGAACTTAAAGTTAAATTAGACTTATAATCTGGTTAAGAGTTGCTTGAGAGTTAAGGTCAAACAATAAAATCCTGCCCGTTGCAATTTCCATCTTGTATCTGACTGCTAAAGTAGAATTTGCAATTTACCTGCATGATCTCTTGTCGAATAACATATTATTTGTTGTCTTCAGAAATTGTTGTCGTTAGGCGCTTCTATCACTACCAAACCTTAGATATATCTGGATAAAGAAAAGCTGAAGTTAAAACAATCTATCGGTTGTAGAGGGATTCCTACCAAAATGTTACTTAGCCCAAAGCCCCTATTGTAAAAGATTTGAAAGGTTTTTGGATTAACGATACTAATGTGTTAATAGCGACAAATAATTTGTTATCTGACAGCTGTTGTCTGATTGAATAGGTTATGGAAACAAAGATTATCAGTTGCTCAACTGTAGTAACAAATTTGTTACTACGCTAATGCTCTTTAGGCGGAGTCTTAAGAAATATTTTTGATAAGGGTCTGATGCCTACAACGTCCCAAAAAGATAGAAAGATGGGGTTTTAGGGACATAGATAAAGTTACGAGTTGTTGGTACAGATTTTCAGGCGGAAAGGGGTAGTCGAGAGCCAGGTGGAGACAGTATCAAAAAATGGTGATTTTTTGGGACTGTGCGAGCTGTCGGCTTTCCACGTTCCCGACATCCGAGAGTCTTCCCACTCGCTGAGGGGAAAAATCCTCTAATTCGGTTCACTACGATCTACTGGTGGGTGCCGATGGGGCTAAATGTGGAAGGGGAATTGAGATATTTTATCCAGACAACCCGTGTGCCAGAAGCCGCATTTCAGCAAACCTTAATTGCTACATATAGCAAGACACTTCGAGCTAGATTAATATTGATAAGATTTCATCAGTGGTAGGCTCTCCTTGGACTTCGGTAATGGGGAGCTACCTTTTTTTGTGGAAAATCAATCAATTACAACTGCCCTCAAGACTCGATTATTTCCTCCTACCCAATAAAAAAGCCCTGTGAACACACAGAGCTTGAGAAAGTGAAGGTATACCCAAATAAAACTAAGAGTTTTTATTAAATTTACTTTTCTTAATAAGCAAAGTCTACTTCCATGAAGTGACTAAGCATTGTAATTATGCACCAATTTCACAAAAACTACAAGACCTCTCACCCTAGAAAGATACCGAAAAATGCCAGGGGAGGGGATAGTTATTCTAGTGATTAATAACAATTAAGTGTGATGCTTCAGAGCCTATTAGATCAAGCTTCATCCTGTGGATGTACCTACGAACGCGATTCATTCGGCAACTGTAAAATTCTTCCCCCTCAAAAAACAGCAAGATGGGAATTGCAGCAAGTAAAAGATAGATGGTTACTATTCGTTGGTGGTGTACCTCAAGCTAATCTTTATCCAGAAGAAGCAGAAGCATTCTTGAAGCGCCGTTGCCCAAGGCACTTGAATCGGGAAGCGGTTTAGATTTCCCAAAGCGTGAAAAGGGAATTCCTTTCAAACTTAATTTAAACTTGACTCTTCGATTTTATTTTGAATAACGTAACGTTATGGAACAGCCTTCTGACTCATATAGTTTTAGTTATCGTAAAAAGCCTTACCACGGTCACTTCACACCACAAAATTTAGTCTTCAATGCCAACCTACAAGATTTTTCACAACGGGTTGGTCAGATCAGTAACTTACAGAGTAAGGGGAAGCTGTCTGCTCAAGAAGCTTACGAACTAATTGAGGTTTTGTGGAAACAATTAGAAGGCAGCTGTTATGCATTAGGGATTTTGCCAGAAGACGAGAACAATTAAGTATCAACCCTGAGTGAAGGTAACTTAATCAGACCTATCCCAAACATTTCAATTATTCTCTTTTCCCGATGTATTATTCACCTTTTGTTAGGGGATTGTTCCGAATATATATTAAGTGTTTAGGTTTTACGGCTCAGGAGTTTTCTTCGGTACACAGGTAGTAATTGGGTTACCACCTGGCAACGGGAAGATGTTACCGTAACAATGCCTTTTCGATTGGTATAAGCTGTCCCTCCTCATTAGTCGGTTCCAGAACAAAACCATCCCACCAAATTTTTTTATATCCTGAAAATACACAATCGAGTTGGTGGACTTGACAAGTGATTATGTAATCGCATTGCTCGTGGAGAACTTCGTAAACTTTTACCCATTGTTCTGGATGCAGCTTTTCACATTCATCTATTGGAATCATTCGATTCATCTACTCTATACAACAACATTTCCGCCAGTGAAAAGACACCGGACTGAGGAACCTACAGAAATTGATCAAGGCTCCTATTGTACGTTGTAGTACATTATTGATATTCTAATCTAGTTCGTATTTATCTCTCTACCTAAAAGCAGATAAATATATTGAATTAAGTTCTACATTTGCAATTGGGCAAGACCTACTAGACAAGGGCGTGATCGCACTTGCCCTCTGTAGAGCCTGAAGTGCTTAGCAGAATGTCTATCAACTGCCATGTTGGTTAAAGGAAACTAATGTCTGATTACGATATCAAGAGGCATCAGGGAGAAGCTCAAAATTTTGTGGAGCAACTGAGCGATGAAGTTAGCATATGCATGATGCTAATACCCTCTGGCAGCTTCAATATGGGTTCGCCAACTGTCGTTTTCCCGCAACTTCCCGACATCTGACAGCTTCCGGGTATGTATTTCAGGCTTTGCTAAGCACTTGGTTGCCTGCTACCTTTACCCCTCAAAGGCTGTCCTCACAGCCGGTTTTGATTTTCTTCCCGACATCTACCGTGACAGGCGAATCAGGCGTGTACTCGGAAGGATTCCTAAAGAATTTATAGCAATGGTAAACCTTCAACACCCACGTCCAGACGGACAACTTTGGCAGGTTCAATGCCAGTAGATGGAGGCAGCGACATACCACCATTAGTCGTCACGTAGAGATAGGTTTGATTGGAGGGCGAGCGCCCAAAGGCAACTGCCGTCGTACCAGTCATCCCTTGTTCGGCTTGGGCGATGGTGGTGAGGTGGCCATCGGGGGCAACCTTCACCACGCTATTGAAGACGTGCGTTGTGCCGTAGAGATTTCCAGCTTGATCGAAGGCAAAATCATCAATATTGGCGTTTTGCACAAAGACTTCCGGTTCACCCGGTTGATGCGCCTGGAGTGGAATTCGCACAAGTTGAGCGTTCTGCGTATTTGAGGCATACAGAACTCTGTCAAAGATTTTGAGTCCATTCACAGCCGGGGTTGGGTTTTCAGGCGTTGCCCGTGCCAGAAGGGGATGTTCTAGCCAAATCCGTCCGCTGCCCTGAGCGACATCCAGTTCCCAAATTGCACCTCGATACGAGTCGGCAATCAAGTAGAGAGAGTCTGTCAGATGGGTAAGACCATTCAAAAAGAGGGCATCGGGCAATGTCACAAGTACATCCACAGTTCCTTGTAAAGAAACCTGCCAAACAACGGGAGTATCAATCGCATCCCAACCCGTCAGCAAGAGGGTGCCATCTGGCGCAAAAGCCAGCCCCGTGGCTTTGCCAGGAACTGTGGCATGGGTTATCGGAACATCATCTGCACCGATGCGAATAATTTCGCCGTCATAGTGGTTCGTGATGAACAGCGTATTATTGGCATCGACGACAATGCTCTCCAGAAACGTGTTGACGGGGAATTCTGCAATGATGTGCGCGGGTACCAAGGCGATTGGGGCATCGCTAAACAAGGGAGGTAATGATTGGGATGGGGACATTAAGGAATCCTCTAAGTTAGTCAAGTTTTCTGGGGATACTAACTGAAACCGACAATCGCACAATCGTTTTGATTTATTCCTACAATCCCTCAATTCCTACGACAGGTCTACCCATAGGGTCTTGGTTTGCAGATAAAATTCCAATTGCAACAAACCGGGGTATGTTCTCAATAAGTCGAGAAAAAACGGCGGTTTTCCCACCTTTTAACGAAAGAATGGGGCTTTGAGCTTTTACACTGTGTAATAGTAGGAAGCTTATCGCTACATTGACCCGGCTTCAGAAGCGCCACAAGGGAGAGACTAAGTAGGGGTTCTAGGAGGGGGTGCGGGTATTCCATCTCCTCTTGTTCAAAGTCGATTGGATATTTAAAGATTTGCTCTAGTCCATTAATGATCTAGTCCCACCCTCCGGGAATAGCCCGGAACTGGTCAAGAATTTCATGTCTGAGTTCCCAGTCCCGTTGACCCGGAGTGTAGTTGAAAACACAGTGATGAGCTTCACAGCCAAATCCTCCGGAGTGCTTGTCAATAGGATACTCCTAGAGAGTCCACCTTGGGTTTTTGCTCCTCTCATGGTTCAATGAACTCTTGAGAAGCTCACTTCCAGGGACTTAATGCGCGACCCGCCCTCTGTTGAGGCTCCCCATCACCTCTTCCTTACTGAACTCGTGCCGCTGACTCTTCATCCAGCGGCGGTGTATCTGTCTGGACTGAGTGAGGGGTCTCGTCCGACGATGCGCCACGCCCTGGATGCGATCGCGTACTTGCTAACCGATGGCGAGTGCGATGCGATGAATCTAGATTGGGCGGCACTGCGCTATCAGCATACGGCGGCAGTTAGGGCGGCGCTAATGCAGCGGTTGGCTCCGGCGACTTGTGAGAAGATGCTGTGTGCGTTGCGGCGGGTGTTGAAGGAGGCGAGGAAGCTAAAGCTAATTGAGGCAGAGGACTATGAAGCGGCAATTGACCTGCCTCGGATTGATACACCCCCCAGGAAGCTCAGGGGACGTGCTCTCAAGGGTGATGAGATTGCGGCTCTGATGGAGGCGTGTCAAAAAGAGGGTGCAAGAACGATTGATGTCAGAGATGCAGCCCTGATAGCTATCTTGCGCGGTGGGGGGTTAAGGCGCAATGAGGTGGTCAATTTGGAACTAAAAGACTTTGACTCCAGCACCGGCGCTCTTGAGGTTCATAAGGCAAAGAGAGGGGCATATCGCCGGGTTTATCTGCCAACTGGAGCGTGTGCGATTGTGGAACAGTGGCTGGCAATAAGAGGCAATGCACCAGGACCTCTGCTGTGTCCAATCCACCGCTGGGGGCAAGTGACTCTGCGACCCATGACCTCTGATGCGGTATTGAGGATATTGAAGAGACGTGCTCTGCAAGCGGGTGTGGATTCCTTCTCGGCTCACGACTTTCGCCGGACGTTCTGCTCGGATTTGCTGGATGCCGGGGTCGATATTGTTACGGTGCAAAAGTTAGCGGGTCATACGTCACCAACAGTTACAGCTAAGTACGATCGCCGGGGAGAAGAAACCAAGCGTCGCGCTGTGCAAAACTTGGAGATTCCTTTTAAAAAGCGGGATTAGGGAATTTTAGCTCGCTGTAGTTGTTCTTGGACAACAGAGAATACCTCAACACTAGATTGATTTTCGCATTCATTGCTTGATAACCTGCAAGCTACCTACTATCGGCAAGTTTCTTAAAATCCTACAAATGAGATGACGCAGCACAGTAATGTAGAGTCAGTCCAGTCTCACAGGAGTCAAGAGCTTTGACTAAAGTGATTGCACTGTTCAATCAGGCGGGTGGTGTGGGGAAGTCTACGACCACCCAAAATCTCGGCTATCACCTTTTCCTACGTCGCCACCGCGTCCTGGTGGTAGATATGGACCCCCAAGCTTCACTAACTTCGTTCATGGGACTAGAGCCAGCGGACTTGAAGGAGACGATTTACACGGCTTTAGTGCCTGAAGAGGATGAAGTCGATAAGCCGCTCCCTATCCATAAGGATTTACACGGCATAGACTTAGCGCCAGCTAACCTGCTGCTAGCCAATGCCGAACAAGAGTTAATCTTTGCGGAACAGCGAGAGTTCCGACTGAAAGATATTCTTGCACCTCGGCTTTTTGACTATGATTTTATTTTGGTCGATTGTCCTCCCAGTTTGGGAATCTTGAGCCAAATTAGCTTAGTTGCCTCTACTCATGTTCTGGTTCCCGTCCAATGTCAGTACAAAGCCTTGCTCGGTACAGAATCGTTGCTGAAGACCGTGTACAAGGTAAAAAGGCGGCTTAATACGGAATTGACGTTTGCGGGTTTCCTGCCCACCTTGTATTCCGCCAGTAATTCGCTAGACCGAAGGACGTTGCAAATTGTTCAAGAACAACTAGCATCTGTTGGACCCATTCTGCCGACCGTTCCACGGGCAACGGCTTTGGCTGAGGCGACGGAGTACGGAATGCCCTTAGCGCTCTGCCCCAAGAAGAATCCTGAGATTTTGCAAATTTTTGACCGAATCGCACAGGTCGTTGAATCGCTATGAGGAAGTCCCCTAAACCAGAGGCAAGACGATTGAGAAACGTGACGCTGTTTAATGATGCAGATGAAGCCGTTCCTTCCACGAGTACAGTGCCGTTGGCGAGTCTCATCATTTCCCAAACTCAACCGCGTCGGTATTTTGCTCCCGAAGCCATGCGAGCGCTCGTGGAGTCGGTCAAAAAAGATGGAGTCCTTCAGCCGATTCTGGTCAGACCTTTTGGAGACAAGTATGAGCTAGTAGCAGGTGAGAGACGGTATCGAGCGGCGAAAGCAGCCGGGTTAACCGATATTCCGGCAGTTATCCGGGAGATGAGCGATTCCGAAGCAGTACGGTTTGCCTTGATGGAAAACCTGCAACGGGAAGACCTTAACCCCGTTGAAGAAACCGAAGGAATCTTGGAACTGCTGGCTATTACTCTTGACTCTTCTACGGCTGAGGTGACTTTATTGCTTCAGCGGTTGCAGAAAGAAATCAAACGGAAGAAATTGTCCCATAACGTTATGGGACAACCGGAAGGAGAGTCAGCACCATCGGAATTGGCAATTATCCAGTCGGTATTTGAGTCTTTGGGGCGGATGTCATGGGAATCTTTCACCTCCAACCGCTTGCCCCTTCTCAATCTCCCTGCTGACATTCTAGAGGCGCTCCGAGCGGGACGAATTGAATACACTAAAGCCAAGCAGATAGCCAAATTCGAGTCGGAATCGGAGCGACAGGATCTACTGGAAGAGGCGAGCGCTTCTTCTCTCTCCTTGAGTCAAATTCGAGAGCGAGTCAGAGCCTCTCAACCGCCGCCCGAACAAGGAGAATTCGCGGCTCGGATAGATGCGACTACTAAGCAGGTAAAGAAGTTAAAGGTGTGGGAGAACCCCTCAAAGCGCTCTCGACTCGAATTGTTGTTGAAACAGCTCGAAGAGCTAATCTCTGAAGAAGGATTAGATGAATCACAGTCCATCGGAGAAGCTGAAGTCACTCAGGATCTGGCACACAAAGGCAGCGAGTTAACTGATGAGTTACACAATAGCTCGCTGACTCATGCGGAGCTGGTAGAGCGATTGGGGGTCAAGAGTTCTACGCTAAGCGTAGCTAAGAAAAAAAACAATTTCTCCGAGTGGAGTAAGAGTAAAGACCCAGACGAGAGCGCGTGGCAATGGCTGCCAGAATCTAAGCGTTTTGTGCCATTAACAAACTAGGGCTGATGGCTATAACGCAATGCCTATAACTTTCTGGGCTTAGCATCCAGTGGTGTTCCCTTGGTGATCCTGTTGGCGAAGCCTTCCTTAATACCCTGAGAGTCCTGAAACTTCATCGTCCCCTTGTTGAAATTGATTGAGTGATGCTTAGGAAAAGATAGAGGAAGTAGTAATACTGGCAGCAATCCGCTCTAGGCGCACATCAGACTCAAACACCATCTCCTCCGGTTTGTAGAGCATTCTAATTTTACTCCCCTCAGCTTCTAGTGCTGTAAAAAACTTGATTAATCGTTATTTTAAAAGAAGTTTATCATTAAGCTAAATAAGGAATAATTTTTGGTTAAACCCAATCCTAAAACCTAGCAAAGTTTTCTGAAACTAATATCCGAAATCTCTTTCCTAGAAAGAACTTGGAGATTTTTTAAATTTAATTTTGAATTCAAATTCAATTGATATTAATAAATTTAATTCACAACTTATTCACAAATAGAAAGTAAACAATAGAGTGTTCAATGCAGCGAAAAGCTGACAGCAACTCTCTACTAGATACGGAAACCGGATACACAATGTCTTTTTCACGCCGTCAGTTTTTGACCTTAGCAGGTGCGGGAGCCGCAACTGCCGTTATTGCATCTCCCTTAAAAGCGCTTTATGCCAGACAAGCCCGTGGTTTATTAACTCATGGCGGAGGTTATGGTCCGCTCATAGAAGACCCCAATGGCTTATTAGATTTACCACAAGGATTTCAGTATCGAGCCTTCTCTCGCACAGGGGAGATTATGAGCGATGGTAATCCAGTACCAGGCGATCATGATGGGATGGCGGCTTTTGCTGGTTCCAACAATACTGTTATTCTCGTCCGCAATCACGAACTCAGCCCAAGTGAAACTAACAAGCCAGGACTGATTGCACCAGCTCCTAAGCAGTATGACTCCAACAATCGAGGTGGCACCACTACCCTAATTGTTGGACCCAATCGTGAACTAATTAGCCATTATGCTTCGTTAGCCGGTACCAATCGCAACTGTGCTGGCGGACCAACGCCTTGGGGTTCGTGGATTAGCTGTGAAGAAACGACTGAAACTCCCACCTCACATCCCATAAATTTAAAGGCACACGGCTATAACTTTGAAGTTCCGGCTAATGCATCGGGACTTGTTGACCCCGTCCCCCTCATAGCAATGGGTCGCTTCAATCATGAAGCAATTGCCGTAGACCCGGAAACTGGAATTGTTTATCAAACTGAAGATAGAGGGGATGGTCTGTTCTATCGCTTTATTCCAAACCAGCCGGGTAATCTCAAAGCTGGAGGTATTCTTCAAGCTCTGAAGATTAAGGGCAAATCTGGGGTAAACACTAACAACAGAACGAGCCAAACTATCCCAGTCGGTCAGCCGATGGAAGTTGAATGGGTCACCATCGATAATCCCAACCCTCCTACAGATACCGTGCGAGTTGAAGGCTTCGGTAAAGGAGCGGCTCAATTCTCGCGCGGTGAGGGGATATGGTATGGCAATGGTGAACTTTACTTTACCTGTACCGATGGAGGTCTGGGTGGGATTGGTGCTGGCAATCGTGGTGCTGGTCAGGTCTGGCGCTATGTTCCCGGTCAAACGGCTCAACAGGGCGGTACGCTTGAACTGTTCGTTGAACCTAACGATGCCGACATCTTAGATGCGCCTGATAACATTGTCGTCGCTCCTACTGGCGATTTATTTCTGTGTGAAGATGGTCCGAATACGCAATATGTAGTGGGAGTGAATGCCTTGGGTCAACTCTATCAGTTCGCTCGCAACGCGCTTAATGATAGCGAGTTCTGTGGAGTTTGCTTCTCACCTAACGGTCAAACAATGTTTCTCAATATTCAAAACCCTGGCATTACCTTTGCGATTTGGGGACCTTGGCCGTCACAGCGACCCTAGTATTGCCATTCAATAGCCAGGAGTTTTTCGTGACTAAATATTAAGCGTCGCCAAAATCCCTGCAGAGGAATAAAAGAAGCCCCTGGAACTAATACCAGGGGCTTGCTGTTGGGTAGATAGGCGATCGCTATTTTTCCCCTACTCCACAGATTTGTGTTTACGCCTGAATGCTGAACCTGCCCCCAAACCTCCCAAAACCAAGACCCCAAATACAGAAGTCGGTTCAGGAACGCTGATGCGGACATTATCAACACCAATAAACGCAACACTATCTTCGTCAGTACCAGAGGCAGACAGCCGGAGTTCGTCAAACTCAAAGCCTCTGATAGAAAGCGTCTGCTGTCGCAAATCGCTGCTTCCAACTACCTCAAAGTCCGAGAGCGAGGCGGAAGTGCTAGCAACGAGACTACCTCCCTGCAACGCTTCTAGGGTCAGGATAGTGTTGGAGGGATAAAAAAGCTGGCTGAACAAATCGAGACTGACCGAACTTTCCACATCCCCGGTGGTAATCCCCATTGAGCTAAAGCGTCCAAATGCCGCGTCAGCACCAGAGGCAAAGCTGCCAAAGGTGAGGTAATTGGGAGGAGAAAACGATGAACCAAGGTAATCTTCTGTCGTACTGTCGATAGAAAACGTGTAAGGAAGTAGCTCGGAAAGACCCTGATCCAAATCAAAGAAAGTCACTCCGGCATCGGTCAGCGTCGTTCCAGAAAAACCTTCAGAGAAGTTGTCAAAGGTCGCACTGGCTGCAAATGTGGGAGAAGTCAGCATTACAGAAGACAAAACTCCCAGCACAGACAATCCGGTGTAGAGAGAAGGTTTAACTGTGCTTTTGTTTCTGAGCATGAATAATTTCCTCATACAAGTTCTAGTAGGGTGTATTGCTAGAGCTGTTCAGCACCCGGCTGCCCGTTTTCAACAACAAACGAAGCGAGAGTGCTAATAGTCGCATTCGGGTCAAGGATGGTCGAAACCACACGGTAGTCACTCTGCCAGCGCTCGCGAGTGAGGTGACAGCGCACGTAACCCCGAAATGCCCCATCAAAGAACTTGGTGTGAGGATTGTCCGGCAAAGCCGCCGTTACTGGGGCAATAAACGCCGTTGCGAAGTCAGACGTTATTGAAGTTCCCACAAACTCAGTAGCGACAGTAGGCGAGGCGGGGTTATCGAAGTCGGCTTTTAGGTCATGTACCCAATTAGAGTGGATATCACCTGTAATTACAACGGGATTGCTGGGTTGCCGCTGTTGGATGAAATCTAAAAGGCGATCGCGTGCCGCCACATAGCCATCCCACTGATCCATGTTGAACACCTCTGCGCCAGGGCGAGCATCAAAGTCGTACTGCGCCATCATCGTCTGCTGTGCAATGACATTCCAGCGTGCATTAGAGTTGTCCAACCCTTGAAACAACCACTGCTCCTGCTCGGAACCCATCATGGTTTGGGATGGCTCTAATGCTCCTGGGCAGCGTGGCTTAAGGTTGTCATCACAAGGTTGATCGCTGCGGTACTGACGGGTGTCGAGGATGTGAAAATCCGCTAAGTTACCAAAAGCAAGACGCCGATAGAGCTGCATATTGGGACCATTAGGCAGCGCGAAACTTCGCAAGGGCATGTGTTCGTAGTAAGCTTGGTAAGCATTAGCTCGCCGCTGCGTAAACTCCTGCTGGCTTTGGTTTTCCTCAGGAATCAAGTTCGCGTAGTTGTTCTCGACTTCATGGTCATCCCAGGTGACGCTCCAAGGGAACGCCGCATGAGCCGCTTGTAAATCTGGGTCAGTTTTGTACAGGGCGTAGCGATTGCGGTAATCGTCCAAGCTAGTGATTTCGGGACTATTATGGACGCGAATATTACCCGCTTCTGATTGGTACTCATTAGGACCATACTCGTAGATGTAGTCGCCCAAGTGAACGACCAAATCGAGGTTTTCCTGAGCCATGTATTTGTACGCCGTGAAATACCCGTGTTCGTACATTTGGCAGGAAGCAAAGGCAAAGTTGAGTTGGTTTGTCGGAGTACCTAAAGCGGGAGCGGTGCGCGTCCTACCAATCGGGCTGACTTCGTTACCTGCCTTGAACTGATACCAGTACCATTGAGCCGACTTGAGTCCACCAAGAACGACGCGGATTGAGTGAGCGAGTTCTGGGGTTGCCATTGCCGTCCCTCGCAGCACGACATTTCTCATATTCGGGTCGGTGGCAAGCTGCCACTGTACCGGGACGTTCACTCCTGGCATACCACCGTTTCCATTTAAGGGTTCAGGTGCAAGCCGTGTCCACAACACGATGCTATCGGGAAGCGGATCACCTGAAGCTATACCGAGTTTGAAGGGATAGTCAGAAAACCTAGGTTGAGCAACAACTCGACGACTAGGCCATTGAGACGCGAGTACAATCCCTGTTAAAGCTCCAGCGCTCACCAGCAAGCTTCGCCGTCTCAGCCGAGTTGAAAGTAAGCGCTCAAAATGAAAGCGCTCCATAAGCACCCCTCTTGAAATTTTATTGATACCGATAAGTCAAGAGTCAACAAAATCAAACAAGAGTTAAGTAACAAGCTCGATTGGGTTGAGACAATCGCCTTGACAGGCAAAACCGAGTTGATTACCCAGTAGCACTACATCAAGGTAAAAAGCCGACAACTTTACTTGGAAACCAACAAGAAGACTATCGGCTTTACCTACTCGTCTTTTCGGCGACTCTGACTTGTGCAAGATGAACTTAACAATCAGACCTTAACTACTCATCAAGCTTTTGTTAAGAATCACTGATTATGCCTTAAGGATGATTATGTCCTGAATGCTTACCAAACCGTTAGTGATTCCGTGCAGCGCGCTTTGTCTTTGTCTAACCGGAAGTTCCTCTGCACGGCTGAGGAACTTCCGGAATCACCCCAGCTAAGCTCTCACCTAGGCTAGGAAGGAATTACTGCCAAATCCAGCTAGCTCTGTGCTGCCAGAAATGGGGGCGAGCGCATCCAAGCCAGTATTGTTGAGTGCGATTATGGTATTACCAAAGCCCATGTCAATAATCGATTGACTGCCATTGTTGCTGAACAGGCTGTCAGTGATTGTGATGGTATTGTTATTACCCTCAATCAAGATTGCTTGACCGTCATTGCCACTGAACAGGCTGTCGCTGATCGTGATGATGTTGTTATCACCGGCAATCTCCAGCCCATTGTCAGCGTTATCAATCAATCCAACCTGGAATGGACCAATGACGTTGTCGTTAGAGCTGATATCAATTCCATCGTCAGCATTGTTACTGAACAGGGAATCGAAGAGGAAGACGGTGTTGTCATTGGCAGTGCCATCAAGCTCGAAGCCATCATCCAGATTGTCGCTAAAGGTGCTGTCACTAATCGATACGACATTGCCAGCGCCATCAATCTCGAAGCCTTCTTCCCCGTTGTCGGTGGAAGTGACACCATCAAAAGTGACTGTGTTGTTGGTACCCAGGAGATCGAAGCCATCATCCGCGTTGCCGCTCAACGTCGTGTTGCTGAGGCTTACCTCGTTACCTGTAGCTGTGGCATCAATATCGAAACCATCCTCAGTACGGCTGTTGCTAAAGGTGCTGTTGCGAACGGTGACATTGTTGTCACCGCCATCAATCTCAAAGCCTTCTTCGCCGTTGTCGGTGGAAGTGACATCGCTCAGGGTGACAGTGCTACTGTCGCCGTTGAGATCGATACCATCACCCGCATTGTTGCTGAAGATGCTGTTTGTCAGAGTCAGGGTAGCATCACTACCAATACTGATACCATCCTGGAAGTTATTGTCAGTAGCCATAGGTCAAGTCTTTTCCTTACTTTTGTCGGAAACTCTACAGGTTTAAGCGCGATCAAGCAGAGGCAAACTAAGGATTCAAAACAGAATCCAAATCTGTCTCAACAAAGATAGGCAAAACAGTCCTAAGCCAAGTCAGCCGCTTCTTGTAACAACCAGCAGAAGAATGACCCAAATGTGCAAAATATGTATCTAGAAGCAAGCCGATCTAGAAGCTTGCTAGCTTTCTAAGATTAAACGCGGTTTTTGTTAACAACCGTTTACATAGTTTTTAATTTAGCGATAAGAACTTCTTGAAACTTTTAACCAAAACGTATTTGCGTATATTGATGTATTTTCATACTTTAGATAGAGGCTTTATACAACATGAATTCAACGTAACACCAAAAGCCTTGACATCTCGTAGTGATTTGTAGCCTGAATCCCTTATTATTTCGTTGATTGGCTTCTTCCCTTGAACTTACGTTGGTATAAGTAAGGCTCAAGATAAAAATGAGAAATTAAGTCTCCTATCTTAAGAAAAATAACGGTTTCAGTTTTTTTTACTAAAAGCTTCTGTCCTCTTAATAAAACTTTAAGTTCTTTCAATGAAGTTCCCCACATCTATTAGTTTTGATTTCTAAATAAGTAGTGAATTCCTTATTGAGAAGGATATTTGTTTAAGTCCCGTTAATCACAAATTAGTAGAATAATTACTTATACTTAACCAGTTCCGCTGGGTAAGTCCGATAAGCTAGCGTGGAAAAGCCTGATTCAGCCTAGCAAGCCCTTACCTTAGATATGTCCAGAATCCTTGATTTGATTGTCTCAGGTGGCCCGGTAATGATACCCATTGTCGGGCTGTCTATTGCGACCTTTGCCTGCGCGTTTGAGCGGGGTTTGTTTTGGTTCCAGTTGTTGAGACAAGAAGATAGAATTGTCCACGATGTGCTGGATGCGGCACGGGTTGACCTAGATAAAGCTGCTGCTATTGCCTCTCAAGCGAAGGCACTCCCGATTGGTCGCTACCTACTAGCACCATTAAAGCTCAAGAACCCTACCCCTGAAACCTTTCATCTAGCATTAGAAGCCTCTGGTGACAAAGAGTTCGTCCGAATGCACAAGGGAGATAAACTTCTAGAAAGTGTGGTTGGCATTGCACCCTTACTGGGTTTGTTGGGTACCGTAACAGGTTTAATTGTCACATTCAATAACCTCAACATTGGCGGTGGTGGTGCTAGTGAGAGTGCAACTAAGGCAGCGGCTGGTATTGGTGAAGCTCTAATCACGACAGCCAGTGGTATGGTTGTGGCAATCATTGCTTTGTCATTTTTCCGAATTTTCGTTACCTTACAATCGCAGCAAATAGATTATTTTTCGGAAGTTGGTAGCGAATTAGAATTAATCTACCGACAAACTTGGTACGAACCCTCTGCTTATAACCAAACGCTCTCTAAGATTGACCGTTCGTTAGCTGATTATTAAGTTTTTAGAGTAAATTGAATCCTAAAAAGCTAGAATCCCAACTTAAAAATGCGCTTCAAATCTAAGCAGAAAAGCTCACAGATGCCAGAAATTAACCTGGTGCCAATGATGGATGTCATTATGACAATTTTGACATTCTTCATCATTGTGTCCATGACTTTAACGAACCAGCAGAATGCGGTTAATGTGACTCTACCTAGCGCCGACAAGGGACTCAGCGAACAGAAAATACCCGATCCACTGGTTGTGAGTATTAACCAGCAAGGCAAGCTTTTTCTAGGGAAGCAACAGATTACTGAAGCTCAATTAGCTCAACCAATGCAAGCTTATTTGCAGCAACACCCAGAAGGAGCAGTGGTTTTAAATGCAGACCGCAAACTACCTTACGAAGAGGTTGTGAAGGTTCTAGGAAAAATGCGGGATATCGGAGGCGATCGTGTTTCTCTGGCAATTGAAAGCTAACTGAGCAATTACCTTCTGTACCGTGCTTTGCACGATGCCGCTGAACGTGTGGGGAAGCGATTAGACCTGTTGTTGGAGAGAGAGCGCTTAGCCAAAGCGTCCTTCAACGTAGTCACGGGTACGGGGATGACTAGCGGCTGTAAAAATCCGAGGTGTTGGACCAAATTCAACAATTTGACCGATGCGACTCTCATCCGTACTGAAGAAGGCTGTGTAGTCTGAGACTCTGGATGCCTGTTGCATGTTGTGGGTGACAATGGCAATTGTGAGTTCCTCACGAAGTGTCTGGAGTAGCTCTTCAATCTTCATGGTTGCGATCGGGTCAAGAGCTGAACAGGGTTCATCCATTAACAAAACCTTGGGCTTTACTGCCAAAGCACGGGCAATACACAGCCGCTGTTGTTGACCGCCTGAAAGTCCATGCGCGGATTGATTTAACTTGTCTTTTACTTCTTCCCAAAGCGCTGCACTACGAATGGCTGATTCTACAATTTCATCTAATTTGGTTTTAGAGTGGTGACCAGTCAGCCTCACACCGTAGGCAACATTATCGTAAATGCTCATTGAGAAGGGATTAGGCTTCTGGAATACCATCCCAATGTGACGGCGTAGCCGATTGAGATTAACGCGGCGATTATAGATATCTTGACCAAAAAATTCTACCGAGCCTTCAACTCGTACCTTTCCCTCTAGTTCTCCAATCCGGTTGAGAGCTTTGATGAAGGTGGATTTACCACAACCAGAGGGACCAATAATCGCAGTAACTTGCTTTTGGTAAATGTCTAATGAGATGGATTCTATTGCTTTTTGACTACCGTAGTAGAAGCTTAAGTTTTTGACGCGCAGAGCTGGGGTTAAGGCTTCATCGTTTTTGGTGGAATCGGGAGTGTTCACCCTTGAATCTTTACTAGTAGGTTGCATAAGTTAGCGAAGTTTTAAGCGTTTACGAGTAACTTGGCGAGACAAAATGCTGCTGAGCAGAACGAGTCCAATCAGAGCAACCGAAGCTGCCCAGGCTAGTTGATTTTGATTTTTGAAGGGTGAACTGGCATACCCGTAAATTAATACTGATAACGAAGGGGTTGGTGTGAATAATCCTTGAGGCCAAAACTGACTGGATAGGGCGGTGAAGATGAGTGGGGCAGTTTCACCCGCCGCACGAGAAACGGCGAGTAAGACACCGGTGGTGATTCCAGGAATGGCTGAAGTGACGACAATGCGGAAGATGGTTTGGAAGCGTCCACCTCCCAAAGCGGCTGAGGCGAGGCGGTGGTGAGTGGGAACTAGTTTTAAGGCTTCTTCTGTGCTTAGGGCAATAATCGGTAACATGATGACACCGAGAGCAAAGCCACCTGCTAGAGCAGAAAATCCACCCGTTTGGATTTTGAAGTTTAAAAAGGGAATGGGAATAGTAATTTTGGTGAGGACGATGACAGCGTAGGCGAATACCCCCACAACAATGGAAGGAACGCTGCTCAGAATGATGGTGAAAAAGCGAATTACATTTGCGATCGCAGAATTTTTACCAATTTCCGCCAAGAAAATACCCGTCATGACACCAAACGGAACACTAAACAGGCAAGCAACCCCCACCATCATTAGAGTTCCAACAATTGCATTAGCAAAGCCATTAGCTCTGTCTTCCACCCCCTCTGGTGCTGGTAGAGAAACCAGCACTTCCGGTAGCGAAACGGGTACTCCGAAAAGCCGCACCTCGTGCAACTTCATCAGCGCTGGGAAACCTTGACGCAGAATCTCAAATAAAATCGCAAATATGGGCACTAGTGCTGCTGCTGTAAGAACGAAGGCAAGAACGGTCATCCCACCGCTAAACAACATTCGAGCAACTGGCAGTGGTTGATAAAGTTCTTGGTCTAAGGATTCGTCAAAAATAGGTTGGTCAGTCGTCATTATTCATATCCTTTGGGAAACGAAAAGCACTCACCTATTAGCCAAGCAGCGCCCCTCCACCATCACTCGCTGAGGATAAAGGACTAATTTCGCTTTTCTTACCTCGTCTGCCAATGAGCTGAACCATCACTACGGCAATAATGTTAACGACGAGTGTTATGACAAACAAAATCAGGGCTAAGTACATCAATGCCCCGATGTGCAATTTATCCAAAGCTTCTGCAAATTGGTTTGCCAAAATGGCGGGAATGGTGTAACCAGGAGCTAATACTGAGGGACTGATTTGGATGGAGTTACCAATCACCATCGTTACTGCCATTGTTTCCCCCAAGGCACGCCCCAAGGCGAGAATAATCGCTCCGACAATTCCTGAACTCCCAGCAGGCAACAAAACCTTCCCAATCGTTTCCCAGCGTGTCGCGCCTAGAGACATGGAAGCACTCCGTAAATCTTGAGGAATCACGAGTAAGACTTCCCGACTAATAGCAGCAACTGTTGGGAGAATCATAATCGCTAGCACAATTCCAGCAACCAGCATTCCGGGACCATAGGGTTCAAAGCTAAACAGAGGAAACCAACCCAACTTGGTAAATAACCACTGCTGGAAGGGTAAAAGGAAGGGAATCAAAACAAAAATTCCCCATAAACCAATGATTACGCTGGGGATAGCGGCGATGAGTTCAACCAAGAATCCCAAAGGCGATCGCACCCAGATCGGTAAAAAATCTTCACTGGTAACAATCGCGACAGCGAGTCCCGTAGGAACGGCTAGCAAAAGAGCGAGGGCAGAACTCACCAGCGTCCCATAGATGAAAGGCAACGCCCCAAACTTCTCTTGCCCAACATTCCACGTTTGACTCCATAAAAAACTCAGACCAAATTCTTCAACCGCTGGTCGAGCTTCTTTAAAAATTACCCACGATAACCAGAACAGTACCCCTGCTGTTGCTACAGTCATCAACCATACCAATCCAGTAAATCCGTACTCTAGCCAGGTTCCTTCCCCTTTCGTGCTAGTAAGGTCTGTGTCAAGGTCTACTATGGGTAGCTGAGTCCGGTTATCAGCTTGCTTAGAGAAATCAGTCATCGATCGTTTTACACTACTTCCTTACAGAGCCATACAGAAGATGATGAGAGGACATCCCCGTACTGGAGATGCCCCCACAACTAAAGCCAAAGTTCAATCGAGGGTTTAGAAGAGAGAAAAGGTAAAAGGATGTTAGATGCTCCCTTTTGTGCCTTAACCCTTCTCCTTTCGCCCAGAAAGTTCCAAAACTTACCTGTAAAAAGTGAGCTTATCGACACACTTCTATCGCGTTACGGCAACGTCACTAGATACAGCTTGGCTAGCGCGAGTCGCTACGTTTTGTGGAATCCGGGTATAGCCTAAGTCGTCATTTAGTTCTTGACCTTTGGTGAGAATCCACGAGACCATCCGTTTAACCGCATCGGCTTTGGCAGGGTCTTCATACTGCTTCTTGATCAGAAGCCAGGTTACACCTGCAATTGGGTAGCCATCAGCGGGGTCTTCTGAACCACTAACGTTGAATTCGGGGGTAAAGGTTACAGCAGATAAGGCTTTATTGGCTTCAGCCAGGGTTGGAGCAACGTACCGACCCGCCTTGTTCTGCACTAGTGCTTGCACGAGGTTGTTCTGAGCCGCATAGGCAGATTCTACATAACCGATAGAGCCTGCTGTTTGTTTGACGAGAGCAGCGACACCAGGGTTTCCTTTACCACTAAGGGGATTTGCTAACCAAGTTGGAGCTGAACCTGGCTCAATCTTGCTCTTGAATGTTGAACTAATAGCACCCAAATGTTTTGTGAAGATGCTGGTGGTGCCGCTACCATCTGAACGGACAGCCAGTCGGATTGGTTGATTCGGTAGGTTTACACCCGGGTTATCAGCCGCAATTCTTGCGTCATTCCAGCGGGTAATTTCGCCCATAAATATTGCAGGCAATACCGAGCGAGATAGCTTGAGATTAGTGACACCAGGAAGATTGTAAACAACTGAGACAGCTCCACCAGCGGTAGGAACCAAAATTACACCCTTGGTCATCTGGTCGCTATCTTCTTTCTTGGGATATGCATCACTACCAGCAAAGTCAACGGTGTTAGCAATGAATTGCTTGATACCGCCGCCGCTGCCAATTCCTTCATAATTGACCTGAATATTTGCTTCAGTTTTGAAAGCATCAAAATAACGGTCATAAAGGGGCTTGGGGAACGTTGCTCCAGCACCATTTAAAGTAACCGTTTGAGCAATCGCCGCACATACAGAGCCGAATGAAAAAGCAATCGTTGCGGCTGAAACTGTAACAGCACGACGAACAGCTATCGAAGAGAGAATCATATTGCCTCGTTCTTAAGCAAAGACAGAGCAGTAATTGTGCAATCCATGATTACACTACAACTGGAATAACTAAGCCAAGGTAAGGATAAAAATAATTTCAGATTAAACGTATATTAATAAATGGTTAAATCACAAAAAGTAATTAGTTCAATGATTTTTTCGTTAGTATTTTTAGTAACTGCAAAAACATCCATAACTTTAGTAATATCAAGTAAATTTAGTTTTTAAACCTACCAACGGATAGAGTTAGGATTATTGACTCTATAAGTACAAATTTTAGAGTCTTTGAGGTTTTCTCAAGGCTCACGAGTAATTAAAACCAGCAATTTTTTAGCTCAACGCCTAACGAGCAACAGCGGTATTGAGTAGCGATCGCTTTTTTATTTGTCTAAATCGTGCCATCCTCAGGAGCATTCTTGCAAGAGCCAAACCGATGAACCAGTCTTACTTCTTGAAAAACTTGCCTGCTCCCTTACAGCCTTGGGTACGTCCGATGCTGCTAGTCTCAATTACTTTGCACGGATTATTGCTGGCTATTCCAATGCCACCCAAGCCAAAGCCTGAAGCCCCTAAAAAAGAACCAGAAAAGGTAAAAATTACCCAAATTCCAATAACACCACCAGCGCCAAAACCCTCTGTTCGTCCCTCACCGCGACCAACTCCTCTAGTACGTCAGTCACCTCGCCCAAAGCCTACACCGATTCGCCGACCATCAACGATACCCCCCATAACTCAAGCCAGGACTATTCCTCGACCTCAGCAGCAGCCACAGCAAACACCATCACCAACTGCACAGCAGACACCACCGCCAACACCAGAGCAAACGCCCTCCCCAGCACCAGACTCAACCCCAATTTCTGAGGTACAAAATCCCTTTGCTGATTTTCCCTTCCCCAATAACGCTGAGATTGGTTCATTAGGCTTACTGTCAGGAGAAACAGACAAATCGGCTCGAAATACAGCCGATGGCATTGACCAAGTCGTTTCTTTTTATAACAGCCAACTGCCACAAAAGAAATTTACTTCTTCATCTGTTACTGATGAACCTGAACTCAAAGTTTATCAGGTGAATAAAGATGGTGGTGAACGTCAATACCTCCATTTGATTTCCAAAGAAGGAAAGACAGTAATCGTGCTTGCCTCGCAGCCGATACCAAAAGAAGATTTAAAGAGTTTAAAAGATGCAGAAGCCCGAAGCCCTGAAGAAATCGCCTTTTATGATATCGTTAAGCAACTAGAAAATGATGAAGAATTAGCTTTAGCAGCTGTTGAGCCTGGAGATAGTACTAAGTTTCCTGAACCTGAGAAATTTAATGACACTAATAAGTTTGAGTTCCGAAGTAAAACGGTGTCATTTAAGCCAATGTCGCCTCAGGAACTTTTTGCCCATGTTGAAGCTAGCCTCACAGCAAATGGATTTACACAGATTTCTCAGGAAGGTAATTATGGCGGCACTAATGTCCTTACTTACAAAGTGACGCAAGGGAGTTTTTCCAGATACCTGTACTTTGTACCGACTAACGATAATCGAACAGTAATTATTTTGTCAAAGGATTCACCGTAATAAAAGTCAGATACACGTTCTCCAATTTGTTTAAATGTCCTTCGTTTTCTTCCACGCAAGGGCTTGCTGCTCTAACTACACTGTTGTTACATGAGAGAAATTTTGGCTCTTCAGTAGCTAATATGCCAAATCAATAGTTGTGAAAGCCAAGAAATATAAATAAATCTAGCAAATAGTTGGTAGAGTTATTGCCAGAATTGACACAGGGGGTTCATTGGGTATTAACTATAAGCCGAAGCCAGAGCTTTTAGGTGCATTGAACAGCCATGAGGACGAAAAAGGATATAAAGGTTTTAACAAAGCTATTGAATATAGAGGGAATAAAAGTCATCTCACATCACCAGCATGAGGGGATTGGAATAATTTTACAGGTGGAACGGATTGGGAAGGAAAGTAGCTGTCCACGTTGTGGAACAAGAAGCCACAGATTACATCAAAATCATCGATACCTAGTAAAAGATTTACCTTGGGGAGAGACTTTCATATATTTAGAAATTAACAGACGACAGTTTAAATGTAAAAAATGTGTCAAGCCATTTAGTGAAGAGTTAGAGTTTGTCAGAAAAAGAAGAACCTATACGAAACGGCTAGCCAAGCAAATAATCCAAGAAGTTTTAGAGAACGATATCCACAGCATAGCGAAAAAAGGGTTGGTGACAACAGAAGAAATAGAAAGGATGTTAAAAGACGCATCGAAAGAATTCTTGAAAGCCAAACCCAGCGAGGTGAAGAGATTAGGGATTGATGAAATAGCTCTAATTAAAGGGAAAGGGAATTACTGTGCAGTATTAATAGATTTAGATAAGTCTAAGCTAATTGGGATGCTGAATGGAAGGACACAAGAAGAAATCAGGGAAGTGCTGACGGGATGGGGGAAAGAGGTATTAGAGAAAATAGAAGAAGTAAGTATAGATTTGTGGAAAGGTTACAAAAATGTCGTGATAGAGCTGATGCCAAATGTACAAGTGGTCGCCGACAGATTTCATGTAATGGCACAAATAAATAAGGAATTAGACACCCAAAGGAAGCGAGAAAAGAGACAAGCGGAAGACTTGATTAAAAAAGCAAAAACGTCAGAAGAGAAAGCAGTTCAAGAGAAAGCTTTAGAAGGATTGAAGAAAAGTAAATATGTGTTATTGAAGAATGAATCAGACCTAAATGAAGAGCAAAAAGCTAAACTCGTTCAAGTTAAAGATGTATCTCCTACTCTTAAGAGTATGCATGAATTAAAAGAGAAAATCAGACAGATTTTCGAGCAGGTTAATCATTGGTTAGCCGGTTTATTTAAACTGGGAGTATGGCTATCAGAAGCCAAAAAATATTTCCCCGATAGTCAGAACACTATTATTCGTTGGCTGGATGAGATTATTGCTTACTTCGATCATAAGACTACGAGTGGTGTTGTCGAAGGTATTAATAATAAGCTTAAGTTGATTAAACGCTCTGCCTACGGGTTTAGAAATTTTGAAAACTTCCGAGTTAGATGTTTGCTTAATTGGCAGTTTAATTGTTAGTTTAGCATACTGGTTACTGAAGAGCCGAAATTTTTTTATTTCCGTACCCCCAGAATTCGTCCAAGCTTGAACAATACATTGAGGATTAATCAAATACTTTCCGATTTTCAAGAGCTTCATTCTTAACAATCAAAAATCCGTAACGTTCAAAACTAAAAAGTAGAAGAGTTAAGTTTAAGTGGGGTTTGACAACAATAAAATTTAGATTCAAGGAGATGTCTTCAACGGTAGCCTGACGGTAGAGGTTGTGCCAACACCCGCCTCGCTTTCCACAGCAATTGTACCCCTGTGTAAGTCCACCGCCTTTTTGACGATTGCCAGTCCCAGCCCTGTCCCTTGAATCGTCCCGACATTGCCAATTAACACCCCATCACCGTCAAAAATCGGTGCATCACTCACCATCGCTGGAAAATTAGACAGTATTACCCCAAACAATGGATAAGTAAGATAGCTTATACATTCCTTGGGGTAAAGTCTAAACACTATGCCTAGTCTAGTTCTTGAGAGCGTACTAAACAGTGACGAAGTTACTAGCGCTAAGGCTACTCGCTTGTACCCAGATCAAAGAGGCTAAAAGTTCGTTACCTGCACTGATGAGAGTAGCGCCATCAGCTTGAGCGATCGCTAAATCGTTAAAGGTCAAGCCACCCGATAGACCAATTTGAGTCTGACCAAGTTGGACGTTATTGATCGTATCAACGCCATTACCTCTTGCAAGAACAATTGTGTCCTGACCACCTCCCAGCCAAATCGTGTCATTGCCAGTGCCACCATTAATTTCATCGTTGCCAGAACCTGAGTAGATGATGTCGTCACCAGCACTACCGAACACAGTATTGTTGCCCTCGCTGGCGTAGATGGTGTCATTACCCGTCCCGCCAGTAACGGTATCAGCTTGCGAACCACCGTAGATCAGATCGTCGCCACTATCACCAAAGAGCGTGTTTACACCTTCGCCGCCGAAGATTTGGTCATTGCCAGTACCCCCCTGGATCGTGTCGTTCGCGTTATCTCCATATAGGCTGTCGTTCGCGTCACCCCCAACGAGGGGTTCGGCTCCAGCGATTGTATCAACATCAAGTGCAAAGCTTAAGACTTGGGTAAATTGAGTGCTACTGAAATTGTTGTCAGCAACAACAACCAAGGTTTGCCGCCCATCTTCCAACTGAGGACCAAGAGTGATGCCCTCAAGATTATCCAGTGTTATCCCTAAATCGCCGAAATCAAGTAGCAAGCGCTTCTGGGCAGCATCGACATCGACTCCGTTCACGCTATCCAGGTCGTTGATATCCGTAGCTCCCAAGATGCTCGTCTGGTAAAGCTTGACGCTGTTGCCCACACCAGTGGAGAACGAGCGCTCCAGAGTCAGGAACGTACCATTATTATCCAGAGCCAGTATCTCAACTAGACCATTGGTACTGAAGCTACCTGCCGGATTGGGCGCATCAGCAACGGGGTTAGTGATGTACAAGAATTCACCAACCGCTTCCCCAGTTTGCAAGTCGTACTGAACAATTCGGGACGGACTGCCGTTGGTCAGTGTCGCCGCAGGTCCATCTTGCACTAGAGCATTCTCTGTTGCGGTAAAGAGAAAGCGTTGATTAGGAGTAATTGTCAGACTTTCAAAGGCTAGATTGTTACGGATACCGGGGTCGTTCGTGCCTATCCCTGTAGGGTTAAACCTATCCGGTACGGGCAACTCGTTAAACTGCTGCCCTTGGAGCGAGAACTCATTAATAAAAGGGTCGATCAACCGACTCGCAGACCGTTCCCCTTCCGAGGAGATAAACAACGTCCCGCGCTCCGAGAAAGCAATTCCCTCTGGGTCGAGACTGTTTGGCACAAATGGCTGACCGTTTTCATCCGTGATGGTGGTCACGTCTTGGAATTGGACATCCCCGTTGTCCAGCCTTCCATCACTAAGGTCAATGCTGAGGGTGTAGAATCGCGCCGGATTAAACTGACTCCGGTCATCCGAGATGCTGTAGAAGACATTGTTGAAGCGATCATAAGCAATGCCGGATAAACCGCCCACCTGAGTGCCCTCAAAGGTGAACCCCGTTGGGAAGGTTACTTCTCCGATAAATTCCACATTACTAACAGTCTGGCGGTTGAAATCGGACGTGGAAGCCTCAGACGTGACATCGACCCGCACCAAGCGATGGTCAGAACTGGGGAAGCCCCCAGGAACGTTGGGGTTGAATGTACCGACTAGGGGGAACTGGGGTTCAGTACTTTCTGGCCAGAATACTGCCGCGTCGGTAATCTCCAGGTTTTGTGAGGGCAGAACGTAATCGACTCGCAGATTTCCCGGAGCGCCATCGGCAAAGTCAGCCGTATCAAAAGCTGGGTCGGTGATGTGGCTAGCGTTGGCACCTCCCTGCAACGCTGCCTGTTCGGGTCCTCCCTCACTGCTTGGGGTGATGCTGGTGTTGATTAGAGGATTATCGAGCAGTTGCCGGATGGCATTATCAACGCTGTCTCCATCGTTTGGGTCAGCATTCTGGTCGCCCATGATAACAAAGCGCGACCCAGGTGCAAGTCCACCATAGTCACCTGCATCATCATAGATGTAGCTACCTTCACCAGGGGTGATATAGTCTGACCAGAAGCGAATCTCATCATGGTTGCGCTGACCGTTTCGGTCTTCGGGTCCGTCAAAGGTGGGCGGCGTTGGGTGGCTTGCCAGAACGTGAATGGTTTCGCCATTGACCTCAATAGGAATATCCCAGTGGCTCTTGGAGGAAAGGCGAAAGACTTCTAGTTCTTCAGGGGAGTACCAGTCGCTGGCTTCTGGTGTATTCGGATTATCGGGCAGTAGGGCACCGGGCATATCCTGCCACAGGAAATTTTGGAAGGTGCGAACATTCTCGGTATCGATGGGATGCTTGGAGTAGATGACCATGCCATACTGACCGGGGAAGTTGCCAAACCCCAAGGCATCGTCCCCATATCCAGGCGCTCCGGGCGTAGTTACGACTGTGGCATTGTTGTTCAAGTCAAATCCCGATGCAATTCCTGTATTTGAGGGAGCGACATAGAAGTAGGGATATTCAACAGGGTTCGCGCCGTTCTGACTGACAGAGAGATAGTTGTCCTGAAAGAGTTGGGCTGCCTCACCACCTGCATCGAAGTCAAACTCATTGACGAGCAAGACATCTGGATTGTTGCGCTGGATAATCTCGGCAACTGTCTGAGCCTGAGTGTTATTGGGAGTGGATAGGTCTGTAATCAGTTGCCCCTCGCTGTTGCGATTGAGCGAGGCGTTGAATGTTGCAAAGCGAATCGAATCTACCTCTGACATGGGAGTTTCTGGAACAATAAAGGTCTAACAATTGTTTTGAACGCAGGCGATAACCAAGAGCAGAATGCAATGCTTGCGCTTTTTGAAGAGAAGAGATGGGCAATCGCGAGCGCCCCTCTGCTATAAGGTTTGAGCAAGCTAAGACTTCGTAAAGCTATGTTTAAGGGTCAGAATCTTTGCAGTGATCAGCGGAGCTAATCGCACGTTTGAACCTGGGAAGTAGGAACGTGATCACATTTCTATTATCCAATTCATTAAACAAGACGCTAGTTAAGCACTTAGGCAATCACCAGCGTCCTATCTAAACTAATTCCAAGGCTTGATTGGTACCTAACGCCTTACAGCGCTTCTACCTGGCCCAGTAATCGCGTCTCTCATCGCCTGGAAAATATGGACTTGATCCACAGCACCGGAGACACCCGGAACCTCAAAACCATAAGCTGTGTAGCCGTCAGCGACGTAGTTTGAAATCGTGGATTTTCCACCTTGGAAATACACGGGCACTATGCGATTGGTGTGGCTACCCCAACCATACTTAACATTTGGGTCAGAACCCCAAAAGTGACCGGCTGCGGCTGGATTGTCCTCATTGGTGAGCGCTTCGGCACCTTTTTGTGCCAATAACTGAGGGAAGTTGTCATTTAAAGTGAGGTAGTGGTCGTGGTCAGCCGTGACGATGAGGACGTTCTTCTGCCAGCCACCATTTTGATTGATCCAATCAATCACGGCTTGGACAGATTTGTCGAAGTCGTTCATTGTGCCGATTAGGTTGTCGATATTGTTGTCGTGAGCAGCCCAATCGATGTCGCCGCCTTCGACCATCAGCCAGAAGCCATCTTTATCCTTACTCAAGACTTCCAGGGCTGCATTGGTCAAATCCTTGAGAGTAGGGTTTTCTGCCACTTCTCTGGCGATAAATTGAGCATCCGTTTCACCAGGAGATAGCGGACGAACTGTATCCGGGTTTTGACCCTGTGTAGAGAATACGGAGAAGTTGTCTAACCCCGTATTGCTGTAGTCACCATTCGCTGAACTGGTTGGTAAGTTGCCGTTTTGTCCACGAGCGCCATACAATCCCAATAAGCGATCGCCCGATTCGGGTTCAACTCCCCTCGCTGTATCAAGCAACTTCTGGGCGGCATCAGGCCCACGCTCTAAGAACGTGTAGCCGTAGCGGTTATTGTTGGGCTTTGAACTTAGTTCGTTGTAAGTTGACTCCTTGATGTAGGTGTATTGATAAACCGGACCCACGTTGCTTTCATTTTCAAAATCAAGGGGATGACCGCCACCCAATAACACCGTGGGCTGGTAGATTCGCAGAGCCTCTTGCAGAATGTTGTCTAGCGCTGGGAAATCGTTATCGTACTTGGATCGACGGTTGACGGTAGCTTCCGCCGCACCAGGCGTGGCATGGTCAATCGGCACAGATGTAACCAAGCCAGTAGATTTACCTTGTTCAGCGGCAATTTGCCGAATTGTGACCAAATCTCTCTCGAAAACATCTACTGCGATCGCATTGTTGTAGGTCTTGACCCCGGTATAAAGCGTTGTCGCCGTGTTCGCAGAGTCAGGATAGCTGAACTTGATGTACTCCTTATCAAACCCATTGGCAGCCGCTTGTGTGGGGCTGATAGGAGTCCAGGGATTTGGACCACCTCGCTGTGGGTCGTAACCGACAAGATTACCACCAGAAGTACTACCGCCAGTGGGAGTAGTGCCAGGATTGAAGGGTAGAGGATTAAAGGAAAAACCAGGGCGTACAGGACTTTGTCCTGTTTCAAGATTGGAATTATCTAGGGCTGAGTTCCCTGTGCTGTAAACGCCATCTGCACCAGGAATGGTTGTTCCATAGGTAGTGGCGAAGGTGTAGCCAGACAGGTTTTGAAAGCTCAAACCACTGCCTTTGCCACTCTCGTACATAGGAGTCCCTCTAGCGATCGCAGCCGCACGAGCCATCTCCCAGCCCATACCATCACCAATCATGATAATGACATTCGTGTTATTGCCATTGGCGGCTAAGGCAGACGGTGTTGGTAGCCATAACACAAATGAAGTCGTACAAAATAGGCTAGCGCATAGCAAAGCTAGCCACCGTAAGTGCCTTCCAAGCAACGGAATCATACAGTGCCTCTTAAAATAATCTTGGTTGAGTTGTTTGCAAGCGGCAGATTTTGCCGCGAATCAGATCGCTTGTGTTGACAGTGGGTGTTAACTGTTCACTGTTCCCTATCAACAGCCAAGAGCGCGTAGTGGTTCCTTCCACCTTTGCAAAAAGTGCGCTTCCCGCCGGAAGCAATATCAGCCGTCACATCATTGATAAAAGTTAGGCTCCAAGTGGGAGGCAGCGACTTCCTCAAAGGCAGGATTGCTCCAAGCAGCTAACTTAACATTCGTGTCAAAATGCTTGACTGTCTCAACGCGGTTGCCGTTATTGACGGCGGTTACAGGTTGCAAAACAGAAGGCAGATTAGCAAACAAAACCGTACATAATAGACCTGCGACAAACCAAGCAACGCGCCGCAAAGGTCTTCTCTTAAGTGAATTCATGGTGATGCCTCTAAAAAAATTCAGATAGGTTGATCGAGTTGTTGGATGTTTGATTCGTTACGCCTCAACCTAACTAGCGGATAACGAATCAATCGTAGAAATTCGGCTCTCTGTCCGTCATTGAGGCGCCAACTGGATCGAAGGCGGGAACAGGTGGTGCTGATGCTGTTGCAACGGGTTGCTGGGGCTTGATGAAGCCAAGCAGTATCTCAGCACTCCCGAAGTATTCAGTCCAAGCATGAAGTCTGGGTTCTGCTTGCCAACTGGAACGGGAGACACGAGAAGACAATAACGGCACTTCCTGCCCATTGTGTTCGCCCACAACCATCACAGAAACTTCCGTAACGCTAGGACTTTGGGCAAATGACTGTTCAATAAACTCAAGGGCAATAGATTCTGCCTGCTGCATCAAAGCTTCAAAGTTTTGACTGCCTTGGGCACTGAGGACAAATGCTCCCTGCCGAGGTTCAGCCCAAGCCGGAGAGGGTAGCGCCATGTTTAAGGTCATAAGCGCACTCAGGCTAATAAAGAGCGAAAACACGCTCGGAATTTTGCTGTGCTGATTGCCCATAGTTACAAGGGAAAAGCCTTCACCCTATACAGCTTTTTGCCGACGACGGAAAGCCAACGCCGAACTTGCTGCTACTAAAACTGCCACTACACTGCCAGGTTCGGGAACCTTGCTGACATTGGCACTGATTTGAGCTTGTCCAACTACCGTTCCTGCCAGTTGTTCGCTTAACTCAGAACCTTCATAGTTGGTGAGTAAATCGGCAAATTCCTGTGATAGCAGCACATCCACATTAGCAACCTGTAAATCCTTGTTATCCTCTAGCACGGGATTAGCATTTACGACTAAGTCAAATAGCGGCAGTCCAGTGGTGAAAGTATCTCTAATGGAGAAACCGTTATCAAACCCAATGGAAAAGTTGCCAATTTCTAGGGGAGAGAACAGGGTTAATTGTTCCGTGTCTACGTCAAAAAGCAAGCTACCGACGTGTTCAATTGTGCCACTTAGGGGGCTAAGAACACTTGTCGCATCATCGTAGTTAAACGTAAAGTCGGTACCCAGAAACGTTGAACTGCGGGGGAGGATGTCAAAGCCAAAGTCAAAGCCACTTGCTGGGGTGACTGTGTTGTTTGCTGAGTTGAATGACAAACCGAGAGACTCTAGCACCTCCAAGGCGCTTGCATCAATACTGAGGCTGGTGACACCAGACTCAACCTGATAGGTAGCCGTCTCGGCTTGAACAGCTAGCTGTGTAGAAAATACAGCGGTGGTGGTCAACCCAAGAATTATAGGAAGATGGAAACGCATAGGTTAGGGATTAAAAGAGTACAAAAGCGAACAATTACTCAATCATTGATGTGTTTAGAATTTATCGATATAGTCTCCATTTTTCCGGGTTAACTGGGTCATTAAATTGCCACTCAATAAAGGGTGGAGTTCTATAACCTCAGTAGAATTACGATGAGCTAACTGCAAGGTTGATTCACGAATATCAAACTCTTGCTCAAGGTGGGTTTGTAGCTGCTTTGTTAAGCGATCGCGTTCTCCACCACCGATCGCATCGACAGTAAGATGGGCACACAATGCTACTTGACCCGAACTAATTGTCCAGATATGTAGCTTTTCGACCTGACAAACTGCCTCAAAGGATTTGAGTGCTGCTTCCACCCTAGTCGGGTCAACTGAGCGAGGTGCATACTCCATCAGCACTTCTAGGCTGTCCCTAACCAGGGGTAAGGCAGTGAAACTGACTGAGCAGACAATTAGTAAACTGAATCCAGCATCCACCCAAGTCCAGTTGAAGAAGTAAACGACCAAGGCAGCGAGAATAACACCCACAGAACTTGCGGTGTCTGCCAAAACATGGAGGAAAGCACCTCGAATGTTTAGATCGTCACGGCTGGCTTTATGTAACAATGCGATGTTGGTACTGTTTACCGCCAGCGCAACTCCTGCCACCACTAACATTGGCAAGCCTAATACAGGTTCAGGAGAGTGAAATCGTTCTACTGCTTCCTTGGCGATGACAGCTGCAACTGTGAGCAAAACCAAACCATTCACCAACGCCGCTAGAATTTCTACGCGATGATAGCCAAACGTTGCTTGCTCTGTTGCTGGTCGCTGTGCAAGCCAAGTTGCCAGCAGTGATATTCCCAAGGCTATTACATCTGAAAACAGATGTCCCGCATCCGCTAATAACGACAAACTGTGACTACGCAACCCTATTAGCAATTCCGCCATAAATAGGCTACTAAGTAACGCGATCGCTAGCCAAAGTAGTTGCATTTTTTGCTTACTCTGTATGCCTTGCGTATCAGTTAAATATGAAAAATCACAGCAGGGGCGCATAGCAGTAGTGCGATATCTATTGGAGTGCCCCTCAAGCAGAAGCGTCATTTAATGTTTTGCCTTTACATGGTATCCCTGAACATCCATGAATATTAAATTACCTTGACATTAAGAAACTACTAATTTTTGGTTAAAGCTAAAATAAAAAACTCTAAAAAACCGAAAGCTAGCAATAGTTCAAAATAAGTCTTTTATTCATTCTGCCGGGAGAAGCAAGTCAAGTTTAGCTCTACTGATTTTTGTTGAAGTCGGAGCGAAGCGACGTGACTCACAATTCTATTTTGGCTAGTCCTTTTTCTTTTTTTTGCCTTTATCCTTATCTTTTTTATTTTTATCTTTGTTTTTGCCTTTAGTCTGTTCGGCTGCGGGTAAAATCAAGTTTCTGGTGACCGTTTGGGTACCCGTGTGTTCGTAGTAGTTGGTGGATACGTCGAGTTTCCTATCTCCTGGAGTTTAGACTAGAAGCGAGTAGAGGGGAGAAATGACACGGTAAGTTACTGGTATCAAAAGACTGAATTTCGTGTAAATTCCTCTGGAACCCCTGCAATATCGTTGTCATGACGGGTGAAAGCTTCAGCCTGTAACAGCTTATTGAGAATTATCCTCACTAATTGCTACTAGTTATAAGCTGTCTAACCGTTAGACACGGGGCTTGTGGGAAAGACAACTTTCCACCGATTCGAGTGATTCGAGCAACGACGCTTCAAGAAAGCTTCAGCTTCTGTTGGGTGAAGATTAACCTGAGCTACACCACCTGCAACCAGCAACCACCTATCTTCTACTTGTTGTAATTCCCATCTAGCAGTTTTTTGGGAGGGAATAATCTTCCAGTTGCCCGACAGTTCACGTTTACAGACACATCCACAGGATGACGCTTTATCTAACAGGCTTTGAGCCATCACATTTAATTGTCATCAATTGAGCAGGCAGACCAAGACTCACCTGAGCTGGAGAAAATCCGACATTTAATCAACAGGGTTGAGCAAGCAATTAGGGTTCTTCAGTACTTAGTATGCTAAATAAATAGCAGAACAAAAAAAGAGATAAATTTAGTGAACACAATAGTGACTAAACCCTGATTAGGATTGACATATTAGACGCATTATTGTTGACTGTAGACAGAAAAAAAGAGCTGTTGAGATGCCTTTACACTCATGACTAGGAAAAAGGGATCAAACTTATAACAGAGCTTCTGACTCTAGAGGAAATCAAAGTAATTTCGCGGCGTCAGCCTGAAGGGATTGGGATAATTTTATAGCTTGAACTGAAGAACCATTTCATAACTAGCTGTCATCATGTTAGTAACAGGCTCAACTACCTAAGATGAGTCTGACACCGATGGACGCGGTTGCCAAAGTAATGGCAACCGCTTTGTTCAAGCTTTTCGGATTTGGAAGTACTACAACGATGGCTGGGAAGTTTCCTTGTTCAAGAAACTAATTAAGTGCTGCGACTAGTGCTTCAAAATCTGGGCTTACAGGTAAGAGTTTGGATAACTAATGGTTAATTTTTCTTTAAAGGACTAAATTTTTATCTTAATTTCATCAATTTCTGCGAATCTATCTGTAGGGTCAATCCTAATAGACAGTTAAGTACGTGTGAGGAGTTAAGGAAAATGCCAAAAGTCTTATGGAAGTTTTTGCTGATTGCTCCAGTAGGTTTTGCCGCTACGGTAGCTGCCTCAGCCTCAACAAGGGCGGCGGAGATTCAAGTTCAGACTCAACTCGCCCCGACTGAGCCACTAACTGAGGAGTCTCAATTTAGTGCTACTTTTTCGGTCAAGTCGTCTAGCCAGACTTCCACTAAGAGCGCTGAAGTGCCAGCCGAGCGCCTGAGTGACCCAATAGCCGCGACGACCGTTAAATCGGCTGTTGAGTCATCAACAGAGCTATCCTCTACGAGAGTAGGGGATAGCTCTATTTCTCTAACTCAGTCAAAATCCACCAGTTCCCAGCTTAATCAGGCAAACAACTTACTAGCGCAACAGGTGCCAGATGAACGTAATAGCACCACAGGCTCAACCAGTACTCTCGAACAAATCAACCGCTACAGCAACTCCCAAGACCAAGTCACCAATGTTTCTCAGTTAAGCGATGTCTCCCCGGGAGATTGGGCTTATGAAGCGTTGCGCTCTCTTGTCGAACGCTACGGTTGTATCGCTGGCTATCCTGATGGTACTTTTCGAGGCAACCGCGCAACAACCCGTTTTGAATTTGCGGCTGGGCTGAATGCATGCTTACAACAAGTCGAGCGTTTGATTGCGGCTTCTACCGAAGGCTTTGTTACCCGTGAGGACTTAGAAACCCTACAGCGTTTGGTGCAAGAATTTGAAGCGGAATTGGCAACCTTGGGAACAAGGGTAGATGACCTAGAAGGACGTGTGGCTTTCTTGGAAGACAATCAGTTCTCCACCACCACTAAGCTGAGAGGGGAAGTCATCTTCGCAATCAGCGACCTCTTCGGTGACCAAGATGCTAATGGCAACGATTATGAAGCGACCGAAACCGTCTTTCAAGACCGGGTGCGACTCAATCTTGAAACCAGCTTCACTGGTGAAGATCTCTTATTTACTCGGTTGCAGGCTGGTAACGTTACGGAGTTTGGTCCTGTCTCAAGTAATTCAGATACCAACGTCACAAGAGAGGGTCGATTAGGCTTCCAACTCGATAACGGCAACGACATCGCGCTCGACAGACTATACTATCGCTTTCCCGTTGCCGACTTAGCCACGGTCTACCTCTTTGCTAATGGAGGTCAGTTTAGAGATTTTGTGCCTCTGCTCAACCCCAACTTTGTATCTAGTGGTAGTGGTTCCATCTCTCGCTTTGGGCGGTATAATCCCATCTATCGTATGGGCGGTGCGGGTGCAGGAGCCGGAGTTGTAATTGGTCCAAAAAGCCCGATCCGAATCGATTTGGGTTACCTATCCAATACAAGTGCCGATCCGGGTGAAGATGCTGGTATCTTCAACGGTAACTACAGCGCCCTTGGTCAAGTAACGTTCCAGCCTAGTAAAGCCTTTTCAATAGCCGCTACCTACGTTCATTCCTACGACAATGACAACCTTCGTCACGGTACTGGTAGTCTCACTTCTCAGATTGACACAGATGGTCCGCTTGTTAGTAACTCCTACGGTGTTCAAGCCTCCTTTGCTTTCAGCCCTCAATTAGTCTTAAGTGGTTGGGCGGGCTATACCGATGTAATTGTCCTTGAAACGGGTAATGCTGATGTCTGGAATTATGCCGCAACTTTGGCGCTCAATGATTTTGGTACAGAAGGCAGTACACTCGGTTTCGTTGTGGGTATGGAACCCAGGCTGACAGGTAGTAGCTCACTTGTAGGAAGTCTTTTAGGAACCCGGCGAGATGCTGATACAGGATTGCACGTTGAGGGCTTTTACAAGCTACAAGTATCAGACAATATCGCCATCACTCCTGGTGTTATTTGGTTAACTGCGCCGGGTCACAATGAAGATAACGACGATATCTTTATTGGTACAGTCCGAACAACTTTCTCGTTCTAGTCACTTTTTGTCTAAAATTTAGTAGTTATAAAGATGCCTTCCCTTAATTTGAAGGCATTCTTTTAACTACTATAGGAGAGAAGCAGCTTTCCTTCCAACGTTCTAATTACGGAAAGTTGAGCCGTCCTTTCGCCAGATAAACCTAAGGGTGCCGTACCAGTGACGCACTATACCCAAAGTGCCGTCCCGTTCCATAACCACACTTATGGCACCAGTTTACAAACAAGCAGGATTAAGCCAGAGCCAACTTTGCTTTCACTTCAGTATTGATAGCAGTAATCTGGCGAGAAAAGCATGGCAGACTAGCCAAGAGTACTTAGGGCTTGCTGAATAAGTCAGAGGAAAACAACCGATGGATTAATTAGTTATTTAAGGCTCAAGGAATAATAAGCTCTTGTTGCTGATAATTCCTCCAATCATAACTGGGATTAATAATTG
>JAHHIF010000025.1 GCA_019358875.1 Symplocastrum torsivum CPER-KK1
ACGCTGTAGAAAATGAAAACAACGTAAAACCATTGTTCCAGATACGTTGTAGACGTTGTAGACGACATAAAACTTGGTTCTCATTGACGAGCTTCCTTGAAAGCTTATGTAGAAAATCTGCTCTTGAATTTCTAATCCGTTCGTAAACTCTAGCGACAACTTTTCTATACTTATGCTTTGAATTACTTCCCTTCTCTTTTCGGGCTAGTTTTTGTTGCTTTCGTTTGAGGTTTTTCTCATGCTTGGCCAGGTGTCTAGGATTGTTATATTTAGACACCTTATTACCATCACTGGTAACAGCAAAGTGCGCTATCCCCAGGTCGATACCAATCACCCTTCCATCTGTCGAAGGGGTAGGATTTTCGCCCTCAACTTCAGTCAGGATAGATGCGTAGTACTTCCCTGATGGTTCAAGGCTTACCGTAACAGTCTTGATTGTTCCCTCAATACTCCTGTCAATTTTGGCTTTTACCGTTCCTACCCTACCGGGAAATTTTAGGCAAGAGCCTATCACTTGAACGTTTTGAGGATACTGAATTGACTGCTTCCCATGCTTACTCTTGAATCGGGGAAATCTCGCACGACCTTCAAAGAAGTTTTTGTATGCCGTTGTCAGGTTGAGAGTAACTGCCTGTAGTACTTGGCTATAGCAGCCTGCTAACCAGATTGTCTCCTCGGATTTTTTGAGAGCAGGTAGAAGTACATTGAGTGCATTGCGTCCCAATCCCTTACCTGTATCTCTGTAGGTTTCAATGGATTTGTTTAGCCCAAAGTTCCACCACCACCTAGCACAGCCGAAGTGTTGAGCCAAGCACACTTCTTGCTCTGCCGTTGGATATAAGCGTACTTTGATGGCTTTATGCAACATTTCCATTACCTCAAGAACCCTTATCTTATCACCTACACTGGTGAGTGATAAAGACTAGAAATGTTTGGGAGCGATCGTCCCTATGGCTCCCCTGCTTTCATCCCCCAGTCGCTCCGCGTCAGGGGGATTTCCCGCAGGCTCTTGTTAAAAGTTGCTGTCACTTCTCCATAGAGACTATCACTAAAGGCTGAGTCTACTATCTTTGAATGCAACTCGGTATAAACTCCTAGCTAGAGTAGTTTTCGGAGGGCAGTAAGTGACGTTTCGTATATTGAGTCTAGATGGTGGTGGAATTCGTGGCGTAGTTGCGGCAACGATGCTAGCAAGGATTGAGCAACAAATCAGTGTGCCATTAAATCAATACTTCCAGTTGGTTACAGGAACTTCCACCGGGTCAATTTTGGCAGCCGCGATCGCAAATGGACGTAGTGCGAAAGAGCTAATCGCGGTTTACCAGCAAAAGGGGTCGAGAATTTTTCCCTATCAAAACCTTTGGTCACCTGAACGGTTGGGATTAGTTTTTCAGTATGGGCTTTCTGCTCCCAAATATTCAGATAAAGGTTTGGTTGAAGTTCTCAAAGAAGAGTTTAAATACAAAAAACTCTCAGCGGTGAAAGCCACCAACCTATTGATACCTTCCTATGACACAATTAACCGAGAACCCATTATTTTCAAAAGCTGGCGGAAAAAATTTGTTAATGTCCCTCTGTGGGAAGTTTGTGTTTGTTCAGCATCCGCTCCTGCCTATTTTCCAGCTCATCAACTAATAAGGAGAGAAGAAGGTAAAGCAGTTGGTGGTGATGCAAAAACCATTGTCTTTAGTAAGGAAGCCTCGGAGGACGATGATGATTACAACCGGATGCGAATCGATATTACTGGAGGAACAGGTAGAGGTCAGGTTCGCACAATTATCGATTATGTTGGCAAGACTCGAACCGCACTGGTAGATGCCGGATGGGATGTGATACCGGATGCTACCTCTACCTTTTCTGTCGTACTTGAATATTCAGCAATTGATGGTGGTGTTGCCGCCAATAACCCTACCGCTTGTGCGATCGCAGAAGCTCTAAGATTGGGGCATAAGGTGGAGGATATTTCTCTTCTTTCTATAGGAACAGGAAGTTTTTCTCGTGAGATTCCCTTAGAAAGTGCCAAAGAATGGGGGGCTGCACAATGGGCATTACCAGTGATTGATGTAATTTTTGATGCTTCATCGGATATTAACGACTACATTGGAAGGCAGATTGTTGAACGGTACCTACGACTGCAATTTAAGTTAGATAGAAGCTGGACTGGTAAACGTTTAAGTGATGACATGGATGATGCTAGTCAGGAGAATATCAGGAATTTGATTGAAGCGGCTGATGCTTACGTTAAGAATTCACAAGTGCAAAAAGCGATCGCTAATTTCTTGTAGAGTCAAGCACGTTAAATGATGTAGCAGAAAGCCGTCAGCTATCAGCCATCAGCTTTTTTGTATTTTTTTACAAACAACCAACAACAAATAACCAAGTCGGCGGGTGGCGTTCCTCTCATCCCTAAAACGCGGTAGCCTTCCCGCCGACTTTTTCTAAACAGGCGCTCTAGAAAACCTTATCGCTCAGAAGCTGGCTGATTCGTTCTGGGAGTTGCCGTAGTACCAGGAGTTGGTGCGGTTGAACTACCAGGAGATACAGGGCTACTTCCAGGAGCTACCGTAGCACCAGGCGTTGGCACGGCTGAACTACCGGGAGCCACACGGCTATTTCCAGGAGCTACTGTAGCACCAGGCGTTGGCATGACTGAACTACCGGGGCTAATTCCTGGTTGCCCTGGCGATAGTTGTGAACTGCCTGGGTTAATTCCAGGTGCTTGTGGCAACGCTTGTCCCGGTATTCCTGGTAATGATGGCTGAGTTGGGTTGGAAGGAATTCCAGGGATTCCTGTACCATAAGGGTCAAACTGGTTTGTGCCTGGGGTGGGTGAGAAGCCAGGAACACCCGTTGCTGGTGGCGGAACGGCTGTTGCACCAGGAGTCGGCTCTGACTCTCCAGGAAGAGTGGCTAGTGCTACGCGATCGCCTCCTACCTCACGCAGCAAATCTAACACCTGTACAACATCGTTGTAAGTGGCATTCGTCGAAGCATACAGCGCCATCAATCCATTAGGATTTTCTTTACGATAAGCCCGTAGCTTCTGGTAAAAATCATCTTTCGTCACCACAGGCTGTTGTTCAACATAAACCTGTCCTAAGTCATTGAGGCTAACTACCAAAATTTCCCGCCCCTGCGGTGTTCCAGTGCTTGCCTTGGGCAAATCAACACTAATTGCCTGTTGGCGAGAAAAGCTCACTGCCGCCAGGATAAAAAATATCAGAATGCAGAAAACGACATCAATCAGTGGAATAATCTCAACCCGAACCTCTTCCACTGGGGCATCCATCCGAAGCCTTAGAGGGCGGGGAGCTAAAGCGGTAGGATTTGAATCAATTTTTTTGTTCATAAACCTAACTTACTGGGGCAGTTATGCCATCCTATCGAAGCGAATTAGAGAATGGCACTGCCCCATGATTTTATTTTTCTGTAACTTCAGGAACGTCTAGGGTGTTGGTATTGGTATTGGTATTAGTGTTGGTGTTCAAGGACTGATTAAGAGTATCAGTCTCCTCACCTTGCAGCCAAGCTTGTCGGTAGAGTAACTCCAACTCTCCCCCCGCTTTCCGAAAAACTCTGATTTGGTTGTACCAAAAAGCTTGAAATAGTCGATAGAACGCCAGACTGACAATTGCCACAATTAAGCCCGTTGCCGTGCTAATTAGCGCTTCGGCAATGCCTAGAGTGACTCCAGCCGTTGACGCTGTTCCCAAATCACTGATACGGATTGAACCTAACGAGCTAATCAAACCCAACACCGTACCTAGCAATCCCAGTAGTGGTGATAGAGCAATTACAGCTTCTAGAAGCTTGTCTCCACGCCGCATCGATGCCAACTCATCATCCGCTGCTGACTCTAGCGCCAACCGAAATACTTCTGGATCGGGGTTAGCAAGTCTGAGGGGAGCAAAGAGATACCGCCCAATTGGCTGTCGCCGCGCCTCAAGCGCTATTTCCCTGGCAACTTGCATGTTACTAGTGGCTGCATCCAGCACACGATTGACAGTTTCTCTTTCTTTGAATAAGAGGCTTGCCCAAAACCAGATACGCTCAAAGATCGTACCCAATGCGAGGATGGATAAGACCAACAGTGGCCACATTGCCACCCCGCCCTTCTCAATAAGATCGACTATATCTACCGTTTCCATTCGCGCATACCTCCCTTAATTGCCAAGCGCAATTTCCCTTTGTAAAGTGCAAGCCATTCCAATTCTATGGATTTCGAGCCAATTGCAAAGAGATCAGGCTGATTTTCCCTTGGCGGTTGAGCTATATTGCTCAACTCAGTCACCTGCCCCCTCTGTTAGTCTCCTTAAGAAAGTAAGAATTCCATCCTCTCTGGTGGTTATAGCGATCGCTAATCCTCGACACAAACAGGGGGGTTATCCACACCGGAAGTTCCTAGCGGGATTTGGCAAGATTAAAAATAGATAGAGGGCAAATACATGAACAATTTTTCTATCCCATCGATTTACAACTGGTATCGCAACACCATTCGTAATCCTAAGTACCGTTGGTGGATGATTTTAGGAACCTTACTTTATATCTTTAGTCCAATTGATATTGCTCCAGACTTCATTCCTATAATTGGGCAACTTGACGATATTGCGATTTTATCGTTGTTAGTTGCTGAGGTTTCCCAGCTACTAATCGAAAGTGCTAAATCTCGTAAAGGCACAACAGTCGCTTCTGATACTGCCAGCACGAGTGAGACAAGTGACAAGACAGTAGATGTTGATGCTGTGTCAGTTCAGTAACTATCACAAGTAATACAGTATTAATTAAATAACCTCGCTATTGGCTTGATTTAACTTATGCAGACAGCCAAGAAGCGAGGATGTTTTTTTTGTGAGAGTTAGTAATTCTCGTATCAACACTTGTTGTTTTTGGGTTAGGAGAGCCGTAACTCCTTTTTAGGAGAGATAGGCAACTCTTTCAACCTTTTTAATCTTGTAACCTGTTACAGGTTGGCTATTGCTGTATGAAGCGATCGCTACTCTGGAGAGATACCTGGAAGATGCGGAGTCCATTGTCTCCAAGAATCGCTAACTTCCTTGGCTCGTTTTGTTTTTTATCACTTTGAACTACTGCACGGAATGAGCGGACAACGTTCTCTCCAATACAACTAGCAAATTCTCGGAGTTCGGGTTCACCCATTTCAAGCACAATACATCCTGATTGCTCTTTAGCGGGTGAATTACAACCTTTCTCCTGATGACGCGCCTCTAAAATTGTGGTAAGATAAGCTTGCAACGTTTTAGATTCTTCATCATCAAGGTTAATGCAGTTGAGTCGATGTAGTAAACGACCCTGCTCAGAAGGTGCAGAAGAAATGTCTAACTTGTTATCCCGGCACTCCTTTACGCTGAAGATGCGAACTAGTGTATCGCGGAAGCTTTTGAGAGACATAGGTTTTGAACAAGAGAATGCTAAGTTTTCTTTGATGCCTCTTTAATCTAATGATTAAAAGTCAAGAACTTGAAAAGAAGGTCTGCCCCAAGATATAGAGAACTTGCTCGGTAACGGCTCACAGCAAGAAGACGTGCTTATTGAGAACCAAGTGACTCACAAGCCGCAGGAGTTTAGGTGGATTGCAGACTTGGGCATTGGTGTCAACTTCAAGAAAATTACCTTGTTAGCGCAACTCGACGGTGAGAGTCCCTCGGATTTATGCCAATGTCTTGCTGCGATCGCCCTTTGAGATGCTTCGCGATCGCATTTCGTTTCTAATAGTCAGCTAGTAATTCTGGTGTGCTTCGATAGGATTTCTCAGGGGTTGCTGGGAATACTTGTAGCGGAAGTTGAATTATGCGATCGCTTGTCTACTTGCCTCACCAGAAAGCGTTAGTTGCTCTATGGTTTTAGGTTCTGGGAGGGGTTTACCCTCTTCCTGATATTCCTCAACTAAAAGCTCTAATACCTCTTGAGCATTCTTTAAAGCTTCTTCATAGGTATCTCCGTGAGTATGGAACTGCTGAGATGGAAAATCAGGCAAGTGAACTAGGTAACAGTTATCTTCATCCGACCATTGAATCACAACCATATAATGTAAATTCATTCTTCTGGCTCCTCTTCTTCTAGTGCCTTCAATTTCTCAAGCTTCTTAGTGACTTCTCTCTCTATATACAGTTTGGCATCATCGCTATCCTTGCCTGCAATAGTAATTGGCTCACTAGGTAGCAAAGGATGAAACCATCTGGTATGGCTACCTTTAGCAGAACGATAAGTAAACCCAGCTTTTCGCAGTAGAGCCTTGAGTTCTCGAATCTTCTTGGGTATGAGTGTATCGAGCGTTTGAAGCCTATCGTGGCGCTAGCAGTATATCCCGCGAGTCTACCTTTAGAAAAGACGATGGAGTGTGCGATCGCTCAGGGTAGGGGAAGTTGAATTATGCGATCGCGTGTCTGCTTGCCTCGCCCAGAAGCGTTGACTGTGCTAGCTTTGAGTTTGATTAACTATCCTGTCAGAGACTATAAAACATTTATCCAGACAATGTGCGCTACCTGGACAAGTATTTCCGATGAAAGACCCGCTATCGATTACTCATCCCCAAATAGCCACGCAGTGGCATCCAACGAGGAACGGTGAACTCACTCCAGATCGGGTGGTAGCAGGCTCACATAAAAAAGCTTGGTGGATATGTTTCAGTGGTTCCGATCACGAGTGGGAGGCGGTAATTAAAAGCAGAACCAACGGATGTGGATGCCCCTTTTGTAGTGGTCTAAAAGCCTCCGTCACTAACTCTCTAGCAAATCTTTATCCTGAAATTGCCAAGGACTGGCACCCGACGAAGAACGGAACACTCACCCCAGACCAAGTAGTAGCAGGCTCAGAAAAGAAAGCTTGGTGGATATGTCCCAATGGCTCCGATCATGAGTGGAATGCTTCTATTAGACACAGGGCAGTGGACGGTTCTGGATGCCCTTTTTGTGCTGGAAAGAAACCCTCAGTTACTAACTCTCTAGCAAGCCTTTATCCTGAGATAGCCCAGCAATGGCATCCAACGAAGAATGGAACACTTACTCCAGATCAGGTAGTAGCAGGCTCAAATAAAAAAGCTTGGTGGATATGTTCCAACAACCCCGAACACGAATGGGAGGCGATAATTGGAAACAGAGCCAAAGGTGTAGGATGCCCCTACTGTGCTAATCAGAAGCCATCAACAACCAACTCTCTAGCAAAACTTTATCCTGAAATTTCCAAACAATGGCATCCGGCAAAGAACGGTACACTTACCCCAGCTCAAGTGGTAGCAGGCTCAAATAAGAAAGCTTGGTGGATATGTCCCAAAGGCTCCGATCACGAATGGGAAGCGAAAATTGGGGATCGAGTCAAGGGAAATGGATGCCCCTTTTGTCGTAGTCTAAGACCGTCTATCACTAACTCTCTAGCAAAACTTTATCCTGAAATTGCCAAGCAATGGCATCCGGCAAAGAACGGAACACTCACCCCAGATCAGGTGGTAGCAGGCTCAGAAAAGAAAGCTTGGTGGATATGTCCTAAAGGTAGCGATCATGAATGGGAGGCAATGATTTATAGCAGAGCCAGTGGGACTGGATGCCCCTTTTGTGCTGGTCAAAGAGTGTCCGTCACTAACTCTCTAGCAAGTCTTCACCCTGAAATAGCTGCACAGTGGCATCCCAGGAAGAACGGAACACTCACACCGGAACAGGTGACGACAGGGACAAGCAAGAAAGTTTGGTGGAAATGTCCCAACGGTTCGGATCACGAATGGGAAGCTTCTATAGATAAGAGAACTAGCGGCAGAGGATGCCCTTTTTGTAGTGGTGGAAGAGCATCTGTCACTAATTCTCTGGCAAGTCTTTACCCTGAAATTGCCAAACAGTGGCATCCCCAAAGAAACGGAACATTCACACCGGAACAGGTGACGCCAGGATCGGGAAAGAAAGCTTGGTGGAAATGTTCCAACGGTAGCGATCATGAGTGGGAGGAAAGAATCACGGACAGAGTTCACGGGAAGGGATGCCTTTTTTGTAATGGTTTAAGACCATCTATCACTAACTCCCTGGCAAGTCTTTACCCTGAAATTGCCAAACAGTGGCATCCCAAAAGAAACGGAGTACTCACACCGGAACAGGTGATAGTAGGCTCAAATCAGAATGCTTGGTGGAAATGTTCCAACGGATCAGATCACGAATGGGAAGCGAGGATCGCAGACAGAGTTGACGGGAAGGGATGCCCCTTTTGTGCTGGCTTGAAGCCCTCAGTTACTAACTCTTTAGCCAGTCTTTATCCTGAAATTGCAAAGCAGTGGCATCCAACAAAGAACGGCAATCTCACTCCAGACAGAGTGGTAGCAGGCTCAGAAAAGAAAGCTTGGTGGATATGTCCTAAGCAGCCCGATCACCAGTGGAAAACTCTTATTGTAGAAAGAGTAAATGGGAGTGGATGCCCGTTTTGTTTAGTTCCCAACTCTCTAGCAAGTCTTTATCCTGACATTGCTCAGGAGTGGCATCCTGAAAAGAATGAAGCACTCACCCCACAGCAGGTAACGGTAGGCTCACCACAGAAAGCTTGGTGGAAATGTCCCAAGGGATCAGATCACGAATGGGAAGCTTCGATTGCTAACAGAGTCAATGGGACTGGATGCCCCTTTTGTGCTGGCAGGCAGCCCTCGGTCACTAACTCTCTAGCCAGTCTTTATCCTGAAATTGCAAAGCAGTGGCATCCAAAGAAGAACGGTAGCCTGACTCCGGATAGGGTAGTAGCAGGCTCAGGAAAAAAAGCTTGGTGGAAATGTCCCAACAGTCCCGATCACGAATGGGAAGCAGTAATTGGCAGCAGAGTTAATGGGACTGGATGCCCCTTTTGTGCTGGTCGCTACTCCTCGATCACTAACTCTCTAGACAGTCTTTATCCTGATGTAGCCGCGCAGTGGCACCCAACAAAGAACGGGACACTCACCCCAGATCGAGTGACGGCAGGGTCAGGAAAGAAAGTTTGGTGGAAATGCCCTAAAGCTCCCGATCACGAGTGGGAAGCTTCTATTAGCAATAAAGTTAAAGGAAGAGGGTGTCCCTGTTGTGCCGGCTACAAAGTCTCACTTACCAACTCTTTGGCTAGTCTTTACCCTGACATATCCAAACAATGGCATCCGACGAAGAACGGCGACCTCACCCCAGATCGGGTGGTAGCAGGCTCTAATAAGAAAGCTTGGTGGAAATGTCCTAACGGACCCGATCACGAGTGGGAAGCTTCTATTGTCAATAGAACCAGGTTAGGAAATGGATGTGTCTTTTGTGCTGGTTACAAGACCTCAGTCACAAACTCTTTAGCAAGTCTTTACCCTGAAGTTGCTAAGGAGTGGCACCCGACTAAAAATGGGATACGCACGCCGGATCAGGTTGTAGCTGGCTCACCAAAGAAAGCTTGGTGGCGTTGCAGCATGGACTTATCCCATGAGTGGGAAGCCGCAATCATTAGCCGGACAAAGATAGGGGCAGGATGTCCAGCCTGCAACCAAGGATGGACTATGAAAGCCATTCGTGGTTTCGCCGCATCCTTGATAAACCACCTTGGAACTTTCACACCAGCCGAGCTTTACCTGCTATTTCAGCAGAATGGAATGCTTCAGACTCAGGGCAAAGGTAAGGGCTTTGTAAAGGCTCTCAGCACAGGACGGTTTCCGGCAGAAGAGATTGAAAAGTTTGTTAATGGTGAACCATCAATCGTTGATAAATTCCTGCAAGATAAGCAGCTAACTCTCGAAGCGCTTGAAACTAGCGGCAATAATGACATCCCTGAGAAAGGAGATGTAACCTCTGAGGACAATCTTGACGACCAGATTGACGAGACTGTTGAACCATCAGAAGAAGAGTACGACCTTGACCTTCCAGTTGTCCAGACGCGGGAAGTCCTGGCATCGTTAGATCACTCCGTCATATCCTCAGCCGATGAAGAAGCCGTCGAATTCCTCATCGCATCCGCAAAAGCAAAGATTTGGAAGCACGTCTTTCGTGATGAAGCCGCAGCTGTAGCGCAGGCTCAAAACTACACAGGCGACAGCTACGCCGAAAAAGTCAAATCCGAATTCCTAGACGAATATCATCGAGCCAAGAACCTCCCCATCCCAACAGGCTACAACTTCCGTATCAACGGCAAAATAGCAGAACCCAACCTCATGCAGCGACTCGCCGCCGTTCAGGTACGCGACAAGAAACGAGTCGGCAACTGGTCAGGCACAGGTGCAGGCAAAACCCTCTCAGCCGTCCTCGCCAGTCGCGTCATTAACGCTCATCTCACCGTTATCTGCTGCCCGAACAGTGTTGTCGATGGTTGGGAAAAAGCGATTCTCGATATTTTCCCTAACAGTGTAGTTGCCAAAAAGACCTTTACACCCGATTGGAAACCTAACCCCCCAGCCTCCTCACTAAAGCTCCGGTTCCCTGCAAGGAAAGGGGAAGCAAGACTTCTCTCTCCGCTTCTGGGAGAGGTCAATGTCCCGGCAAAGGAAGAAGAAGAATTACTCCCCTCGCCTCGCAGGAGAGGGGCTGGGGGAGAGGTCAACCACTACCTCATCCTCAACTACGAGATGTTCCAACAACCCAACTCAGCCAATTGGGTTCGCACACTCATCAACAACCAGCAAATTGACTTCATCGTTATCGACGAAATCCACTACACCAAACAGCGCCAAGCCGAAGATATCTCCAAGCGCAAGCAACTAATAAGCGCCCTCATCACTGCCGCCGCAGAACGCAAGCCAGATTTACACATCATCGGCATGTCCGCCACCCCAGTAATCAACAACCTCCAAGAAGGCAAAAGCCTAGTCGAACTCATCACCGGAGTCCACCACAACGAACTCGACATCCGCCCAACCCTCCCCAACTGCATGAGACTCCACCAGCGACTCGTCTCGCTTGGCATACGCTGGAAGCCAGAATATAACCTCAGTTACGAGCAACTTGAGATTCCCGTAGACTGTGAGGAATTCCTCGAAGACATTCGCGCACTAGGACGCAACGGCACCCCACTCGAACTAGAGAAAATCCTCACCCGCGCCCGTTTGCCCATCATTCGCCGTCACATCAAACCCAAAACCCTCATCTATACCCACTACATCCAGGGAATAGACAAGCTACTTCGAGACGCACTAATAGAAGATGGCTGGAACGTCGGCTTTTATACAGGCGAGGTTGATTCCGATTCTAGGGCTAATATTCTTGAAGGCTTCTTGAACGGTAACGTCGATGTCCTCATCGGTTCCAGCGCCATTGGCACGGGTGTTGATGGCTTACAACAAGTATGCAACCAGCTAATCATCAACGTCCTTCCTTGGACTCATGCCGAATTCGAGCAACTCAAAGGACGCATCTACCGCCAAGGACAACGCCAAGACAAAGTAACTCTAATTATCCCTTTGACTTATGCCGATGTAAAAGGCGATCGACCTCTGGGCGGTGCCGAAGGCAATCGCTGGTCGTGGTGCGACTCCAAAATGCAACGATTGCGCTTCAAAAAATCTATCGCCGATGCTGCCGTTGATGGCATCGTTCCCGAAGGACACTTACGCACACCCGCGCAAGCTTACCAAGATATCATGGCATGGCTAGAACGCCTGGAAACTGGTCAAGTCGAAGCGATCGCCCGTCCTAAGATAGTCATTCCCCTTCCCGATGATGACCCCGCCGACGTTCAACGCCGACAGCACCGTTACGGCGACTTCTCCACCCTGAACCGCCTCTGGAACCAAAGCCGCAGCGACACCACTCACCAACGCCTCCAGGCAAACTCAGAAGAGTGGATGCAATACCATACTTTATACCAAGAGTCAAGAAAAAGTTGGGCAATCATCCCCTACGAAGAGATGATTCGCTGGTGCCAACAACGTAGCGGCTACACTATTGGTGATTTCGGTTGCGGGGAAGCGAAACTTGCCGAGGCAGTCTCAGACCGACATACAGTTTACAGCTTCGACCATATTGCTATCAATAACAACGTGGTAGCCTGCGACATGGCTCACGTTCCCCTGAATGATGAGGAACTGGATGTTGCCATCTTCTCCCTCTCCCTGATGGGTTCCAACTTCACCGATTACCTACGCGAGGCACACCGCACCCTCAAACTGGATGGGCAATTGCATATTATCGAAGCAACCTCACGCTTTAAGAATCTCGCTAGATTTCACACTGACCTAGAAACTCTGGGCTTTGCCGTAATAAGCATTCAGCAAATTGCTCAGTTTACCCACATCCGCTCCATGAAGATAGAAGCTAAGGCTCGAAAGGGAAGTGAACTTAGATTCTAGGATGAGGTGCAATTAGCAATCAACACTGAATGAAGTAAAACACTGTGATAAATACAGGAGTTACACACTTGCCCCCTAAATCCCCCAATTCTGGGGGACTTTGAACTCCGGTTCCCAAAAAAATTGGGGGGCTAGAGGGGCGAGATTTATTCAACTTAGAACTTACGCAGTTTCTTGGTGAAAGCCTGATTCTGTCGTAGGGGCGCACAGCTGTGCGCCCTTACCCTGTGTTGCCGTGCGTAAGTCCTGAATATTGTTAGTCACTAGACTCGACTTTTGGCGAATAGTTCTAAGCGAGGAATCCCTTATAAAGTAGCTGCGGTATCGAGTAAAAACTTGTATGCCAGACAGGATAGACCAGCAAAAAAATGCCTATTTGGGTCAAGGGATAGCCTTTCCCTTGCGTGTGACCGTTCAGGGAAGTTTACAGCTAAGTGCGACGGCGCGGAACATTGAGGAATCAATCCTGATTATTCTCCGGACTAATTTGGGAGAGCGAATCTATCGACCGAACTTTGGTTCACGGTTGTCAGAACTCGTGTTTGCCCCAATGAATATCCAAACGCTTCTTTTAATCCGCCTGTACGTGGAGGAAGCGCTAGAAATGTGGGAGCCTCGGATTGTTCTCGATGCGGTTCGCACTGACCCCGATCCAGTTCGCGGTCTTGTAAACGTTACGATTGAGTACCATCCCAAAGACAGTCACGATAAGCGTAGCTTAGTTTATCCGTTCTACCTGTTGCCCCAATCCGAGTCGCTCGCCTAGTTGCTGTGGAATTTGATTTCTTACCCAACCTGCCTAAGTCCAATCTGGATGACCGGACGTTTAAAGACCTCGTAGACGAGTGTATTTTACGCATTCCGCGCTACTGTCCAGAGTGGACGAATTACAATGCTAGCGATCCTGGAATTACCCTGGTCGAGCTATTTGCTTGGCTTACCGACCAGATGCTGTTGCGGTTTAACCAGGTGCCTCGGCGTAACTATGTGGCGTTTCTCGAACTTCTGGGTATTCGCCTCCAACCCCCAGCACCAGCGCGGACGGAGGTGACGCTCTATCTGGCAGCCGCTTTGCCTTCCTTATACCAGATTCCTGCTGGCAAAGAGGTGGCAACTGAGCGCACGGAAACTGAAGAAGCGATTGTGTTTACAACAGACCAGCCGCTTTCAATTGGGGTTCCGAGAATTCGCCATTTTCTTACTGCCGAAACGCTGGAAGAGCGACCTCAACTATTACGCGATCGCTTTTCCAATCTCTGGACACAAGCCTCTAATGGCAGTTGGGAAGGTCGAGAACAGCCTGTATTTAGCGATCGCCCCCAACAAGGCAATTGTTTTTACCTCGTATTTGAACCCGATCAGCCGCTAGAAGGCAATGTTCTTGCCATCACCTTACGCGGAAGACCAGCAGGTTCTACAGGTATCAATCCCGATCGTCCCCCTCGGCACTGGGAAGCCTGGAATGGCATCAGATGGCAACCCATCCTCCGCAGAAATGCAGATGATGGAACGCGAGGCTTTAGCTTTGATGATGTATCCCAGCAACAGGAACTCAATGCGGTGCGGGAAGCGGATGTAATCCTCCATCTTCCCCAACACTGGCCTTCTACATATTTCTCTACCTATCAGGGGCGCTGGTTGCGCTGCGTTTACACCGAACCCCACACCGTTCAATCAGGTTACAGTTCGTCCCCCACATTTATGGGACTAGCAACCCGCTCAATTGGGGGAACCGTTAACGCGAGTCAATGTACGCTGGTTCAGGATGAATTGCTGGGCGAAAGTGACGGAACACCTGGTCAAACGTTTCAGCTTCAAAGTAGACCAATCCTTCCAAGACTGGCAGAAGAGCATCTCCTCGTTACACCACCTTTAGGTTTACCTCAAGTTTGGCAGGAGGTGAGTAACTTTGCTGAGTCCGGTTCTGAAGATCGGCACTACACAATTGACTCGCTGACAGGACAGTTGCAATTTGGTCCCCTAATTCGAGAACCTGCACAACTCAAAGAGCAAACTCAGATTCGCGCCCAAACACAACAGGGTAATGGCATTTATCTAGGGGGGGAACCAGCCGCGATGCAAGTGATGGAGCGGCAGTATGGAGCAATCCCTCCGCGTGGCTCTGTGATCCGAATGGTGGCGTACCGCACAGGAGGAGGACGACGTGGGAATGTTCAAGCCGGGACACTCCGCATTCTCAAGTCAGCCATTCCCTACGTTGCTAGTGTGGTGAATCACGAAGCGGCTCGAAACGGGGCAGATGCTGAATCGCTTGAAGATGCTGTGATTCGCGTACCAAAACTGCTGCGGACTCGCGATCGCGCCGTGACTCCTGAAGACTTTGAACTATTGACTCTTCAAGCTGGCGATGGAGCCGTAGCGCAAGTCCGATGTCCTGCTCGTCAAACGGGTGGAGCAACAAACGGGGTCGTCAACTTATTCATCGTGCCTCAAGCCGACATCAGTGGTATCGAACGAGGACAAGGCATTAGCCCCGACCAACTCGCCTTGAGTCCACCGTTGCAGGAAAAAATCCTCGCTTATCTCGATGAACGACGGCTTCTCGGTATCCAGGTGCGGCTTCAGGAACCCGAATATGTTGGCGTTGCCGTTCAAACAGAGGTAGGACTAGAGCCAGAGTACAATAACCCGCAATCACGGCAAGAAATCCTTCGTCGTCTCCAGGTTAGCTTGTATCAGTTTCTCAATCCCCTTACGGGGGGCGTGAAGGGCGAAGGCTGGTCGTTTGGTTGCCCCGTCTACACCTCGGATATTATTGCCTTGTTTCAGCGAACCCCAGGAGTGCGGTATTTAGGCACTGTTTTATTATTTGAGTTACGCAAGCAAGGGCAAACCTGGGTGCGAAGCCTTGCCTCGAATGGATTAGTGGCACCGGGTTCCCACGGGCTAATTTGTTCCTGGGCCGATGAACACTTACGCTCTGGTCATGCCATTAGCCTAATATGAACAAAAAAAAGGCAGATGGCAGAAGGAATTTATTCCGATACCTTCTTCACGAGCATAGGAGCAACTGCTCATGAGCAAGGGTCACAATCTCAATTGAAGGTATTTCAGTGGCTGGGAGCGACTGGGGGCTTGCATCGCCCTGACGCTCCTACCTTCTACCTTCTGCCTTCGTCACCATGAACTATGAACCATGAACCATTTTGAATTCTCATGACTCAACCCCGTTCGGTTCAGACGATTAGCCTATTACTCACCCCCATGCAGCTCCCAGAGGCAGCGCCCACTCAAGCCTCAGGAGCAACTTCTGCAACGTGGACGGCTGAATCATCAAAGGTTGATGCCACGCCTCCCCTAAGTTTGGGATTATCTCCTGGTGAACCGAGCGAAATTATTGTTCAGATTAAAAACGAGAGCGATCGCCCCCTCCAACTCGACTTTAAGATTGAAGGAGATTTTCCTCTACAGTGGTGTCAAATTGGTCAGGAAGGCAGCGAACTTCTGGCACGGCAGCAGATGGATGCGGTTCTTTACTTTCAAATTGCCGCTGATTTTTTTGAGCAACACCAAAACCTCAGTTCGGATAAATCATTAAAAATCGACTATCGCGGTCAACTTCACGTTTACGCCACCCAACCCGATACGGAACAACGGCAAGTGAAGTCCGCAACCTTCAATCTCTACGTTCGTCCTCGTAGTCTTTACCTCAACTTTTTGCCATCCGTCTACCGTGAGGTGGACTTTATCGGTCGCTTGCTCAAAATCTTTGAACAAGCCTTTGAGCCAACTGTCCAAACCTTGGATGTCCTGTGGGCGCACCTTGACCCCCTAACTGCCCCCCAAGCCTTGCTGCCTTTTTTAGCTCACTGGGTTGGTTGGCCAAGCGATGTCCCTTGGAGTACACACGAGCAACGTCGCCTGATTCGCCATGCAATGGACATTTATCGTTGGCGGGGAACTCGCCAGGGGTTAAGGCTTTACTTGCATCTTTATACTGGACTCCCTCTAGATGAGCCAGGAGTAGCAGAATCAGAAAAAGCCATTAGTATTCAAGAAGTTTTTAGCGAGGGGTTTATTTTGGGTTCTGCTCGCCTCGGACAAGAAGCCATTTTAGGAGGAGGACGACCTTATCACTTTATTGTTTGGCTACGTTGCCAAGAGCCAAAGCGAATTGATGAAGGCTTGGTACGTTCAATTATTGACCAGGAAAAACCTGCTTTTTGCACGTATGACCTGTATATTGAGGAATCATTAACAGCAGCTAACACCTAGCCCTTAGCTGTTGTGCGTTTAATTTGTACATAGAAACTAGCTTTCCTCATTTTGAATTTTTTAGTTTGAATTTTTAATTCTTAAAATGTCTCGTTTCTTCCCCTTTCCTCCATTTCAAGCTTTTGAACGACTCCAGATCGCTGATGGTCTATTAATGACGGCACAGCGATGGAAAAGCGCTCATGATTATCATCGACAACGGCAAAACTTTCACCACCAATCGCTACATCAACCGGGTGTCGTCTGTGGGCTAGGAGTGTCGGTGATTCCGGCTCCAATGGATGTAGCGGCTCAGTACCGAGATGGGCGCTGGTTACAAGTTCAGCCTGGAATTGCGATCGATCTACTGGGGAACCCAATCATTGTGTCCCAGCCAGAACCTTTCCGTATTCAATCGGAGCCACCCCCTAGTCAGTCATTGGTCGTTTATTTGGTTGTTAGCTATGTTGACCCCGATCAACTGCGTCAGTCAGCAGGGAGAGAAAGCGTTCAGGAAAGGTTCCGGATTGTTGAAAAGACAAATCCAAGTGAGTTGGATGTTGAATTGTGCCGCATTCATCTCCAATCAGGAGAAGTAAGGCTTCAAACTCCAATTGATGTCTTCTTTCCAGGAGTGAACGAGTTGGATCTACGTTACCGACAGCCAGTCTGTTCTCGACCTTTGGGGATTGTACAGGTTGCTCAGGTGACATTGGGAACTCAACAGGACAATCAGATTGCGTCTACCCTTTCTCAACTGCTTCAGGCAGTGGCAGTACTCTATCCGACATTACAAGGAGAAACTGAGATTGGGCAAATGACTCCCCAGTTCCTTGCCAATGCAGACTTATCAAACTACGACCTGCTTTACCTGCCGCGTCAATACTTACTCAGCTTTGAGCAACCCGTTATTGACACGCTGGGGCAGTATTTAGAGCGTGGGGGAGTGCTGCTGATTGTCGTTGACTTTGAGGAGGTCAATCTAGATGAACTACTTGCGGTGAAACAAGAATTGCAGGTTGCCCTTGATAATTTGGGAGATGAGGCAGAACTGATAGTGATGCGGCAAGACTTAGAGGTAGAAATCAGCGCGATAGACGCAAACATCGCTCAGCATATTCAAGAGGTTTGTTATTCCATCAATGCTGTAGCAGAAAGAATGGGCTATTCCTTAGAAGGCGTAGGTTCTCTGAATCACCAACACCCTCTGCGGCTTCACCCGTTTTTATTCGCCCAATTTCCCCTCATTAATGGTCAACCCCTGCACCTGTTTAACTGGGGTGGGATTATCCTCATGGTCGGTAATCTCGCTCAATGTTGGGGACTGGATGAGGCGTTGACTCTGCCACGAGAGACGATCCGAACGGCGCAAGAGATGGGTATCAATCTTTTGCATTTTGCATGGCATCGTCATCAACTGACTCAGCTTCAGCAAGCTTCACCGTTCACGACAACTGCAAGCGAGCATACCCAAACCCTGATCGAGCAAGTACCAGTTATTGAGTAGGGGTTTTGAGCGGATGGCGAAACAAATTAGCACTGAGATTTCTACCCAAGTCCTCCACTACAAGCCAGGAGGTGCCCCAGCAACTTTTGAGTTGACTGTCAACAATGATAGCGATCGCTTTGCCGCGTTTCAGGTGGATTTGTCGGCAGCAGGCTCTGATCCAAAGCTTGGGTCGAGTTGGTATCGTTTAGTCCCTGCCATCTCTTCAAAAATTCCAGGGGGAGACTATACCCGTTTTCAGGTCGAAATCTTGGCAGTTCCACCTGTTCCGGGAGGCTTCACGGGCACGATGAATCTAACCGTGCGGGTTTTCTCATGGGAACTCAACGATGAAGACAGACAGATTTTGCGGTTAGTCGTTGAAGGTTCAGGTATCTTACCTCCCACATTGGAGTTATCTGAGCGTAAATTTCAGGGGTATCCGGGTGATTTAATTGATGTGTCGGTAGCCGTTAGCAACTCAAACCGTCAGGCAGTTGATGTGACGCTGCGGCTTAGCGGGATAGACCTAAATTGGTTCCCGAATGGCGCAGAAAAACAGCTCCACATTCCCGCTAGAGGACAGGCAGATGCGGTATTTGCGTGTCAGTTACCCGATGCAACCCAGGCTCCAAGTGGAGTCTATACGCTGAGTGTTGAAGCGACTCAGCTTCGGGCAGTACCTGTCCAAGCTCAAGCAACACTAACTGTATTGCCTGCTGGATTTATGGAGTTTCGTTGTTCTCCGACGCGGCAGCAACTCCCCATGAAACCTCGCCGCTGGCTCAATCCGGCAGTAGACACCGCGACTTATGCCCTTGAGCTAGAAAATCAGAGCAATTTGCCCCAGGAAGCAAGCGTCGATGTCCGCTATCAAGACGAGAGTAGCGAAAAACCGCGCAGGTGGTTTCCTTGGTTTGGGGGCAATGCCAAATCACCTGTCAAACCGCCAGACCTTTCAGCGAAAGTTGCAACGAACACCTTAGAGGTCAAGCCAGGGCTGGTCAACTTAGGGGTTGGGGAAACTGCTCAGCTTGAGTTGATTATCCGTCGAAGATTACCGTGGATTGGCTGGTCGCGACGGCGCTTTCTGCAAGCTAAGGCGATCGTCTCCGACCCGCGTCTCGATCTTCGCAACGATACGCAAACGCTAGAACTACGTGTTTCGCCGCAGATTCCTCTTTGGTTACAGCTAGCGGGTATTCTGTTCGTCTTACTTCTCGGCTGGCTCATCTTGGGTCGCCAGCGGGGACATACCGGACCCGTTACAGCAGTCCAGTTTAGTGGGCAAGCGGATGAGGTGGTGAGCGTGTCAACAGATGGCACTGTCCGTCGTTGGCAGGCTAACGGCACTCATCTTAAATCACGGGGGATATTGGAGCAGGGTGATAAAGCTGTGCGCGTCGTGCGGTACCGTCCGGTGAACAATGATCAAGTGGCAGTGGGATTTGAAAACGGACAAATCCAGATTTGGGATTTGCTGTTTGGCGAACGGCAGTCGTCATTTTCCTATCGAAACGATGATCGCGTTTTTGACCTTGCCTTCACCCAAGACTCTCGCTCGTTATTTAGTGGTCACGGAAGTGGGTTGATTTTACAGTGGGGAATAGAACCCGGAAGACGCGCACTCACCCAGGTGAAGCCACGACGCGGGTTCAAAGTTGACTATGCCGTTCAGTCCCTTGCCCTTGTCGGTTCAACAGAGAATCATTTAGCGATCGCAGGTCGCTACAATCGACTGACTCTGCTGAACTTGGCAACAGAAACTAATCGAGAGATGCAATACCGAACCGGAGGGTTCAATAACTACATCATGAGTTTGGCAACAGCAAGTCAACAGCCTGATTTGCTGGCAACGGCAGATAATCGGGGAAGCATTACCCTCTGGAATTTGCGCCGCTGTTTAGCCGATAACAAGGCTCCCTGCGAACAGGTCGATGACTGGTCTACGGGACACGGTGGAGCCGCCGTTCGCTCAGTTGCCTTAAGTGCTGATGGTTGCAATCTCGTCAGTGCTGGCGACGATGGGCGAGTCGTCCTCTGGTCTTTGACCTCAGACGGCACTCGCAGTCCAGCACTGATTGAAGGGAAGACACTGTATCAATCGTCAGTGCCGCTCAATGCTGTAGACCTCATCCGCACTAAAGACCGCATTTTGGTTGCCAGCGGTAGTCAAGATCATCAGGTCAGGTTGCATAGCATAGACGAGGCTACCGCACTGGCAGGTGGCACATGCAGTAGCTTTGCTCAGTAAGGGGCAAGTGTTAGGGGCTAGGAATTTTCCAATACCTAACACCTACTCTTAAAGATCGGGATAGGGAAGTAGGAAGATGACGGGAAATCAATTGAGTTCAGAGGCAGGACAGCCGCGTAATTTGTCAAGCTTAGTCGAACTGCGGCGGTTAACTGCCGAGCAGCAGCAACTCCTTACCTGGATGGCACAGCAGGAAGCAGGTGTCAGCTTAGCTGAGATTGCTGCCCAAACCCGCAAATCTGAGGAAGAGGTCAGCAGGCTACTTGCAGAACTCAGGCAGCAAGATTTAATTTTCAACGTTGGCAGCGATCGCTATCGCGCTTCGTCTCCTACCCAAGGTGATTCACTAGCCGATAGCTACGCTTCAGGCAGCTTCTCCGACAACCTGCTACAGTCGCTTAGTCCGAGCAAACCGCTTGCCGTTATCCTCAACTCCTCTGGTAAGGATGTTGTCACATCAGGAGGAACGTTTGAACTGGCAGTCACTGTAACCAATAGAGGTAGCCAAAGTGCTGTTGTTCACATTTTTATTGATGACCTTTCTATTCTGTTGCGTCAATGGTGTCAATCGAGTCAGGAATACCTTGCTCTATCACCCGACCAAAGTGGTGAGGTTGTTTTTCGATTTCAGATACCTGTTGAGGTGCTGCCGGGAACGTTTCATTATCTCCTCGTCGTTGATGCGCCGCAGCATTACCCAGAATATCCTCCAGCTCGGTATTCGCAACAGCTAGAAATTTTGCCCCCTAGTCTTGACATTGTCAAAGCGAGTGACCCGACCTTCGTCATACAACCGCCAACGAGTTCAGCAAAGCCTGCTGTCCTGCAACCGAGTAGTGTTCTGCAACTGCAAGTTTTAGTCTACAACCGCTCCGATCGCGTTGATCGCTTCCGTTTGACTTGTACAGACTTGCCGGAATCTTGGTTTACTATTACCTACCCCCAGGAAACTCAAGGATTGGGGCTAGTACTAGAAGCTGAGAGTTTGGGTCTCAATCCCGGAGATCAAGGTCAAATTTTGCTGCTCATTACCCCGCCCTCAGATGCCCTAGCAGCGAACTATATCCCAACTGTGCGGCTGTACTCGGAAAATAACCCAGACCTCAATCTTTTAGATTTGGTGTATTTCCAGGTTCTCCCGATCTACTTACTCCAACCTGCCCTGCGACCCATTATCAGTCGAATCAGGGAGCAATCAGGATTACTTGAAGTACAACTTGTCAATAGCGGTAATACAGAGCGTGAGCTTCTCCTGCGGGTGAATGACTTAGATGGAGGTGAAAGTTGCACCTACCGCCTTGAGCCAAACGAAGTCAAAATAACGCCAAAAGAAACCGCACGGGCGAAGTTAACAGTACAGCCGACCCGGTGGTGGCGGCGCCCTCTGTGGGGTGGGGGTCGAGTGCTGAACTTTCAGGTAGAGTTAGAAGACCGCCAGCAGGTACCCTTACCCAGTAGCTTGCTTCCGGGATATGTGACATGGGCAGCACGTCCCTGGTGGCAACTGCTCCCTTTGGTGCTGGCAGGGTTAGGCACTTTGGCGCTTTTGGTTTGGCTGATTTGGTGGTTGTTTTTTAGACCGCCAGTTTCCCCAAAAATCTTAGAATTTTATGTTGAGGATTCCCGTTACTCGGCGGCGAATGGGGATGTCGCACAAGTCGGATGGCAAATTCAGTTTCCCAACCGCATCCGCTCTCTGAGAATTACTGGTCAGGCTCCGGATGGTCGGGCAATTAGTGGCCCACTTGTCTATGACTTTAGTCAATCCCTGCCCCCAGCGCTGAAACCGTTTTGTACACTTGAGCAAGTCCTTTTAACGTGTAGAAACGTTCGCACCGATGCTCGGCAAGCGGGGGAATATGTCTTTGAACTTACCTTGATTCCCAAACGGGGACGGGGACAAACGCTAGAGTCTCGGAAAACGGATCGGATCGCAATTGACCCAGTTCCCTTGCCGCAGGTGGTTGAGTTCAAACCAACCCAAGCCGCTTATCTAGAAGCGAAGAATACACCAGCGAATCAGTCTGCACGGGGTAATACCCAGGCCTCTCCAGCAATTACAAATCCATCCGACATTCGGCTGAACTGGGTAGTAACCCGACCCCAAGACCTGCAAGCACTTCAACTTGTAGGGCGTACCCCGGATGGTGCGATCTCTCGTCCGCCACAGCGCTTTAACTTCGCTCAGGGTATTCCTAAAGAGTTGCAAGAATTTTGTGAGATTGGCAACGTCTTAGTCTGCCAGAATCTAGGGACAGGCGTGCGGCAAGCCGGAGACTACATTTTTGAATTAATTGCTATCCCCAAAGATGAGTCAGCAAAAGCTCCAGAACCAACCAAAACTGACCCAATCAAGATTCAACCCCGCCCTGCCCAAATTCTTAACTTCCGAATCAATAACCAGGATGCTAGACCAAAGTACTTAATTCCCATGGAACAGGGGCAGCCTCCCCTGGCGTTGGTTGTGTCTTGGAACGTTGAGGGAGGGGGAAGTACAGCCGTACAACTGTTGCCTTCTCCTGGAAGCGTTCCCTTGCAAGGAGCCGTCGCTTTTCCCCTCAGCCAGCAACCGGAAAGTCAAACAATTACTTTGCAAGTAAGCAATGGTGTAGGGCAACCAATCACACGCTCCGTCACGATTGAGACGTTTGACCCTACTCCCACTGATCCGGCTGCTGCCGCTGCTGCTGCCGTTGCTGCTGCGGCGGCAAATGCCCGACAAAACGCAGAGGCGATGCAAGAACAATCAGGTGCATCGTCACCCTCAACACCCCCCTCAACGTCACCTTCACGCCCCTCCTCAACCTCCTCCCCTTCCCCAACACCAGAACCATCTATTCCCTCCCTAAACTCGCCTGCTCCCTCTACTAGCGATCGCCTTTCTCCTTCGGAACTGCCTCCACAGTTTGACTAGCTGGCGAGTGATCAATGCTTCTAGCAAACGTTATGGGTAAAGTACGGAAAAATACATCCATAGCTGTAGCCATAAAGGTTAGGACAGATTTAAGAGCCCAAACAACCACGTACTACTGATAAGCCTTCTGCCTTCTGCCTTCTGCCTTTTGCTACTTAGTGGACTTCATCCAATTAATGCACTGTTGTAGCTGTTGGTTCATTGTCTTTGCATCTGCATGGTAGCGACGTCCATGACCAGGCAGTACCCACTCGAATGAGTAGTTCACCAACTTGTGCATTGATTTAGTTAACTCTGTCCAGGAATACCAGCAAGCTCTTCGGAAAGCAATTAGCTGATTAAGCTCGTCTGACCAAGCCAGATGGTCACCAGTAAACAGAAACTTGTTGTTGTATAGCAAAACTGTATGACCTTTGGTGTGACCAGGAACGGGAATAATTAATAAATCAGGAGCTAGCTCAAAGGGTTCCGAGCCAGATAGCTGAATTTCAACATCTCGCGTTCCACTGTTGATTTCGTCGCTATGCAAGATGCGATCGCACTTGAAATGCTCAGCATATTTCTGATGATCGGCAACATCATCTCGGTGCGTCAGGTACAAGTAGCGAATCCCACCCATTTCTTCAATACGCTTAACAAGTGGCGGCGTAAAACGAGGAGAATCTACTAAAACATTTCCTTCAGGGCGTTGAATGAAGTAGCTAGCTGCACCGTAGGAATCCTCGGCATGGTAGCCACAGTGATAGACATTTTCTGCTACTAAAATCGGCAAACTCTGTTGTGCTTCTTTGATGTCCTTCGGCTTTTCAACAGTGCCAATGGAAGCCGTAGGACAAGCTAATAACGCTTGAAGCGATCGCAATCGTTCTATTTCTGATGTCGGTTGATGATAAACCGCAGATTGCCCACCAGCACTATGAAACACCTCCGGAACCATCCATCGGCAAGTATCACAATCAATGCAGGTACTATCAACATAAAACTCACCACTCACGTTTTGAGAGCGGCGTTGCTGGAGATGAGCCACTGTGAAACCTCCGACTATTCTTGCAAGCTTTTTGAGTGTATTTATAAATCATAGTCATTATGAGTATGGATTGTGTGGGCAGAGAATAAATTGTCTCATCAATAGCTGTAGGGCACAGCTTTCCTGTACCCTCCACTTGCCACCTGAATAACTTTTTTCTAGGAGTCTTTTACCTTGGGTTCATCAGGTTTAAGAGGAATTACACTCTCGTTAAGGGAGATGATGGAGATGGGGGAGTAATTTCGACCCTACCTCTCCTACTTTCCCATCTTCCTCACCTTCTCTACCTTCCTTCAATTAGTGACATTCGGTTTAAGAGGAGTGAACTTTTTGTTTAACTGATTGACTCGAATCAAACCCATAAGATTCTCGCACTAAGTACAGTGGGCGCCCCTTTACCTCTTCATATACACGACCCAGATATTCACCAAGGACACCTAAACTGACCAGTTGAACTCCTCCCAAAAAGAGGACAGCAACCATGATCGAAGCATAACCAGGTAGGTCTACTCCAAAAAGTACAGTACGAATGACTAGAAAGCTTGCGTAGAAGAATGCAGGAATAGCAACTAAAAGACCAATATAACTCCAGACTTTTAGAGGAATAAAGCTAAAGGAGGTAATTCCATCCAGAGCAAAGTTCCAAAGTCGCCAGTAGTTCCAGGTTGTTTCTCCTTTGTAACGTGAGGGACGGTCATAAAGAATCGAAGTTTGTTTGAAACCTACCCAAGCAAACAAACCTTTCATAAAACGATTGCGTTCTGGCAGTTGCTTAATAGCATCAACCACACGACGGTCTATTAAGCGGAAATCTCCCGTATCGCGGGGAATCGGGACATGACTAATGCGATCAATAATTCGGTAAAATGCATTAGCGGTGAGGCGCTTTATCCAGCTTTCTCCTTGACGTGAGCGACGAGTCGCCAAAACAACATCATAGCCTTCGCGCCACTTTGCAACCAGATCTGCAATTAATTCTGGTGGGTCTTGTAAATCAGCATCAATGGGTACAACAGCATCACCACAGGTATAGTCCAAACCTGCGCTCAGAGCAATTTCCTTGCCATAATTTCGAGACAGATTAACGACTTTAATGGCAGGGTTTTGTTGATGATGTTCAATCAGTCGTTCAATTGTATTGTCTTTACTTCCATCATTCACGCAAACAATTTCATAGGTCATGTTGAGGCGATTAAGGACAGAGGTTAATCGCTCAAACAGATAGTCAAGATTCTGCTCCTCGTTGTACACGGGAACGACTACAGAAAGTTCAACATCACCTGAATATGAAGGCATGGTGTAAGAAGTGTGAACTAACGAAAACTACCCCAGCCAAAATATATCACTACAGAAGGTTTGGGGATTCCTGAATTAGGGTGATGTTTTTGAAGAGGTTAGCGTGTCAACTCCTCTAAAGACATAAACTGGCGATAGTCTAATCCTTAGTCGCTTGACTCTAGCTGAGATTTAGCGTCGTCCAGGTTTTTTCTCCAACAATTCCGTCAGCCGAAATTCCTTTAGCTTTTTGAAAGGCAATTACAGCCGCTTGTGTTCCAGCACCAAAGATTCCGTCAGCAACTCCTGGGTTCAATCCTTGCTGTTGTAGGCGCTGTTGGAGTTGTTTAACTTCTGGACTAACGGCTCCAAGTTGAAGTGGTAGAAAGGGTTGTGAGGGTGTATCTCGCCATTTTTGAGAAAATTCTTCCAACACTTGTTTTGAGACTTGTCCTTGCAACCAAGCGATCGCCTGATCCTGGTGAGGTAAGCCACGATAATACTTATAAGTGTCAATTAGACTCAGCGTTGCGGGTGGGGATTCTGGCAGGACAGGAACAACCGACAGCGCCTGCCAAGTTGCGGGACCAACTACACCATCTGCCTTCAACCCGTTAAACTTCTGAAAGGAAACAACAGCTTGTACTGTACCAGAGCCAAAAATACCGTCGATTGGACCCGGATTAAAGCCTTTGGCTTTCAGGAGTTGCTGTAGTTCTTTGACTTTCGTTCCTGTAGAGCCTTCCCGCAGATAGTCTTCGACTGAAGCATCAATGCGTTGTCGGACTTCGTTGCGTAATCGAGGTAATTGGCTGTACAACCAATCACCAGGGCATTGTGTTGGGGAAAAGTCTCGATGTCCTCGAATATTGTCTGGGCTAATTTTGCAGGACGAACAAATCGAAGCACATAACTCAACCAAACTATTCCACTGCAGGACTTTCATCTGGTAGGTGGTAAAGGTACCTTCATTTTCAATTCCTGGTGACTCATTACCCTTAGTGTTACCTGCATGAGCAGAGCGAACACTACGCCCTTGTACAATCGCCGCTAAAGAGCCTTGTCTGCCCTCTAGCAGAAATCCAGTAGTGGTGTTTAAGAAGTTGTGACCAGAATCTACCCAACCAAAGCCATCCATGTGGGCTTTTTGAACACTTTTGGCAAACTCCTTTGCTCCTGTTAGCGTTCCTTTCGAGGCATCATTGGGGGGATTCGGGGTAGCCGTATGATGAATGATGATGTACTGCGGTCGAGTTATCTCTGACCATTGTTTTGGGGGCTTTGCTCCCCAGTCTTTGGCGGTAATGACACTGGCCGTGAATGACATCCTTACCTCTTGTCGTAAGTTGTAATGGCTTGATGGTTGCGATAGTGCTGAACTTCGTTCCGCTTTACTAAGGCGCTGCTGCAAGCTGATCGCGAGTGGAACATCTAGCCATAAAGCAGGTGTGACTTGTTTTTAACCTACTGTGTCACTCATTGCAAAGGGGGTTCTTTATCCTTGACATTTTTATAGAAATGTTAGATGGAACTGCTTGCAGGAGAAACTGTACAGAGATCTCTGCCTAGATGCGTCAGTAGGTTCTTCTGGAGGCAACAAACTCTCCAATCGAGAACCCTTCTGACTTTGCCTAACTACTTTGGGATTGTCCGTCACAACGTACTGGGGTTCCGTTATCCCAGCTAGCAATATCAAAGCTTTGTTCCCTAGCTTGTTGTTCTACCTCAGCCTGATTCTCTGCCGCAACGAATAAAAATACACCGCCCTCTTTACCATCATCGCGTCGGAGGGCGGAGGCGATCGCATCTTGTGGTTGCAAGTGGTAGCCGTCCCAGCCAAAGATTGGGTAGGTGTCGCGGACAAGGAGAAGCGATCGCTGATTTCCTTCAACGCTTCCCGCTAGCGTCACAAAGTGACCGACATCCCAATCGGCTTCGGGCGGTGATATATCCTCACCACCGAGGTAAGCCAAAGCATCTGTCAAGGCTACACGCGAACCCCATAGATGCCCTGTTTGCACGTTGCAAAGTGGTACTGCCTCCCAACTACGATTGTTCTGGCACAAAGCAATTAAAGTTTCAACGCTCTCTGGTGACCAGTTGGCACGAAGCGGCACTAATGCATAACGCCCCGATGAGGCTTGGGACACAGCGTTTACTAACCCTGTTGCAGCCGTACCCGCCTCTTGAACGTTAGCCGTCTCTGGCAGGGGTTGAGAATAGTCTTGACGTGAACTTGCTCCTGGTGGCACCCAATGAGTCGGATCACCGATTGGTAACTTTGAGTCTGCTAACAATGCTAGTTGCGTCACATCAACACCTGCAACCCCATGAGCCTGAAGCAGCATCGAAGCCCAGTAAGGACCACAGAGATTATCCGGTTGCTGACCAGTAAGGCGGTACGGCTGGTTGATTCGCTCAGCACCAGGGAGAAACTTGACTGAGAGACAGGCTGGCAGATTCAACATAGTTCAAGGGGCTGAACAATTGGCAGGGAATCTGAGAGTAACCCTTTAAGTTCTTACATAGTACAACGTGAGCAAACAGACATAATCTCACTCACTACTACTAGGACTCAAGGCATTTGCCTTTTCTCCTGGAATTAGGTTTAGGATATTCTGCGCTTCTCTTAGAGAAACGATGGTGAAGTTTAATTTAAAGTGGAAAGGCTCCACACGGCTTGGTGTTACTGGGGCAGACTCCCAGACTGTAAGACGATAGCCGAGGCTAAGTGGTTTAAGTTCGTAGTGTATCATCAAAGTTTTTGCCAAAAGTCAAATAACTAGTGCTGCCTACACTTATCTCTTGAGCTATGGCAACTTATGCCAATGGAAGTAGACAATCGTTTTCCTACAATAGTTTTCAATTGACTGGAAGTCATAGTTTTGAACTTAGGAAAGGAGAAAATAAAAAACAAAAATTCACTCCTACTTTTCCTATTTCAAAAAGACTGTCCCTTATCAACATGAAAACCCATCTAAACAGCCAAGAAGGCTTTGGTGTCTGGTTGTCTTGATTTATAAACCGTTTAAATACTAAAGCGTGAATAGGCAGTTGCACTTCACCCAACTGTATCACCCGATCGGGTGAAGACATTTTTTGGTTTATTCCCATGAACAAAAATCTAAAGTTTTGAATATTTATACCTGAATTTTTATTCGTCAATTAGATTGTGTGCCAGTTCCTTTTGTGGTGTGAATTGGAAAGTTCAGTCCGGAACCACAACACCTTCTACTGGAGCTTATGAAGTCATCAATTCTTGACTTAATCTCAGGAGAAATTTATGCGAGTTCGGATCGAATTAGTAGAAGTATTGTGCAGGGATACAGAGGATGTTACTGGAGCTGACACATTGTATCTAGTTGGTGGTGTGTCGGACGGAAGACAAACGCAACCTGTGTTAACCAATCGACTGTGGATTAATAACAATCAAACTCGTTCATTTGCTGCTGATCGCAGCGTCATGTTTGATGCCGAAGTACCAGAGAACAGAAGTGTTCACATTGGTCTGCAAGCCTTTGATGAAGATGCAGCCAGAGACTGGGCTAAGCATGGAGAATGGGTTACCCAATTAACCGATGCGATCGCAGGAGAAATTGAGCAACTACCCCGTGACCCACAGATACAGCAGGGGCCAGTTGACAGTCAAAACCCAGACCCCAACCAAGTAGCGGCCGCAATTCTGCGAGGAGCGGTTCGAGTCGTTGGGTTCTTTGCCCAGCATGACAAAGATGATAAGCTCGGTCAAACAACAATAGACATCCCAGTAGGAGTTCCTAGCACAGAAATTAAAGAGTGGAACTTTAGTGGACGTAGCCTCGGCGGAGTTTTCGGATGGTCTACTTGGAATTACACCGTTCGCTATCGTGTTAGCCAATTAGCGCCAAGTACTCCAGGTGCGATCGCAACCTTCGGAAATAAAATCAAGCTGCGCCATCTTGCAACCGTTAGAACCCTGCACTCACACCCACTCAATTATGGTCACCGCAGTACATCCGGTCAGCAACAGGTAACAGCTTATGAGGGGGCAGATGATAACGATCTCTGGATTATTAAAGGAGCGCATGGGCAACCTGACAACCATAGGGCAGGGCAACCCGTTCAAAATGGTGACATTATTCGCTTGCAGCATGGGTTAACTGGGAGAAACTTACACAGTCATGGCGGAATCCCTTCCCCAGTAACGGGTCAGCAAGAAGTTACCTGTTTCGGTGACAACGGCTTTGGCGATGACAATGATAACTGGCGAGTTGAAATCGAAGGTGGTGGAGTTTGGGATACGAATCGGCGAATGAGGCTGATTCACGTTAATACCAATCATGCTCTGCACTCTCACTTCGGGTACTCCCATCCTAATTGGACGGCAAGTCAGCAGGAAGTTACAGGTTTTGCAGGGCGAGATGATAATGATTGGTGGTCGCTTTTCGAGATTCATTAAGCTGCTGCCATCTAGCGGAGTTGTCCACTAATCCAAAATCCAAAGTGGTATAAGCGATCGCAGCTTTAATTTACAACAACTGCTCAGCAAAAGGGGAAAGGTAATTTCATACATACCTTTCCTCTTTTTCCTTTTCCCCGAAACCAATTAGCTGTAAAGAATTTAGCTTGAAAGGCAGAAGGTAGAGGGCAGGAGGCTTCAGCCTGAGTTTTAAACCCTAGACCGCTCCTTTAGGGAGAGGTTCAGACAAAGCCATAACGTTATGCTCGGAACAATTGTATTAGTGTAATTGAATACTCCCACTACTAACCCCCAAGGTTTTGTTGCAAAACGTTTGGAAGACAACCGATATAGGAGATAAGCGGGAGTAGAGCGAATGGTTATGATGAAAGGTTTAAAACGAATTTCTGACACAGTTTGGGAAATCCCTGTTTCCTACAAAGAGGGTATGCGCGTTCCTGCCCGGATATATGGGACAGAGAAGATAATACAGGAATTAGACGAAGCCGTTTATGACCAAGTTACTAACGTAGCAACGCTTCCAGGGATAACGAAGTACGCCTTGTGTATGCCTGATGGACACTTTGGCTATGGGTTTCCCATTGGTGGAGTGGCAGCGATGGATGTAGACCAAGGGGGTGTCATTTCCCCTGGTGGCATCGGTTTTGACATCAACTGTGGAATGCGTTTGCTGGTAACTAACCTGACCTACGATGAAGTCAAACCTCGTATCAAAAAGCTGGTAGATAAGCTCTACCAAAGGGTTCCTGCTGGAGTAGGAAGCACTGGCTTTGTGAAGATTTCGCGGCAAGAGTTTCGGCAGGTTGTCGAGGAAGGTGCTGGTTGGTGTCTCCGTAATGGCTATGGTTGGGAAGAAGATTTGGAACTCATTGAAGAAAACGGCTGCATGAAGGGTGCCGATGCTTCAAAGATTAGTGAAAAGGCAATTGATCGAGGTTTCAACCAAATCGGGACTCTAGGTTCTGGCAACCACTATCTTGAAATTCAAGTAGCTCGAAAGGAACACATTTTTGATCGTGACTTAGCCCGAACTATGGGAATTACTCGCCCAGATCAAGTAGTAGTGATGTTCCACTGTGGTAGTCGGGGATTTGGTCATCAGGTAGCAACCGACTATCTACAAGTTTTTCTAAAAGTGATGGAGAGCAAGTACGGCATCAAGATTTTAGATCGGGAACTTGCCTGTGCGCCTCTCAATTCTCCTGAAGGTCAAGCCTACTTTGCGGCGATGAAGTGCGGCATCAATATGTCTTATGTTAATCGTCAAGTCATTCTGCACCGCATCCGTGAGGTGTTTTCGGAGATATTTGGAAGTTCTGCGGAAGACTTGGGTATGCACATGGTTTACGACGTAGCTCACAATACAGCTAAGTTAGAGCGTCACGTTGTTGATGGGAAAGAGCGATCGCTTCTTGTCCATCGTAAGGGTGCAACTCGTGCTTTCGGACCAGGGATGGAAGATGTGCCGGAGCGGTATCAGGAAATTGGTCAGCCAGTTATCATTGGCGGCAGTATGGAAACTGGATCTTATTTGTTGGTTGGCGTACCTACTGGCGACCAGACATTCTTCAGCACTGCTCATGGTAGCGGACGAACAATGAGTCGAACAAAGGCGCGGAAAACTTGGCAGGGAGACCAACTCCAAAGGGATATGTTGCGTAAAGGCATTTATGTCCGCAGTACTTCAAAAACTGGACTAGCAGAGGAAGCGGGTGGCGCGTACAAAGATATTGAGGATGTCATTGAAGCGGCTGAGTTAGCTGGAATTAGCAAACGGGTTGTTCGGCTGACTCCAATCGGAAATGTTAAGGGGTAGAGTATGCAAGTACGCACACCACTCACAGTTATTACTGGGCCGCTTGGAAGCGGAAAGACGACACTACTACGTCACATCCTCAATACGGTTTCCAGCAAAATCGCTATTCTGATGAACGAATTTGGCGAAATTGCGATCGATAGTAAAATCATTGCCGGGAAAAATGTCGAGATGGCAGACCTCGGTGGGGGTTGTGTGTGCTGTTCACTGCTGGGTGAGTTTGAAGCGGCTGTCGAGGAAATTATTGATACTGTTGACCCAGATATCATTGTGGTGGAGACAACTGGAGTTGCAGAGCCAGATGCGCTGGTATTCGATATTCAAGAGAGTTTACCAAAAGTGCGACTGGATGGAGTTGTGACAGTTATTGATGCGGATGCAATGGTGAAATATCCGTCTGTAGGACACACAACTCGGCTGCAAATTGAAGGAGCAGACACTATTCTCTTAAATAAGGTTGATTTGGTGTCTAAAAGCGAGTTAAAAGCGATAGAAGAGAAGTTGCACTCGTTTAATGAAGTCGCCTCAATTTTGCACACCCAACGGGGTCAAGTAGATACGGATTTGCTATTTGGTATTGCAAGGGAGCGAGTTGAAAAACCACCTCATCACGTTCACCAACCCGAATTTGAATCATTCAGCTACACTTCGGAAGCTACCTTTAATCCTGAATGTTTTGAGGGATTTGCTGATAGTCTTGAGACAGACGTGTATCGGGCAAAAGGTTTTATCCAGTTTGATTCAGGTACCTATTTGTTTAATTTCGTAGCTGGACGCTGGGATTTGGAGCGATTTGAACAAGAGGGAACGGAGCTAGTTTTTATCGGCAAACAGTTGAGAGATCGCAAAGAAGAAATTATTAGTCAGTTAAAGACGTGTGAGCAATAGTTCTATGCCTTATGAGTTTCTTGAAGATGTTGCCACTGCTGATATTGCTTTTCACGCTTGGGGAAAAGATTTAGAGGAGATTTTCATAGCGGCAGGTGATGCAACGATTAACGTGATGATTGATAATCTGGATGCGATCGCACTAAAAGAAACACGCACTTTCACCTTGGAAAATGATGAACTAGATATGCTCCTGTTCAATTTTCTGCAAGAATTCGTCTACTACAAGGACAGTGAGTTACTTTTGTTGCGATCGCAGCAGGTTCAGATTGAGGAGAAGAACGGAGAATATCATCTAAGTGCAGTGACTCAAGGAGAAACGCTTGACTTGGAAAGACACGAACAACGGGTAGATGTCAAAGCTGTTACGTTACACCGTTTTCAATTAGAAAAAAACGATGACGGTTGGACAGCAATGGTGATTCTTGATATCTAGTGTTATGTAAAGTTCAGTCTATTACCCATAGTTGGGGTAGACAGTTCAGGCGCTAGTATCAATTGCATAGAGCAATTGTGAATTCTGGCTCCTGTATCATTTTGCATAGAAATTATTAAGGGCAATTGAACTGACTTAAGATTGAACAAGAAACCTTTTGTGAAGGGTAAGGCTACGCTGTGAGCGCTACCAATTTCCTGGAGTTCCACGCTCGTGTAGTTGGTGCAGCAGTTTTTAAACCTTGCGAAGGAAGCACTTAAATTCTCATACTAGTTGGTATTGAGAGATGCAAAGAAACAAGCTAGTTTTTGCCTTAGTTGGACTATTGTTGTGTGCAACTGCTGGTTATAGCCTCAACCGCTTTATTCTTAGCCCTGAAGATGTTGTCCGTCGAAACTTAGGTAATATTTGTCCTCAAAATACTGTTGCAGAAGATTTCAACGTTTTGAACACCCGCAAGTGGTCAGCGAGAAAAATTGTTGTCTACAAGGTTAATTGCCGCAGTGAAAACGCTATTCCAATCGAAAACAGAAACTTTTTAGGGCATCAAGTCGTGGTACGAAAAGGATTAGGTTGGCAAGCATCAGGTAGTGGAGATCATCTTGAAGTCTTGCCACAGCCACCAGGAGAACTTGTACACTACGGCATTAAACTCAACCAAAAGAATGTTGGAGGTGATCGCCACGCAGTAATCTATGGTGAAATTCTTACACCCAAAGTCGCTGCTGTAGAGGCGACGTTTGATAACGGTAAGACTTTACGGGACGAAGGCAAGGATGGCATCTTGGCGATGGCTTTACCAGAAGCTGTTGAAGTCCGTGAGGTAAGGGTACTAGGCGCTAATGGTCAGGTACTACAACGCGACAGCAAGAGTCCACCGACGATCTATGTTGATCAATTCTCCTTCCCTGTTGCTCCTAGCCCTGAAGATGCCCTTCGTCATCATGTATTTGTCTCACCTACGTGTTCTCAGCCTTACGCTCCAGAAGCTATGGTTCTTGGAGATTTCCGCATTCTGCGTACTATCAAGTATTCGCAAGGCGTAATGGTACTCTACAGACAGATTTGTCGTGATGCTACAACATCAATTTTACAAGCTAATTTGTATACGGCATGGGTTGTCCATGAGAACACTGTTTGGCGACAAGCGAAGGTTTCCCAATCACTAGGGCAAACGTCTTATCGTATTACGAATACGAGTCCTGTTGAACATAAGAGCAGTGTTTGGCAATTAAGGTCGCAAAGTCTAGCAGCAGATTACCTTACTGAATTTTCACCAATGGGTCTGGTTTGGTACAGTTCAGGTTCAGAGGTTAGTGAGGGCAAAAATGTAGATGATGACAAGACATTCATTTCTGGACGCGCTCTTAGCTCCAAAGTCGTTGCTGTAGAAGTAAGTTTTAGCACTGGACAAACTCTACGTGATCAAGTCACCAATGGTGTCTTCGGTATACTTTTAACGAGAGCAGCCAAGATTTGTGAAGTGAGAATGCTGGGAGCCAATAATCAAGTTCTACAGCGTAATGGTCTTCCTCTGGGTGAGCCGTGCCGTTGAAGCCTGAGTGTGAGACATGAGGAGCAGCAATGGAAGGCGATCGCTTCTTGTCAGTTTGCTGAAAACATACCGCACGATGACCCTTTACTGGATTCCCCTACCTCAGACACATGTACCTTAGCTTGACTTGAGGATAGCCTTGTTTACGTTATAGCAAGGGAACAGCTCATGGCAGAACAGTACGGTCCTTGGACGATACAAGAAAAGCGTCGAAAGTATCAAAATTCATTTATCAATGTCCGTGAAGACCAGGTTGTTCAACCTGACGGGCAACCCGGTATGTATTCCACCGTTACAATGAAACCTGGTGTTGCTATTCTGCCGATAGATAGCGATGCAACCGTGTATCTTACTCGGCAATTTCGCTATGCTCTTGGGAAAGAAAGCATCGAAGTCGTGTGCGGTGCGATTGAGGAGGATGAACCTCCGCTAGAAGCGGCACAACGTGAAGTTCAAGAAGAAATTGGAATCAAAGCCGAGGAATGGAGCAATTTAGGAATCTTTGATTTAGATACATCAATCGTTCATTGTCCTGTGTATCTATTTCTGGTGAAGCAGTTAACATTTACACAAACACATCAAGAAGGAACAGAAACAATCGAAAGAGTTCGTATGCCCTTAGATGTAGCAGTACAAATGGTGATGGATAGCAAGATCACCCATGCGCCAAGCTGTGTGATGCTTCTCAAAGCAGGTAATGCACTGGCTAAATAATTACAATCAGCCGTTCACCAAGTTTTCCAACGGGAAGCATCAGTACTGCGTTAAGCTTATGTGCTTGATACGATCGCACTGGCACCAACTCTAAAATATTGTAGTTAGCTTTTATGAGGATTCTTTTAGTAGAGGATGAGCCTAGTCTCGCTGAGGTACTAGCCGATGCGATCGCAGATCAGCGTTATGTAGTTGATGTCGCTACAGATGGAGAAACTGCTTGGGGGCAAATCAAAAACCTTGACTATGACTTAATTGTGCTAGATATGACACTCCCTAAGCTGGGTGGCATTGATTTGTGCAAGCGGGTACGCTCTCATGGCTACCAAATGCCAATCTTGATGGCAACTGCCCATGACACAACATCCGATAAAGTTAGCTGCTTGGATGCTGGCGCTGATGACTACATGGTCAAACCTGTTGATTTAGAAGAATTACTTGCTCGGATTCGAGCTTTGCTACGACGGGGAAGTAGTTCATTATCACCAACGCTAAACTGGGGTGACTTGCATCTTGATCCAGCTACCTACGAAGTTAGCTACAAGAACCAATCTCTGCGCTTGACTGGCAAAGAATATAGTCTTTTGGAACTCCTTTTACGCAATGAACGGCGGATACTTAGCCGCAGTGTCATCATTGAACACATTTGGTCACTTGACAATCCTCCAGAGGAAGATACAGTCAAAGCTCACATCAAGAGCTTACGCAAAAAACTCCGAGCAGTAAGTGCGCCTGATGATTTTATAGAAACTGTTCATGGTTTAGGTTATCGTCTCAAGCAATTTTCCCAAAATGTGAACTAAACGCTAATCGTCGGTTCTAGTTTAGTGGAAGAATCTATTTTTTTAATACGGCTTGAGTGTTTGGCATGATTCCTATGACTAAACTTTTGTAATATTTCACAAGTCTATAGTTACTTATTCTATTTTATATAAGACCTCTTTCCCCGATTTCTTCGGCACTTTACTAATTTCTTCAGGTGTCCTTCCATCTATTATCCCGATGAGTTTAGACTTCTCGCTTGTCTATTAATATTGCACAGAAATTTCCTTTTATTTTGATTAGGGCTATTTCATCAATTCCTAATCTCGTCATTCAGAAGTTCTGTCAAAAGTTTGCTTCCCTTTTTCCGGGTTATGAGTGTCAATTCACCGAAACAAGTAGTTGTTTCGGTTTTTGGAATCGAGCCGCCATGTTAGTCTAGTTATTCTTATACGAACCCTTAGGACTTACGCCTGATTAACATAATGCAAGGCTATCTAAGCTGCACCATTTCTTTAATCGCCTCACAAGCTCCGGCTTAGACAAGGGTGCTATGGGTAAGTTCCAAAACTGTAACCAACGAGGCAAAGCAGCAATCGGGGGGCAAAATATCGACGACGGTATCATTTTGCCGATGCTTAAACAGCAACAGGTAGCTTAGGAGCGATCGCCCGATCATGTTAATTAACGTTCTAAACCGCTTAGTTTCTTCTAAAAGACCGTCACTGCGTTTGATACTTGTTGTACCGTTCGTCCTCCAAATCTTTGCAGCGGTGGGCTTAACGGGGTATCTTTCCTTACGCAACGGTCAGCAGGCAGTCAACGACCTAGCCACCCAGTTACGCCTTGAAATCGCTGCCCGCATCTACCAGCATCTTAAAACCTACATGGCGACACCCCATCTGATCAATCAAATTAATGCTAATGCTGTCAGGCAGGGTCTGTTGAGTTTAGAAGATTCAAAGAGCCTGGAGCGCTACTTTTGGGCACAGACCCAATTGTTCCCTGAAATGGCTACGATTGCTTTCGCCAACGAGCGGGGAGAATTCGTTGGGGCTAACGGTCTTGAGCAATACATCGTCGTAGCGAACGAGTCTACGGGTGGCGCTATGCGGAGATATGCTGTAGACAACCGAGGCGATCGCACTAAATTGCTATTCAACAGACCCAACTACGATGCTAGGGTTCGGTCTTGGTATCGAAGCGCCGTACAACTAGGCAGCCCCAGTTGGGATGAAGTTAGCGTATCTTTCAGCGATCGCAGGCTTGATATCAGTGCTACCTATCCGTTCTACGACAAGACAGGTAGGTTTAAGGGGGTACTTCTAGGCGAACAAACCCTCTCACAAATCAGTAATTTCCTTCAAAGTCTGAAAATTTCGCGATCGGGACAGACCTTCATTGTCGAGCGTTCCGGAGATTTAATCGGAAGTTCCACTACGGAGCAGCCATTCCTCATAGTAGAGGGTAAGGCGAAACGCTTGAGAGCCACAGACAGCAAAGAAATCTTGATTCGCTCCACTGCACAGTACTTGGTGAAAGAATTCGGTGACTTCAGCCAAATTCGTAACAGCCAACAACTCAACTTTGTCCTAGAAGGACAGAGGCAATTTGTACAAGTGCTACCCTTCCAAAGTGGTTCAAGTCTTGACTGGTTGATTGTAGTGGTAGTCCCAGAATCAGATTTCATGGAGCGTATCAATACCAATACCCGCTCTACAATTCTCCTTTGTCTAGCCGCTTTAATTTTGGCAATCATACTGGGCATTCTTACCGCCCGTTCAATTACTCAGCCGATTTGGCGTTTGAGCAATGCCTCTTGGATATTAGCGAAGCAAGCCGCTACCTCAGATCTTGCTCGTCCAGAATTAGAACAAAAAGTAGAAACGAATAGTGTCAAGGAACTCAGAGTTCTGGCTCAGGCGTTCAATCACATGGCTCAAAAGTTACGCGAGTCCTTTACTGCATTAGAAAAGGCAAATGAGGTGTTAGAACAACGTGTTCTAGAACGGACATCTGAACTCAACGAAGCCAACCAGGAAATAACACTCCTCAACCAGCGCCTCAAGACTGAAAATCTCCGGATGAAGGCGGAACTAGAGATAACACGCCAACTACAACAGATGATATTGCCGAAACAGGAGGAACTCCAGTCAATTCCCGAACTGGAGATTACTGGTTTTATGGAGCCAGCACAAGAGGTAGGAGGCGACTACTACGACGTTCTGACTTACAACGGGTTAGTCAAAATTGGTATTGGAGATGTAACCGGACACGGTTTGGAAAGTGGCGTATTGATGATTATGGTACAAACGGCAGTGCGTACCCTTCTAGCAAACAATGAAACTGACCCTACTAAATTCTTGAATGTGCTAAATCGGGTGATTTACGACAACGTGCAGCGAATGAATTCAGATAAAAATCTTACCCTCTCCTTATTGGACTACCACGAGGGTACTCTGTGCTTGAGCGGTCAACACGAGGAGATGATTGTCGTGCGCTCTGGTGGTCAGATAGAACGGTTTGACACAATAGATTTAGGCTTTCCCATTGGTTTAGAAGCCGATATTAGCGATTTCGTCGCTAATACTCAAGTACAGTTGAACCCAAAAGACGTGGTAGTTCTATACACTGATGGAATTACTGAAGCCGAAAATCAGTCAGGGGTACGATACGGGATTGAGCGATTTTGTGAGGTGCTAGGCGACAACTGGCATCGGTCAACAGAGGAAATCAGGCAAGCCGTTGTTGAGGATGTTCGACAGCATATCGGTGAGCAAAAGGTCTACGATGACATCACTTTGCTGATACTCAAACAGAAGTAGTCATTCGTTATTCGTGAGTTGCAATTAACAAGTGATATCAAGTCCAAGGGAATACATACTATCGACATGACTCAGATATTTGGGGATTTCCATGAGGATCTGCCTGTTGTTCAGGAATACTTAACTCTTTTCTTTTCGCCTAGTTCTGTGCCAGTTAAGCAGCGCTGGAGAACCAATGGGTTGTCGGCTGATTTTATGGCTGACTACTTTTCGACGTTTTTTCCGGGAAATGAGGAGGCTGCTAGTGAAGATGACATCCAAAGAGAGGTAAAGAGCGCTGTTAGCTTTATTGGCAATGAGTTGTTAGAGAATGCCATGAAGTTTACTGACGAAACCTCAGACTACCCGATTAGCTTGACTCTTCAAATGCATAGTGACAGACTTGTGTTTCTCGCAACTAACAGTGTCAATCCCAAAGAGATCGCGACGTTTCAGAACTACATCCAGGAGTTAACAACCTCCGACCCTGACGAGTTGTATATTCGTCATCTGGAACAAAATGCAGATGACGAGCATGAACACGCTTCTCGTTTAGGGCTTCTGACCATGATGAACGATTATCAAGCCAAGCTAGGCTGGAAGTTCGAGAGCGTCCAAAACGATCCAGAAGCGATCGCTGTAACGACGATGGTGCAGTTGACCCTATAGGTTACGAAAACAACTAAGACTATGCAAAGAGCTTTGGGATGATGGAGATTAAGACTGAAGATTACTGCATCTACTACGACCCAGATATTGAAACAGTGATCTGCCAGGGTTCACTCCGCTTAAGCGGGACGGAAGAATATGCGCCAATCGTGAAGTTATTGACTAATCTCGCTGACCAAGAGCCACAAAGGATTACTCTAGACTTACGAGAGCTAGAGTTTCTTAATAGTTCAGGGATCAACGTGCTGTCAAAGTTCGTGATCAAGGTTCGTCAGCAAGGAAATATTCAAATGGTCCTGCAAGGCTCTAAAAACATCCCCTGGCAAGGGAAGTCTTTGAAGAACTTGCAGCGACTAATGCCTTCTTTGCAACTGGAATTGGCATAGTGATCCAAGGTGCATCGTTATACAGGTCTTTTACACAATATAGTTTTTGTCAAGGTATAAACCTTAAGACGATGACGATGCAGGCACAACAAGTATCAACGCAACAGCTTATTTTAGAAATCGAAAGGCTGCGTCAGGAAGTAAAAGACCTAAAGCAGGACAAAACTGACTTGGAGATTTTGCTAGAGACGACAACTGCCCATGCTGACGCAATTGAAGCTCAGTTGCATCAGTCAAACCAACAACTACAAGCCGAAATTGTTGAACGCCAACGCGCTCAAGCTGTACTCCAGGCTTTAGCCTCGGAACTTCAGTCGCTGGTGACAGATATTACTAGAGACAAAGCTGATCTAGAAATCTTATTAGAAACAGCCACTGAACATGGCGATGCTGTAGAAGATTTACTATACAACAGCGCTCAGGACATGGCTTGCAAAGGTGAGAAGAAGCTGAAGAAATTTCTGGAAGCTATGCCTGTCGGTGTCGGCGTTCTGGATGCTAACGGCAAACCCTACTACGGCAATCAGATGGCGCAGCAGTTACTTTGCCAGGGGAGGGCACCGTTCGTCTCGGCGGAAGAATTGCCGGAGGCTTTTCAAATCTATGTTGCAGGAACTAACACACTGTATCCTAGTGACCAACTTCCTGGAATGAGGGCATTAAAGGGTGAAAATGCAACGGCTGATAATCTAGAAATCCATAGAGGCGATAAGGTTATCCCAATCGAGAGTTGGGGAACACCAATTTTTGATGACAAGGGAAACGTTATCTATTCAATCATTGCCTTTCAAGATATTACTGAACGTAAACGGGCAGAAGCTGAGAGCCAAAACTTTACCCATGAACTCTTTGCACTCAACGAAGCTTATGAACGCTTTGTGCCTCGTCAATTTCTTCAGCTATTGAATAAAGAAAGCATAGTTGATGTCCAATTCGGCGATCAGGTGCAGAAAGAGATGTCGATTCTCTTCTCTGATATCCGCGATTTTACCATGCTCTCAGAGAGCATGACTCCCCAAGAAAATTTTAAATTTATTAATGCTTATTTATCTCGTATGGAACCAGCGATTATTGAAAATCAAGGTTTCATTGATAAATATATTGGCGATGAAATTATGGCATTGTTTAGTGGTGGTGCTGATAGTGCGGTTAAAGCTGGAATTGCAATGCTGCAAACGCTGACAGAATACAATCAGCATCGTGCTAAACAAGGTTATGTCCCGCTACAGATTGGTATTGGTATTAATACAGGTTCTTTGATGCTGGGGACAGTCGGGGGGGAATCTCGAATGGATAGTACGGTGATTGGTGATGCCGTTAATTTAGCGTCTCGGATGGAAGAGTTGACTAAAAACTACGGTGTATCATTATTAATTTCTCATCATACTTTTTTGCAATTACAAGACTATAACCAATACAATTTCAGATTTATTGATCGGTTGAAAGTTAAAGGAAAATCAGCCGCTGTTAGTGTCTATGAGATATTCGACGCTGATCCTCTAGAAGTTCGAGAAGGCAAGTTAGCGACTAAACAAGAATTTGAAAAAGGTCTGCTGCTCTACAATCTGGGTTCTTTTAGTGAGGCAGTCCACCTGTTTAAAGACTGTCTACGGATTAACCCAAAAGATACAGTGGCTCAAATTTATTTGAAACGCTGCCAAAAGTTTCTATTTTGACGACGCAGTTCCTGTTATTGGTAGTTGCAGGTTTCCTACAAGATTTCACCTCGAAATTAAGGAGTTCGATTATCCTCTTTTGTTACTTTGGAACTTGGGTGTTGGGCGAAGCATTCTTGAACAGAGCTTCTACGTTGTAAGCTTAGAAGCGTTGCTAGGGCTTTAATCCCTAGAATTGGCTTTTCAAGAAATTTTTGACAATTTCAATAGCAGCAACTGGTGTTTCAGCAAGTAATACGGCAGTAGTTGAGAGGCTGGAAAAAAAGCGTTGACCTTCTGGATGGTCAGTCAACAAAACGACAGGTTTATTTGCCTTTATAGCGAGTGCGACTTCAGACGCTGTACCTGCCCCCATGCCACAGGCAATCACGACCTCACTGGAAAGGACGTTGATATTGTTCCGGGCATTGCCCATGTCGGTGAAAATCGGGATATCGATCGCATTAGAGATACCACTAGCGTCAGCAGTTGGCAAAATACCCACTGTTAGACCATTGGCTGCTTTTGCCCCTGTATTCGCCGCGTCCATGACACCAACATTCTTGCCTCCTGTCAGGAGAACCCATCCTTCTTGAGCAATTAGTTTGCCCAGTTCATAGGCATTGGCACAGTCAGTCTCGGATGCACCAGTGCCTGGCCCCATAACCCCAATTATTGTTTTGCTCATCGGTCAAATTCAAATCACAAAACCAACCCAGCAATCATCCCAGCTAGTACAACAAAGCCAATCCAAACATTTTGGCGGAAAATATCACCATAAACGGGTCTTGGAAGGTCTGGCTGGCGTAGTCGAATATATTGCCAAGCCCAACCGAAGGTAGCGATACCCAGTGCTAACCAAAAGCCAGGTTGTAACTCCATCACAATACCCAGTCTTATCAGTAAACCAGCCGTACCCGCAAAGAAGATACCCACAGCCTCAGCCGCATGATCCCCAAAGAACAGCGCACTGGAACGAACACCAATTTTCCGATCATCCTCACGGTCTGACATCGCGTAGACTGTATCAAACCCTAATGTCCAAAGCACTGTTGCCCCCCAAAGCCACCAAGTAGCAGGTTCCAAATTGCCCGTGACAGCACTCCAACTGATCAGGACACCAAACCCCCAAGCAATAGACAGCACTAACTGAGGTACAGGAAACACCCGCTTTGCTGATGGGTAGAAAACGATGACTGGCACAGCAGCAACGCAAAGCCAGAAGGTGAACGGGTTGAGATACAGGGCAAGCACACCCGCACAACCCATTGCAATGAAGGCAACAATAACGCCGATTTTAACGGAGAGGGCACGGGAGGCAAGAGGGCGATCGCGTGTTCGTTCTACTTGCGGGTCAATATCTTTATCCCACAAGTCATTAATTACACAACCTGCCGCACTGGTTGCCAAAGTCCCCAGGATAATCACGCCCACTAGTGGCGTAGGTGGCGTACCGTTAGCGGCTAAAAAGACTGCCCATAAGGCGGGAATCATCAAAATCAGACGACCTGCTGGCTTGTCCCATCGCAAAAGTTTAATAACAGTTAGCCATGTAGGTGCAGGATTTGGTTGTTGCTGGGTCAACATGAAAGGAATAATAGATTGAATGACAGGTTTGTTTAATAGGGTGTAGCAAGCTCCTCAGTTTTTCCGGAGCTGCTTTTCATAATTTAGGACTGGACAATAGGCGAGAGTGCCTATTTACTAAATCCCCTTTAAAGATATCGTTATCCGTAGAATCTAGGCTAGGGCTGTCACTGGGGATACATTAGTCATGCTTAATTCCGTTGCCAAAGAGAGTACTGTGAATATTTCTACTGCTACTGCAAAGCAAGACCGCATTCTTGCCGCTATTGATATTGGGACAAATTCTATTCACATGGTGGTTGTGCGGGTTGACCCAGTGCTGCCAACGTTTACGATTATTGCTAAGGAGAAAGATACAGTACGTTTAGGCGATCGCGACCCACGTACAGGCGATTTGACTCCGGAAGCGATGGAAAGGGCAATCAAGGCTTTGCAACGCTGTCAGAAACTCGCAAAAAGCTTCAATGCTGAACAAATTGTCGCTGTGGCAACCAGCGCGGCGCGAGAAGCCCCAAATGGGCGAGACTTTATCAAGCGGATAGATTCAGAACTAGGGTTATTTGTCAACCTAATTTCTGGTCAAGAAGAAGCGCGGCGGATTTACCTGGGTGTCCTCTCTGGGATGGAATTCAACAACCACCCTCACATCATTATTGACATCGGCGGTGGTTCTACGGAATTAATTTTGGGGGATAGTCACGAACCTCGTACCCTCAGCAGCACTAAGGTGGGAGCAGTTCGCCTCACAGCGGAATTCATCACCACTGACCCAATCAGTAGCACCGAGTTTCAATACCTGCAAGCTTATATTCGAGGAATGCTAGAGCGACCCGTTGAGGAGGTGCGAGTTCACCTGCAACCAGGTGAACAACCTCGCTTAGTCGGGACATCTGGCACGATTGAGTCGCTAGCAACCATTCATGCGAGGGAAAAACTGGGCATGGTGCCAAATCCTCTCAATGGCTACCAACTCAGTCGCAAAGATATCAAGGAACTCGTCAAGCGCTTAGCAGCGATGAATTATGCTGAACGTGCGGCAATTCCAGGAATGTCAGATCGGCGATCGGAAATCATTGTTGCTGGGGCACTAATTTTATTGGAAGCAATGACACTCTTGGGCATTGAGTCGTTAATGATTGGGGAACGCGCACTCCGGGAAGGGGTAATCGTTGACTGGATGCTCTCCCACGGTTTAATTGAAGATCGACTGCGCTATCAAGGCTCAGTACGCGAACGTAGTGTCCTCAAAATTGCTCAGAAATATCAAGTTAACCTAGAATACTCTCAACGAGTTGCCACCTTTGCCCTCAGCTTATTCGACCAAACCACAGGACACCTCCACAACTGGGATACAGACACCCGCGAACTCCTTTGGGCTGCTGCAATCTTACACAACTGCGGTGTGTATGTGAGTCATTCAGCACACCACAAGCATTCCTATTATCTAATTCGCAATGGTGAACTTCTCGGCTTTGCAGAATCTGAAATTGAAGTAATCGCCAATCTAGCGCGTTACCATCGCCAGAGTACTCCTAAGAAAAAGCACTCAAACTACAGCAACCTACCGAGTAAAAAGCATCGACAGTTAGTTAGTCAGCTTAGTGCAATCTTACGCTTAGCCGTTGCTCTCGACCGACGACAGATTGGTGCAATTGAGCGAGTGCGCTGCGAGTTCCATCCAGATACTCAAGAATTGCACTTGGGACTACAGCCATCTCATCCAGGTGATGACTGTGCCTTGGAACTCTGGAGTTTGGATTACAAGAAAGGTGTCTTTGAAGAGGAATTTGGTGTCAGGTTGATAGCTACCCTGGAACCAGCATCAGTAGTAATGAGTTAATTAATTCAATCCCCATTAACTCAGATTAAAGATTAGTTTGCCGCTGTATCAAGAACCTGCGATGAACTAAAATGTGGCAAGCCTCAATGCTGACTGCTGAAAGCTGATAGCTGACGGCTTCAATCACACCTGGAACCTCCCTACGCGATCGCAAGTCAGCTAGCTGAAATAGTGAAATGACTGCTGGACAGAGCAAGTTCCAAGCTCAAGTCTAAAGTCATTCGGCTTCTAACACTCAAAACTTACCCATAACCCAACTGTTGTATTAGTTTTGCTTCGGCACGTACCGCAAATTATCTAAATCCCTTGGAACTACAGGGATAGATGTTTGTCGTGCAACAAATAGCCCTGCACCGAAACCGATTCTGACATCCTCTAGGTCAGATAATGAGGCAGCAAAGACAATATCACCCAGATCATTAACATCAGGTAAGCCACTAAACACAGGCCCATTATCAGGTCGCGCTAGCCGTAGGATACCTAAGTCTGTAGGAACAATTTCGCCCTGAGTAACAACTTTCCGCAGTCTTGTGCCATCACCCGCCCAGATTGCGCGTAAACCCTCAGTATCAAAAGCACGGAAAACGGTCAGACCATTGTTATTCAGTCTCGGTGGGAAGCGTTCAATCTGTGAGATTTGCCCATCCCCTTCGATCGCAATTAGCTGTGTTTTTTTGCCATCCATCCGGAAAATGCCGCGTTGACCAGAACTTAAGGTTGCGGTAAAGGCAATTTGTCCGTTGTCATTAAAGCCGATGCTGTTGTCGAAGCTTTGATACGCTGAGTCAGTATCATGACTCTGATTAGACACAACGAGTGTGGAGTCGCCATCTAAGTCAAAAATCCGGATTTGGTCAGGACGTTCATTGCCAATATCCCCAGGTTGTCCCAACCGTACCTTTGCCGCGATTTGTCCTTTGTTGTTAAAAGCAGGAAGAAATAAGAAGGAATAGATGCTTGATGAATCCAGGTTACTCATCAAGGCAAGAACTGATATCGTCGTGGATGGCGTAGCACTATAGGCAGCGAACCCATAGGAATCCGCAAATTTAGCTCGGAATCCGACTGCGCCAGAATCATTTAGTGTTGGGGATGTGCAGGCACAACTTCCGAATGGACCAGCGGTTAAGTGAGTCGTTTCACTATTTACTGCCTCATACATCCAGATTCCGTTCTGACGCGATCGCAATTGTTCCCAAACTAAACACTCATGATTATTTAAAGACACTTTGCTCAACATCGTGCCTTTCGGTGCAACATACACCAAACGCCCTGTGCGCTCAGTTCCGTACCAAATTGCTTGATTCCAAGCACCTAGAACCTTAAAGGCAACGTTGCCATTGTTGTTGATCGAGGGGGAGATATTTCCAAACGAATACCAATCCGGTAGGTTATAACCTTGTGGGCGTTTGATGTTCTGGTGTTGTGTACCAGACGGATGCGAACGGAGTAACGCCCCGCTATCACACCTGGCTTGTAGCTGGTAGGTGTACCGACAGGAACTGCTTGAGTAATTAGCCTGAAACATCAATCTCCCAAGACTTGCTATCTGATTGCCGCATGAGTGACGAGGAGAAGCAGGATAAGACGAGGCGATCGCATTCCTCAATCTTATAAGCTATCAACTATCAGCTATCAACCCAACAAGTTGATTATCCCTATCGAATGATAGGTTATTGAGCGGTTCGCTCACGGTAGGATAAAGTGACAAATTAGCTAAACCCTAGTCCATTACTGGTTTTGAAACACCAGACGTTCTAGTGTGTCATGGCATAAGCTCCTCAACAACTTGCCGATGTTGCCACTGAACTAGTGGCGGGACAGTGCAACCTCAACATCATGACGAAATCGAAAACGACTGTCACTGAAATTAACCTGAGAGACCCGCAATATTACTTCAACCGGGAACTCAGCTGGCTGGAATTTAATAACCGAGTCTTACGTGAAGCCACTGACCCTCGAACGCCACTGCTGGAACGTCTCAAGTTCATGGGAATTTTCAGCTCTAATTTAGATGAATTCTTCATGGTTCGCGTTGCGGCACTGAAGCAGCAGGTAGCGGCGCAGGTAAGAAAGTTATCACCGGATGGTCGGACACCAAGTGAACAGTTGGAAGCTATCAACAAACGGTTGCTGCCGATGGTAATGGAGCAACATCAGCATTTTGAGAAGGTACTGCGACCGCAACTTGCGCGAGAGGGTATCTACCTTCTCGACTACATGGACTTGAACCAAGAACAGCGAACTTACCTTCAAAACTACTTTGAGGAGCAAATTTTTCCGGTTCTAACCCCCTTAGCCGTTGACCCTAGCCATCCATTCCCTCATATTTCCAACCTCAGCTTGAGTTTAGCCGTGGTGGTGAAAGACCCTGAAACGGGGGAAGAATTGTTTGCACGAGTGAAAGTTCCGAAAACCTTACCTCGGTTTGTCCCTCTCCCTGAAGAATTGCGGCATCGGAGAAAAGGACAACCCGTTACCTGGACAGGTGTTCCCCTAGAACAGGTGATTGCCCACAATTTGGAGTTTTTATTTCCGGGGATGAATATACAGGAATATCATCCATTCCGGATTACTCGAAATGCCGATTTGGAGGTGGAGGAAGACGAAGCGGATGACCTCCTCTTTGCAATTGAGCAAGAACTGCGTAAGCGACGTCTTGGTGGTTCAGCTGTACGGGTGGAGATTCAAGCCACAACACCTGATACGGTGCGAGGAATGCTAATGCGGGAGATGGGGTTAAAACATGGAGATATCTACGAAGTGGAAGGGCTGCTGGGACTGGGAGATTTGATGTCGTTTATGGAACTGCCACTTCCAGAACTAAAAGACCCTTCATGGACACCACAGGTGCCTCACCGTTTGCTATCTCCCTCTGGGGAAGAGGAGGTGGAAGATTTTTTTAGCGTGATTCGGCAGTCGGATTTACTCCTCCATCATCCCTATGACTCGTTTTCTGGCACTGTGCTGCGCTTCATTACTGAGGCGGCGCACGACCCAGATGTTCTGGCAATTAAGATGACACTGTACCGTACCTCCGGTGATTCCCCAATTGTCGATGCGTTGATTTCAGCCGCAGAAAATGGCAAACAGGTAGCGGCATTAGTGGAACTCAAAGCCCGCTTTGATGAAAAGAATAATATCATCTGGGCGCGGAAGCTAGAGCAATCTGGCGTTCATGTGGTATATGGATTAGTCGGTTTAAAGACGCATACGAAAGTCGTGCTGGTGGTGCGTCGAGAAGAAGACTGTATTCGTCGCTATGTCCACGTTGGCACGGGCAACTATAACCCTAAGACAGCAAGAATCTATACCGATTTAGGGTTATTGAGTTGTCGTGAAGATCTAGGGGCAGATTTGACGGACTTATTCAACTTTTTGACAGGTTACTCCAGGCAACGGTCTTATCGTAAGTTGATGATTGCACCGGTGAATTTACGCGATCGCTTTTATGCCCTCATCCAGCGCGAAATTGAACATTGTCGCAATGGTTTTAGCGGTCGCATTGTTGCCAAAATGAATGCCCTTGTTGACCCACAAATGATTACCAAACTTTATGAGGCATCTCAAGCTGGGGTTCAAATTGATCTGATTGTGCGCGGCATGTGTTGTCTGCGTCCAGGGATTGAAGGTATTAGTGACAATATTCGTGTAATTAGCATTGTGGGTCGTTATTTAGAACATTCGCGAATTTATTACTTCCACAACCAGGGTAAAGAGGATGTTTATATCGGTAGTGCAGACTGGATGACCCGGAACTTGGATCGACGGGTAGAAGCCATCGTGCCAGTCGAAGACCCAGAGATTGTAAAAGACCTCCAAGAAATCTTGGCTGTCATGCTAGCAGATGACCGTCAAGCTTGGGATTTGCAACTCGATGGTCAATACATCCAACGACATCCCGTTGACCAAACAAAAGAGCAATGCGCCCAAAAAATCCTCATGGAGATGGCACTTCAGTAACTAAATCGTTAGAAGTTAAGCGGTTCTGAATCAACTCATAACTTTTAACCCCTTGCAATTGGGCGCCACACAATTAGACACTAAATTTGACAACCCACCGCAGTTAAGAGGTCTTCTGTGAAAAAAGTTTTAGGTATCATTCTCGGAGGTGGCGCTGGCACCCGCTTGTACCCACTAACCAAACTGCGGGCTAAACCAGCCGTACCATTGGCAGGAAAGTATCGCTTGATTGATATTCCGGTCAGTAACTGCATTAACTCAGAGATTTTTAAAATCTATGTAATGACCCAATTTAATTCAGCATCTCTCAATCGACACATTGGTCGTACCTACAGCTTTTCCGGCTTCACTGAAGGGTTTGTTGAAGTGCTAGCTGCCCAGCAAACCTCGGATAATCCTAGCTGGTTTCAGGGAACCGCTGATGCTGTTCGTCAGTACCTCTGGTTATTGCAGGAGTGGGAGGTTGATGAATACCTGATTCTCTCAGGAGACCATCTTTATCGGATGGATTACCGCGATTTTGTACAACGTCATCGAGACACTGGCGCAGATATTACACTTTCGGTTGTGCCTATCGATGAAAAACGTGCCTCGGATTTTGGCTTGATGAAAATTGATGATCGCGGTCGAGTGATTGATTTTAGCGAAAAGCCGAAAGGCGATGCATTGAAAAAAATGCAGGTCGATACAACAACACTCGGTCTAGACGCAAAACAGGCAAAGGAAACTCCCTATATTGCCTCTATGGGGATTTATGTCTTCAAAAAAGAGGTATTGACAGATTTGCTAAATAAATCTCCAGAGCAAACTGATTTTGGTAAAGAAATTATTCCAGCGTCATCAAAGGACTATAACGTTCAGGCTTACCTATTTAATGACTACTGGGAAGATATTGGGACAATTGAAGCCTTCTATGAGGCTAATTTGGCACTAACGCGACAGCCTCGCCCACCTTTCAGCTTCTACGACGAAAAAGCCCCGATTTATACTCGTGCTCGTTATTTGCCTCCCACTAAACTCTTAAATTGCCAAGTGACAGAATCAATGATTGGGGAAGGCTGCATTCTCAAAGAGTGCCGAATTAATCACTCAGTATTGGGAATTCGTTCTCGCGTTGAAGCCGGTTGTGTGATTGAGGACAGTCTGATCATGGGTGCTGACTTCTATGAACCCTATGCAGAACGGCAGTCCGATTGCGAAACTGACACAATTCCCTTGGGTATTGGTACGAACTCAACGATTCGCCGTGCCATCATCGACAAAAACGCCCGCATTGGTTGCGATGTTCAAATCATTAATAAGGACAGAGTAGAGGATGCAGAGCGTGAGAAACAAGGCTTTTATATCCGCAACGGTATCATCGTCGTGTTTAAAAATGCAGTAATTCCGGATGGAACAGTGATTTAGTCATTGTTTAGAGCGGTTAGCACTCAGCTATCAGCTATCAGCTTGACTTGATATTTAGAGCCTCTTGAAAGAGTGCTTTGCACTACTCTGTGCAAATCTTCTTTTCCTTAAATAAGGGGATTGCATTGAATCGCTGATAGCTGAATGCTGATAGCTTTTTCTTATGACCAATGAACAGACTGATTCTGCTGATTGGGCTTCCTGGTAGCGGCAAATCTTCTTTGGTGTCCATGCTAACTGCTGCATATCCTGGAAGTCAGGTCATTTCTACAGATGCCATCCGTGCAGAGTTGTTTGGTTCGGAAAGTGTCCAAGGCCCGTGGTTATTGGTATTGCCTCAAGTAGAGCAGCAAATGCGGCAAGCTGTAGAACAGTCGGTTATGGCGATTTATGATGCCACTAATGCAGTCCAGTGTCACCGTGTTGAGGCGATCGCACTAGCACGGTCAACAGGTTTTACCAAAATCACTGGCATCTGGTTAGATACGCCAGTTCTAATGTGTTTAGAACGAAACCAAAAGCGATCGCGGATTGTTCCTAATGAGGTAATTTGGCAAATGCACTCCTCGCTGCTGGATGCCCCACCAAGCTTGAAAGATGGATTGGATCGCCTGATTCGCCACTCACCAGCAAGTACGGAAATTGCGATCGCGTCACAGAGGAAGAACCGAACTCAACTAACTTGACGGCTTTGTTACGCTAGCTTTGAGGCAAATATTAACTAAATTTCACAATTTCTCAGCTTACAACTTGCCTCAGCCTCGTTGACGACGTTGGCAATTACACCCTTAGTATTAAAGCTTGGTAGGAAAAGAGTAGCCGCGTCGTTAGGGTAGCGAAGGATAAAACTTAGACTAAATCTTTAAGAGTAGAGGAGACACCCGTTATGGCTGCAACTGACTTCAAAGACTACTACGCCATCCTGGGATTAAATAAAACAGCTAGTGCTGATGAAATCAAAAAGACATTTCGGCGACTTGCCCGGAAATACCACCCGGACATGAACCCTGGTGATAAACAAGCCGAAGCTCACTTTAAAGAAGTCAGCGAAGCCTACGAAGTGTTGTCTGACCCAGAGAAACGCCAGAAATACGATCAATTCGGGCAGTACTGGAAGCAAGCTGGACAGGGATGGCCCTCTGGCGCTGGTGGACCTGGTGGTGTCGGTGTCGATGTTGGTGGCTTTGATTTTAGCCAGTACGGTAGTTTTGACGAGTTCATTAATGAATTGCTAGGTCGCTTTGGCACGGGTGCGGCTGGCAGTACGGGTCGAACTTACACCTACCGCACTGGGACAGGTGCCGGAGGATTTAATGGCGGGTTTAACGACTTTGGAGGCTTTAGCGACTACTCAAATTTTGATGGTCGTACAGCGGGTGTTGGTGCTGACCGGGAAGCTACGATTACTCTGAGTTGGTCTGAAGCGTTCCATGGTGTCCAAAAACGCATCAAGCTGGGTAATGAAGTTATTGATGTCCGGATTCCCCCTGGCGCAAAAGCAGGAAGCCGCATTCGTTTAAGAGGTAAGGGTCAGCTAATCGCTCCAAATCAGCCACGGGGAGATTTGTACTTGAATGTGGAACTAAAACCTCACCCTTTCTTTCAGTTTGATGGAGACAATCTCCTGTGCGAAGTACCCGTGACACCTGATGAAGCCGTGTTGGGGACATCAATCCAGGTACCAACACCAGATGGGACTGTAAGTGTAAACGTTCCTGCTGGTATTCGTTCAGGTCAATCCTTACGGCTACGTGGAAAAGGCTGGCCACGACCCAAGGGTGAGCGTAGTGACCAGTTAGTACGGATTATGATTGTGACACCAAAAGAACTTAGTAAAGTTGAGCGGGAGTACTACGAAAAAATCCGTGACAATCGTACATTCAATCCCCGTAGTCACCTATCGCAGATTCAACTTTAATCATTAGTTGTTAGTTTTTGGTTGTTAGTGAATTAAGAGGCATAGAAAGCGTTAAGTACAAGGTTTCAAAATGTGTCTAGATTCGGTCAAACAACTAACAACTAACAACTTTTACCTTCGCTTAACGAGTGCCCCTGCTGCGGCTTGTAGAGAGGCGTAGTCAGTTTCCGGCTGACCGTTGATGTAGTATTTGCCTTCTACTGATTCGCAGATTGTGCCGACGACTAGCCCATCCGCGCCATAGACTGCCAGTAGCTGCGCGATCGCATCGGGTTGAAAACCCTGGAGAGTGGTAGTCCAATCACTTTTATCAATTGCACCAATCCTAATTGTCTCTTCCATATCATTGGCTCCTATCAAAATTTCAGGCAAGGGCAGGGAGTAGTCGGCAGACCCGTTCTAACACTTCTCACGCTAATTAAAAGTGCCTCGCGAATTATAGCTTCTCAATCGCGTTGAGCAATGTCTCTACTGTTGCATTAGAAGCTAGGAAAGAAAATAGATGTTTAAACCGGAGTGTTCCACTACTGTCTAGAAGAAATTGAGCAGGTAAGGGAGCACCTATGGCTTGACCCACTTCATACGATTGAAAGCTGCGGCAACTGGGGTCACTTAGCAGTGGCATTTTTAAACCCAAGTCTTTGACAACGTGTTGGCTAGCTTGAGAGTCTGTACTCGTAATCATTAACACCTCAACGCCTTTTTCGAGAAAGCGTTCATAGTTCTCGTTCATGGCTTTGATATGAGGGAAGCACAGAGGACAATACTGCTTTTCCGTGAAGATGCGAGTAAAGGCGAGGAGAACAGGTTGCTTGTTCCGGTAGTCCGATAGCCTGACTTGAAGGTTGTTGGTAATATCAGGCAGATCAAAGTCAGGAGTCGTTGTTCCCAGATTTAATGTATTAGTTGCTGGTATGGGGAAAAAATTGCGGAAGAATCGCTCGTTGAGTAAACCGCTAAAATCACTGGACGTTAACATCAAGTGCAGCCTCCTTCTTCATAATAATTAACAATATATAAAATTTAGCCCCAACACACTTGAGGTGAGCAAGTGTATCAGGGCAGTTGTTTGGGTTGAATTTATAGCAGTTCTCGGTTCAATGAGGTACAGCTAAAGGCTGCTTTCACAAGCGCTACTGGTCAGGAAAACAAAAAAGCTGATGGCTGATAGCTGAGGGCTAACTGCTATATTCGTCTAGCCCTGAAGTGAAGCATCAGCTTTTACGTTAGTTAGACAGAGGCGAAGAAGACTTTGGATTTTACAGGGTCAGGAACCATTGTCTTGTCTCCAGGCTGCCAACCGGCTGGGCAAACTTCGTCGGGATGCGCCTGAACGTATTGAAGCGCTTTCAGGGTACGCAGGGTTTCATCAACGCTACGACCAAAGGAGAGGTTGTTGATGGTTGCGTGCTGGATAATACCATCTTTGTCGATGATGAATAAACCACGCAAAGCAACACCCGCTTCAGGGTCAAGCACGTTGTAAGCGGTACTGATTTCTTTTTTGATATCAGAAACCAAAGGATAGCTCAGATCGCCAATACCACCAGACTTACGGTCTGTCTGAATCCAGGCGAGGTGAGAGAATTCACTGTCAACAGAGACACCTAGAACTTCGGTGCCGACTTCTTTGAATTCTTCAAAGCGATCGCTAAACGCTGTAATCTCAGTAGGGCAGACAAATGTGAAGTCAAGCGGATAGAAAAACAGGACGACATATTTGCCCCGATAGTCAGACAATTTAATTGTCTTGAACTCTTGATCGACTACAGCAGTGGCAGTGAATTCTGGAGCCTGCTGTCCTACGCGCAGACATCCTTCTGTCGGGCTAGTCATGAAATTATTCTCCTTAAATTTTCTGACGTATACGTTGGCTACACGTCACCAGTAAGGTTATTACAACCTTACTCATGTTGACAAAACTTGATAGTTTACGAACTGTTACAACTATATCATAGTCATAACGATTTTGAGTAGGGCTTTTAGAGCAGTCAGCTATTAGCTATCAGCCGTCAGCTTGACCTAGTAGCGTTCCATGACGAGGAATGAAGCGATAGGCTATAGGGATGTTAGGTAATAACTTGTAATGCTGCTCTCCTATAGCTACAGCTATCGCCCCAAGCTAAAACCCTAATAGTTGTACTTACGTTTTTTCTTGCCTACCTACTTACAGGTCGCTCATTTTTATCGAGGTTAGAGAAATTGACCACAAAGGTAGAGGAAGCAATCGCTCGTAACTCACTTGTCATTTTCTAACAAGCCGAGAGCTTTTAGCGTAACTTTCTGTGCTTCGGTTAAACCAGTAACTCCAGTGATATTCGTGCCTCTGTAGAGTTCGGATGCTTTCAGCACTTTTAGGCACTCACCCCAATAAGTTACTCAAAAGTCGGTCACAAGTCAGTACATTCTCAGTCTCGATCTCGGTCAACGGCAAGTTTTGATGGATGTGTAGAGATGTGATGACCGCTGTGGATTTTTAAGAGTACTAACACAGCGATCGCCCAACCCTCTATCCTGAGGTATAGGAAATTTAATTTACTCACTCAATCGCCTAGTGATACATGGGGAAGCTTTTTTCCGGCCTTCCCTGGATTAGGGCTGCCCGCTAATACTTCAACGTAATAATTTTTACAATGCCAATTCCATTTTTCAATCTTTCAGACCTCACAGGATCTAACGGCTTTACCATCAACGGCGTTGCCCCTTATGACACATCAGGCTACTTCGTCAGTGATGCCGGAGACATCAACGGCGATGGCATTGATGACCTAATTATCGGCGCACCTGGATTTAATGGGAGTAATCCTGACGCCACCACCTCTCCTGGCTATAGCTATGTCGTGTTCGGAAAGCTAGGAGGATTTTCGGCTAACTTCGAGCTTAGTGCACTAGACGGCACTAACGGCTTTGCCATGAAGGGCATTGCGGAAAATGACGCCACAGGCTGGAGTGTCAGCGGTGCTGGAGACATCAACGACGATGGTATTGATGACCTGATTATCGGAACTCGTTCTGCTGACCCCAACGGACTGATTGATGCAGGCTCCAGCTATTTGGTGTTCGGCTCCACATCAGGATTCGCTCCGACGCTCAACCTCAGTGACCTCAATGGCGCTAACGGCTTTACCATCAACGGTATTGCTGAAGGGAACGAAACAGGCAACAGTGTCAGTGGGATTGGGGACATCAATGGGGATGGTATTGATGACGTGGTGATCGGTGCCGTGTATGCTGACCCCAACAACCTCGATAAAGCAGGCAGTGCTTATGTGGTGTTCGGAAAGCAAGGCGGATTTTCTGCCAACTTCGACCTCAGTGAACTCGACGGCACCAACGGCTTCACCATCAACGGTATTGCCGAGGGGAACCAAACAGGCGTCAGTGTCAGCGGTGCTGGGGACTTCAACGGTGATGGCATTGATGACCTAATTATCGGTGCTTCTTATGCTGACCCTAACGGTAACTACTCTGGCTCTAGTTATCTTATCTTCGGTTCCGAAGAAGGATTCGCACCCACCCTCAACCTGAGTGCACTGGACGGCACTAATGGCTTCGCCATCAACGGTGCTAATGCTTATGACCTTGCAGGCAAAGTCAGCGCAGCTGGAGACGTTAATGGTGACGGCTTTGATGACCTAATTATCGGGGCATATGGGGCTAACGGCTTTGCAGGCGCAAGCTATGTAGTATTCGGTTCAGCTCAACCGCTTCCCCCTAACTTTAACCTCTCTGAACTCAATGGCACTAACGGCTTCGCCATCAACGGTATTAATCCTGGTGACTTCTCCGGCTTCAGTGTCAGTGGTGCCGGGGACTTCAACGGCGATGGTATTGATGACCTGATTATCGGCGCACCTTTCACTAACAACGCTGCGGGTCAAAGCTATATAGTATTCGGCTCTACAGAAGGATTCTCCGCCAGCATTAATCTCAGTGAACTCGACGGTACTAACGGCTTTGCTCTCAACGGTGTTAATGCCTCTGACTACTCAGGTATTTCAGTCAGCGCTGCCGGAGACATCAACGGCGATGGACTCGATGACTTGATTATTGGGGCTTCTTATGCAGACCCCAACGGCAACACCAATGCTGGCTCTAGTTATGTTGTTTTCGGCAGAACCCCGCTCATCGGAGACGCAGCCAACAATTCACTTTTCGGCACCGTCAGCGACGATACGATTTACGCTGGTGGCGGCAATGACCAGATCTTCGGCAGTGAGGGCGTCAACACTCTGTTTGGTCAGGATGGCAATGACTTGATTTACGGCGGTTCGCAAGTCGATTACATCTATGCTGGCAATGGGGACGATACCATCTACGCTAGCGAGGGCAACAATAAAATCTTCGGTGACGCTGGCAATGACATTATCTACTCCGGTTTTGGCAATGACCTGATTGATGGTGGTACTGGTAACGATACCATCTGGCTGGGAGGTGGACAGGACATAATTGTCCTGGCAAGCGGCGAGAGCTTCGATACGATTAACAACTTCCAGCTTGGTCAGACAACGCTTGGTCTATCTGGTGGCTTGACGTTTAATGACCTGGCGATCGCTCAACAAGGGAACGATACTCTAATCGAATTTGCCAGCAGTGGCGAAGGCTTGGCGCGTTTGAATGGGGTACAAGCTAGCAGTATCGGCTCTAATAGCTTCGTCATTGTTTAGTGCGCTCCAACTGATTTGAGAGTGTTTCACTCTTCGACAACGCACTCAGTTAGGGGAATCCGGCTCGGTTTCCCTAACTTTTCTTTCTTGTACTTCTCAGGACTTTTTCGCACATTTTCTCACGAACAAAAGACTATTCATGACTGATGCAATGCAATCAAACCCTAATGGCTTTGCGGCTAACGAACTTCCCCTAACAATCAAAGACGTACCGGACATAGGGGCGCACGCTGGAAATTTCCCCAATTCTGCTACCCCTTCAACCAGCGCCCCCTCCCTAGAAATCACTGCCTCTCGCCAGTTCACCTCCTGGTTAGCCGAGCAAAACCTGAGTCTTGTTTTCACCACCTATCAAGCGGGGAAAGTTTTTTTTATTGGGTTGCAACCGAATGGACAGTTGTCGGTATTTGAGCGTACCTTTGAGCGCTGTATGGGTTTGTATGGAAAGGGTTCAACTCTCTACATGAGTTCTCTGTATCAACTATGGCGGTTTGAAAATGCTCTCTCAGCGGGACAAGTTCACAATGGCTATGATGCTGTCTACGTGCCTCAGGTCGGTTACATCACGGGGGATTTGGACGTGCATGATGTGGTGGTAGAAGTACCCCCCCAGCTCCTCACTAAAGCTCCGGCCTTGCCATGGGGGGAGCAAGAAACACAGAATTTTGTTCCCCCTCTTACTAAGGAAGGGTTAGGGGGGATCATCTTTGTCAATACTCTATTTAGCTGTCTCGCCACAATCAGTGAAAAGTACAGCTTCATCCCCCTGTGGCAACCCCCCTTCATCTCCAAGCTAGCGGCAGAAGACCGTTGTCACCTGAACGGCTTGGCACAGCGAGACGGACAACCCCGTTACGTGACAGCAGTCAGCCAGAGTGATGTGGCGGACGGTTGGCGGGATAGAAGGCGGGATGGGGGTTGCGTTATTGATATCAGCAGCAACGAGGTAATTCTGACCGGACTTTCCATGCCCCACTCCCCCCGTTGGTACAGGGATAAGCTGTGGCTGCTCAACTCCGGCACTGGGGAATTTGGATATGCAGACATCGAACGAGGAATTTTTGAGCCAGTAGCTTTCTGTCCTGGTTATATGCGCGGCTGTGCCTTCAGCGGTGACTTCGCGATTGTCGGGCTATCCAAACCCCGGCATAACAAGACGTTTTCCGGCTTGTCTTTAGATGAAAACTTGCGTGCCAAAGATACCGAACCCCGCTGCGGACTACTGGTAATTGACCTGAGAAGCGGGGATATCGTCCACTCGTTGCGGATTGAAGGAGTGGTAGAGGAATTGTACGACGTGCAGGTGCTATCTGGAGTGCGTCGTCCGATGGCAATTGGCTTTAAAACCGACGAAATTCGCCGTGTTGTAACGATGGGGTAAGGGGGGAAGTACCCAGGATGCTGTAAGTTGTGGCTTGGGCTTTAAAAAATTAATACTTTGTTGCCCACATTCCGCTCATTCTCCATTTCTATCGCGCCGAGAGCTATCAGCGTCGCTTTCTGTGCTTCAATCAAACCTGTAACCCCAGTGATATTCATGCCTTCGTAGAGTCCGGGTGGTTTCAGTATTTTTAGGCACTCACCCGTATTGACATCCCACAGCCTTGCCGTTTCATCAGCACAGCCACTTGCTACAGTTTGACCATCCGGACTAAAACTGACTGAGTAGATTTCACGGGTATGTCCGGTGAGAGTTCTGATACATCTTCCAGTGCTGACATCCCATAGCCTCACCGTTCGATCGCAACTACCACTAACCAAGGTTTTTCCGTCTGGGCTAAAGGCAACTGACCATACCCAATTGGTATGCCCAGTCAATGTTTTGATGCAGTTACCCGTATTGACATCCCACAACTTCAACGTTTGATCGGCACTAGCACTAGCTACGATTTGACCATCCGGACTAAAGGCAACCCAAGCTACTTCATTTGTATGTCCAGTGAAGGTTTTTAAGCAACTGCCAGTGCTGACATCCCATAGTTTTACACAGTCAAAACTGCTACTGGCTAGGGTTTTACTGCTGGGACTGAAAGTGACGAAAAATGTGGAGAAGAAAAATATGGAATTGCTAGGTTCGGTACAAGTTCGGAAACATTGACCCGTTTGACAATCCCAGAACCTGATGCTCTGGTCAAGACCGCTAGTGGCTAAAGTTTTGCCATCTGGACTAAAGGCAACTCCATATACCCAATCAGTATGTCCCGTGAACGTTTTTATGCACTTGCCCGTATTGACATTCCATAACTTCAGCGTTTTGTCAGCACCCCCACTAGCGATTGTTTTACCATCGGGACTAAATGCGACTCCTATGACTGATTTAGTATGTCCCGTGAACGTTCTCACGCAACTGCCAGTATTGACATCCCACAGCCTCAGTGTAGTGTCAACGTTGCCACTAGCTAAGAGCTTACCGCAGGGACTAAAAGGAACTGCTAATACACAACTGTTATATCCGGTGTAAGTTTTGAAACATTTGCCTGTTTGACAATCCCAAAACCGAATTGTAAGGTCAAAACTACCACTCACTACTATTTGACCATCTGGACTGTTGGCGTAGCCTGCGCGTAGCGCATAGGTAACGGACTCTACGCGATCACTATGTCCGATGAAGGTTCTGACACAGCAACCCGTGCTAACATCCCACAACTTCACCGTTTTGTCATAACTACCACTCACTACGGTTTGACCATCCGGACTAAAAGCGACTGATGTGACTACACTGCTATGTCCCGTGCAAATTTCAACGAACTGACCATCACGGATATCCCAAAGCCTGACTGTGCAGTCAGCACTGCCACTCGCTAGGGTTTGACCATCCGGACTGAAGGCGACTGCATAGACCGAATTCGTATGTCCGTACAACGTCTTAAAGCACTTGCCCTTGCCTACATCCCAAAACTTTACCGTGCTGTCAGCACTAGCACTCGCTAAAATTTGACCATCCCGACTAAAGGCGACTGAATAGATTTCATTCGTATGTCCGGTGAACGTTCTAACGCAACTATCAGTCGTGACATTCCACAACTTTACTGTGTTATCAGCACTAGCACTCGCTAAAATTTGACCATCCGGACTGAAGGCGACTGAGTAGACTATATTACTATGTCCGGTGTAAGTTCTTAGACAGATGCCAGTACGAACATCCCAAAGCTTCACCGTGTGGTCATAACTACTACTCGCTAGGGTTTGACTATCTGGACTCCAAGCAACTGATTTTACCCAGTGGGTGTGTCCCTGAAAGGTCAAAATTTGTTTGCCTTTTTGCACGTCCCACAGGTGAATATTATTATCTATATCGGCCGTCGCCGCACATTTGCCATCTGGTGTCAGTGCTAGTGACGTAACAGGACTCAATATGTCAGAAAAAACCGATTGTCGCAGGTCAGAATTGGCAAAATTGACATTATGCAAGTTCATCCCCTGGAGGTTGGCTTGCCAAATTGTTAGATGAGAAAAGTCATAGCCGCTTAGGTCTACCTGTAATTGGCGCAGCAGGTTGATAATATTTCCGCCTACATATCCTGTCTGTTGTGGAGACTTTCCTCGCAGCATATCGAGAATTTGAGCGAGGCAACGTTCAAGAGTTTTGGGTTCTCTAAGACTTGCGGTTAATCTATCAATCAATGGTTGAAGGATGAGGCGGATTTGAGTATCTCTAATATAGTCTTTGGCTTGAGCCTTAATCAGAGCATGACTCCTCAAGAGTTGAAGGTTAGCAGGTTGCTTAGGACTTTCAACCTTTACTCCTTGAATTTCTTCAAAAATCCGCTCGATTAGTTGATTAATCGTGTACTCCATAACTACAGGTTGTTGGGTAAATCGAGCATTGTTTTTTTCAATCAATGACCGACGTTGCAAAGAGGCTAGTGCCTGTAAAACTTCACTGGCTGATATGGGGGAGACAAAATCCTCTTGCAATTCCTCCAATAAAACTGGCTCCCGATTAATCGCTAACCAGTACATAATCTCTTGTTCAAGTTGACTCAGACGCTGAAACTGTCGCTCTAACAAATCACGAATATCATCAAAAATAAACGTGCCTTGATTTAAAATTTTTAGGAAGTTAGAAAGATGGCTATCTAAAGAATCTCTAATCGCAGAAGCGACTATTTTTAAAGCTAAAGGATTCCCTACATAGTGTGAAATCACCGAATTCCACTCATTTTCTGACCCCGTAAAATCTCCTTTAGCCGAGAAAAATTTTCGTCCTTCTGCTTCTGGCAAACCCTTGAGTTGTAAGCAGCGAACGGGTAGGGTTTCCCCTTCTAATTCAGCTAGTCCTTGTGGTTTTTCCCGCGTTGTCAGTACCAAGCAACTGTTGTGGTGTGTTTCTCCAACACATTTGAGTAGCTGACCATACCCCTGATATCCTTCTTGATAGCGGCTCCTGCGATCGCCTGCTTGCAAAATTGACTCAGCATTATCCAAAACCAGCAGACAGCGCGAGGAACGTAAGTAATTTAGCAATCGCAAGATTCTGCCGTCCAGGTTAGTTGGCAGATTAGTTTCTTGTTGGTTAGAGAGAAATTGGATCAGTTCTGCCAATATCTCTTCTACAGGGGGGGCATTGCGAAGACTTCGCCAAATGACATACTCAAATTCTGATTGCAGCATTTGGGCAAGCTTGGCAGCCAAAGCCGTTTTGCCAATTCCACCCATCCCTAGCAGCACCACCAAACGGCAATTGCCCTGCACAATCCATTGTTCTAGAGTAGTCAGTTCATCACTACGACCAAAAAAAAACGAGGCATCTGGTGCCTCGCCCCAATCTTGATGTCTGTTGGCATTTGCTAGGGAGGATTTTGTGTCTACAGGCTGGGATGAAAACCCATTGCCCAAGTCAGAAATCTCTCGCCAATTCAGCCCCAATTGTTCACAAATTTCCACAAACGTCGCATAATCGACGGTTTTTCCATTGAGGAACCTGCCAACAGTAGATAAAGCGAATCCTAATTCTTCAGAGAAGGCTCTTTGGCTGCGAAAGCCATTGCGCTGGATGGCTAATTTGGCTTGCTTAATGCAGTCACTACGAATTTTGAGCGATCGTGACATAGCCTATTCTCCGAAAGTTATGCAGATTTTAGCAGAGTCAGTCAGTCGAAAGTCGGTCACAAGTCAGTACATTCTCAGTCTCTATCTCAGTCATCTGCGTGTTTTGATGAATTTGTAGATGGGATTAGAGCGGAAACAACCTCTAGTAAGTTGCAAACTATCGGTTGCGAGAATTAGTAGCTCAAACATTGCAGCAAATAGGCAACGTCTTGAATACACAGTTGAGGATTTTCACCATGAAGAAAAGTTTATTAGCGATCGCGATCATTGCAGCATTGTTTCCTTTCGCTTTCTCTATGGAGGCTAACGCCGCAAAAAACCCAAAAGAAGCCATAAAAGATGTCATCATCCTGGGTCCACTAGGAGGTAGTGGCGTCTGGCTCAACGGCCTCAAGTGGAACGGCTGGAGTCTGAACGGCAGCCAAGGGAACGGCTTGAGATTGAAGGCTGTCGTGCTTCCGGGCACGAGTATGCAAGCAACAAAACTGCAAGGCATGGAATTGCAAAGCCTTAAAGTCGAAGGTGGACAGCTTGTAGGCGTAACGGGAGTTGCTGCTGAATAGTTGCTAGAAATAACCCAAAGCCAGATCCCCGACTTCTTAAAGAAGTCGGGGATCTGAATCGTTGGCAGAAGTTGAAACTATGAAAAAGACATTTCTATACAGTTTTGTTGGCTTTTTTCCGGTGTTGCTTTTAAGCTGTGAAGTGTTCACCAAAAATTCAAACAGTAACTATACAACTAATTCAGGTACCAGAAGCAGCGCGACTGCCCAGAAAACTGAAATTGTTAAAGGCAAAGACTTAAAAGGCGCACAGTTTAACGCAGTTGACGAGCAGGGGAGAAAGCTGAACTTTCAAATCAAAGATGTCGAACTAGACCCAAAAGACTCCGAAAAAGAAACCTATCTTTACACAGTCTTTTATCTAGATTCAGCAGATTCTCAATGGAAGAATTTGTGTACTCCTGATGCCGAGAATGTTGCCAAGGCAATTCCGCTGACGGGTTCGTGGGATGAGACAGGAAAGCACACAGAATCGAGTGATATGATCACATTTGGCTGTACCAGTGGAGTTCTCGCTAAGTGCATTCGCATGGGTTACAAACCTTGGAAGACTGTTAAAGGAAAGTCCCTCCGAGACTATCACCAAGCTTGCACGCGCATGACACGCGCCGATTACTGCGGTAACGGCAAAAGCCACACACGAGATGGCACTCCCATTAACATCTATGACGAGCTTGGTATTCAAAAGAAAAGTCCTAACAGCGAGATGGTGTTTGAAGCCGCTTGGAATCCCGATGGTGCAACCTTTATCAATCGACCGAGGTGGTTTGAAACAGTATCTGAAATTCGGCAAGAATGTCCTAACAAGCTTAAAGGTCGCATTAATGAGAGCGGTAGTTGGACAACTGCCCAAAAAGTGAAGCAGAATTCGCCAAACTCGTTGCTTTTTAATGATTCAATTGTAAGAAAACAGGATTAGTAGACTTATCTTGAAAGTGGGGAATGGGAAATGGGGTAATTAGGCTTTCATTCTTTAGTTGTAAGCGTAGTTCATGGAGTCTAATTTGAAAGTGGGGATTGGGGATTAGGGACTAGGGCGTGTTTTCAAACTGCCCCGTTAGATTTAGATCCCCCTAAATCCCCCTTAAAAAGGGGGATTTTGAATGTATTCTCCCAAAACTGGGGGCTGGGGGCGAAAATCGACTTTTGCAAGAGACACCATGAGCTACGCTCACAATTTAGACGAAATAGCTGATAGCTTCTCAAGTCAGTGATATATTGCTTAAGGAATTTCAAGAGCCATTGTTGAGTGAAGGATTTAGATACACGGGAATGGCTACTGACCAATGGCTTGGGCAGTTTTGCCAATGGTACAGTTTGTGATGCTCGCACCCGCACTTATCATGGCTGGTTGATAGCAGCCTTGGAGCCGCCGGGAAGCCGTACTTTATTGCTCTCTCATCTTGATGCCAGCTTGGAGGTAGCCGGGTCACTCTGGTCGCTCTCAACGAATTTTTGGCAAGGTGGCAAAATTGAACCCTTAGGCTACCAACTCTTACAATCCTTTGGGGTCGAGCCAGTTCCAACCTGGGTTTGGGGTCAGGAAGGCTGGCAACTAACGCGGCGGTTGGTAATGCCTTACGGATTGGTTGGGAGTGGTGAAGACTCAAGTCACAAACAACTGCCCCAATTCTCTAACCGCGTCTTGATTCAGTATCGCTATGAAGGCAACGAGACTGCAACGCTAAGACTACGACCGATAATTGGCGATCGCGATTTTCATCATCAGCAATCAGCGGATGATGAGATCCAATTCTCCCAATTAGTAAGACCCTCTCAAATTTACCTTCAGGGAATTCGTGCCGATCACATTGGGATGCCCTGGCAGTTGCGCTGGAGTGCTGGTCATTACAAACCAGAAGGGACTTGGTACTGGAATTATTACTATCCAGAAGAAAACAAACGAGGATTAAGCGATCGCGAAGACCTTTACAGTCCTGGCTACCTAAGTGTCATTCTAAAACCAGGAGAAGCCGTAACGCTAGAAGCAAGGGTGGGATGGGTTGACTCAACGCTACCCGATAGAGACACACAAGCTCTCAGTACAAAGTCTTTTGAGGAAGCTGTATTCTTAGAACAAGAACGCCTTGACCAACTGTTTGCTCAGGTGCCAATTGCAGTCAAGCCTGAGCAAGAGTTGATCTGGAGTCAGCTACTACGAGCGAGTGATCAATTCATTGCCTATCGTGCTTCGATTGCAGGGCCAACAATGATTGCTGGTTACCCTTGGTTTAACGACTGGGGACGCGACACGCTCATTGCTTTGCCTGGACTCGCTTTAACCACTGGGCGTTTTGAAGAGGCTAAGGGTTTACTCCGAACCTTTGGTAGTTACTGCCGTAATGGTTTAATTCCAAACACCTTCCCTGATGCTGGTGCCCAACCTATTTATAACAGTATTGATGCTTCGCTCTGGTGGATTGAAACACTAGGGCTTTACTTGGAGAGAACACAGGATTGGGAATTCTTGAAAGAGCAATATCCTGTAGTGCGAAAAATCTACAAAGCTTTTACAGCAGGCACTCTCTACAATATCCGGGTTGATGCCGCTGATGGGCTACTGACTTGGGAGGCTCCAAATGTTGCCCTTACCTGGATGGACGTGGTAATTGATGGTGAACCAGTGACACCACGACAAGGAAAACCAGTAGAAATCAATGCACTTTGGTACTCGGCTTTGTGCTGGACAACTCAATGGACTCAGAAACTTGCTGCTGATTCTACTATTGATAAAGAGCGTCTGTTACAGCAAGCTCAACGTTATGAGCGGCAGGCACAACAGGTAAAGGCATCGTTGCAGAAGTTTTGGAATCCAGAGAAAAATTACTGTTTCGATACGATTGAGCCAGATGATCGACGGGATGCTCGAATCCGTCCGAATGCGGTCTTAGCACTCTCGCTGTATCACTGTGGGTTTCCTAAAGGGCAGGCGCGTCGGATTTTGCAGGTGGCACGCGATCGCCTTTTAACCCCCTACGGTTTGCGAAGTCTTGACCCTTCCGACCCTGACTATGTTAGTTACTATGCTGGCGATCGCTTGTATCGCGATCGGGCTTACCATCAGGGTACAGTGTGGAGTTGGCTGATGGGTCCCTTTATCCGGGCATGGCTGCGGTTCTACGACGAGACAGAACCCGTGCCCTGTAGTCGGCAACCTTTACTTGATCATGTGCAGCAGCAAGCCTGTATTGGTTCGATTTCTGAAATTTTTGATGGTGCTACCCCTTATGCTGCCCAAGGTGCGATCGCCCAAGCGTGGTCAGTCGCTGAACTCATTCGCCACTTCTGGGATTTTTGAACAAGTAGTAGGGTGCGTCATGACGCACCCTACAGGTAGAGGCTGCTTCTGCCTTCTACCTTCTGCCTTCTGCTATACAACTTGACTCAATGCCAGCAATGTTACCTCCCAAACTAATCGTGGTTGAGCATAACCGAGGAGATAGGTTCGGGCTTGCTCTAGCTGTTGGATAATGCTGGGCGACAAGAAGGAGTGCCAATAGCTGTGCTGTAGGTAGTCCAATAGCCACAACTGAGCTTCAGTATCCAAGGTTTTATCAACTTTCTGCGCGAGTTCTAGGGCTTTTCGGGTTGTCTTGGGTAGCTTGGTTAGTTCCTTGAGCAATTCCTCTGGAATCGCTTGAAGTTGCTCAAAGGAAGCGATCGCTTCTCCTGGACTTCCTTGTGCGATCGCAAGTATTGATGGCTCGTTAAGAATTGCTTCATGACCTGTTCGCCGCAGCACCACTTCTAGATTGTCCTGCGACAATCGGGAAAAGGGAATCCGTTGGCAGCGAGACACCAACGTTGGTAACAACGACTCAACGCCAGGGGCAATTAAAATCAACGTCGCCTGTCCCGGTTCTTCCAGCGTCTTGAGCAAGCCATTTGCCGCTGACTCTGCCATTGTTTCAGCTTGCTCCAACACAACTACTTTTCGAGACGCTTCTAGAGTGGAACGACTGAGGAACTGGGTAATCTCCCGAATTTGTTCTAAGCGAATTTGAGGAGGGGCTTTGCGCTTGAGGTTTTTTTCTGCCGCTTCTGTCGCTGACAAGCGAATACCGTTGTGGAGGTAGGTTGGTTCTACCCACAGTACATCTGGATGATTCCCCCGCCGTAGGCGTTTTTGGATAGAAACTTGCTTATCGAGAGAGACATCTGTACCAAACAATAGTTCGATAAATGCTTTGGCGGCTAGACTCCGTCCAACGCCAGGGGAACCTGTAAAAAGATACGCAGGCGCAATGCGATTTCTGGCAACTGCTCCTTCCAATAGCGCGATCGCGCGCTCTTGCCCTACTAGGGGCGCGAAAGCTTGCTGTACCATTGACTAAGTCGTTGACGCAAAATCTCCTGAATTGCCAAATGCACGTCTTCCTCGCTCTTACTACCATCAATCCTGACAATTCTTTTGGGATACGAGGTCGCTAGTTGCTGAAATCCCTGCTGCACTCGCTGGTGAAAGGCAAAGTCAGCTTGCTCAATTCGGTCAGCGCGTCCCCGTTGTCGTGCCCGTTTTAACCCTGTTTCGGCATCAACATCTAGCCACAACGTCAGGTCACTCTCCAATCCACCCGTAGCAATCTCGTTAAGCTGCTGGATTAATGTTAAATCCAACCCTCGCCCATACCCTTGATAAGCAATCGTGGAGTCAGTATAGCGATCGCACAAAATAATCATACCTGAAGCCAAGTGAGGCTTAAGAAATTCTTCAACATGTTGAGCGCGGTCAGCAGCATACAGTAAGAGTTCGGCTCGGTCTTGGATTGGTATAGGGGTAGTGTTCTCGTAGCGACTCCCTTCCTCCAGTAATAGTTTCCGTAGTCCTAATCCGAGTGATGTTCCGCCTGGTTCTCTTGTCGCTACTACAGACATCTCTTGGGCAAACGTTCCTAGGCACTCGGATACTCCCTTGTCTTGAAGCCAATGAAGCGATCGCTGTAACTGAGTTGTTTTACCACTGCCTTCAACCCCCTCAAACACAATCAGTAATCCCTGCATTCCCCAATTCCTCATGCTTTCTGAAGGTATGAGATTTTATCCTCAAGCGGCACAACGATACATTACATTATGAAAATTTTTTACCTCAACCCTCTGTCCTCTAGCTTCTATTTAAGGCAATTAGCATTGCACGATACACTTTTTTGGTAATCTTTATCCGGATGAGTCGCTAATATGCTAGTAGCTGATAGCAGTTGAGCAACGGTTTGTCCTCTTACCTCCTGTAATGACCCTCAACAGAGGTTCGATATGATAGGAGGGTCTAGCTATCTGACGCCCAGGGTTATATATGGCTCGCTATACTTGTTCTTTTACAGTTGCAGTTTCCCTAGATCACCTTCAGCAGTCGCTGATTGAGGTTTTACAATCCTGCAATTTCGACATTATCTATGACACTGGGGATTACCTGATGGCAAGGGAGATTCCTGGTCGCATCGCTTTTGCCAAACTGGTGACGGTGGAAGTGTTGATTGACAAATCAACAGCTACTTCCCAAGAAGTGCGGATGAATTTCGTCATCAAAAACGAAGAGTTGCCTCTCCAGGTTGACAACCACTGCCGTCAAATGTTTGAGCTGGTTCAGGAGGCAGTAGCGGCAAATCGCCATTGGCAACTTGTCGAAAGTGTCGCCGGATAATTTCCGGCGAATTGAGAAATCTCTAAAAAAATTTCTCCACCCTTTTAGCTATTCCATTCTTCTGGGTCCCCAATCATGCCAGGGCTGATCAGGGTAATATCAAACTCATCTGGTGGCCCAGTTGGATGAGGATCGGTCTTAAGCAGGTAGTATTTAGCGCTGACTTGGGGACCGAAAATTACTTCGTCTTCATCTTGGAGATCGTGGGCTTGAAGCTTACGACCATTAATAATCAGCCCATTTGCACTGGGCTGACCTTTGAGGTTACCATCGACAATCCGATAATAAGGACTACCGTCTTCACGCTGCCGTCGTACTAACGTAGCGTGTCGGCGAGATACAAACTGCGAAAATAAGCGGATGTCAGATGTTGGATCTCTGCCGATGGAATACACAGATTCCTCTAAGGGAAATTCTTTGCGTCCCTTATCGTCTTCTATGATTAACAAATGATTTTGATGTGATTGTGGAGGCATCGAAAAATAGTGATAAAGAGTGCAATTTGTTAGGAAAAACGCTCTTGCTTACTCACATTGGCACGCTTCTCAACCAGCTTCCCTTAACTTTTAGGAAAATTACCCTGATTGCCGACCCTCAACCGGGTGACCCCTCAGTCTATCATCATAAACATTTGTAGAGCCGAGCGATATGCTCCATTCGTTAGAAGTTCTTGGAATCTGAAGAGGGACAAAAATGTCTGGTTACCCTGACTGGTGCCTAGCTTTAAGAATTTTCCACCATCTATTGTGACATATTGAGTTGGGCTGTCAGTAGTACAGAATTGGGTTTTGAGACAATTAGCAACTTAATACTCCTCACTAGAATTAGGGAAGGGAACATCGTTGGTCGTTTCACCAGTCACCAAAATTTTACTTAAGCTTTGAAGGTACGACGTAGTAAAAGCGAATTTGTTACGACACTAACAGAACTGAAAGCCATTAGCGCCCCAGCCGCAGCAGGACTGAGGATAAAACCAAAGCTGGGTAAAAGCACACCACAGGCAGCAGGAATTCCTAGTGTATTGTAAGCAAACGCCCAAAAAAGATTCTGTCGGATTTTGTTGAAGGTAGCCGAGGAAAGGGCAATCGACTCAACGACATCCAGTAAGCGAACGTCCTCCGGACGCGCTGCGCTACCGCGCATGAGAATAATTCCTGCCGTCTCCCTAGCAATATCAGTACCCGCGTGCAGAGAAATACCGACATCAGCTTGTGCCAATGCCGGAGCATCATTAATGCCATCCCCTACCATTGCAACATGGTGTCCCTCAGCTTGCAACTGAGCGATCGCATTTGCCTTGCCATCAGGACGAACCCCAGCAATCACATCCTCTGGCGCAATCGAGAGTTGTTGAGCGATTGCCCTAGCTGGGTTAGGTTGGTCACCTGTCAGCATCATGACCTTTAATCCCAATGCTTTGAGCCGTTCAACAGTCTCTTTAGCATCTGATCGAATGACATCTGCCACAGCAAGCACTCCTAGCAGAACCCCATCCGACGCTACATAAACCACCGTTTTTCCAGCTTCTGCCAACGCCTGAACCTCAGTTTGAGCATTCTCACCAAGCGCCACACCTTGCCGACTCAACCACTCAGCATTACCCAGTAACACCCGTTGATTTTCCACCCATGCTGATATTCCTAACCCAGGTTCGGTGTAAAAATCTTGAGCAGCCAAAATCGGTAGCTGCTGCTGCTGTGCTTCGGTACAAATTGCCAAGGCGAGAGGATGGGAAGTGCCACTCTCGGCAGAAGCGGCAAGTTGTAGGAGTTTTTTAGTGGTAGTACCCTCCGATACCCCTTGAACCAATGCCCGAAGTGCTAGGCAATCGGTAACAGTGGGTTGTCCACTGGTGAGTGTACCTGTTTTGTCAAAAACGACCGTATCGAGTTGATGAACTCGTTCTAAAACATCCCCGCCTTTGATTAACAATCCACGTTCTGCACCAATACTAGTACCGACGAGAATTGCTGTTGGTGTTGCCAAACCAAGGGCACAGGGACAGGCGATTACCAAAACTGCGATCGCCAGTTTCAAGCTCAAAACTAACGGAGACGGCGACATGGGCATCATATGACCCATCGCGTCAGTCATCGGTGACAAAATATCTGGCCAGATTTTTGTCCCGACAAGATACCAGAACAGGAAAGTGAAGGAGGCAATCCCCAAAACGCCATAAGTAAAGTATCCCGCTACCGTATCGGCTAACTGCTGGATTGGTGCCTTACGGGTTTGGGCATCCTCAACTAGAGCAACTATCTGAGCTAGTGTTGTCTCCGAACCCGTTCGAGTTGCTTTGAGTGCAATCACACCCGACTGATTCAACGTACCAGCCGTCACCGTGTCTCCGGATTGCTTCAAAACAGGTATTGATTCCCCCGTCAGCATCGACTCATCTACTGCCGACTGCCCCGCCATCACTTCCCCATCTACGGGTACCTTTTCCCCCGGCAAAACTCGCAACCACTCGCCAACACGCACTTGCTCAACAGGAATTTCAATTCCTGGCTGTTCTGTTGTTGCCGATTTCCCAATCAAACGGGCAACCTGCGGCTGTAGTGCCAACAAGGACTCAAAGGCTGTTGAGGCTTGACGCCTTGCCCGTTGTTCTAAAGTACGACCCAAGAGAATGAAACCCAACAACATCACGGGTTCATCAAAGAAGCATTCCCATCCCAGTTGCGGAAAAAGTAAGGCAATACAGCTAGTTGTGTAAGCCGTTAGTGTGCCTAAGGCAACTAACGTATTCATATTCGGGGCTTGATGCCACAACCCACGCCAACCATCCACCAAAATCGGACGTCCCGGCAAGAGCAACGCTAAGGTTGCCAGTCCCCAGTGGAACCAGATATTGCTGATGACAGGCAGCATCGGCGCACCGAGCCAATGACCGATATGCCCTAAGGTTGATAGAAGAATCAGGACACCCGCAATGATCAAGCGTCGGACTTGTTCACGGCTTTCTTGTTCACGCCTTTGAGCGGGTGTCAGAGTATTTTGTAGAGCTAATGCGTCGCTCCCTTTGGCAGAACGGGGTTGAGAGGGAAAACCTTTAGAAGTCAATTCCAGCGCTAGTGCGGCTGGATCAACTGTCGCCGCATCACACTCTACAACAGCAACCTCCGTCACTAGATTAACGCGGGCAGAGATTACGCCGGGATGACCAGTCAGTTGCCGTTCTACAACACTGACGCAGCCCGCACATTTCATCCCTGTGACATCTAAGGCGATCGTCTCTTTCGGTGAGTCTTTGGTTTGGGCAATATCTGAAGAAACTTGCATGAGAATAGCCAATAACTCTGCTAAAGCTTGTGATGCCTCAACGCCTAAGCGCAAGAAGTACCTATAATTCTGAGCTTAGGCGAAATTTTGCACTGTCAACTCCATAGTATTAAGTTTTTTAAATATTCAAGGGTTTGGCAGATTTTGAAATCGGACGGGATGCCTAGGAAAAGGGGCTTCACAAAATGATCAAGTTGTAAAGCGGTTCAATTAGAGCCACTACCTAAGACGAAGAGGCTTAAGAGTGTGCCAGCATTCCAAAGCCCGTGGAGGAGCATGGAAGCAAGGAGATTACGCGATCGCGAATATACGATTCCCAACACCATGCCCAATGTCGCCAAGGGGAGGACTTCCGAAAGACTCAGGTGAGCGATCGCAAACAGCAAACTACTTGCCAGAATTGCACCCCAAACAGGTACATAACGAGTCAGCGATGGTAACAAAAAGCCCCGGAAGATAATCTCCTCAAACACGGGTGCAGCTACGCAGGCTGTCAAGAAAAATATTAAGAGGGCAACATTATCTCGCCCTTCCAGCGCTAGAGGCAGAATCGGGTTGCTTCCTCCCTGTCCATTCCACAGCCGTTGGTTGATTAGTGACACCAAAATGACCAAAGGCAATGCTACCAGATACCCTCCCAATCCCCAGAGAACCCAGTTACTGCGGAACTTAAAGCGAAACCAATCCTCTGGTACTGGTAAAAAAGGTTTGATGGAAAGGTACATAACTAGCAAGCCACCCATTGCCATCAAGAGGTAGCTCACCAATACATAAAACGCCTTCATTCGTACCGTGAAACCGACAGGATTCACGCCCAAAACCCCGAACAGGAGGGGAAGTGCCAATTGACCGATGAAGAAAAAGCCAAAAATCAGTACTTGCCATATAATTTCCCAATCCCAAGGTGTCTCCCAAGCGACATCAGCATTGGTTGCCAAAAGCGATCGCTCACCCCGAAACAGTCGCTGACCTAACAAAAATAGCAAAAGAATCAGACCAAATAGACCCCCAAAGCCTGGTATTCCGCCAATTACTCCCAATTTCAAAATTGCCTGTTCAGCTATCTTTTGTTCTTTGGTTTGCAGCGAGGCTAGAGCATCCTGACGTTGCTGCAATTGATACAGCTTAGTTAAAGCACGATAGCGGAACCAGCTATCTAAGTTTTTTTGAATTTGTGACTCGGCATCTGGTAGCAGTCGCGGTGGATCACTCCATAAACCTGTTACTACCTCCGCTGTTTGGATTAAAGACTCTTTTGTCTGTTGCTCAGTAAATTTACTCCAACTTTGGAGGGCAGCCTCTGTTTTTCCTTGTTGGGCTTGAAGAATCCCAAGGCGTAAATCTAGCTCATCAATTAGCTGTCCTACTTGAGATAATGACATTTCCCATTGCTGCCGCTGTTGGGAGGAGCGAGGAGTATCAGCAACTGGAGCAACTTGTAGCTGTGGTTTGGCAGCCTCCTCGGCTACCGCTAGTTCGTTGGTTGAGAGTTTTTGGAGTTTAGCAACGATTTTCGACTGCGCTTCCTGAGCAGATTCACGCGCTTCTTGATACTGGTTTTGTGCCGTTTTAAGCGGGTTCGTACCGATTAAAGTGTTACGGGCACTTGTCAAATCTGGGTTCGATTCTGAGGGTGTTGCTGCCTCAGCATTTGGCTGCCACTCGCTCGCATGGAGTAGCAGATTAGTTTGGTAAAGTTCCAGCCGACTTTGAATCTGAGGTTGACCCCAGCTTTCTACCAAGGACAGGCTGACTTTGGCGATCGCAAAAATCGTCAGTACAACCAAAATCAACCGCTTAATAGTCATTTTTTGTTACACAACTTGCGCTAATTACGTCTGTAGCAAGAGTTTCAGCTTCAGATTAACTTCATCTCGAATGCATCTGAATACACAGCACAATAAGAGACTACGGTTTCAAATTTTAAGGCATCTTAGCGCAGTGTCACGATTAAGGCTTTGGAACAATAGTTTCAACTAAGCGACACTGATTCCAGAAATGGTTCGAGGAGTTTGACAGCTTGTCTTTTGACATCCGTTTTCCTTTGACTGATATTGATTTCTGCACCCATGGCTCAACCGGTGATGGCAAAACAGTGCAGAGCTTTAGCTTACCTGGTATATAGCCCTTCTCGATTAGATGAGATACACTCTGACCTCTCTGGAAAACCTCTCTCCTACTCTTGAGTGAGGCTTTGATTCTTACTCCCCTTCCCGATTCCGGGAAGGGGTTGGGGGTTAGGTTTTTTGATGTACTTCACGCCACTGAGAACTGCTATAGATAGCTTCGATCTGTTGCTCAATACCTCCCACTGTTTGAGTCAAGTACAGAGCAACAGGAGATAATACCCTCATCTATGGCATCTACATCTAACTCTTTAGTTGAAGTTCCCTCAGTTTTAGAGTCCCCCACCAATCGCTTCTATCGCACTATCTGGCGCTGGCACTTCTATGCAGGATTATTTGTCATTCCCTTTATGTTAATCCTCGCAACGACAGGCATCATTTATCTCTTCAAGCCTCAGTTAGATGCCCTAATGTATCATCATCAGATGTTTGTGCAACCTACAGGTGTGATGCAGCCATATACCCAACAACTGGAAGCTGCCCAATCTGCCTTTCCTGATGCAAAAGTCTCTAAATTCGCTCCCAACGTTGCGCCGAATCGCAGTGCTGAAGTGACATTAATGACATCTGATGAACGTACTTTAACAGTCTTTGTGAACCCTTACACAGATGAAGTATTAGGCGATCGCGATGAAAACAAGAACCTCCAGAGCATTGCCCGCAAGATTCACGGTGAACTAATGATTGGCAAATTCGGTGACTATCTGGTGGAACTTGCCGCGTGTTGGGGGCTAGTGCTGTTGATTACCGGACTGTATCTTTGGCTACCGCGCAATCGGTTTAAGATTTTTGGAACTCTGATACCCCGTTTATGGAGCAAAAATAAGCGAGTATTTTGGCGAGATCTGCACGCTGTCTCTGGATTGTATGGTACTTTGCTGGTTGCCTTTCTTATTCTTACGGGGCTACCTTGGTCTGGATTTTGGGGAGAAACGTTTGCTCAAGTTTCCAGCCATTTCCCTGCACAACTATGGGATGAGGTGCCTCAGTCTAAGGTATTAACGGGTTCACTGAATCAGCATGGAGATCATGTTGTGCCGTGGGCTGTGGAGCAGTTGCCGATGCCGCTATCAGGTACTTCTGGACATGAACATCATTCAGGGCAAAGTCGTGCTAGTTCTACAGCTTTCCCTAAGGGAATTCCTCTAGGTACACCTGTTAACTTGGACTCTGTAGTTGCACTGGCACAAGCAAAAGGTGCGTTTCCCGGATTCAGCGTCAGCTTCCCACAAGGTGAGACTGGCGTATATACCGTTTCGGTGTTTCCGGACAATCCAAGCCAAGAAATGACTATGCATATCGATCAGTACAGTGGAAAAGTGCTGGCTGACGTGCAGTGGCAGGATTATGGTTTAGTACCCAAGGTAGTAGAGATGGGTATTGCGATACACATGGGTAAATACTTTGGAGTGGGAAATCAACTGCTGATGCTGTTTGCCTGCTTAGTAGTTATCGTTCTGTGTGTGAGTGGAATAGTGATGTGGTGGCAACGTCGTCCGAAACAGTCTGGACGGATTGGTGCCCCAGCGTTACCACCCTACGTTCAGCAGTGGAAAGTTCCGATCGCAATAATTGCTGTTTTGGGTATCGTTTTCCCTCTCGTTGGTCTTTCATTGGTGACAGTGTTGTTACTGGATTATCTCGTGTTGTCTCGTTTTCCTGCACTTAAACGTGTTTTTAGTTGAGCTGAAATTGCTGTACCAAAGGCTATTCTCAATATTTGCGTGCTGTGCAAGGCTATCTGCTTTCTATGACCGCAACTACACCTTACCTAGCCAACCAAATTAGTTAGGGTTGAAGTAGGTGTCCGGTTGCACGTTACAATGACCCTGGCAATTGGAGAGACACAAAGGACGCGCTTCGATCTTTGTGTGAAACTGGGAACTGTCCACGCACTTGGTCATGGAGGATTCAAGATTGGCTACTCGCGTTATTATCGTGCGTCACGGTCAAAGCAGCTACAACACCCTGAAGATGATTCAAGGGCGCTGTGATGAGTCAGTCTTGACCGAAAAAGGTTCTGCGGATGCCCACAAAGTTGGTGCTACTCTTGCTAGCCTGCGCTTTGATGCTGTTTACTGTAGTCCTCTACAACGAGCAAAGCAGACAGCAGAGGTTATCTTGCCGTATTTGCAAGGTACTCCAGAATTACTGGCAATAGATAACCTAATGGAAATCGATTTGCCCCTTTGGGAAAAACTGACTAAGTCAGAGGTTAAGGAAAAATTCCCAGACGAATACCAATGTTGGAAAGAGCGTCCTCACGAGTTCTCTATGGGTTATCCCAAAGAGGTTTCAAGAGAACACTTTCCAGTGCTGGCACTCTACGAACAAGCACAGCAGTTCTGGCAGGACATTCTCCCTCGCCACCAGGGAGGCACAATTTTAATCGTGGCGCATAACGGCATCAATCGCTGCTTGATTAGTAGTGCCCTGAAGATTCCTCCCGCCCTTTATCACTCGATCCAACAATCAAACTGTGGCATCAATGTGTTGAACTTCGCTGGCAGATGGGGCGAACTCGTACAATTAGAGTCGCTTAATCAGACATCTCACTTGGGAGATGCCTTACCGACTCCCAGAGAAGGACATCAAGGATTGCGTCTATTGCTCGTGCGTCACGGCGAAACTGAGTGGAATCGTGTCTCCCGCTTTCAGGGAGGAATTGATGTTCCACTGAATGATAATGGTCGAAGACAAGCGCAACAGGCGGCAGAGTTTCTCAAGGATGTCCCAATTGATTTTGCGATCAGTAGCCCAATGCTACGTCCCAAGGAAACGGCTGAAATTATTCTCCAGTCTCACCCAAGTGTTGAATTAGAACTGCAAGAGACACTTAAGGAAATCAATCACGGGCTTTGGGAAGGGAAATTAGAGTCGGAAATCAAACAGGAGTACGCAGATTTGCTGCGTCAGTGGCAAGTTGCTCCTGAAACAGTACAGATGCCTCAAGGAGAAAATCTTCAGCAGGTGTGGGAGCGAGCGATCGCAAGTTGGAATGCGATCATTACATCTGCTGCCTTATCTTCCACTAAACTCAAGACAGGTTTAGTGGTAGCTCACGATGCTATCAATAAGGTAATTCTCTGCCATGTTCTAGGTTTGCAAGCCGAATCATTTTGGTGTATTAAACAAGGCAATGGCGCTGTTACGGTGATTGACTACCCGTATGGTTTAGAAAAAGCGCCGATTTTGCAAGCCATGAACATTACTACACATCTATCTGGCGGTGTTCTGGATAAGACAGCAGCGGGTGCGTTGTAGAAGTGTTGATGCATTCATTGACGTAGGCTTGCCTAACTAGGCGATTTCCTGCTACTTCAGGACTTACGCAAATCCACCCTTGAAACACCATTTGTAGGAGCGCTCTAAGGTGCGCCCCTACCAGATCTGGCCCTTGTGCGTAAGTCCTATACTTGCAACGGCTATCATGTTTCCCTCATCTTGTAGGATACTGCTGACGGATTGGGGTTCTGAACCCCAATCCGTCAAAAGTGATTTTAGATGATGGAAAGAGTGACAGTGCGGAGTCTTCAGATTAGGCTTGACCACTGCTCTGAGGAGTTTTGCCTGTGCCATGTAAGTGTGGATGGGGCGGTGGTGGTTCTACCGCTGGTCCTTGGGGTTGAGGGTTCGCTACATACTCAAACTCGCCTTTGCCGTCCATAGAAGGACCTTTAGCCCAGCGACCTTGGGCACTTTCCTCGCCCTCAGACATATTCAAGAATTGATAAGCGACCTCACGCTTCTCCAATTCCAGTGGGAAGGAACTCGGAACAGGGGTTGACTCTAACCCTTCAGCCTCTAAATCTTCAAGTGCGGCTAACCATTGGTTTTGATGCATGGTGTCACGGGCAATTAAGAAACTGAGCGTATCTTTTACCCCTGGGTCATTTGACATCTCATACAACCGCACAGCCTGCAATCGACCTTGGGTTTCGGCATGAAGATTAGACCGGAAGTCTGCTAAGAGATTGCCACTAGCAACGATGAAGCGACCATTCCACGGGAAGCCGACACTGTCACTGGTTGTTGCACCTAAACCCGCCACAATAGCGTGCTGTGGGTTCATTGCTCCCATGATGATATCGCGTGGATTGGTGCCTCCCATAACTGCACCAACCACTGCATCTTTAGCGCCTTCCTCTTGCGCGGTTACAGGAGCCTTATCCAACAACTGGGCAATCATCGTAGCGAGTATCTCGATATGCCCAATTTCCTCAGTACCAATATCGAGTAGCATATCTCGGTACTTAGCCGGTCCTCGGCAATTCCAGCCCTGAAACAGGTACTGCATCATCACAGTCATCTCACCAAAGACACCACCGATGAGTTCCTGCATACTCTTGGCATAAATTGGATCAGGCTGCTCAGGAGGAGTGAAGTACTGTAATTGCTTTTTGTGATAAAACATTTAAATTTCCTGAATTCGACTTAGCGCTCAACCGTCAAATTGATAAATTACATCTTCCAAATTGAGCGCAGTTTGACACTGAATTTTTTAGTGCCTGTTACTCTTACTAGGTAACTAAAGTAATTTTTAATGAGCATCAGCCGCTAGGAAGGCAAAAAATATTTTAGTTAGTATCTTTTTAAGTATTCCTAAGGTTTATGCAAGGCAGTAAGCTTTTAGTAGCGTTGAATATTTGGCAGTTTAATGTGGCTACTTTAGGATTTTGAGTATAAGATTTAACACCAAAGCTTAACAATCATGCTCAAAGGAGAAGAGCATGATTGTTATTTCTAAATTAAATTGATTTTGCTTTTAAATCTAAAGATTTTCTTCAATTTTATTACCGCAGGTTCCAAATGAATCCCACTGGAACTCAGCTAGCAGTAGAACACTTCCTCCTGTGATGATTCCAGTTGCAAGAAACTGCCAAGCACCGCAGTAGGGTAAAATCCAGATACTGAGCAGGTGGACTAATCCTGTGAGTGTTAGAGTACGCGATCGCATTCCCACTCCAGTACAAAAGTAGCCCAAGGCAATTAACCCTAACCACAGAGGACAGAGGTTCATTAACACCTCTGACCAACCCAAGAAAATACCTAAGTCTGTAATGACAAGACCCAACAGCATTAAAAATATCCAGCTATCGAGAACCCAGCCTAATCCTTCTTCTCTTATCCAAGATGGTGTCAAAATCACCATACCTACCGTACCGATTAGGCTCAAGCTTGACCACCAAATAGCTTGAGTAGTCCAACTAATAGGAAGAAACTGAGCTGCAATGAAAATTATGGCTGAGATTACACCCCAAACAATGCAAGCTTGATCGAGTCTTGTGTAAAATGTTGATAAAAGGGTGATATTTCCAATTTGCAAGTGGAAACGCCAAACTCCTGGAACATCTGGAAGAGCATAAGCACTTTCTTTACGACACAGAAGAGGAGTATTTGGATTAAAAAAAGTCATCATAGCGCTGCTGAGAATAAAAGTATTTGAAACGTTAGTGGTTTTGTTCTAAGCTCTGGTTTGGAACTCAGAACGAAAGCAATAAACTGATTTAAATTAATTTAATTATTTTTCAATAACCTATATTTGCAATCTATCGGCATAGATAATTTAAATGCAATACTAGTCTTTCTGTAGTAATAATTTTTACGAATAAAATTACTTTTTACTCAAAAAAGTAATTTTAGATACCAAAAATATTTTCTAGAAGTATGCGATCGCATTTTTCGATCAATCGCCTTTTACTTTTAGGGAATAGCTTGCAAACAGAAGTTAACGAATTAACTATAGCTAATCCTAAACGCCAAGATTCCCGACTTATTCAAGAAGCCGGGAATCTGAACAGCAAAAGTTTGTAACTCAAGTAGGATTGCTATATATCAAGAAACCGCATCTTCTACAGTTCGTTATCTTCCTGGAACTGCATCCTCAACTGTGTCTTGAACATCATTCAAAAACTCTTTCGTTCCTGGGTAAATCGGTTGGTCAAGATTCAGCTTTTCTTTGATATTTTCAGCAACCCCTTCAAGTGTTCCCTTCGCATTCTTGGCAGGCTTAGTCAGAGTTTCTCCAATTTCTTTAGTGGTTTCTGAAGGCGCTTGGGGTTGCTTATTCTGCTTGAAGAGTTCATTAGCACTATTTTGAAAATTCTCTTTTCCCCTATCCTGCTCAGCCTGGAAGGGACTACTATCACTGGCTACTTGATACTGAGTCGCTTCCGGAGTCAAGGGGTCAGCTTGTGCTTGGAATGAATTGCCGTAGCCAAGAGCTGCACTAGCTAAAAAGGCTACTCCTACTAAGGAAAGCGTTAAAACTACACGAACTAAAACGTTTTGTAACCAGGAAATTACTTGATTCATTGTTAAAAACTCCAATTCTGTTTCTAAGGTTTCAGCACAACTTTGGTACAGTTGTCTTTTTTGTGTTTAAACATCTCGTACCCCTGCCTCGCTTCTTCTAGCGGTAAGCGATAGGTAACGACAGCAGACAGCTTTCATTGAATCGTTCTCCTAGATGCCACTACAGCTATTTGCGTCCAGAGGGTTGACCTTCTGTTGTGGCAATCTCTCCAGCTTCCATCAGCATCTTGAAGCGACGCAAGTCATCACCAATCTGTTGTTTGGGTTCTTCTCCAAAGAGTTTTGCGAGTGTAGCGGTAACTGCCCCACCTGGGGGATTATATTCAATTACAACTTTGACTTCACTCCCACGTCCTCCTGGAGCGGGTTGAAAGCGGACAAAACCAGAGTTGTCTATATCTGCCCCTTCGACTGAAGCCCAAGCAATCAAGCGGTTCTCTTGCTCGTTGATGATTTCTGCATCCCATTCAACGCTTCCACCCATAGGTGCTGTTGCAATCCAATGCGATCGCGTTTCATTAATGACGCTCACCTGCTTGAGATGCTTCATAAAATGTGGCAGATTCTCAAAGTTGCGCCAGAAGCGATAAAGCTCCTCAGGTGACTTATTGCTAATCGTCACAGACTTTTCTACCCTGATGCTGTCGTTCATACCGAGTGTGTCCTGAATGCCAGTTTTTGCAGTTGCGCCACGATAAAGTAGTCCTCCACCTGCCAAGGCAGTTAGTGCCCCTCTCAAAGAGCCTTGTCTAAGCCCTAAAAGCACAAGTGCGCCACCACTGATGAGTGTTCCCCAGCGTTCAGTATCACTGACGTTGCTCGTTTCACTCGGTTTGTTCGGCTCACTGGGAACGATATCTTGTCCTGATGTCATTTCCTTTTTTCCTCAAGTAGTTCTAGGTGCCTCATTTAGCTGTTAAGAGATGAGCATTTATTTAAGGGATTAAAACCAAAAGGTAGATTTCTCGCTGCTTATCCTGTGGAATTTCACCAACCCTTGGCTAAAATTCCATCACGGATTTGCCCTTATGAGCAGTCTTTTTCCTAGGACAGCGCGACAGAAATAACCCACCAGTTCAAAAAGGTTACTGTAAAAGCTTTCTTCCCTTCTGCCTTCTGCCTTCTGCCAGCCTGGTCTAGTCTTCAGCCCCTAGCTCTATTCACTAGCTAACTGTTTGGGTTTCTTTGTTCTTTAGCCCCTCTTTCGAGTGATCTAATCGCAGTTCACCCTGCGGTGGTTGGCGTAGTGATTTTGGTGTTTGTTGACCAACAGCACCTTTAGCAACTGTGACACCTCCATCTGCTAGCCATAGCGCCCCGGTAACGTAGCTGGCTTCGTCAGAGGCTAAGAAAGCACAGACATTTGCCATTTCCTCTGGTGTGCCGCGTCGTGCCATAGGAGTCGCCATGACTAGCATTTCCTCCATCTCGGCATCCATTGGCCCCGTTTCCTTATGAGTCCAGGCAGTATCAATAGCACCTGGGCAGAAACAGTTTGCCCGGACACCATACTTTGCTTGCTCAACAGCTACACCCTTTATAAATGAATGTATCCACCCCTTCGTCCCACTGTAGGGGGAGTTTTGCGCTACGCCGTTGAAACCTGCTTCTGAACCAGCCGCGACGATATTACCCTGTGTTTTTTGGAGATGGGGCAGGGCGTATTTGGTCATCAGGAAGGCGGAACGGATGTTCATCCTGATGGTTTGGTCAAAAGCATCTATGGGGTAATCCTGCGTTTCAGCCGTTACTAGGAAAACACCTGCGTTATTTACTAGAACATCTAAACGCCCGTATTGGTCGATCGCAGTTTGAACGCAAGCTTGGGCGTGAGACTCTTCTGAGATATCTCCGCCATAAGCGATCGCTTCGCAACCATATTCGTTGAGTGCCTCTACCACGTCCTGAATTGGGTCATCCGGCAACCCGTTAACAACGACTTTTGCCCCTTCTTTGGCAAACTTATGAGCGATCGCTTCACCGATGCCAGTACCAGCACCCGTAACAATTGCAACCTTTCCTTCCAAGCGTCTATCCACTCTCGAAACCTCTTAAAACCAACAAATGCTCCTTCCTTAACTCTTCCGTAATTGCTTTTATCTGCCTCTATCTTCAGTAAGGGTTTAACTCCATTCACATTTCGTAATGTCTATGCCTTCTTGTAGGGGTACGAGATTAATATTTCGTTCACTATGGACAGTGGTTCGGGATCATAGAAAAAACAGTGAAATAACTGGATGAATCATGCTTGTTTAATGCATGAGCAAGTTAAAAAAAATTTTCTGAGCCACTGAACATCTATAACTTTTAATCAATCGGAGGATACATCTATGGCAATTGCCAATATCACAGATGACACGACTCAAGCTTTAGAAGCCTTCCGTCGCTTAAATGTCGATGACCAACTCGCCTTTCTTTGGTTTGTCTATACCAAGATGGGCGATTCAATTACACCTGCTGCTCCCGGAAGGGCTGCGGAAGAGGTTGCAGAGGGTTTGTTTAATCAAGTCAAGGAACTGTCTCACGAAGAACAACTGCAAGTGCAACGTGATTTGCTGACCAATGCAGATACGCTCTATTCCCGTGAGTATGGTTCTTTCAGCGCTAACACCAAGCTCCTATTTTGGTACCGACTCGCTCAAGGGATGGAAAGCGCAACGATTGTACCAATGCCTCCTAATTATGAATTGCAGGGTGAGGCTAAGGAGTTGCTAGGCGCTATAGAGGGAGCCGACTTTGAGCAGCAAATCACCTTCCTACGAGACAGCGTAGCGCCAACAGGTGCTGAGCCTAAGCCAGGTGCCGAAATCTAAAATTTTGTAAGTCTGACAACTAGTGCAAGAAGGCTCTTATGCAGAAGCAAGATTTCTTGTAGAGTAAGCCAATGTCCAACTGGATAGTTATTTCCTCTGCACTGCACTAGAGATACATTCTTGAAATAAGAATTTTTCTGGAGCAGACGAGGTCTATCCTTAGCTCCTGAAGAGCAAGAAACGAAAAATACCTTCAGATGAGAGCTGCTGTGCATCTAAGCTGCACAATCTACATTTAGCGGCACTCTGAAGGTATTTTTATTATTAGCATCAGATAAATTGTGATAAGAACCTTCTCAGTTAAAGCTGATAGCTGACTGCCTAACCTCAAAGTCGCCCTCGTCTTATTTTTGCCTTCATAAACAGGTTAACGGCGTACTCATCATTCGGCTCAATTTGGAGTGCCTTTTGGAGGGAAGAAATTGCCTCATCAACACGTCCAAGTTCCAAGAGGGCTGCACCGCGATCGCGCCAAGCGGCTGCTAAATTTGGCTTAAGTGCAGTAGCCTGCTCATAAGCTGCGATCGCTTCTTCGGGACGGTTCAGTAGCAGAAGTGCGCCTCCCTGATTACTCCAGGCTTCAGCAAAATCTGGCTTGAGTGTTGTGGCTTGTTGGTAGAGTGCGAGTGCTTCCTGGTGTTGCTTCTGTTGATCGAGGGCAAACCCTTTACTCCAAAGGGCTTCTGGATAATTTGGATTGAGAGCAAGGGCTTGGTCACAAGCGGCGATCGCTTTTGCATACTGCTGCTGTATGTTCAGGTTGTAGCAACTGTTCCAATAGGTTTGTGCATCCTCCTGCTGTGGCTCTGAACGAGGAGGGACGGGAGTAGCAGGTGCCTGTGCTGGAGAGGCTGTAGGCTTGGCAGTAGGCTGCACGAGGGAGGGCGTAGGCTTAGTAGTAGGCTGTGTTGGTGATGGGGTCGGTTTTGCCGTAGTTGAACGGCTAGGAGAAGATGAAGTCGGCTTGTCGGTAGAATTGGGTGTTGGGCTTTCAGCCGCTGAATTGTCAGGAGAAGGCGATGTCGAATTGTCGTCACTACTCGTTGGGCTTTCAGTTGCAGAGTCGCCAGGGGAACGTAGGAGGGGCTTCTGTGCAGAGCGATTCTCAGGATTAGTTCTCAACTCCCCAAGCCTGCTTGCGATCGCGTCAGCAATTTGATTAGTAAATTCAGGAGATAAGAGCGTTTTTGCCAGTAGAGCGATTGCACCTACAGCAACTAAAACACCAAGAATTGGCAAAAGCTTAATAGAACGTCTATGGGCGACACTCGGTGTAGTAACTGTTGGAGTAGAACTTCCCGAGGAGTTCAGATGCTGAGATTGCTGTCGGGAATTCGTTGAGCCTATCCCTTGACCAGTTGGTTGAGGCTGAACGGATGGTTCTGTCGGCACCCAAATATTTGTTGGGGTTGAATCTCCACTAGTCCCCGTCGCTTCGCTAGTCGGTTGAGGCTGAACGGATGCTTCTTTATAAACCCAAATATTTGTTGGGGTTGAATCTCCACTAGTCCCCGTCGCTTCGCCAGTCGGTTGTAGTGGTAGGGGTAATCCTGATGTGGCTTCAGGCCACTCTTGAGTAGGAGGCTCAGCGTTTGTTGGTGTTGCTGATAAGTTCCGCAGAGCTTCCAGTGCTTCGGCTGCTGTCGGGTAGCGAACACGGAAGTCATAGCGCACCATCTGGTCAATAAATGCTGCCAGTTCTGGACTGACTTGTTCGGCATGGTTACGCCACTCGATTTCACCAGTCTGTGGGTTTTCCTGCAAACGCCTAGGATGAATTCCTGTCAACGCCTGGATGCCAATAATCCCAACCGCGTAAACGTCACTACTAAAGCGGGGATTTCCACCCAACTGTTCCTTCGGTGTGTAGCCTTGAGTACCAATGGAGATTGTCTTCGTCTGCCCTGACTGAGGACTGACAACTTGCGTGCTGGCTTGCTTTACTGCACCAAAGTCAATTAGGACAATTCTGCGATCGTGTTTGCGGCGAATCAGGTTAGAAGGTTTGATATCGCGGTGAATGACATGCTGTTGATGGACAAAAGCTAAAACCTGTAGCAGGTCTTGCAACAAGGCAATTACCCGCTCCTCCTGCCAAAGCCTTCCTCCCACAAACTCCTGAGTCAGTGGCTCCCCTTCGATTAACTCCTGAGCAAGATAAAACTCTTGATTATCCTCAAAGTGAGCGAGTAACCGAGGGATTTGGTCGTGGTTACCCAGTTGATAAAGAACTTGAGCTTCGATGTCAAATAGACGTCTTGCTGTTTGCAGTCCTGCCGCATCACTGACTTGAGGCTTGAGCTGTTTAACCACGCAAGGGGGATGACCTGGCAAGTGTAAGTCTTCTGCCAGAAACGTTTGACCAAAACCACCAGCCCCTAGTTCGCTGACAATCTTGTAACGTCCGCCTAGGGGCTTGTCTGGGTCGGTTGTTTGAAACAGACGTAAGAGGTTCAATCCCATGCTTTGCCCCTGAGAGAGAGAGCAGTTGCTATTATATCCACCTGCTTTCTCAAGTGTTTTCGACTATATTACTTTATGATCCCCTGACGATGGCGGAACACCTGTAGCTGGTCAACAACTACCTTAAGGGAGTACCCAGCCTCGCTGGTGAATCGACGTTAGACTAACCGTTAAGGTTCCCGTTTTTAGCCAAATTTTCAGAAAATTCTAGCGAAACCGGATGTTCCTGACTGCCCTGAGTTTCTACTGGTAAATAACGCTGGAAGACATTCTATATCTGCTGAGCTTATGTACGTTCAATTGACGTGGGAAGACCCAGTAACAGGTGAGTTACAGCGACCGCTTTTGGCTCCCCCCATCGCGCTTGGTCGAGACCTCCAGCAAATGCCGGAGCAGTTGGGAGAAAAGACTGTCTCTCGTCTAGAGTTAGCAGATAGTCAAATTTCCCGATTTCATGCTCTGATTACAGTGGCAAATTCTCAGCTATATGTCACTGACCAGAGTACCAATGGAACATTTCTGAACGGGCGACCGATTCGTCCAGGCATACAGCCCCTTTCTAGCAAGGATACGCTGCGTATTGGTCCCTACAAAATTACGGCAACCTTAGTACGGGAAAATGACATTGACGCTACGGAGCAAAACCGTGAGCAGACGAATATCCCCCAGCTTTCTCACTCTCTCCATAAGAATGTTTTGGTTGTTTGGTTAATCGGTGGGCTTGTACTACTGTTTATGGCGGTTGGTGCTTGGGTATTGGTTAGTACACTGCTAGAAAATTCTCGTCCTCGTGTACCAACAACGACAACACCAACAAGTCGTTTACCGTCTTGAGTGTATGGGTTTGCGATCGCTATCAAACTCGGCGTAATTTAGAGCATCCTAACATTGTCAAAGTTCTAAGCCTTGAAACCTTTAGATTCCAGTTCACTAAGTATTAATCTCTTTCTTCCTCGGCTATCCTTGCCTGTTTTCCTGGATATGCGATCTCTTAATCCCTTTTCTATGTCTTAACCAATGCCTTCCTCCAAGCAAACGTCTTTCACAGCCTCTAGTGGTGTTCTCAATTTAGCGGCTCGATGGTTCTGGCGTAGAAGTTGGAAAACGATTGAGCGCTTAGCATTAGTAACAAAGCGATGCTGGATGTTGATACTGCTTGGGACGCTGACGCTGCTTTTGACTTTAAGCTTTCCCAGCTTGGCGCAAACCTCTAGCAGTGCAGCAGAAGCCCCTGTGGTGCTGGATGGTCGGGTGTTGTTTCAGGTAAGAAATGCTGGTAACTTCTCTGCTGCTGAGCGGGCGGGGATTATTAACAACAATCTTGAACAAGAGGTGCGCTCTCGTGAACCCCTGAAGATTGAAGTTGTTCAGGAGAATCAGAGGAGCATCATTCGCTCATCGACAAGTAGTAACGGAGTGCCGCCGCAGGAAGGTCGAGATTTAGTTACCGTCACTGAGGGCGATGTCATTCCTGGTACTAGCCTCGCTCGTCAAGCGAACATCTGGCGAAACGTGATTGAAGATGCTTTGCAGCAGGGACGATTGGAGCGAACCCTCGCCTATTACCGTCTAGCACTGCTTTACAGTTTGGGTGGGCTACTAGGAGCGATCGCGTTTCACTTCATATTAGGATTTTTATGGCGATTGCTAGCTCGCCGCCTGACGCGCTGGCTCGGTAACCCCGCTTCTCCTCTCCATCCCTGGGAACCGTCAGCAAAATTATTTCTACAACTAGCGCTTTTAGGCTTGCAAGCAGGTATGTGGATAGCGGTTGGCTTCTACATTACCGATATCTTTCCCAAAACTCGGATCTGGCGCTATAAGCTATTCAACTTCCTCACGTCCCCAATTGTCAGTTTAGGTGAGAGCAACTATTCTGCACTCCAACTTTTGCTTCTACTGGCTTTTACCGTTGGCTTGTGGTTCGCCGTCAGTGGAATTACCCGACTATTCCGGTTCTACATCCTGAGCCGAACTGGGGCGGAACTGCGGGTGCAGGAAGTGGTTGCTGTTCTAACACAGTACATCCTCACGTTCCTGGGGCTAATTGTGCTGCTACAAATTTGGGGGCTAGATGTCCGTTCCCTCGCGATTCTTGCCAGTGTTCTCGGTGTGGGGATTGGCTTCGGTGTACAAAATATTACCAACAACCTGATCAGTGGCTTAATTATCACCCTGGAGCGACCGATTCAGCTAGGGGATTTTGTGAATGTTGGTCAGTTGATGGGAACTGTGGAGCGGATTGGGGCACGTAGCACTCAGATTCGTACTCTTGACCAGGTGACAATTATTGTTCCCAACTCCCGCTTTTTGGAGACTGAGGTCATCAACTGGAGCCACGGCGACCCAGTTTCCCGCCTACGGCTTCCGGTGGGAGTGGCTTACGGTTCCAATGTTGAGCAGGTACAAGCCGCATTACTAGAAGCAGCAAGGAGTCACCCAGAGGTATTAGTCAGACCTCAACCTCAGGTTTGGTTCCAAGGATTTGGTGATAGCGCTATCAACTTTGACCTCTTAGTCTGGACTGGTGAACCTAAGACACAAGCTCGTGTCAAGAGTGACCTCTACTACCGCATTGAGGCAAGTTTGCGCCGTTATGGAATTGAAGTACCGTTTCCCCAGCGTGACATAAATGTGCGATCGCCTCAACTAGACGAGTTCCTCGCAGCCTGGTTGCGGCAAAATGCACCGACAACTCCACAACAACAGCTTTTCTCTCCCAATGGCGGCAAACTCAACCATCACCCACAAAATCCATCTGTTGTTACATCGGTAGGACAACTATCTGAGCCGTCTTCGGATGCTCAAACTAGGGAAAAACTGGCAGCCGTGGACATTGAGGCATTGGTAGTAGCGATGCGGGAACCGGGGGGAGTGGAGATTAAAGACCGTAGCGAACGCTTAAATCTCTATCCCGTCTGCTTCATTGGCTCAGAGGCAGTTGACTGGTTAATGCAGAAACAAAGTTGTACACGGGAAGAAGCAATCCAACTGGGGCAACTCCTAATTGAGCAGGGAATCATCCATCATGTCTATGATGAACATCCTTTTCGTGATGGATATGTCTTCTATCGTTTTTATACCGATGAAGAGTAATTGATTTCCTAGCTCCTTAGAGGCTACCGAATCCGGATTAGCTACCCCCTTTTTCAGCAACCAATAAAGCTTTGTAGAGGCGTTCCGCCGGAACGTCTCTACGACTAGAACCCAAAAAGGGGCTAGAGAATCGGATTTGGTATCAAGCGTCCTTCTATTTACTGAACAACGGCTCACCGTCAACTTCCGGCTGACAATCAAAGACTACTTCAAAGGAGGCATTAGGCATCTGTTGGCGCAAAAACTGCAAGTGACCATCAGCATCTGAGCGACTGCGGAACCGACTAACGACAGTCCGTTGCATGTTGGGAAGAAGACGTGCAATTACCCAAGGACTGATACGTTCTTTGTAGGTCATAAAGTTGTTTAAGTTTAGAAAAATTCTGATGAGACACTGAGGAACAGGGAGACTTTAGGGTGACTACCTTGTTGTATTTGTTAAAAGACTAAATTACTCGACTAATCTAATCGTTTATTCTAATATACCATACCATGTCAACTAAAAAATCAAGTCAATAGCCACATGGAGAATGATTCTCCCTTAAGAAGACTGCGTGAACAAGCAGATTTAACTCAGGAACAGTTGTCAGTAAGGTTAGCCGTTTCCACATCTACACTAAGACGTTGGGAAAATGGAGGTGTTGAACCTGCAATGACCCGTGAACAGTGGGAAATATTTTGTGATGCAGTTGGTGTTCCCTTCGAGAATCTACCGAAAAAGCTAAATCTGCGATCGCAATAATCTTACTGAAGAAAGGAGCGATGCATCTTGTGGTGCTGCTAACGCGATCGCTTCAAACCTTCTGCCAAAATTAAGCTATCAGCGATAAGAGTCATTTCAAAATGGAGCCAATTGAGCGTTACCGTGGCAGCCTTTTAGGCTTGGCAGTGGGAGATGCGGTGGGAACCACACTAGAGTTCAAGCCACCCGGTTCATTTACACCCATTGAGGATATGGTTGGCGGTGGTCCGTTCCAGCTACAGTCAGGGCAATGGACAGATGATACTTCAATGGCTCTGTGCTTAGCTGAGAGTTTAATCGAGCAACAGGGTTTTAATCCCGTTCATCAATTACAGAAATATCTGCAATGGTATCGGGAAGGCTACCTGAGCAGCACAGGTCGATGTTTCGACATTGGCAACACCACGATAGATGGACTGAGACAGTTTGAGAAGACACAGGAACCGTATTGTGGTTCCACTGACCCCCGAAGTGCTGGCAATGGCTCGATTATGCGATTAGCTCCAGTACCGTTGTTTTATGCCAAAAGACCTCTAGAAGCGATCGCAAAGTCAGCAGAGAGTTCGCGAACAACTCACCAAGCAACAGTCGCTGTTGAGGGTTGCCGCTATTTGGGGGCGCTCATCGTTGGCGCTGTCAATGGAGTAAGCCGAGAAGAATTGCTTTCAAAACGATATAGTCCTGTTCCTGGCTACTGGGAAAAAAACCCGTTAGTTGAGGAAATTGACGAAATCGCCTTAGGGTCATTCAAACACCGCCAACCCCCAGAGATACAGGGGTCAGGCTACGTGGTTAAATCTCTAGAAGCGGCGTTATGGGCTTTTTATAACAGTCATTCGTTTCGAGAAGGATGTTTGCTTGCCGTTAACTTAGGCGATGATGCAGATACAACAGGCGCTGTTTATGGACAGTTGGCAGGAGCCTTCTATGGGGAAAGCGGAATACCAGAATCCTGGCGTTCTCAGCTAGCTTACCGTCAGCGAATAGAGTCAATGGCTGACCAACTGTTTACCCTAGCTCAATCTTCTGCAAATTTATGACGGCTGCATTTGCTGAAGTACTTGCCGAATCACATCTGCGGGTACTTGGTCAGTTATTGTTACCGCACCAATTTGGGTAGGAAGAACAAATCGCACCTTACCCGCCTCGACTTTCTTATCCGTTTGGAGGCTATCGAGAATTGCTTCAATGTCCAGCTTACTGGGTAACTGAGTGGGTAATCCCGCTTTCTGAATCAAAGCGTCTTGACATTGGGCGTCCTCTGGCTTCCACATCTGGAGTTGCACCGCAATTTGACCCGCCGCAACCATCCCAATTGCAACAGCTTCCCCGTGATTCACTAGCTTATAACCTGTCAAGCTTTCCACCGCATGACCAATTGTGTGACCGTAGTTCAGAATTGCTCTTAACCCTGTTTCTTTTTCATCCTTACTAACAACATCAGCTTTCGCTTGGCAGGAGCAAGAGAGAATAGTCTCCAGCAACTCCTCATTCACATACCGTAGTTGGTCGAGACGCTTTGCCTCTTCCAGCTTGGCAAATAGCTCAGCATCCCAAATAATGCCGTACTTAATTACCTCTGCCATCCCCGCACGAAATTCTCGTGGTGGCAATGTTTTTAAAACGGAGGGGTCAATTAAAACAAATCGTGGTTGATAAAACGCACCAATCAAGTTCTTCCCTTGGGGATGATTAACACCAGTCTTACCACCAACGGAGGAATCAACCATTGCCAAGAGCGAGGTCGGCACCTGTACAACGTTAATCCCCCGCAACCAGGTAGCGGCAGCAAAACCAGCCATATCACCAACCACTCCACCCCCCAAGGCAACCATTGTAGAGGAGCGTTCTAAGCGCTGTTGCAGGGCGATATCATAGATTTTTTGTAGAGTCTTGAGCGTTTTATAGCGCTCACCTGCTGGCAGGATACAGCTTTCCACTTCATATCCCACTAAATTTAACGCCGCGATCGCTTTTTCCCCATATTTTTTGAAAATGACTGGATTAGACACCACTAAAACTTTCTTACCCAGCTTCAGGCGGCTCATCCAAACCCCCAAATCATCCAATCCGCCTGTCACGAAGGCAATATCGTAAGACTGCTCTGGTACATCCACACGAATTACAGACTTCATTACTAAAACCCTTTTCCAACAACCGTGGGCAGTATTCTATCCCACCAGATGTTTCAATAGACTCAGATGAGTTTTTGTGGAGAAACATAAATGTCTGGAGTAATCGCTTACTTCCTAATCCTTGGTGGTGCCACAGGCGTAGCTGCGGCCCTATATTTTGGACTGAGGGCGGTAAAGTTGATCTAAAAACCTGATACGCGCAAGAGAAGGGGGAAAGAGTAATTCTTGACTCCCCCCTTACTCAGTATCCCTTTGTTGGTTAAAGCCTTGAGCGTTGTAAGGCTTGTGGCACACTGTCTGGTTGAAAGTTATGGGCTTGACGTACCATACTGATGGTTTTTGGTAGCACTCCCACTAACTGAGCAAGAATCTCATCAGGTAGTTGCTCAACTATTTGCGGGTCAAAATACTTGTACAGTAAGCACAAGAAGTTCGTTGCCCGCTGCAACGGCACAGAACTTTTCATCGCATGGAGAGTAAAAAGCATCCACCGTTGACGCAACGTATAGGCTTTGTGCCGCTCACTCCGAGATTCAGGATAAACTAACGAGATATTTCCAACTGGAATTACTCGACTACAATTGAGGTCAAAAACACCACCAACAGCAGCACCGGGGCCTGCTAATTCTGCATGGTGTCGATGGCAAATAATAATAGCGTTGCCACGACAACCACTAACCCTAAGCAGTTGACCACTCTGCAATTGAGCCAGGATGTCAGTGGATTGAGTTATTGGTCTACGGGCAAGAGCTTGTTCTGTCATGGAAAATCACATAACCAGGCAGTTATGTTAATTGTTATTTATCTATTTACAAGGGATAGAACTAATATCTGTAAGCCTTTGAGGGATGCACAATGTTTTCTTCCCAAGCAATGCTGAACCAGGATAGGGTTAGTCAGCTATCTAGATTGGAAAACGCGCCCACCTACTATCTCATGAGGTGTTGCAATGCAAATTTGTAACTATCTAGTAGGAGAAAAGCCGAGCATTCCATTAAAGAAGCTCACTATCGTTTTCTCTTTAGTTTTGTATAAGCCTTATTTCATCATAAGTGACGAAAACCAGTTGTTAAAGCATTTATTTAGCTTTGGCGTAAAGAGTTGATGAAAAATCAGTGAAGATAGCCTAATCTGAACCGAGTTAAAGATACTTACTGTTTTCGGTGCTAGTTAAAGAGCGATCGCGTTAATACACAGAGTTAAGAAATATACGGATTAATTTGTAACTTCAGTTAATCCTCAGGCGTTATGTTATCAGAAAAAAACTTATAAGGTCGTATGACTTTGCTGAAGCGATCGCATGGCACCAGATTCAGATCAGCTGAAGCGATCGCATGGCACCAGATTCAGATCATTGGCAACAAGTAAAAAGCGATCGCTCACGTAGTCCTCACTTGCTTAACTATCACTCACGCGATAGTTCTCACTTTCTTCTTCAAGAGCAAGTTACCATCAGCATCCACACTCAAATCCTGACCTGGCACAAATCCCTTAGCCACTAGCTGCTTATAGATTGTGAATGAAGTGATTCGGCGAATTTCCTGCATAATGTCCGCAGGAATCAGATTTTCTACCGCCCAAACAATTGCTTCTGTGTCAAACCAGATGACACGCTCAATACTTATAATCAACACACCAGCTACACATTCAGGCGTTAATTGCGTTCTCAAATGAGCGATAAGGGCTTCCACAATAAGACTGTTTCGAGCCATTATCGCTCTTGCCATCTTGCCAATTTCTTGATCTAAGTCTAAGAGATTCATGCTTGGCTATTGCATTTCCTGTCTAAGGGGTGCTTGCCTATGCCCTCCTGTAGAGACGCATAGTTTTGCCAAGTATACCCAAAGATAGAAAAGAATATCTCCTTAGGCTGATGCTAAACAGCTTTTTGACACAAACTACTACTGATGTGGAGCATCAGTAGCTTGACCTGAGAACGCCGTAAAAGTACGAAATAGCAACCTTTTGCTAGCGTGACTTGTAAGGAAACTGGTAAGTATGGTTGCTATGTGTAGATTTATTAAGGATTCATAAAGACTTTGTAAAGACAAAGGGAACAGACCTACACCAGTGCTTAGTTCAGTGACATAAAACATACATATGTAGGGCACACGGCTGTGCAGCCATTTCCGGAAGTGTGTAGTCAGCCATTAATTTGTATTCTCAAGCCAAACAACTTTCAATCGTCGCTACAACTGACAGAGCAAGTGCTGCGAGATGGTAGCCACCTTCTAGACCAAAAACAATACGACGAGTTAATTGCAAGCAATAGTCAGTAAATAGTCCATAATCTTCCGGCTGTAGCGCAATTCCAGCCAAAGGGTCAGCGGCATTGGCATCATACCCTGCACTGACAATGAGTAAATCTGGCTGAAAATCTTTCAAAAACGGCATGACTTTCTGCTCAAATACGGGTTGATAGTCCGCCAGTGTGCTGCCCGTTGGCATGGGCAAATTCAGTACATTATTGTAGGCACCTTGCTCACTCGATGAACCAGTACCGGGATAGCAAGGAGACTGATGCAGTGAACAATAAGCAATTCGTGCATCACTCTCGACAATCTCTTGTGTGCCGTTCCCGTGATGGACATCCCAATCCAGAATTGCAACTCGTTGGATACCTGGTTTTTCCAGAGCATAGTAAGCTGCGATCGCAGCATTAGAAAATAGGCAAAATCCCATTCCCGTATTACGCTCAGCATGATGTCCTGGTGGACGTGCTAGCACAAAAGCCGGGTTATTAATCGAGAGAACTTCATCAACGCCATCTAACCAAGCACTCACTGCCAGTAGAGCAATGTCGTAACTGTTGGCAGAAATGGGTGTATCCGCATCCAGCATTCCACCCCCTCCTGTCGCAATTTCGCGAACGGTTTCGATGTAGCGCCGAGTATGAACTTGTTCCAGTAGAGGCATCACTGGACGAGTTTCCAAAGGTGTCGGCAACTGCCACTCAATTTTGTCAGCCCAAGGCACAGCTTTTAGAGCCTTAACAACGGCTGTCAGGCGTTCTGACCGTTCAGGGTGAAAGCGACCAGTGTCGTGCTTGAGAAACTCATCTGAGTAAATAACTGGCAACATAGTCACGCGCTATATAGATGGCTATAGAGACAATGGAGGGTGTCTTATACTTTACGATAGCAATCTGACCTTATTCGTGATGGGGAGATGAGGAACTGGGACGATTTGCTGCAAGATTTGAGTTCACTGAAGCTAAGGGCATCACTCTGCTGTTCAAATAATTGATACGGTTAGCTAAGGGCAGCCGTTTGCAAGTTTAGTATCCAATGACAATTATTCGTGTACCCAAATCCTGGGAGATCCCAGAACAAGAAGCAACTCCAGAATCCGTATACTTCAATCGCCGTCGCTTTCTCAAAACCCTGGTTGGCGCTGGTGTAGGAGCAACGATTATGCCTATTGTCGGCTGTAAGCAGGGTGAGCAAGTCAATAGCAAATTAGCCGATAGCCTGGATACTGCTAGTCTAGCGGCTGAACCTAATTCCACTTTCTCTACGGTTGACCGACCGACGACCGATATCATCCTGGCAGGACAATATAACAACTACTACGAATTTGGCAGTGGTAAGTCGATCTGGCAAGCGGCTCAAGCGTTACCCACTGAAGACTGGAAAGTTGAGGTGACGGGTTTAGTAAAAAACCCTCGCACCTACGATTTAGACGATTTGCAGAAAACCTTTCCTATAGAAGAACGTCTTTATCGGTTTCGTTGTGTTGAAGCTTGGTCAATGGTTATTCCCTGGATTGGGTTTCCCATGAAGTCGCTGATTGCAGCCGTTGAGCCAACTGATAACGCTAAATTTGTGAGTTTTACGTCCTACTACGATAAGGAAATTACAGTGGGTCCCTTATGGTCATTGGGCAAAAAGTTGCCTTGGCCTTATACAGAAGGTCTACGCCTTGAGGAAATGGCAAATGACCTCGCGTTTTTTGCGATTGGTAACTACGGGCATATGCTACCAAAGCAGCACGGTGCGCCAATTCGAGCTGTATTGCCGTGGAAGTATGGTTTCAAGGGAGCAAAAGCGATCGCAAAAATTGAGTTTCTCGACACTCAGCCACCAACCTTTTGGAACACGATAGATTCCCACGAGTATGATTTTGAGGCGAATGTTAATCCCAATAAGCCTCATCCTCGCTGGTCACAAGCGAGTGAAAAATTTATTAGCAAAGGACCAGGCTTGAAATGGGAAAAACGCCCAACGCTTCCCTATAACGGTTATGGGGACTATGTAGCGAATCTGTATGTTTAATAGGGTTTGATTGATTCTGCTGTAGTAATGTATAGCGGTTCTCCGTCAAGTGAGGTACATTTTTAGAGCTGAAACTATTACTGAGCAAGGATTGGTTGTACCTCATCAGTCAAGGAAACGCTATATAGCACGCTACTGACGCATGTTAAGGAAAATGAGCTGGGAAGCCCTACAGCGAGGGCAGATAGAACTCCTCCTTAACACCACAGGAGTGAGAATCTTATTATTCTTGCCGAAAATATCCCGACTGATAGAGCTTAAATGAGTAAGTAATAACCTATATCTTTTCTACTATAGGTATTAGGACTTACCTGATTCCATTTCACCATGCGTATTCTTGCCATTGGGGACATACATGGCTGTGCGATCGCATTTGATACGCTCATTGCCGCTGTGAAACCCCAACCAAACGATAAAATCGTCACACTCGGTGACTATGTAGACAAAGGCCCAGATTCAAAAGGTGTTATCAAACGGTTGATCACACTACACGAAAATGGGCAGTTAATTGCTCTACGTGGCAATCATGAAGTGATGATGTTACAAGTACGCAACCACCGTCTGAAAAAGTCACACTGGTTAGAACGTGGTGGTGAGGCTACCCTAGCGTCTTATTCCAAATCTGGCAAAGTCGGTAAATTGTCGGATATACCTGACAATCACTGGGACTTTCTTGAGAATGTCTGCCTAGACTGGTACGAGACAAATACACACTTTTTCGTCCATGCTAACGCTCATGCTAATCTGGCTCTGGCAGAGCAACCCGCTTCTATGCTCTTCTGGAAAAAGTTTCGTCATCCAGATCCCCACGTTTCCGGCAAAACGATGGTGTGTGGACATACAAGCCAAAAAAGTGGTTTACCGATTAATCTTGGTCACGCCATCTGCATTGATACTAGGGTTTATGGGAAAGGTTGGTTAACCTGCTTAGACGTGACAAGTGGTAGAGTCTGGCAAGCTAACCAGTTAGCTCAGCAACGAACAGCTTGGATTGACGATTTCATCCCACAATCAACACATTTTAGCTCTAGATTATTAGCAATGCTTGGCATTAATCCTCTTGATGCTTGAGTTAAAGCCAATTACGCTGATGGCTGATAGCTGAACGCTAACTGCCATAGTTGTGAAACCAACCCTATTAGTGATGGACAGAACTTCTTAGATTTAGAAGTCTTTCAACCTCAAACCACAAGTGCGATCAGATTTTGGACAGAGTTTTCCCAAGAGTGGTTGGCAAACTTTGCTTACTTACGAGAAATTCCTCTAGAAGAACAGGAATCACTCAAAAGCATCTTGCATAATATCGCTTCCGAAAAATGCTTTTCTATATTAATCAAAGACAATCAAGTTGTAGCTTGCGGCTTAGGAGTCTTAGAAAATCAATATGTTGGACTTTTTGAAATTATTACAGCTAAAGATAAGCGAAGAAAAGGATACGGAAAAGAATTGATATTAAATATTTTAAGTTAGGCTAAAAACAAAGGTGCAACAAAAGCCTATCTACAGGTAGTTGCAAGCAATGAAGCCGCTCTGAAGCTTTATGCAGTTTTAGGATTTCAGGAAATTTATCAATATTTCTATAGAATTAAAAGTAATTGACAGAGATGTTATTGGTAATTCAATAGATTATCATTTCTCTTTTGCTGCTATTTCTTCCAAGGGAGTTTCGTACCCATCTCAGTCAGTGCAGAGAAGATGAGATAGAGGGCAAGTACAGCAACACTAACAAGAAAAAGAACAATATCGTTTTCCATTCTTACCAAAGGTAACAGCCAATACAGGTCAATAGTCGCAAAAAACTGGCCTAAAATATGCTTGAAACAATTATGCGGCTTCATGCACCTTCAAAGGAGAGACCTGTTCATTAGCCGATTTTTAGACTTTGACAGACACACCCGACTAAACTATGACTTGATAGCTGCTGTGTACGTTAATCTGTTACCTTACCTCAGACGAATATGACTGGTACTGGCTCCGTTGTTACACCCGAAAAGAAGGTGAGTAAGCAACTCCCGACACTACGACGGTTGTTGCAGTACCTGAAACCCTATCGTAAAGAGCTGCCACTCGCATTTGGTTCAGTGGTACTTGGTGCATCGACTCAAGCGATTGGGCCTTTCTTAATCGGTTGGTCGATTGACAATCTCATTGCTCAAGGCAACCTGCGGGGGTTGCTGCTGATGTTGAGTTTACTGGTGATTGTGTACCTCATTGGTCTCCAAGCGTTCCGGAGTCAGATTTACCGAGTCGGTTGGCTGATGCAGCGTCTGCTTGCCCAACTGCGTCAAGATATTTTTACGAAAATCCAAAGCCTTCCCATCAGCTTCTTTGACCGCAGCGAAGCAGGAGACTTGATGAGTCGCCTACTCAACGATGTGAGTGTGGTGAATCAGGTTTTTGGACAAACGATTTCTCAAGCGTTGGGCAGTCTGTTCAGCTTGGTTGGAATTATCATCGCGATGCTCCTGATGAACCTACGGCTGGGTTTATTGAGTAACTTGGTTGTGCCGTTAATGATTTTCACCACAGGCTTGTTTGCACGTTGGGCAAGAGCAAGATTTCGGGTGACTCGTCAGACGATTGGTGAACTTTCTACCAAGCTAGAAGAAGACATTGGTAGTGTCCGTGAAGCGCAGGCGTTCAATCGGGTGCAACTCAATATAGAAGAGTTCGCGAGTCTAAATGCTGCCAACCGTGATGCCAATGTCCATGCCGTGGCAATCACTGCTGCCTTTTTACCCTCAATCGACTTCCTCAATACCTTGGCAACCGCTGCTGTGTTGGCGTATGGTGGCTATCTCGCTGTTACAGGAGCCGCTACAGTAGGGACGGTGACTGCTTTTTTACTCTATGTGCAGCAGTTTTTCCGACCCATTCAATTTCTCAGCCAGTTTTACACGCAAGCGCAGTCGGCAATGGCTGGAGTGGAACGCATTTTCTTACTATTAGATGAGCCTTCACAACTCAACGATGCACCTGATGCTGGGGAGATGCCCCCACTCCGGGGCGAGGTTTGTTTTGAGGGGGTCACTTTTGGCTATAACCCAGAGCAATTAGTTCTCAAAGGTGTGAATCTCCACGCGCTACCGGGACAGATGATTGCGTTGGTGGGACCAACTGGCGCTGGGAAGAGTACGATTATCAACTTGATTTTGCGCTTCTATGATGTGTCTGGTGGTGCTGTCAAAGTCGATGGTATTGATGTTCGGAGTGTGACACAGGCAAGCCTGCGGCGGCAGATTGGTATTGTTCTGCAAGACAATATTTTATTTAGTGGCACGGTTGCGGAAAATATTGCGTTTGGTTGTCCTCAGGCAACACACGCAGAAATTGAAGCGGCTGCTCAAGTTGCTAATGTTCATGAGTTCATTACGTCTTTACCCCAAGGCTACTCCACCCTTCTAGGTGAGCGAGGGGCTAACCTGAGTCAAGGTCAGCGGCAGTTGATTAGTATTGCTCGTGCTGTCCTTGTAAATCCCCAGATTTTAATTCTGGATGAGGCGACAAGTAGTATTGATACACGCACGGAAGCACTGGTACAAAATGCGATCGCAGGTTTGCTGGAAGGTCGGACTAGCTTTGTCATTGCTCACCGTCTCAGCACCGTTACTCAAGCTGATCAGGTTTTAGTGATCCAGCAAGGTCAAATTGTAGAGCAAGGAACTCACGCGCAGTTAATTGCTCAAAGCGGTGTCTACGCTAATCTCTACGCCCTCCAATTGGGTGCATCTACTCCAGCAACGATCTAAAACTGCTACAACACAGAACCACACTTCAGCTCTGAGATAGATGAAGAGTTGAACAAGATTCCTAAAATAGATAGACACGACAATGTTAATTTAGCTACAATTCTTGGCTTCACAAGCGCTGAATTCAAAGCTGTCTTCTCAGTTCAATTATTTTTAGCGCCGCTGCAACCTGGATGGGTGAAACAATGCATCACTTTTGCCGTAAGAACCGAACTCAAATGCAATCAAAATTGATTCATAGCCTGAGTGTAGCGGCAGCGGCTGCGACACTTGTTGGTCTATGTGTTCCAGCCCAAGCAGCATCCTTAGCAGGGTCTTCTGACCTTAACTCTACAGAAGGTTTTTCCTTTAGCGACAATACTAAAGTCACGTTCACATTCCTGCAATCTCAGGGGGAATATCTCTCTAATTTTGGCGTTTACGATGCCTCAAAGAATTCTCTTCAAACACTAATTTCTGAAGTTCAAGCTAGCGACAACGGTAGCGAGAATGACTGGCAGGGAACTTGTGGGGTATCGGTTGTTTCTTGTGAAGTCAGCTACACGTTTGAGGCGGGGGTAAACTACTTCTTGGGTTTAGCTGCCAATGCTGCCACTACAGTCTTCTCAGGCACACAATACAATAACCAACTGCCGTTTCGTTTTACGAATGACTCTGCTGCTGATTCAACGGTATTGATTGCTATAAATGACTCCTACACAGGCGACTCGGACTATAACGACTTCACGGTTTCCGCTTCAGCTAGCCGCGTTGAGTCTGTCCCTGAACCGGGTACGTTAGGGGCGTTAGCAAGTGTAGGCGCACTTGGGTTGATGGGGATTCGTCGTCGCAAACGTGTGAACACGTAAGTAGTCAAATCGAAACGTAGTTAAGCTGCTTGCTTTAAGTAATAGACCTCTTGCAAAAGTCGAAATCACCCCCCTTAATCCCCCCTTATCAAGCTATGCATTAGTCACATCTTTCTTAATAAACTCTGACTTGACAGAAGTAACGGTTGTGGGGGAAAGTAATAGCCAAGTTTGTGCAATGTCATGCAGCCGTC
>JAHHIF010000026.1 GCA_019358875.1 Symplocastrum torsivum CPER-KK1
CCGCCACTAGCTCCCTAAAGAGCCCGTTCGACTTGCATGTGTTAAGCAGACCGCCAGCGTTCATCCTGAGCCAGGATCAAACTCTCCATTTTGAGTTAAGTTAGTTCCGGCTCCGAAACGAAAATTTTAACGTTTCGGTTCCTCTGTTTAGATTAGGTTGTCCAATGCCTGGTTCAACCTTGAGTTTTTTGACGAGGTTAATTTAGTCTAGTGCTTTCAAACTATTGATTTGTCTAGGTTCGGGGCGCTTTGGGAGCAGTTGTCTGTCTCAAGCGCATTTACCAATATATATTCTCATTCTTCAAGTGTCAACCCCTTGGATGATTTTTTTTGAGATAGGCTGAAGTTTACTACCAGCATCATGTCTGGGCTAAGTTATCTCTAGAGACTTAATAGAGTAGAAAACTCAGGAGAGCCAGTATTGTGAGCATAAGCGCTGTTTTACCGCCCCTTCTCGTTCTAGACCAACTTGTGCAAGGCTGGTTAATAGAAGATATTGGTCGAGGCGATCGCACTACACAAAGCTTGTTAAGCTCAGGCGTAGGCGACGGACAAGCGGAGTGGACGGCAAAACAAGCCGGAGTAATGGCTGGCTTACCAATAGCAGCACGTGTCTTCCAGATATTGAATGATCGTGTTAGCTTTGTCCCAACCGTTGAGGAAGGTGACCATTGTGATCTGGGGCAAGTAGTCGCTCATATTCATGGTCCCCTTGATGCGCTACTGATAGGAGAGCGAGTGGCATTAAATCTAGCCATGCGTCTTAGTGGAGTTGCAACGCTCACACATAAGTATGTTGAGATAATTGCCGATTTGCCAGCACAACTGGTAGACACGCGAAAAACAACCCCCGGTTTAAGACTCATAGAAAAGTACGCTTCACAGGTAGGAGGAGCTATGAATCATCGCCTAGGGCTAGATGATGCGGTAATGATTAAGGACAATCACATTGCTGCTGCTGGAGGTATTGCTGAAGCGATCGCTCGAATTCGGTCAAAGATTCCTTACCCCCTGAGCATTGAAGTTGAGACAACAACACTTAGCGAAGTGGAAGCAGCGCTAACACACGGTGCTGATATCATCATGCTGGACAATATGTCGATTGATTTAGTCAGCCAAGCTGTACAACTGATTCGCTCTTATCCCCATCCAATCAAAATCGAGGCATCAGGCAACATCACCCTCGAAACCATTCGTGCTGTTGCAGAAACTGGTGTTGACTATATCTCTAGTAGTGCACCGATAACTCACTCAACCTGGCTGGATTTGAGCATGAATCTCGACAATAGCTTTATAAGACAATCAAAGTAGGACTCGTGATTGGTTAACAAAATTGAAAAACGCTTAAAACAGAAAAACTTCAAAACCAAACTGAATCCCTTGAAGAACTAATCAGTGAGAAATCAGTAAGTCACAGTAAGATAACTTACGGGTTCACGTTATGTTATAAATACACTTCTTCTTAACAGCAAAGAAAACTAACGCTTGTCCAGAGCCTGTTATTTGGTGCTATGAACTCGATAATTGAACAACTAAGAAGTAGACTTACTGAATCCTTAACTGTAGGGTTCGGAGCAGATTTTCAGGCAGTCGAGCCGATGGTGGTACCCGCTAGCAATCCTAAATTTGGCGACTACCAGTCTAATATCTCATTGTCGTTAAGTAAGCAGTTGGGACAACCCCCACGAGCGATCGCAGAAAAACTGTTGCAACATTTAGATGTCACAGGTATTTGCCAGCCTCCTACTATTGCTGGTCCTGGCTTTATCAACTTAACTTTGGAACCAGCTTACTTAGAAGCACAGCTAAGTGATATTCAAACCGACCCACGCCTAGGAGTCCAACTAGCAAAAACGCCTCAACATATAATTGTTGATTTTTCCTCTCCTAATATTGCTAAAGAGATGCATGTGGGACACTTACGGTCAACAATCATTGGTGACTGTATTGCCCGCATTCTAGAATTTCGGGGTCACGAGGTCTTACGGCTAAATCATGTAGGTGATTGGGGTACCCAGTTTGGGATGTTAATCGCCTATCTTAGGGAAGCTTATCCAGAGGCGTTAACAACATCCAACGCTCTAGATTTAGGAGATTTGGTTGCGCTTTATCGGAAAGCTAAGCAGCGATTTGATGCTGATGAGGAGTTCCAAGAAACAGCCCGACAAGAAGTAGTGAAACTGCAAACGGGAGAAGAAGACAGCCGACAAGCTTGGCAGTTATTGTGTGAACAATCCCGACGAGAATTTCAAGTTATTTATGACTTACTGGATGTCAAACTGATAGAGCGAGGTGAATCGTTCTACAACCCTTTGCTACCATCCGTAGTAGAGGACTTGGAGCAACTGTGCTTGTTAGTGGAAGACGCTGGTGCTAAGTGCGTTTTCCTCGAAGGGTTTACTAACAAAACAGGTGAACCTTTACCTTTAATCATCAAAAAATCTGATGGAGGCTATAACTACGCCACAACTGACCTAGCGGCTATACGCTATCGGATTGGGCAAGATGGGGCAGAGCGAATTATCTACGTCACCGATGCTGGACAAGCGAATCACTTTGCTCAAATCTTTCAAGTCGCACGTCGGGCTGGCTGGCTTACCGATGAAGTCCAGATGGTACATGTTCCCTTCGGTTTAGTACAGGGAGAAGATGGAAAGAAGCTGAAAACTCGCTCTGGAGAGACAGTGCGGTTGCGGGAGTTACTGGATGAAGCGATCGCACGCGCTCGTACAGATTTTGAAGCAAGACTCCAACAAGAAGGTCGTGAGGAAACTGAAGCTTTCAAAGCTAACGTTGCTCAAATCATAGGCATCAGTGCAGTTAAGTATGCTGACTTGAGCCAAAACCGAACCAGCAACTATATTTTCAGCTTTGATAAGATGCTATCTTTTCAGGGTAATACGGCAGTTTACATGCTTTATGCCTACGTTCGGGTTCAGGGAATTAGTCGCAAAGGCAACATTGATTTTGAGCAATTGGGAGCAGAGGCAAAAGTCTTTTTGCAAGAAGAAACAGAACTTGCATTGGGGAAGCATTTATTACAACTGAGTGAAGTTCTCACTCTAGTGGAGGCTGACTTGTTACCCAATCGCATTTGTCAGTATTTATATGAACTGAGCCAGAAGTTCAATCAATTCTACGACCAGTGTCCTGTACTTAAAGCAGAGGAACCCTTGCGAACATCAAGGCTTGTGCTTTGCGATCTTACAGCTCAAACTCTGAAGCTAGGACTATCCTTGCTAGGAATCTCTGTATTGGAACGGATGTAAGCGACTATGGCAAAGCCAGCAGGTTTGGGCGATCCTTGTTGTACACAGAGCTAATTTTCTGAGTCAGTAGAAGTATCAAGGGCTTCCATGATTCTGTTTGACAATGCGATGCTGATATTCTTGCTCAGTCATCAGATCTTGCATACTCTCCACTCGATCCAAAAAAACAATGCCGTCGAGGTGGTCATGCTCATGTTGAAATATCCTTGCAACAAAATCTGTGAGTTCTTGCCGATGCAGTAGACCATCCCGACTGGTGTACTCGACCTCAACTGCCTGATATCTGGGAACTAGCCCTCGAATGCCAGGAATGCTTAAACAACCTTCCCAGCCTTGGATAACTTCAGTTGAGTGAGCAATAATTCGAGGATTAATCATCGCTGTCGGTTCCATCAGGGGGGCGTGAGGATACCGAGGATTTGGTCGAGACGCTACGATAAATAAACGATAAGATTCAGATACTTGAGGAGCAGCAATGCCAACACCGTTTGCTGCCAGAACACTTGCAATGAGTTGGTCAATCAGTTGTTGGATGCGCTCATCTCGAATGTTGTCAACCCTCTGGACTTGTTGCCGCAAGACTGGGTTGCCTAACTGTGCAATTTGTAGTGATTCAGCCATGATCAAGTCAAGTTCAAGGACGCGATCGCTAGTTGTTATGAATATGTCTACAGTTTAAAGCCCAATAGTTTCCCGTGGTTGTCTAGGAAAGTCAAAACCCTTGCACCATTCACTTACTTCTTTGAGAAGGCAGTTATGTTATTGACCATTGGCTCATCTAGATCAGCAACAACTGGTACATAATACTATTCTTGCAAAATGAGGCTATATCCTAATCAAAGCCTCAAAGTACGTCAGGCAGATAGTCGCACGATCAAGATGCCCATACTGTAAAGCTTGAGGAGCAACTGCCCTAAACAGCACGCCTCTCGCCTCGGAGACAATGTTCAGATTACGGTGGAGAAAAGCCCGTGGAAACTTCCCCAGATCAGCTTTGGAGCCAGGTACTGGAGCGTCTACAGTTACAGCTAAGCCGACCAACATTTGAAACCTGGATTAAGACAGCAACCGCTGAGCAGCTAGAAAATAACTGCTTAGTGATTCGTACTCCCAATCCTTTTGCTAGAAATTGGTTACAAAAGTACTACATCAAAGCGATCGCAGATGTCGTCCAAGATATTTTGGGTCAGTCGGTGGAAATTCACCTTACAGTTACAGTGGGGGATGATAACGCGACTACAGCCGATTCAGATCTTTCTTGGTCATTTCCAATCACTCCAAACGTTTCAGAGAGTACATCAAACCACCAGCCTAAACTACCGGAATTAAATCATAAGTACATTTTCTCCCGCTTTGTCGTCGGTTCAAATAATCGGATGGCTCATGCTGCCTCTCTGGCGGTAGCGGAATCTCCAGGACGTGAGTTTAATCCTTTGTTTCTCTGCGGTGGTGTTGGTTTAGGCAAAACTCACTTGATGCAAGCAATTGGTCATTACCGTTTGGAGCATTGCCCTGATTCTAAAATCTTTTACGTTTCTACAGAGCAGTTCACTAATGACCTAATTGCAGCAATTCGTAAAGATAGTATGCAAAGTTTTCGGGAGCATTATCGAGCCGCTGATGTGCTGTTGGTAGACGATATTCAGTTCATTGAGGGTAAGGAGTACACCCAAGAGGAGTTTTTTCATACGTTCAATACCTTGCATGAAGCGGGTAAGCAAGTTGTCTTAGCCTCAGATCGTCCTCCTAACCAGATTAATCGCTTGCAAGATCGCCTTTCGTCTCGCTTTTCTATGGGTTTGATTGCTGATATTCAGCCGCCAGATTTGGAGACACGCATGGCAATTTTACAAAAGAAGGCGGAATACGAAAATATGCGTCTGCCACGCTCAGTAATTGAATACATTGCGACTAACTACACCTCAAATATTCGAGAACTAGAGGGGGCACTGATTCGAGCTGTAGCTTATATCTCAATTTCCGGATTACCGATGAACGTTGAGAACATTGCACCGATTTTAAATCCACCAGCACAGAGGGTGCAGGCTTCTCCGGAAACAATATTGATGACTGTATCAGATGCCTTCAATATTTCTGCTGAAGACTTGAAGGGTAACTCTCGGCGCCGAGAAATTAGTTGGGCTAGGCAAATTGGGATGTATTTGATGCGGCAACACACGGACTTGAGCTTACCGCGAATTGGTGAGGAATTTGGCGGAAAAGACCACACTACTGTAATGTACAGTTGCGACAAAATTGCACAGTTACGGGAAAGTGATGCCACATTGGCTCAAACACTGCGTCAACTAAGCGATCGCATTAACCTAACTAGCAGAACCCAAAGCCAAGGCTGAAAGCTTCAGGGCTTTGCTAAACACTACTTTCCTGAAGCCGTTATACTACTAAACCGAAGCTTGTTACTAAAAAGCACAAGGCTAATTAAACAGACTGTTGCTTACAGAATCCTTAGAAAAAAGCTGTATAAAGCCTTATCAATGTGACCATGAGGTTTGCTAAGTATAAATACTTGATAAAAAATGTTTAATTTTTCCACAGCTTTTCCACAACTTTTTAGTTCTTAAACTATTAACTATCAAGGCATGAACACACTTTTTCCACATTTTCCACAGCCTAAACATCCATGAGTATTTTTTGCGTTTGATAGAGAAGGCAAGTAACAAAGTTTCAGTAATTGCCTACTTTCTCGAAACACAGTTGAGTAAAGACTGGGTCAAGCCGGAGAAAGAACTGAGCATTGACCAGAACCAATCGCAGCACTATCCTGATAAAGCTCTGCTATGCAGTCGTGCTAGTTGAGCAACAACAAGTTAGATATTAAAACTTCTATGAAACTGATTTGTACCCAAAGTGACCTCAATACTAATCTCTCATTAGTAAGTCGTGCAGTTCCCTCTCGTCCTACTCATCCTGTGTTGGGTAATGTCTTATTAGCAGCAGACACAAAAACTCAACGGGTACGTTTGACCGCTTTTGATCTCAGCCTTGGCATTCAAACAAGCTTTGCTGCCCGGGTAGAGGCAGATGGTGAAATCACTATACCTGCTAAGCTTTTGAACGATATTGTCTCGCGTCTACCAGAGGGAGAAATTACTCTAGAGGAAAAAGCAGGAGAAGCGACAAACTTTAGTGCAGCAGCTTCCAATGGCGAAGTGGACAGCGATAGCATGATTGTGACATTGACTTCTGTTTCAGGACGCTATCAAATGCGAGGAATGGGTGCAGGAGAGTTTCCAGAACTTCCTAATGTTGAGGCAGGCGTTGCTGTTAATCTTCCAGTAGAAGCCCTGATAGAGGGCTTAAGGGGTTCATTATTTGCTACCAGTTCTGATGAAACCAAGCAGGTACTCACAGGAGTTCACTTGATCATGCAGCAAGATAGTCTAGAATTTGCTGCTACGGATGGTCATCGATTGGCAGTTGTACAAACTGTGAATCAAAGTCCTGTGGATGACGATACTGTGGAGACATCAGAAAAGCCAGCAGTAGCAACATCAGGAGTATCTGATAGCTCTGAGTTAGAGTTTACGTTACCAGCAAGAGCGTTACGAGAGCTAGAACGAATGTTGGGGATGCGTCAATCGACTGAGGGGGTTGCGCTTCACGTTGAGCAGGGTCAGATTGTTTTCCAGGCGGGAGACCATCGCTTAACTAGCCGCACTCTCGAAGGGCAGTACCCAGCCTACCGTCAACTCATTCCGCGCCAGTTCCAGCGCCAGATTACAATTGAACGGCGTCAACTGCTGAGTGCGGTAGAACGAATTGCTGTACTAGCTGACCAGAAGAATAATATTGTCAAGTTTAGTATTGACAGCGTTAACCAACAGCTTTCTATATCTGTGGAAGCTCAAGATGTTGGTAGTGGTCAAGAATCAATGCCAGTAGAGGTATCTGGTGAGAGCATAGAAATTGCGTTTAATGTCAAGTATTTAATTGATGGATTGAAGGCGCTTTCTACCTCTCACATTCAGATGCAGATGAATGCAGCGAATAGTCCTGTAATTCTGACACCACTAGGTGGACTAAAAATGACCTATTTAATCATGCCAGTCCAAATTAGGGCATGATGGCTCCTACTCAATCTCTATTGCTGTGATTGAAAAAAATTAACCGACTTATATGCCAAAGAGAGCCTCTAGAATATAAGTCGGTTTTAGTTACTTAATAAGGATGGGCAAATAGGGTTGATTATCTACTAACTGCATCAGCAAACCGAATCTTGAGGTAGTCTTCCTCCATCTTGGCTCCTGTAGGTTGCAGAGCGGCTAAGGCTTGCGGGAGTACTAAGTTGCGTCGATGATTCCCAATCCGAACATTTAGTTCATCACCCGTTTTATTTAGCTGGATGTGGTCTTTCGGTATGCCTGGAAGATAGAGTTCCAAGCTGTACTGATTCTGGTCTTGTACAACTCTAATTGTGTTTTCCTTATAGTAGACCTGGGTCGGGTCTTCTGAAGCGTATAGTGTTTCTTTGAGTCGCTCTAGAGCTTCTAGACCACACATCTCTTCAGAGAAAAGAGGAACTTCTTTGACTGGCAGAGGATGGAAATTTTCGTGAATTTCTTGCCGATACTGCTGCTGATTTTCCTTCCAGCGCTGAAAGAAGGGGTCAGTGACTTGGTCAGGAATAATCCGATTAGCGACTACTAAATCTGTAGCGACGTTGTACAGGCTTAAGTAAGCATGAGCGCGTAAAGATTCTTTGATCACCATTTTCTCAGGATTGGTGACTAGACGCACAGAGGTCTGTGTATTGTCAGTTAAGACTTTTTCCAGCGCTTCAATCTGCTCATAAAATTCGTAAGGAGCATCCATTACCTCTTTATCCGGCAAGGAAAAGCCAGCAATTGGCTTGAATAGAGGTTCAACTAGCGGTCTAAGCGCTACCGACATTTTCTGTAGTGGTTTGTAAAAGCGGCGCATATACCAACCACTGACTTCTGGTAAGCTGAGTAATCGCAATGCTGTGCCTGTGGGAGCCGAGTCAATGATCAAAACGTCATACTCTTTTTCGTCGTAGTGCCGTTTCATTCTTACCAGACCGAAGATTTCATCCATCCCTGGAAGAATTGCTAATTCTTCTGCCTGAACAGCATCCAATCCCCGTGCTTGCAAAACTTGGGTAATGTAGCGCTTGACAGCCCCCCAGTTCCCTTCTAGTTCCATGAGAGCATCAAGTTCGGCTCCCCAGAGGTTGGAGCGGATTAATCGGGGTTCGTGGCTGAGTTCGATGTCGAAACTATCGGCTAAAGAGTGAGCAGGGTCAGTACTTAGGACAAGTGTTCGATAGCCCAGTTCAGCACAACGGAGACCTGTAGCAGCAGCAACGGAGGTCTTGCCGACTCCACCTTTGCCGGTCATGAGAATTACACGCATGGGAGTTAATTAAGACACAGTTGCTTGCGTCTGCCTCAAAAGGTTTTATATTATTTATTATCTATTTAACCTTTTTTAAAGAAAAAGTGCTGCTTCAGGACATCTAGGCGATCGCAATCCCAGTAGTCAATATGAGAGATAATTAGCTCCTCGGCATTGAGCTTCAACTCACTCCAGCCTGAAATGGCAATTCGAGGCTGCCAAGGTAAAGGGGTAGTCCAGCTAAGTGTCCAACGAGTCTTGATGAGGTCTTCTATTTGCTGAATCTCATGCAGATCCATCTTGGGAGCACGAAACCAGTTATTTATAAAGTTGATCATCTGCTTATAGCGATCAACACCACGGAACTGGTTAAGCGGGTCTTTAAAGAAAACATCTTTGGCGTAGATGCTGTAGGTTTGGTTAACCGGGAAGCGTTGATAGTCTTCTTTGAGAATCTGAATGATGTCCATTGCGTTTGAGTGGATTTCTACTCCACTTATATAGCAACGGTAATTTTCTTAGAAGATTTTTAGGAACGCTTGAACAAGAAAAGGCAGAGGGATTGCGTAAGATTAAGCGATCACCTGCGCCAGGGATGAACGTTAAAAAGGGCTGTATTCACAACCCGGATACAAATTCTAAGAAAAAGCCTTTGGAATAATTGTCAAGTCTATGATCGGTTGATGCGTTAAGCAGTGCCAGTGGCAGGTGAACAAATCAGGTTTCTGTACACCTAAACTTGCGATCACAGGTGCTGCGGGAAAAGGTAAGAGCTTATCAAATACGATATCTTGTTCGTTGTATCCGAACTCTAATAGATAAACTGCTGGTGGTGCTAATAAAAATTGCAGCAGTTCATAAGCCAAATGATAAAGCGGTTGACGTTGTTTGTCAGGCAAATCTACAGGTTGATAATACTCATTTAGCCTTTCTCCCTGACCAATCACTTCTGCATACAGTAGTCCTTTCGCCGTACAAACCACGGGCAAAATGAAAGTACCGAATGGCTGACTTTCACCCGTTGTATAGCCTAATTTTTGCTCCACCCATTGGCGTAACTCTCTCTCCTGCTTGCAAGCCTGAAAGATGTTTTGACCGATAAACTCAAGAGTGTTTGGTACATTGAGCGTTAAAGGACACCAAATGATGTCCTTATCTATCACCTCATCTTGACTGAGATTTGCTAAAGCTTTTTTAAGCTGAGAAGTTTCTACCACATCCACTGTTGCCAGCGCGGGAGAATATAGAGCGATCGCATCCTTAAGAGCAGACACTATCTGTTCCCCAACGGCTCTTTGAGATGCTTCTACAATCTCGTCATCCCCACAGGTGTAATCGTCTACAACAATGACAACCCTAGACATTGCCAAAGGTTGGAATTGGGCCACCGCGAGGACGAGAGAAGCTAGGCAAATCAATCCGTGTGACGTTACGGCTTCTTACGGCTAAGCGGTAGCTGACGCTTTGTAGTTCCGCGTGAAGCTGACGATTTTCCCGTTGTAGCATCGCCACCTTTTCTCTCACAGGTGCCATGCGCTCAGCAAACTTTTGGCGATAGATATGCGGCAGTTCCTGTACAACCTGCTCTAGCATACGCGAACGGTCAGTTAATTCCTGAACCGATTGCCGTAGCTGATAAATTTCTCCATCACGGCCCGAAATCTGCTCTTGGTAGAACGTCACCTGTTGTTCAACATCTTGCAGCTGTTCTCGTAAGACTCGCATCTGCGCTTGATGACGCTCAGAAACCTCTGGTTGAGGCATGAAGTTAGCATTGCCTTTGACAAGGCGGAATAGCTCTTGAGATAGCTGCTGTACAAGCTGATCTCTCAGTTGCAACTCCTCTCGCAGACGAGAAACTTCAGCTTGAACCGTATGTAGAGTTGGGGTTTCAGTCTGGATCACGATGGCTTACAGCTCCGATAATATGGTACTCCCAGTGGCAGAGGGCGATGGGCAGCGTTACTAAATTTAGCGTTTGCTCAAAGCAAGGTGCTAGAGCAAAGCGTTAGCCTAGCACGCCTTTAGGCTTATCGCTCATTAAATCCTGTTGCAAGCTAATGTACCATTTGAGCAAGCAAATGGCACCTCTTTCAAGGGTAGGTTCCTAATAAATGCCCTTAGTGGTGGGGATAGGCGGGTGGAGAAGATGGGGAAGGTGGGGAACCCCAACTCCCTGCCAATCAGAAGCGCTTCGATTAATATTGAGGTGAATTGAGAGATAGTAGCCCAAATGAGTCCAGCAAGTAGCGCGAAAAAGATTAAGTTTGGCACTGATGGATGGCGGGGGATTATCGCCGATGATTTTACCTTTACAAATGTGTGTAAGGTAACAAGAGCGATCGCCAGTTATCTAGAATCAGCCTATTCCAAAGACCGACCCGTTTTGGTTGCTTACGATACCCGATTTCTTGCCGATCAGTTCGCTCGTACTGCGGCTGAAGTGCTGGCAGACTTGGGTTGGACAGTGAAAATTGTTGAACGGGATTGCCCAACGCCAGTCATTGCTTATAATGCGCGTCTACTCAACTCAGCTGGGGCGTTGATGTTTACCGCTAGTCACAACCCTGCACCATACTGCGGTATTAAGTACATCCCTGATTATGCAGGTCCAGCGACACCGGAGATTACAGATACGATTGTTGCCAATCTTGAAGGGGCGGATGAGGCATTGCCAACCGGGAAGAACGGGAATAAAATTTCTACCTTTGACCCAAAACCCGCCTATTTGCAGTTTATCTACACCTTGCTGGATGTTGAGCGGATTCGTAGCGCCCAACTGAAGGTGAAGTATGATGCCCTCTACTCAACCTCTCGCGGTTACCTAGATACGGTTCTAGAACACTGTGGCTGTGAGACAGAAGCCTTCCACACCAGTCGTGATGTCTTGTTTGGTGGGGGAATGCCAGAACCGAAAGGAGAACAGCTAGTAGAGCTGGTAGAGGCGGTTAAACAAGATAAGGCGGATTTAGGTTTAGCGACTGATGGCGATAGCGATCGCTTTGGGATTGTTGATGAACAAGGAAACGTCCTCACCCCCAACACGGTGCTGCTATTGCTAGCGCGTCACTTGATTAAAAATAAGGGCAAGACAGGCGCAATTGTTCGTACTGTTGCCACAACCCATTTGTTGGACAACTTTGCACTCAAGTATGGCTTAGACATCTACGAGACAGCCGTAGGCTTTAAGTACATCGGTGAGAAAATGCGCGAAACGGATGTACTCATTGGGGGAGAAGAATCTGGCGGCTTGAGCATTATTGGACATATCCCAGAAAAAGATGGGATTTTGGCAGATATGCTGGTTGCTGAAGTGATCGCATACGAAGGAAAACCCTTGAGTCAGCTTGTGGAAGAAGTGACAAAAGAAGCCAATGGTCCTCTGTACAACAAGCGTCTTGATTTACACTTGGAGGATGCCCACAAAGCCGCTGTTCTAGAATCCTTCACCAACAATCCACCCGCCGATATTGCTGGGATTAAGGTTAAAGAAATTGGTCGCAAAGACGGCATCAAACTCTACTTAGAAGATGGAGGCTGGGTGCTTTTGCGTCCATCAGGAACCGAGCCTCTGATGCGCGTCTACATGGAAACTAGCTCCGTAGAAAAGCAAAACACAATTGCTGAAACAATGGAGCAGATGATTAACAAGATGCAGCCTGTTGGAGTTTAACCGCACTGTTAGTTATTAGTTGATTTTCCAACAACTAATAACTAACAACTAACAACTATGAAAACTATTGCCAACTTGCTCACCTCCCTAATCTTAGCTGGCTGGATCGGAGCGATCGCAATTTTAGCCATCCAAAACTTTACGCCAATAACAGTAAAGTTCCTCGCTTTTGAGTCGATTCAGTTGCCAGTCGGTATTGTACTAGCTTTTAGTGTTGGTATTGGGTTAATTGGAGGCGCACTTGTCCCTGCGTTGTGGCAGCTTGCTGGACAACAAGTGCAATATGAAGATGAGGATTAAGAACCGCTATAGTTCTTAATGATTCGTGAAGTCGAGATAGCCAACTTCTTTAAAAGCCGGATATCTGAATCGTTGGTATCTGATAGTCACCCGATTCCCTCAACTTCCCATCTCTACTTCTTCAGACTCCGCCATTCCCAAGCTGAAACATACTTATCATCTCGCCAAAGTCCCACACGGCGCTTCTTGGCATCTGCCTCTGCTGCCTCCACAATCTCAGCACTGGGACAATCTTTCAGGTATTGTCGGTAAACTTGTGCCAGTCCTTCTTGAACTAACACTTGTTGAATAAACGTGCCATCCGGTAAGCGGACTTCACTGACGCTGCGCCCATACTGATCTATATCTGTGGTGGTTAATTGAACGCGATCGCCTCCTTGTTTTACTAACTCTTGCACTCGTTGTTGCGCTTGTACTCCCCATTTAAATTGGCTTTTGTCTACAGCTTTTCTGCTTTTTTTCTCCTTATTGGAGTGAGGCACTTCTGGGGCATCCACACAAGCAAAGCGCACATCTATCTCAGTACCATTGGCATCTATCACTTTCATCGTGTCGCCGTCACTGACTTTTTTAACTGAGTGGGTCGTTTCTCCAAATAGCTTCGATATTGCCTCACATCCAAACAAACTAAGGATAAGGAGAACAACAGTGATGGTTTTGAGGGATTTTGATAGTAGGGTAAATGGCATTAGAACTCAGCTTAGCTATTGCAATGCAGATGAAAAAACTTTTAGTTACAGGCGCTAGCGGTTTTTTAGGATGGAACCTTTGCCAGCTAGCCAAACAAGGATGGGAGGTTTATGGAACTTACTTTTCCAAAAGCGTTGAGATTTCAGGAGTAACCCTTGTAAAAGCTGACATAAGGAATTTTCAGGAAATCAAACGCCTATTCAGTGAGATTGAACCAACTGCCGTCATCCATACTGCTGCTCAGTCTAGCCCGAATTTTTGTCAAACTCACCCTGATGAATCCTACCAAATCAATGTCACGGCATCTTGCGATCTAGCCGGATTATGTGCTGATTCTGCCATTCCTTGCGCTTTTACTTCAACTGACCTAGTTTTTGATGGGCTTAATCCTCCCTACCGGGAAACCGATACGGTATGTCCTGTAAACCAATATGGTGAACAAAAAGTGATGGCAGAGCAAGGGATGTTAGAGCGTTATCCCAGAGTCGCCGTTTGCCGGATGCCTTTAATGTTTGGCATCGCAGAAGGCGCTACTAGCTTTATTCAACCGTTTATCAAAACGCTCAGAGAGGGACAAGAGCTAAATTTATTCACCGATGAATTTAGAACGCCTACCAGTGGCAAAACAGCAGCTAGTGGACTCTTACTCGCCTTGAGACGTGTTGAGGGAGTACTCCACTTAGGCGGGAAAGAGCGGATTTCGCGCTATGAGTTTGGTCGCTTAATGGCAGATGTCCTAGAACTTCCCCAAGAAAAGCTGAAAAGTTGCCGACAAAAAGATGTTCCAATGGCAGCACCAAGATCAGCTGATGTTTCTTTAGATAGTTCAAAAGCCTTTGCTTTAGGATATCAACCTTTGTCTCTACGGGAAGAATTAGAGGCATTACGTGGCAAGGTTTAACGTTAGTGGCAGTGAACCAAACAGTCCGTAGCTAGCGCAAATCCCACGCTGGGAATAAACGTTAGGGGCGATTTTGAGATATATTTCCTACAAAACTCAGTAATTCTTCTGAGTTGGTTAGTTAGCTACGAAACAAATGGTTATGAGAAGTTATCGGTCTATTTTGGCTCTGATTCTGGCAATGGTAGCAACAGTTTTGGTTAGCTGTGGTAGCCCGACTGTAAAAGCGCCACCTTCCTATTCTGCTGAGCAGATCGTCCAGATTCAGAAATTGGCTTCTACTGTTGAGGCTCTGCGGGATAAGATGCCAGTTCTTGCAGATAAAATTCAAAATCAGAATTGGACAGATGTTGGCACGTATATCCATGGGCCAATGGGAGAACTGCGGCGGAATGTAAGCTATCTGACTCGCGAACTTCTTCCCCAAGACCAAAAGGCGGTGAGTTCGTCAGCAACAGACTTGTTCAGCAGTCTACAGAACATTGACGTAGCTGCGACAAAAGGCAACTATCAGGTAGCTGTCCAAAACTACCAAGCGGCGATGAAAGACTTTGATGATATTTTGCAACTGCTTCCTAAACAAAGGGGTTCAGCGGTGAGTCGCTAAATGAGTCATGTTGTAGTCATTGGCTGCGGCATTGTTGGGGCAGCGATCGCTTATGAACTCAGTCGAGTGAATGGGTTAAAAATTACCGTCCTCGATCAGCAACCCCCAGCACAAGCCGCAACCGGGGCTGCTTTAGGTGTTCTCATGGGTGCCATAAGTAAAAAAGTCAAGGGCAGGGCATGGCAACTGCGACAAATGAGTCTGCAACGCTATGAGACACTCATACCCGAATTAGTTGCCCTTACTGGATATCAGATTCCTTTCAATCAACAGGGCATCCTCATGCTCTGTTTTGCTGAGGAAGACTTTGTCTCATGGGAACAACTTCTTAAAACTCGCCAGTCGCAAGGCTGGCAGTTGGAAATCTGGAATCCCCCTCAAGTCCAGTCCAACTGTCCGCAACTGCGAAACGAAAGGATTCTGGGCGCGATTTATTCTCCACAAGATCGGCAAGTTGACCCATCTGCCCTTACAAAAGCTCTCGTGGCAGCTGCCGAACACAATGGTGTCACTTTCAAATTTGGTGTGACGGTTAAAGATGTCACATCGGTAACCACGGATAGCTCTGAGATGCATCGTTGTTCCCAGATTCACGCTGATGTGCCATTGGATGTTGACTGGCTAGTAGTAGCAGCAGGCTTAGGGTCAACACCTCTAACCGCAGCACTCAAGCAACCTGTTGATATTAAACCTGTTTTAGGGCAAGCCTTGCACCTACGCCTAGAGCGTCCTTTAGGCAATCCAGACTTCCAGCCAGTGATTACTGGTGATGATGTTCATATTGTGCCAGTCGGTAACGGGGAGTATTGGGTAGGCGCAACGGTTGAGTTTGCTGATGAGGCTGGTGATGTAGTAGCAGAATCGGTATTACTGGAGAAGGTAAAGCAGGAAGCCGTAGCCTTTTGCCCAGATTTAGCCCAAGCGACGATTCTTCGCACTTGGTCAGGCAAACGTCCTCGTCCAGAAGGACGTGCTGCCCCTGTAATCGGTCAACTTCCTGGTTACAGCAACGTCCTCTTGGCAACAGGTCATTATCGTAACGGTGTTCTCCTTGCACCCGCCACAGCACAAGCGATTCGTGAAATGATTGTTCACTAAGCACCAAATCACCAATAACGAACTTAAGTTGATTTCTGTCTACCCATTTACAGCTATTGGTTTACTGGGGATTACTCTTAATAAAGTCAATTAACGCATTGTATTTAGGCGAACCATTTTGCGTGACATACTCCAATGCGCCCCAGCTTCCCCATTTACTAGGTGTCCCTACATCTACAAAGTGATTAAATAGAGTGCCTCCTGAGTCTTTCCAGTCATTTAGCATTTGAGTATATATCTCATACATCTCTGGGCGTCTATTGAGTTCAATAAAAAATTGAGTCAATTGCTCATCATTTTCTACACCGCCACTTCCTGCAATACTTTGACCACCTTCGTAAGCTACCAAAGATAAACCTTTTTCTTGTGCGACTTTGAGCTGGTACTGATAGTTCGCTTTTGTGTCGGGTAGACTATCTTCACCAACTTTGAGCAAGTTACCTGTTTTTATTTGCTCAAATGCTTTTCCAAAACCACCATCCGCATCCTTAAGCCAGGACTTGACGGTGGCTATATTTTCCGGATTTCCTAAGTCTCCACTCCAATAACCTGTAATGGCGTAAGAGTCAATACCATGTTGGTAACAAGGTGCATTTCCTTCGGCTACCCAGAGAGGACAATTCAAAAGACCCTCTTCTAAACCTTTGTAAGGCGTTTGGGTAGATATTACACAATTGACTCTGTGTTTTTGAGCGTCGCCAAAAACATCCTTTTTCCAAATATCACAAATTTGAGCAGCTTTCATGCCATTCCACTGCATAAAAGCATCACCATGATCTCCCCATCTGGCTCGACCCTGCTGGTTGGCATATTGAGCTTGTCCAAATTGCCAGTTCCACACTTCGTTGGAATGCTCTACATAAGCGGTCAGACTTGGATCTAATTTCTCTTTGACTATCTTGGCAAAGTTGGTGATGTATTCGTCGGTAGCCTGATGAGGGATATTAAACCAGGGATTGGCTTTAAGCTTATTGGCTAAAGCGACCATGATTTCTATAGGCGCTCCCTCTAAAGCCCAAGAATAATCTTCAGGTTTAGGACGATCAGACCATTCTTTTTGAGCCGAATTATTAGTTTCCATCCAATCCATAAATCGGACAGTTTTGAAAGCTTTTATTTTCTCCAACCAAACAGGATTGAATATCTCGCCAGCTTTATATGTATCTAGTTGCGACTCTCTGATTACTCGTATGTTTCGGACATGATTATTAGGATTGGTCGCACTGATACCAAGAAAAACATAACCAGCTTCCTTTGAGATGTCGATTACTTCCGTACCTGGCTTGGAGACGGCTTCATCCTTCTTTGCTCCAGAATAGGTGAGAGTTCCTTCGCCGTCATACATAACGATATATCTGCCGACACTCTCTGGATTTCCATCGGCAAAGAGTACAGTTTCTACCCGTCTGTACTTAACGCTGTTGTCATTTGTGGCAGGTAAAGACTTAGGATATCCGTTGGCATCCAAATTTAGGCGGTTGTTTTCTTTAGTATCAAAACCAGGACAACCCGCAGGTGAACCGTCTCCACACTGAGGAATCCAGTCTCTTGCTTGCTTGAAGAGATTGAGAAAAGGTGTCTGACTCGACCAGTCAGCTAGACCATTAAGTCCGCTCCCCAATGACACATTTGTAGGACGACCGTCTTTTGAAGTAGCAGTCACGCTGGGAACTAAATTCGGAACATTAGAGGATGGATTTTCACTAGAACGAAAGTTACTTAGCCCTAATGCTAGAGTAAAGCCTATTACTATTAACAGAAAAATCCATAATGCTTTTTTCATAACCGTTTTACCCAAAGCGTTAATAACAGGGTAATACCTTAGATAAACATAAACTATCAGTTATTAATGAAGTTGTAGAAAATAAGCATGAAGATAGCATGAAGAATTTTCACACTAATTTTTTATAGACAAGCTACTTCCAACAAACACAAATTGTTTTCGCATAATCTTTATAATCTTCTAAATCCGTTCCTCCAAAGGCAATTTTAGCTTTCTATTCTTGCTTAATAGTACCTGGGACACCTACGGGTGAGAGCCCTGCGATCGCACGTAAGTTTTGACTACGAATCAACTCTGTAAAATTTAGACCAGAACGCCCTTCAACCTGGGAAACGGATTCAATCCCAGCCAACAGATGCTTCGCCGCTTCTGTCTCTGTATAGCCGCGTCGAGTCGCAACTTTAATCGCCCCTGCATCGGCATCCAGTTGGGACTCAGTACTGCGGGTGCTGCGTAAGATTTGGGTAGCAGCAAGTGCCCCCAATCCCGTTGCCACCACAACGCCCACAGCGTCACCCTGCACGAGTTCTACGATCCCTCCTAGCATCCCCGCCAAGACAACGCCTTGGTACAAGTCTGGCTTAAACCACTTGATGCCAACCAACCAACTCACTGTCCGTAACAACAGCAAATCCCGTTGGGGCTTCGGCAAGCGTCGCCATAAATCAAAGTTAATAAAGATTGGTCGCTCTTGAGACCAAGGCGGGGGAAACGGGCTTTCAATGACCGCTGTCTGTTGCGGTTTGCTAACAATTTTCGTCAGCATCCGCCCAGAAGCAGGCATTAGCTCAATTAAGCGGCGAATTTCAGGCTCTGGATTCATCAGACTAGGGATTAGAAAAGACTAGATCGTCAGCATAACGAGTGGAAAAGGTTTCAACCTTTATGCCTTGTAATCTAACTATCCCATTCACAACTCACAACTCACAACTAAATTATTGTGGACTGGGAGACGGGGTAGCTGTAGTTTGGGGCGTGGGGCGAGGTGTGGCTGGAGTCGGTGAAGTCGTTGCTTGAGGTGTGGGATTGGGAGTTGTTGGTGTTGGTGAGGCTGTTGCTTGAGGCGTTGGACGGGGAGTTGTTGGAGTCGGTGAAGTCGTTGCTTGAGGTGTGGGATTGAAAGTTGTTGGTGTTGGTGAGGCTGTTGCTTGAGGCGTTGGACGAGGTGTGGTTGGAGGTGTCGGACGAGGAGTTGATTGGAGGGGTGAAGCCGTTGGGCTGGGCGTTGTGGGGATGGGCGAAACTGTCGTTTGAGGTGAAGGTTGGGGAGTTACCGGGATGGGTAGCGGTACTACAGGAGCAATTGGGGTAAGGGTAGGAGAGGGCGTTACAACGGGTACTGTCGGAGATGTTGTAGGAGTTGGGGCAGTAATTGGAGCGGTAGGTGCTGTCTTTTCCCCTAAGATACTGGGATCACCAGTGTCATAAACGCCAGCAATACAAGCAATCATCATCGTTGCTAAGGTGCCAACAAATAAAGCTTTCCAACCAAGTTCAGAGATATCTTTACGCCGAGAAGGAATCAGAGCAATCGTGCCACCCACAAAGATGCCTACTGAAGCTATGTGAGCAAAGCCAGAAAGAGCATAACTGATAATCAAAACTGCGCGATCGCTTAAAAGCCCTTGTGCCGCGTCCTGTCCTAATGTTTGATAGGGGGGAATTGCTGTCTCGAATAATCGGCGTCCAATAATTACAGAAGAACGCCAGAGTTCGTTCCACTCCAAAGAAACTCCTGTTAGAGCAGTAAGCGGTAAAAACAAAGCTCCCAATATATTCTGTAAGGTGACGACGCTAAAGAATTTACCAATAAGCTGGAACACGAAGATGTCTGAGTTTTGTAAGCTGGCTAACCCACCGAAGAGTTGATTGATTAAGGAAACCAAGCCCAGGATTAAAATCAACACAGCCGCGATCGCAACTGCCATTTTCACTCCATCTAATGCACCCACAATTGCTGCATCGACTGGGCTAACACGCTCTATGGGTTCTCCAGCCACAGTTTCGGTCGGGGCATCCTGAAAATCAGACTCTACAACCTCTTCATCCTTCTTGTCTTGAATTTTCTCTTCTTCAGGAATCCCGCCTGCTGTTAGGGGAACTTCTGTCTCTGGAACTAAAATTTTCGATAAAACAAAACAAGCTGGAATTGCAATAATCGATGCCGAGACTAAATGCACAAGAATATTGGGAAAAACATTTTCCAGGGCTTTAACATAGATAATCAGAGTTGAGGAGGCTGCCGTTCCAAAACAACAAGAGAGAATGGCACACAGTTCACTGCGGGTCATTTTTGCCAAGAATGGCTTAACAACAATTGCCGCCTCAATTCCTACAAAAATATTTGCCGATCCACTTAATGCCTCAGCACCACTTAAGCGCATTGTGGCGTAAAACACTTTGGCAAAGAAATTAATTACAGGTTGAATCACACCGATGTTGTAGAGTAACGCCATCAGTCCAGAGAAGAAAATGACTGGAGGCAAAACTCGGAAAGCAAAAATCGTGCCGATACCTGGTGTGGGGGCTTCACCAACTCTAGGAATCAAAGCTGGGCCAAAGACAAAGCGCGCTCCAAAATCAGCGGCAACAAAAACAGCATCGAGTAGACGGCTAAAGGCATCCAAGATGAACCGAGTAACTGGAAACTGAAATACCAAAAATCCCAGAATTAACTGCAAGCCAATGCCGAAGATAATTACTCGCCAAGGGATGACTCGCTTGTGTTCTGAAAATAGCCACGCGATCGCACACAGTCCAAAGATACCAAAAAAGGAAATGAGGTTGAGAAACGACATGGGCTTAGTCCTCTTGATGAGGCGGGAGACATCTCACCTCGAATACTTGATGAATACTCATCACTCTCAGCTTCTTCCTGTCTTGAGAAGGATGGCGTGATTCATCCAAAACAATAGCCGATCAGGGCGGTCTTCGGCATGAGAGGAAGCCTAAAATAAGCACAGAGGAGTGTTAAGAATCTCAACTATTGGTTTACATAACGTTAAACACTCAAGTACGAGAGTCGGTAGCCAGCTACTAGCAGCATTTATTAGCAAGTAACTCAAAGGATAACTATTCAGAATGGACGCATTTAGCGCAATCCCGCCTGACTGGACAAAATCAGCGACTCATGCATTAGAGTTTTGCTGCCCCAACTGCCGCTCTTCTTCGATAGAGTCCCAAGGAGTTTGGATTAATCGCCGATCGCCTGTAATGACAGAAGAGTATCGCAAGAAGTGGCAAGAGTTTTATCAATGTCAGTGTGGTAATGTCTGGTGGGCGTGGAGTAGCGATCGGCCACCGTCTGATTTAGTCAAGCGCGATAACCCACCAACATCATGAAAGCTTTTAGCTGTCGGCTTTTTAGGATTGATCTGTGAAAACTTAGGTTACAGCCCCATCATTCGCCATTTTCAAGCTTGCCTAATGAAATGTAGTGCTGTTTCCTTAGAGAGTCAAGTTCTTCTAGATCAGAGGCAATCAACTTGTCAATAAGTTCAACAACTCCAGCACCGCGATCGCCTTTCGTCACAAAATCTGCACGCTCTTTGAGTACGGGCAGGGCATTGGCAACGGCAACCCCACACCCACACAAACCAAGTAAAGCCTGGTCATTCTCTGCATCTCCTATCCCAACCGTTTTGTGTGGCGATAACCTCATCTCACTGAGAGCAGCATTCAAACCAGAAGCTTTGTCAACACTTGGAGGAAGCACCATCACGGCATCCTTGTTCAGAATTACTTGATGTTCCAGTCCTAACTTACGAATCACCGCTAAAACCGTTTTCTCATGAGGATGCCAAGTAGCAACAATCACCCGTCCTACACCAAGGGAATCAACCCCTTGCTCTTGCAGCGCCTTAACAAACGCTTGGGGTGGAGGCTCACCTAAAGGCTTCTCCTTGCGTGTTGCAGGTTGGTAGAGTAAGGCTCCATTCACAGCCACAACCCACTCGAAGAGGTTGAGGTGAGGGAAAACTTTGTGAAGGTCATCCAACTGTCGCCCTGTAACTAGGATTAATTTTCGACCAGAATCCAGCAGACGCTCAAGTGCTACTAGGGTTTCCTCGTTTACTTGACCATCACAAGCCAATGTCCCGTCATAGTCACAAGCCAATGCCAAAAAACGCATCGATATATATCCTCCAGTGCGTGTAGAGCTAATCCTACTAGAGAGATGGAGCGGCTTTGTCCTACTTTGGGTTGGATAATTAACTGCAAATTATTCAAAGCATTTTTCCATCCTCTTTGAGGATTCCATTGTTGATGGCTAGAGAAATCAACAGTAGGATGTTGAATCCCAATATCACTTTGACAAGATTGGTTTAAGGACAAAAAAGCCGGGGAATTTAAACTAATCATCAAATAAACGCAAAAATTATTTCCCCCCACTTTTCAAAGTCCTGGAAATTAGTAAAGCAGTTGTAATATTTTGAGCTACGCAACCTCTATCTTAGTAACTATACTGAGTTCTATATAAAACTCTTTTAAATCTTCCTAAAGATGGATATGAAACAGTTCCTTAACTGCGTGAAGGTGAGAGGTACAGTTTCTATCTCATCTGGCAAAACTCCTGAGAGAGCGATCGCAAAAAACTTAGCACAGCCTACCAATTATCAGGCAGGGATAGCACTAGGAAAGTGTGCTGTTAAACTTATTACCTTGGGAATTAGTGGAACGATACCCTTCGGGATAGCTTTGCTGCACGCAAGTACAAATACTCAAGCGGTAGCGCAAATTACACCGGATGTGACATTGGGAGCTGAACAGTCTGTTGTTCGTCCGAATGTCATGATTGATGACCATTACGCTGACAAAATCGAGGGTGGGGCGCTTCGAGGCTCTAACCTGTTCCACAGTTTTTTAGAATTCAACATTGGCGATGGACAGCGAGTTTACTTTGCCAACCCAAGTGGAATCGAGAATATCCTGACGCGGGTAAGTGGCTCAAACGCCTCAAACCTCCTGGGAACCCTAGGAGTGACTGGTTCAGCCAATTTGTTTTTAATCAACCCGAATGGCATCATCTTTGGACTCAATGCCCAACTCGACATTGCTGGGTCGTTTTTAGCGAGTACAGCAAATAGCCTTGTTTTTGAGGATGGCTTTGCGTTCAGCACAGCTAATCCAGACGTACCACCACTGCTAACAATCACTGCTCCGATTGGCTTGCAGTATGGGTCGAATCAAGGAGGAACAATTAGCAATTCTGGGAAGTTATCTGTTGGACAGAACCTAACCTTAGCGGCGAACAATCTCAACTTACAAGGTGAGCTGTATGCAGGGAGAAACTTAACCCTACGAGCATTAGATACCGTGAAGGTGCGAGACAACACCACAAATCCGTTTATTGCTTCATCTGGTAGAAGGTTGATGATACAGGGCAATCGAGAGGTGAATCTCATGGCTTTGAATCATCCAGAAAGCGGCTTTTTCTCTGGTGGAGATATAGTGTTACGTTCTGCCAACCCCATTAGAGGCGATGCTCATTACACAAGCGGTAGCGATTTTCGTATAGAGAAGCTGGATGGCAGTCTCGGAACTTTAGTGAGTCCCTTCGATCCAGTTATCCAAGCAAGTGGTGATGTTAGCTTTAGCAGTTATACGGGTGCTTCCCTCCACGTCTTAGCAGGTGGTTCAGTCAACATTGGTAGCGTCACCATTACAGGTACAGATGTAACGAACTACATCAATCAAACAGTTACCCTCTCGGAGGGTACTCTTTTGGAGGTCAATGGAGGTGCAAGACCTACCCTTGATATTCGAGCGGGAACTACCGCATTTGATAGCACTGTTGGATTACAGGGATTACCTACTCCTAGTAATCTAAGTATTCTGAACACAGCCACCAGTGCTGAAATCGCGATTGATAGCATCACACTTAGTGCGGCAGACGGCTTGGTTTTGCTCACCAATCAGTACAGTCCCAATCCCGCTTTACCTGCCGGAACGATTCAGGTTGCACAGATAAATAGCAGTAGTTCTCTAGGGAATGGCGGCGATGTTGTCATTGACTCAAGAGGTGGAATTGTCCTTAGTGGCAACGTCAACTCCCAATCTACGGCAGCAGCTAGTAGTGGTGGCGCTGTCACTCTTATCGCTAACGACGACATCACAACAACTAATATTCAGTCTGATTCCAGCTTCTTAGATGGTGGGCAAATCAGTCTTACAAGCCGCCATGGAGCAATTGACACAAGTGCAGGTTCTCTCACTTCCTTAGCAGGTTCTTCTGGCAGAAATGGTGGACAAATTACTCTGAGTGCTAATCGTGATATCACGACAGGGAACATCAACTCTTCGGGCGGCAAGTTGGGTGGTGGCGGCGATATCACGCTCATCAGTAATGGCAGAGTTTCTGCTGCTCATAGTTCGATTCAAAGTGAGACTTTTGGTTTCCACAAAGGTGGCGACATCGTTGTTACAGCGAGGTCGCTTTCCCTATTCGATAATGCTTTTCTGAGTACAAGTACTCATCGCGCTGGGGATGCAGGCAGTGTGACCATTACGGCAACGGATACTGTCTCCTTTGATGGTGCACTTAGCTCTAAGGAGTTTAGTGGCGCACTCAGCTTGGTGAAAAATGGAGCAGAAGGTAATGGCGGCAACCTCAATATCACAACGGGTTCTCTATATGTGACAAATGGTGCTGTACTCAGTGCCAGTACTCGTGGAGAAGGAGATGCAGGCGATGTGAATATTACTGCCACAGATACAGTTTCCTTTGATGGTGTCGGCAGCAATGGATTATCGAGCAGGGCAACCAGTCGAGTGAACTTTGGAGGACAAGACAATGGGAATGGTGGCAACCTCAACATCACAACGGGTTCTCTGTATGTGACGAATGGTGCTGTACTCAGTGCTAGTACTTTTGGTTATGGGGATGCTGGCACTGTAAACATTACTGCCAGTGAGGCGATTTTCTTGGACGGGTTAGGCAGCCATGGATATCCAAGTGCGATCGCTAGTCGTGTTGAAAAGAATGCAGAGGGTGATGGAGGTAACCTTAACATCACAACAGGCTCCCTGTATGTAACAAGTGGTGCTCAACTAAGTACTACGACTTCGGGCAAGGGAGATGCGGGAAATATCAACCTTACTGCCACAGATACCGTTTCCTTTGATGGCGTAGGCAGAAATGGAAACTCTAGTTTGGCATCCAGTCGTGTAAATTCTTTGGAAGGCAATGGCGGTAACATCAACATCACAGCGCACTATCTGTCGGTAACCAACGGCGCTATCCTAAGTACAACGAGTGTTGGACAGGAAAGGAGTGCGGGCAACCTTCAGCTTACAGCCCAATCGATTCTTTTAGACAACGAAGGTAGGCTCAGTGCAAGAACAGCATCCGGTAATGGTGGAAATATTACACTGCAAATACAGGATGTATTGCTATTACGAAACAATAGTGCAATATCGACCAATGCTGGCTTTGATGGCACGAGTGGAGATGGTGGCAACATTACAATCAATGCTGGATTTATCGTTGCCGTTCCTCAAGAAAATAGCGATATTACCGCGAATGCTTACCAGGGGAGAGGCGGGAAGATTAACATTACAACCCAAGGGATTTTTGGGATTGACTACCGAGAAGGCTTGACTTCCCTGAGTGACATCACAGCCAGTTCTGACTTTGGCTTAAGTGGTGTAGTGGAGATTAGCAGACCGGAGGTTGACCCCAGCCAAGGATTAACATCCCTGCCCACCGATATAATTGACACCACTGGAATGATTGACTATCAATGTCAAGTTGGCAGGAGTTCAGCCGGAAATAAATTTACAATGACGGGGCGGGGAGGCTTACCGCCCAATCCCAATGAATCTCTGGGTGAGGAAAATTGGCTAGAAGATTTAGGTAGTCCTATGCAGGTAGGAGAAGTAGGGGAAGCAAGGGAGATAGTGTCTCCTGTATTAGGAAATGCATCTGCATCCTCAGCTAACCAAATTGTTGAAGCTCAAGGCTGGATGATTGATGCAGATGGAAAGGTGACTCTTACTGTTCAAGTTCCCGCTCCTACTCCTGTCACGCCTACGTCTCAGCAGACTTGGCAAGTCTCGGCTTCCTGCCAAAATATTCCTAATACAGCTAACCTCACTGGCACCGCTCACTAAGATGGCAAGCAAACGGCGTTTACTATTGGGTAGTTATCAGCCCCTGCCAAAATTTGTTGGTTTCGGTAGTAGGTGGTTGGTGTATCTTTTGCTAGCTTGTCTCAGTGCATTGTTAGTGATTGTTAGCCCACCTGTTTTTGCGTATATCTCCAGCGAAGTTCCGGTTACCCAAACCATAGTGGCACCTAACCAGTTAGTGCAACAGGGACGAGAACATTATGAAGCAGGACAATTTGTTGCGGCGGCTCAGGTTTGGCAACAGGCAGATCAAGCTTATCAGTCTCAAGGAGACAGCCTAAAGCAAGCCATGGTATCGAGCAATCTTGCTTTAGCGCATCAGCAGCTAGGACACTGGGCGGAAGCAAAAAAAGCGATCGCAACGAGCTTAGAACTACTTCACTCAGAGCCAGACACCATTGAGCGCCGCCGTATCCTTGCTCAGGCTTTGAATACTCAAGGAAGCTTGGAAATGTCTCAGGGACAGACCCAGCAAGCTTTGACTACTTTACAACAGGCGGCAGATGCTTATAAACAGGTTGGTGATGAAATCGGGGTAATTCGTTGTGCAATCAACCAGGCACAGATTCTGCGGGTGCAAGGACTTTACCGCCGTTCGCTCTCGATTCTCGATCAAGTCAATCAAACCCTGCAAGGGCAGCCCGATTCTTCCCTTAAAGCAGCGGCTTTGCGTCACTTAGGTAATACCCTCAAGTTAGTGGCTGAGTTCAATAAATCTAACGAAGTCTTGCAGCAAAGCCTAGAAGTGGCGGAAAAATTAGCTTCGTCGCCAGATATTGCCGCTGCTTTACTGAGTTTAGGCAATACGGCTCGTACTCAAGCTGATACAGAAGCTGCACTGACGTTCTATCAAAGGTCAGCTACTCTCGCAAGCTCACAAACTACTCGAATTCAAGCGCAAGTCAACCAGTTGAGTCTCTTGGTTGAAAGCGGTTCCTTTTCACGCACTGAGCCTTTGTTACCCCAGATTGAGGCACAGCTAGCTGACTTACCCCTTAGTCGTATTGCTGTCTTAGCTCAAATTAACTTTGCCCAGAGCCTGATGAAATTGAGTACTGGTGATGTGGGGAAGCAGGAATTAATCCCCAATCGCCAGAAGATTGCCAAAATCTTAGCCACAGCCGTTCAGCAAGCCTCAACACTAGGAGACCAACACGCACAAGCGTATGCCCTTGGTAGTCTTGGCGGATTGTATGAAAAGAATCAGCAGTGGTCAGAGGCTCAAGATCTTACCGAACAAGCCTTGATTTTGGCTCAATCGATTAATGCGCCAGATATTACCTACCGCTTGCAGTGGCAACTGGGACGACTACTCAAAGCCCAAGGTGATGAAAAAGGTGGGATATCAAAGTCGCTGGACTACCACAAAGCCAGCATTGCGGCTTACACGGAAGCTGTCAACACCCTCCAGTCTCTGCGGAGTGACCTCGTTGCCATCAACTCAGAGGTACAGTTTTCTTTCCGTGAGGGTGTGGAACCTGTCTATCGAGAGTTAGTGGAGTTGCTGCTCAACGCGGATGAAACCGAGACTGATTCCAGCCGCCTGGAAAATGCGCGTCAAGTGATTGAGTCGTTACAGGTAGCTGAACTCGATAACTTTTTTCGAGTGGCTTGTTTAACGGCAAAGCCTGTGAAAATCGACGGTATCGATCAGAATGCCGCCGTCATTTATCCGATTATTCTACGCGATCGCCTTGAAGTCATCCTCAGCGTACCTCATAAACCGCTGCGCCACTATGCAACATCCCTTTCCTCTAACCAAGTTGAAAGCATCGTGGCACAGTTACGTGTCGCTCTAACCAAGCCTTTTGGTTGGAGTTTCCTACCCCTTTCCCAGCAAGTGTATGACTGGTTAATCCGGCCTGCTGAAGCGGACTTGCAAACCAATGAAATCAAAACATTAGTGTTTGTTCTAGATGGTGTTCTACGGAATATTCCAATGGCAGCTCTTCATGATGGTCAGCAATACTTGGTGGAAAAGTGTGGCATTGCTTTAGCTCCAGGTTTAGAGCTGGTTGAGTCTCAACCTCTAGCTAGAGGCAAGCTCAAGGTTCTGACGGCTGGACTCTCTGAAGCTCGTCCCGGATTTTCTGCACTTCCGGCAGTAGAAGTTGAAGTAAAGGAAATTCAATCTCAAATACCAGGTGAAGTGCTTCTCAATGAGGAGTTCAACACACTAAACATTCAAAACGCAATTGATGATCTTGCCGTTCCCGTAGTCCACATAGCCACTCATGGCCAATTTAGCTCTAAAGCAGAGGAAACATTCATCCTAACTTGGGATGGTCCGATTAATGTCAATGAACTAAATAACCTACTTCAAACCACAAGTCAGCGTCGCTCTAGACCGATTGAATTGCTAGTTTTCAGTGCTTGCGAAACGGCAAAAGGAGATAAAAGAGCTGCTTTGGGAATCGCTGGTATGGCAATGCGAGCAGGCGCACGTAGTACACTTGCAACACTCTGGTCAGTCAATGATACAGTGACTACGGCTCTAATGGTTCGATTCTATCAAGAGCTGGGCAATGATACGGTTACAAAAGCTGAAGCTCTCCGTCGCGCTCAACTCTCAATCTTGCAAGACTTTAAGTACAGGCAGCAACCTTATTATTGGGCACCTTTTGTATTAGTTGGAAATTGGCTATAGAGGCATCGAAGACACTTCATCTGAAAAGGCGATCGCTTTACATCACCTGTCTTTATGTGACTACGCTTGAGAAAGGTGTTAGTTATTAGAATTCCTCTGAAACCCCGTTAATAGCTAACTTGCTGCTATCCTTTATTACTAACAACTAACAACCAACAACTAATAACCAATCCAGAACTTAGGTTGTGTGTTCAAGGTTAACACTACCTTCATCCGTCTGAACCTTATCTATGCAAGCCCTCAATTTTTTAGCCATCACTTGGACGCAGGGTTCTTGAAATAAGCTTTCGTTATTGCCAGGAATATCATGGATATCCAATCCACCAGGAGCCATCTTGCCCCATCCCAAATCAGCGTCATAGAAGGCAACCTCATCAATGGCTCGGAAGAGAGTCACAGACCCGTGATAAACCTGTTGCGGTGCGAACACCCACTCTGGATTTCCCGCCTTTTTCTTCTCTCGATACGTGAAGTTGCGGCAGGCTTGAGGCGCAGGAAGTCCAAAGCGATCGTACAACTGGCAGTACATATTCATTAGCTGATTCTTGGTGTGTTCTAGCCCCATCTTTCTGTACAAGTAGGGAAAACCCAATCGTAAAAAGTTATTCGAGTGTGCAAAGACCCGTTCCCGGACTGACAATATTTTTTGGGCTTTTGCATCTCTTAAGGAATTTAACAAGGCGAGAACCGCTACCTCTTCACCTTGCGCCTGGAGTTTCTCAGCCATGTCATAGGCGACTCGACCCCCGCAATAGATACCTGCCAGAAAATAAGGACCATTCGGCTGGATCATTCGCATCTCTTTGATGTAATGAGTTGAGGCATCCTTAACCTTGTTGGCAGAATCTTCATCCATAATCCCTACGGCTAGTCCATAAATTGGTCGTTCAGGATCTAGATGACGAGCCAACGGCTTGCAGAATTCAAGCCCCTCGCCTAGCACATGGAGAAAGAACAAGGGCGGCTTACTTCCACCAGCTTTAATGACAACTAAGGAGGAATTTGATGCTGCCCATCCTTCCTGACTAAGAATGTTAGCCAATTGCTCAATGGTTGGAGCCTGGAAAATGGTAGCCGAAGGAATATTCTTGTTGAAGGTTTTCTCGATTCGCTCAAATAAGCGTGCGGCTAGTAGAGAGTGACCTCCTAGATCGAAGAAGTTGTCCGTCACGCTGATAGACTGGACGCCTAAAACCTCTTGCCAAATCTGCGTTAGCTGCACTTCTAACATATTCCGGGCAGCCACGAATTCTCTTTCCAGTTCACGGTGTTCCTGGTTGGAAGTAAGAGAGCGACTTACCAAAAGTGGCAGTAGTGATGAGATAGGCTGCTCAGGGTTAGCGACGATCTCTTCTAGTAGGGTTTGGAAATGACCCAACATCTGGGTGATAGTAGCATCATCAAACAGGTCAGTGTTGTACTTGAACACCCCAGTTAGTTCTTGTGCCCCTTCCACCATCGACAGCGACAAATCAAAGTCAGCCGTACCGTTTTCAATATCCAGCGAACTTACAGTTAAACCCGATAGCTTGAGAGGCTGCTTCGGGACATTCTGGAGAGCAAACATTACTTGAGACAGTGGCGTTTGCACCAGATTGAGAGAATTTACCAACTGCTGAACGGGTAGATCTTGGTGAGCAAAGGCTCCCGATGCACAGGAGCGTACCCGACTCAACAACTCCCGAAAACCGGGGTTTCCAGAGAGGTCGGTGCGTAGAACTAGCAGATTGACAAAGTATCCAATTAGCCCCTTGGTCTGGGTTCGATTGCGGTTAGCGGTGGGACTACAGACAAAAAGATCATCCTGATCTGTGTAGCGGTACAGCAATACCTTGAAAGCTGCCAGTAGGGTTGTGAACAGGGTTGCCCCCTCCTGACGACTCAAGGATTTGATTGCTTCAGTGAGTTCCTTCGGGAAAACTAGAGTTTGGTGAGCGCTACGACGGGTTGGAACTATCGGTTGCGGATGATCAGTCGGTAGTTGTTGCACAGGAAGACCATCACTAAACTGCTGCTTCCAATAGGAAAGCAAAGCATCTAAGAACTCATCTTGCAGCCACTGCCGTTGCCAGACAGCAAAGTCGGCGTACTGAATAGGTAGTTGAGGAAGCATAGAGGGTTTCCCAGTAGAGAAGGTTTCGTAAAGTGCTTCTAGTTCTCGAAACAACACACCCTCTGACCATCCGTCAAAAACAACTTGGTGTATGGTTACAAGCAGCACATACTCCTGCTCACCCAGTTGTAGTAAAGTCGCCCGTAAGAGCGGTCCAGAGTCCAGGTTGAAGAGGCGCTGGGCTTCTTCGGTAGCTAAGCGTAAGCTCTCGGTTTCCCGTTGGTCTGACGAGAGTTCTTGGAGGTTTACTATCGGCAGTGTCAATGTTCGCTCTGGAGCAACGACCTGAACTGGCTGCCCATTCACTGTAGTAAAGGTCGTTCGTAGGGTTTCGTGACGCCGCAGAATTTGGTTGAGGCTTTGCTCCAGCGCCGGAATATTGAGCAATCCTGTAATGCGTAAGGCTAAGGGTATGTTGTGGGAGGAACTATCAGGCTTCAACTGGTGGAGCGACCATAGCCGTTCCTGAGAAAAAGAGAGAGGTAAGTCTGTATCCCGTGATATTTGCTGTAAGGGTGGAGCCTGATTCTGTAACGCGATGACGGTTTTAATGGCTTGCCAGAACTCTTGTGGAGCTTTTTCTAATTTAGACTGCTCTTGTGGAATTGTCTCCGAAGCAGGGTCAATTTTCCCCTTGTAATTCAAGGCTACTGATGAGGTGCTAAACTGTTCAGTTTCTAATGATTTCATCATTTTCTCCTACTAACAAATTCTTTACTTAATAGTTGGCAAACTCAGCACCATGCCTTAAATTTGCCAGTTCAAACCAATGCTCATCTCGTCACTCTTGCTCCACGATGGAACACTATATCTATCCTTTCGTGGTCAGTAAATTGCGGATAGGTATTCCAGACAGCACCATTCCACAGCTTTGGAATGTAATATCTCTTTTTGCTCCAAGTTTTTCATAAGCCGCTAAAACAATTTTTTCGGTTTCCTCCCAGCCGAGACATTTATCTGTGACAGAAATACCATATTTTAAGTCCTCCAAATTGTTAGGGATACGTTGATTACCTTCGTGTAAATTAGATTCGAGCATCATCCCGACTATTGATTGATTACCCTCTACAATTTGTTGGATAATATTTTCCAACACCAAAGCCTGTGATTTGTGGTTCTTGTTTGAATTTCCGTGGCTACAGTCGATCACAATTTTTTGAGGCAAATTTAAATTCTTCAATTTTTCTTCCACCTTTGTTACAGTTGCAGCATCAAAATTTAGATGACCTCCCCCGCCTCGTAAAATAATATGACCATACAGATTACCTCTAGTTTTAAAAATGCTTGTCTCCCCCATTTCATTAATTCCAAGAAAATGGTGAGGCATCCTGGATGATTGAATAGCATCTAAAGCCACTTGAATATTGCCATCAGTGCCATTCTTAAACCCAACTGGCATAGACAATCCACTAGCCATTTCGCGGTGAGTCTGTGATTCAGTAGTACGTGCGCCAATGGCAGACCAAGAAATTAGTTCAGCTAGGTAACGGGGCGTTATTGGGTCTAGGGTTTCTGTGGCAGCAGGTAATCCTAATTCTGCTATTTTTATCAGTAAGTTACGTGCTGTTAATAAACCCTTCTCGATGTTAAAAGAATCATTGAGATCGGGGTCATTAATCAATCCTTTCCAGCCTACAGTTGTTCGAGGCTTTTCAAAGTAAACCCTCATAACAACCAGTAGTTTATCTTTGACTTGATCGGCAAGAGTTTTGACTTTTGCTGCATACTCTTTAGCCGCTTCGATATCGTGGATAGAACAGGGACCAACGATAATAAATTTCCTGGAGTCTTTCCCATCAAGGATATTTTGTATATCTTGTCTTCCTTGCCAAACTGTTTTTACTGCATCCTCACTTATGGGCAACTTTTCTTTGATTTGAAGCGGACTCATTAAAACTTGTGACGAGTCAATGTTAGTATCAAGTATTTTCTTGGTGTCCATACTTTTCCTCTTTCCCTTGTGTTCCAGTATTGATTATTCCTACAACTTAATATTTGTTTCTTATAAGCCTTTGGTAAAATAACTCTCAGGGAATTTTTCAGTAATCATCATGGTAGATTTCCGATTGGAGAACACAGCGTAGGTGCGGAATAGCATATTTTCATCTGGCTCAATATTAAAGTAACTAGATAAACCCTTAGCTGGCTCCTTTCCTGAATCCAGAATTTCTTTGAATGTCTCTATTCTTTGTTCAAGCCAAATTTGACTGAGGGGTGTTTTAGTCTTTAGCAATTCATCTCTATATGTTTCATCTAGTCGCTCAGGTACAATAATTGACTCGGCATAAACAAGGTTTTTTCGGCTTATCCTTCCTCGCAACAAGATATTTCTAGCAATTACCTCAGTCCCTTTATTCAACTTCATGGGTAATATATCGTGTGTTATCGAAACTAATTCTTCCGATAGCTTAATAACTTGAACCTCCTCTAACATATAAGCTTCTAGAATATCTGTGAGTGTTCCATCAGTTGTTAAAATAAGTCTTTGGAAAGTACTCAATTCCGATGGATTGATATGATGACGAGTTAATGATTGCTGTAGATCGGTTCTCATAATTTGGTCTTGTTTCTTAGAGATGCTAGTTATGACTTGTTGCTGAGTAACTTTTATAATTTGGTCTTGTTGCTTAGGAATACAAGTCAGAACTTGCTGATGAGTAGTACTCATGATTTGACCTTGCTCCTTTTTATTGATTACTAGAGAGATGTTAACTTTCTGCGTTAACTAGTTAAAGAAGACAGCCGTTCCTAAACACAAGAGAGACAAGTCTCAATTGCGTAGTTTAAGTAAACTATAAGGGTGGAGCCTAATCCTGTAGCTCGATAACTGTTTAAGGGCTTATCAGGATTTTGCTGAGGCTGTTTTTGTGGAGATGCCGGAGAAAGATGACCGTCTAATCTTTGTCGTGAGTTTATTTTTGTAACACGTTAGATTTTTCAGACTTTAGCTGTTTTTTGACTGGCTTCCACCCTTTAGTCTTTGTTAATGAATAGCCTTGTGCTGAACGTCCTTTAACTTCTGATGCTTCGGCTATTTACACTTTGACAGAGGTAGGGATAACCTCTTGCTTGTTTTTGATCAATTCAGTGATATTAGCCAAGGTGCGAAAGTTATCAACGTCGATTTCACAAGTTTCAAAGGTTACACCAAAGGCATCTTGCAAGTTCATCACAAGCATCATGGCGTTGATAGAATCTAAACCGAGGCTGAAAAGATCTACATCGTCTAGTAGTTCTTCACTACTGACATTTGGCATAATCTCTAGAACAACACTGTGGCTTTTCTGCTTGATATCTTCAAAGCTTTCCATAATTCCCACCCTTCTCTTGACAAGCTAGATTTTTATTCCTGGATACGAGGCTTAATCTGCCTCTGTTTAGGGCAGTTACCCTGTTATTTCAGTTGCATTTCAGTACTATCAAACAACTGAAGCAAGGGCTGAGGCTGCCTTTACCTGATTGGTGAAGTAGGGCATGACTTCCCTAGAAAATAGGCGTATTGAGGATTCTGCGGCTTCAACTGGTAGCGTGTTGAAGTTCACCTGTAGTGAGGCGATTTCAAAGCCACCGACTTGCTGGTGATAATCTGCGATCGCTTCTCGTATATCCTTCGGTGTCCCAACCCAAGCTGCACCCTTAGCAACCTGAGACTCAAACGTTTCTTCCTTAAGTCCCGCAATAATCTTGTCGTAACCTGGGTAATCAGCAGAACTCGAACCCGAAGTCCAGTCTGAGGCGGCATCAACCAGAGACTCTAGATAGTCGTTAAGTGGCTGACGTGCGATCGCAACTGCTTCTGCATTACTCAACGAGCAAAACATATGAAACGCCAACATCACTCGCCCCTGCCCTGGATGCCCTGCTGACTTCCAAGCATCGCGATACAGCCCAATCAATTCTGCCATCTTGCCACCAGCGAGGGGAATCGCCATCAACCCGTAGCCTTTTTTCCCCGCAGCAACAAACGATTCAGGAGTCGCCAGCGCCGCTATCCAGAACGGTGGACGTGACTTCTGAGTTGGGCGGGGTAACGAGGTAACGTTCTTGAAGCTGTGGAACTGCCCTTCCATCGTCACGTCTTCTTCCTCAAGCAGACGGCGCACCTGTTCTACCCCTTCCTCAAAGCGCGCACGACTCTCACTCAAGCTAACGCCAAACCGGACGAACTCATGAGGCAGGAAAGCACGCGCAAAACCGACTTCCAGACGCCCATTGGAAATCGCGTCTAGCATCCCAATTTCTCCCGCCAGTTTCAACGAGTGATTGAATGCCGGTAGAACCGCGCCAGTAATCAAACGGGCATTCCGGGTACGCTGGGAAGCGGCTGTCAGAAAGACAATCGGGTTAGGGCTGTAGCCACCGTAGGGGTGAAAGTAATGTTCGACAATACGGACGTTGGTATAACCTAACTCATCACAGAGGCTGACGAGGTGTAAAGCCTCATTAAAATACTGTTGTCCAGATTTCTGGTTAGGTGCAACGTCAGGGAAAAACTGTAGTCCGAATTCCATAAGATACTCCTGTTGTGGCAGTTGAAAAATGCTTTTACGGATTGCCTGAATCGTCAAAGAACCTATACAACTACTGAGAGATGAGTATCCAACGTTTGCAGTGTCATAATGTTTACAGTCCTTAATGATCTATGTGGTTTTTAGGGCTGCCTCTGCCAGAGCGGGTCAAACTTGTGGCAGGGGCTTTAACTTAAGTGATTGTAAATGCACCACTGATTTAGGTTAGATACTCATTCGCCTGTTGTATGCTCTCAACCTAAACCTTTTTCCTCAAAACCTTACCTAGGGGATTTTTCGGTAATTCTTGGCGGAACTCGATGAATTTTGGAGTTTTGTAGTCGGCTAGCTTGTCTTTACAGAACGCCAAGATATCTTGCTCTTTACATTCCCCATTCAAGACAAGAACTGCCTTAACCATCTCGCCGCCTAGGGGAGCTTTAGTTCCGACAACAACAGCTTCCGCTACCTTGGGATGAGTCATCAAGACATCCTCTACTTCTAGAGGGTCTACTTTGTGTCCGCCAGTGTCAATAAAGATTTTCTTCCGTCCAGTTAGGTAAAGACGCCCTTGTTCATCTTTTTTCCCTAAGTCACCTGTAAAGAAGTGACCATCTTGGAACGCCTCTTTATTCACTTCTGGTAAGTTGTAATACCCTGTTGTTAGGGTTTCGCTTTTGATGACGAACTCCCCAATGTCACCAGTAGGCAATTCATTACCCTCGTCATCCATCACCTTGATTTCTACATTCTTCATCGGTAAACCGATGGAATCGTACTGAAGGTCAGCTTCATCCTCTAAGTTGATCGCAACAGCCCCTGCCTCTGTACAACCATAAAGTTGTCTGAGAGGAATACCAAATCGGTGCAGGAATTTATCAAAAGTATCTTTGGATAAGAAGTTCCCTGCTGAGATACAGGCTCTCAAACTCGCGAAATCTACTTGAGTCTGATAGGGCGTTGCTGCCAGAATACTATAGATGTAAGGTACGGCTGGCAGAATCGTAATCTCCTCGGTTTCTATGAGATTTAAGACTCGCGGACAGCGGAAAACGAATGGCATCTCAACAGCAACGCCATTCTGAATAAATTGCTCTAGTATTACTAGGGTTGCTCCTGTAAAGGTAGCTGCTAGTAAGCATTCTCCAAACCCATAAGCGTGAAACAGCGGTACTATGCACAAGATATTGTCGGACGCTGTGACGTTTAGGGTAGTTACACAATTGTTCGCTTGGTGAAAGAGGTTCTTTTGAGTTCTCGATACTCGTTTCGGTCTTCCTGTAGAACCAGACGAGTACTGATAAATGACATCTCCTTCATAGGGTGCTGTCTCTTCAAAATTAGCCGTGTCTTTTTGAATGAGGTCATTAAAGGAAGCACTTGATGGATAAACTCCATCAATCACAACCAGCTCGATTTTTCTGTCGAATTTTGAGATAACCTTCTGGCAAAGTTCAGCCCGTGCCATGTCGGTAATGATGACACTCGCGCCAGTATCACTGATGTAAAAGTTGATTTCAGCTTCTTTAAACATGGGGTTTAAAGGAAGTGCGATCGCCTTCAACGTAGCTGCCGCATAGAAGCTGATGACAAACTCTGGGCAGTTTGGTAAAATTATGGCAATGGAGTCAGATTTCTCGACACCTATTGAACGTAGTCCGTTGCTTAATCCAACGACTTTTGTATAAAGCTCTTGGTAGTTTAGCCTCAGTTTGTCGTAGACAAGAGCCGTTTTTTCAGGATAGCGTTCAACCGTCTTGAGCAAAGTTTGATGCAGCATGGTAGAGCCTCGCTGATTTGAACTATTAGAGTTTTCCCAATTGGAATTCGGGAAAGTTCAGGTTAATCAGAGTCTAGGTATTACAGAGTAAAATTCTTGCAAAAGTCAAAGCTAGCGGCGTAGCTATAGTACTTATCACTCCGGTCCTTCCTTTTTATGCAAGAAACGCAAATTTTGCGGGAATTTTTACACTGGAGGGTAAATCGATAGTTTGAGCGATCGCAAGTTACCGTTCTGTAATGATCGCTTCGATTTCTAGATCTAACTCTGAACGGCAGATATCCGAGCGAAGATAGAGGATATGGTCGTCTTCAGACGCAAAAATGCTTTGAGAAAACAGGTTGCGGACGTATTCTACATCTTCTAGATGTCTGATATAGACCTTAAAAGTTCGGTCATATTTTGCCGGATCGGGCATAGTTCCGTGATAACTCAGCCGTTCATGTAATAAACCCATCCGTTCAAATACCAGACTCATGTTGTCAAGAGTGGTATGCAACTGTTCACTAATATTCCTGAGAGTTACTGATTCGTGACTCTTAATACTAGCGGTTCCCGATAAATAGCCAACTTGTTTGCCATCCTGATACACTACCGTACCTCGTGCAAAACTCGGCGCTCTTGGCCCATACTGTTTGGGATAGTGGAAAGCTGGGACTTGTTCAGGATTTTCCGTATTAGTCGCTGTTTCTTTACCTGCGATGAAATAAAGAACCAATTTGTTGTCGTTGATACCAACGGCTGAGGCAGCAGGCATTTTAACATTGAAATCTTCACCATAGAAGGCTTCAAATGCCAAAGAACGACCCTTGCAAAAAGAACGGTAGTTTTCTAAGTCAAAGGCTTCTTCGTTAATGTAGGGAACATAGTTCCAGACACGGTATAAGTTCCAGTCTTTGGTCAACTCTAAGAAGTTGAGATAAATCTCATAGGCTGACTGTTCTAAAGGAAAGTCTACTTCTTTGACCAATGCTCCAGCGAATCTATCGGCTGTTTCAACGATATGAAACCCTAACTTTTGGTAGATTCGTCCCGGCTGAGAAATTATGTACTCTGTATCGTGTTGACCTAAGATAGGGATTTTTACCGATAAGTCAACGGTATTCCCGGTAGTGATGCAAGCCGTCTGATTCTGACCAAAACGAACGCGAAGGCTTTGGGTTTCTAGACCAACACCTGGAAGAGTTGTAAGGGAAAGAGTCATCTTTGTGACCTCCAAAATAAAGCAGATACACGGCGAGATATCCACAACTATCTTCTTCTAAAAGACTGGGAACAATAGTTGTAAATAGCTCTCTCGTTCAGAACTGAAAGTTATTTTTGAATCACTCTTAAGCGTTGTCGAAAATAATTACACGATCCCCTGGAATTGGATAGAGCTATCTGTAAAACTTTATCAAAACTATATAAAGAAATATTGCGTTTTTCCTTAAATTGGAGTAGAGCAGACGCAAAAGCCTTTGGCTGTAAGAAGTCGTTAAGTGTTTACAAATAAAAAAAGTTTGCCTTGACGTGTGAAGTCTCGGCAAAGATTGCTGAATTATGCATAAAACTTTTAATCGTTACAGTTGCCCATGTTGATTGAGACGAGAGGTTCTTAAGTAGTTGCACAAAATTAATTACACAAAATCTAGGTGAAATTCTTGCCTGGTAAAGAATCAGTATGTAATTAATTCTGTTTGGTTACTTATTCATCGCCATACCGATGAGGAAGAAGCGATAGTCGGCGGATACACGCCGATAATCGCCAGTTAAACTGAGGAAATTTCTAGTTTTGAGATTTACTCGTAGGGTCAGCGAACGCTTTGAACTCAACAGCGTCATGACTACAGAAGAGGCGCACACCCCTACTATGATCAAGTGATAACTCGCGTAGCCGATCTTGATTAAGGAGCCGCGCCTTGCGATCCACCTCCATCATCCACTGGTAAGCACGTAGTCCCGGTGTGCAGTGGCGCTTGGGATTCATCTCGTGCCGATAAAAGTAGGCATCGCCTGCATTCAAGAGCCAACCCTCTGATGTCTCAATGGCAATACCAGCATGACCTCGCGTGTGACCAGCAAGCGGAATTAGGAGAATCTCCGGAGGCAGTCCATCAAGGTTACGGACTGCCTCAAAACCGAACCAGGGTTCACCCCCTGCTGAATAGTACTGCCAGTGTTTGACTTCATCCCACTGTCCTGGCCGATAGCGCCGACTGGCGATGAAACCGCCCCGATCCTGTGCGGCATCCATTTCAACCTGCATAATGTGTACCGTTGCTTCAGGGAAATCCTCTAGACCGCCTGCATGATCGAAATCGAGATGGGTTAGCACAATGTGCCGCACATCACTTGCAGAAAATCCGAGTTGCTCAACCTGATGGATCGCCGTGTACTTGCGCTCAAACTGGATGTTATTAAAGTGGATGAAAAATGGACTAAGCCGTGAGTAAGGCGACTGAACATCACGCAGTCCAAAACCAGTATCAATGAGAACCAGTCCCTGATTTGTTTCAACGAGCAGGCAGTGGCAGACAAGGCGAGCCGTTAGCCCAGGGCTGAACCCATCGAAGAGTGCCCCGCCTATCGGACACATGCAGCCGCAGTTGAGATGATGAATTCGCATGAATACTCTATTACGTCTCTGACTGCTTAGGGTTTGAGGACAATTTTGATGCAGTTGTCTTTTTTGTCCTTGAAAATCTCGTAGCCGTGCGGGGCTTGCTCTAGTGGTAGACGGTGGGTGATCACGAACGATGGATCGATATCGCCATTTTGAACATGATCTAGTAACGGCTGCAAGTATCGATGAACGTGTGTTTGCCCTGTTTTCATGGTTAAGCCTTTGTTCATAAAAGCACCCATCGGCATTTTGTCTACAAAGCCTGTGTAAACACCGGGAACCGATACCGTACCCCCTTTGCGACAGGCAACGATCGCTTGACGCAACACATTGGGTCGGTCAGTTTCTAAACGCACCGCTTGCTTGGCTTTGTCATAGAAGCCTTCCAAACCCAGTCCGTGAGCTTCCATTCCTACCGCATCCATTACCGAGTCGGGACCACGCCCACCTGTCATCTCCTTCAGGGCTTCACCCACCTCGATTTCCTCATAGTTCAAGACTTCTGCCCCACCTTCTTTCGCCATCTGGAGACGTTCGGGAACGCGATCAATCGCAATGACACGCCCAGCACCCAGCATAAAGGCACTTCTAATAGCAAACTGCCCAACCGGTCCACAACCCCAAATCGCAACAGTATCTCCTGGCTCAATGTCACAGTTTTCTGCTGCCATATATCCGGTAGGAAAGATATCGGTGAAAAATAGGACTTGTTCGTCTGTTAGTCCATCGGGAATCTTGAACAAACCAACATCAGCAAAGGGAACACGGGCATACTCCGCTTGACCTCCCGCGTAGCCCCCTGTCAGATGGGAGTAGCCGAAAAGTCCCGATGGGGAATGACCCATCATTTGTTCTGCCATCCAAGCATTGGGGTTGGAGTTATCGCACAGTGACCATAAACTGCGGTTGCAGAAGAAACACGATCCGCAGGAAATGGTAAAGGGGACAACTACGCGATCGCCTACTTTCACATTCTTAACGCTACTGCCTAGCTCAACGACTTCTCCCATGAATTCATGACCCAGAATGTCGCCCGGTTTCATGGTTGGGTTGTAGCCGTCATAAAGATGTAAATCAGAACCACAGATTGCTGTTGACGTGATTTTAACAATCGCATCACGCGGATTAATAATTTTTGGGTCGGGTACGGTTTCGACTTGCACATTGTGAGTACCTTCCCAGCAAACTGCTTTCATCTATTTAAATTCCTAAAGTGTATTTCGATGTTCTTGACAAATCGTGGAGTCCTCAAGCGATGAGAGTTCAACCTAAGGATTAGCCGTTGACGACTGTACCGCCGTTGGGATGCAAGATTTGACCCGACATATAAGAGGAGTCATCGGAAGCCAAAAACACATAGCTGGGGGCAACTTCTTCCGGTTGACCAGCGCGTGACATAGGTACTTGCTTACCGAATTTCTCAACTTTGTCTTCGGGGAAAGTAGCAGGAATTAGTGGTGTCCAAATTGGTCCGGGAGCAACACCATTAACACGAATTCCCTTTTCAATTAAGCTCTGTGACAGTGAGCGGGTAAAGGCAACAATTGCACCTTTAGTGGCAGAGTAATCAAGCAGTTCAGGGCTGCCCTTGTATGCTGTTACCGAGGTCGTGTTAATGATGGCGCTTCCCTCTTTGAGGTGGGGTAGTGCCGCTTTAGTTAGATAAAACATCGAGAAGATGTTGGTACGGAAGGTGTGTTCTAGCTGTTCTGAGGTAATGTCCTCAATGCTATTCTGGGGATGCTGTTCAGCGGCATTGTTGATCAGAATATCCAGACGACCGAACTGATCAATGGTCTGTTGCACAACTTGCTGGCAGAATGATTCATCTCCAAGATCTCCGGCAATCGGTAGGCAGTTGCGCCCTAATTCTTTAACCATTTGCTTCGTCTTTTCGGCATCTTCGTGTTCATTTAAGTACACGATCGCCATATTGGCTCCTTCTTTGGCAAATGCGATCGCAACGGCTCGACCAATACCACTATCACCCCCAGTAATCAGTGCAACTTTCCCTAATAGTTTGTTACTACCTTGATACTTAGAATCATCTGCCTTAGGCTTCGGAGTCATTTGCTCTTCGCTACCAGGTTGTTGTTCCTGATGTTGTGGCGGTTGTAGCTGTTGCTCTGTTGGCATAATATCCTCCTTGCTTGTCTCAATAGAGACTCTTAACATCCGCAAGGTTATCTACTCTAAGTAGAAGCAGAATCAATCTTTGGCTGGAAAAGTGACTATGTTTGATTACTCCTGAGGAAATAGACAAATTATGAGAACTCTACCTTCAATAGGAGAGTACTATTACTGATTATTTTTCAAACCACTGGTAATTCAGGCTTACTTCAAATGAGCGGTGCAGTAGCTGTAGGAAAATTTTGTAATCAGGGATACAGTAGTTTTTACCTCTATTCCAAAAGATAGAACTTAACATTCGATGAGGTACAGTACTTTTGGAAGAAGAGAGAGCAAAAGAGTTTCTTTAGGTTAATAGTTAGCTTTATAAAAAGCAAAAGCCGCCTCCATACAGAGACGGCTTGATTTATTGCTGATTTAGCTTAAGATACGTGACCTCTAGTAGAAGCAATATCTCGATTGCTTTTACCGACTAACTCTTAGTAGTCGAAGTCGCCACCCATGCCAGCACCAGCACCAGCAGCAGCGTTATCCTTCGGCTCAGGCTTGTCAACGACAATGCACTCAGTCGTCAACACCATACCGGCGATCGAGGCGGCATTTTGCAGAGCAGAACGAGTAACTTTAGCAGGGTCAACGATACCAGCTTCAAACATATCGACGAACTCATTGGTTGCCGCGTTGAAGCCAACGTTAAAGTCCTTCTCTTTCACACGCTCAGCAATAACTGCACCGTTTTGACCAGCGTTCTCAGCAATCCGCTTTAGAGGTGCAGCAAGCGCACGGGCAACAATCAAAGCACCAGTTAGGGCTTCCCCTGTCAATGTTTCGTTTGCCCAAGCTTCTAGATGAGGAGAGAGGTGAGCCAGGGTTGTACCACCACCAGGAACAATACCTTCTTCCACAGCCGCTTTTGTTGCGTTGATCGCATCTTCCAGACGCAGCTTGCGGTCTTTCATTTCGGTTTCAGTAGCCGCGCCGACTTTCACAACTGCGACACCACCAGCAAGCTTCGCTAAGCGCTCTTGCAGTTTTTCCTTGTCGTAGGAAGACTCAGTTTCATCGATTTGACGACGAAGCAGCTCGCAACGGGTTTTAACCGCCACATCGTTACCTTCAGCAACGATGGTGGTGTTGTCTTTGGTAATGGTGATACGACGGGCTTTGCCTAGCATATCCAACTTGGTGTTGTCTAGCTTCAGACCAGCATCTTCGGTGATAACTTGACCACCAGTGAGAACGGCGATGTCTTCGAGCATCGCTTTGCGGCGATCGCCAAATCCAGGAGCCTTGATTGCGGCAACGTTCAGTACACCCCGCAGACGGTTGACAACCAGAGTGGCGAGGGCTTCTTTCTCAATATCTTCAGCGATAATCACCAAAGGACGACCGGAACGAGCCACTTGCTCCAGAACAGGTACCAAGTCTTGTACCAAGGTGATTTTCTTATCGGTTAGCAGGATGAAAGGCTCTTCGAGAACCGCTTCCATCCGCTCCATGTCGGTGGCGAAGTAAGGGGAGATGTAGCCTTTGTCAAAGCGCATCCCTTCGGTGATTTCCAATTCGGTGGTCATCGACTTCCCTTCTTCCAAGGAAATCACACCTTCTTTGCCCACTTTGTCCATCGCTTGAGCAATCATCTGACCGACTTCATCGTCGTTACCCGCAGAGATTGCAGCAACTTGCGCGATCGCTTTTGAGTCTTCAACTTGCTTAGCGTGTTCAGCAATCTTTTCTACTAGGTAGACAGTTGCCTTATCAATCCCACGCTTTAGGGCGATCGCATTTGCACCAGCCGCAACGTTACGCAAGCCTTCTTTGACCATCGCGTGAGCCAGTACGGTTGCTGTTGTGGTACCGTCACCAGCCGCATCATTGGTTTTGGAAGCCGCTTGGCGAATCAAAGCAACGCCAGTGTTCTCAACGTGGTCTTCCAGTTCAATCTCTTTAGCAATGGTGACACCGTCATTAACGATCTGAGGAGCACCAAACTTCTTCTCTAGGACTACGTTACGACCCTTTGGACCTAGGGTAACAGCGACGGCTTCTGCCAGAATATCCATTCCCTTTTCCAGGGCGCGACGAGCGTTTTCGTTGTAAATGATGCGTTTAGCCATATATGTTTAGTTCAGTCAGTAAAAGAACTATTTGTGAAAGGGTCAGTGGTTAGGGTTCAGTTGCTATTAGTCGCTTGCAACTGACAAAAAAGCTAATCGCTTGCCTACTTAAGAAACGATGGCGAGAATATCTTTTTCCGATAGCAAGACGTACTCGTCGGTACCTAGCTTGATATCGGTACCAGCGTACTTGGAATAAAGAACCTTGTCGCCAACTTTGACTTCAGGTTCAGCGCGGGAGCCATCGTCGTTGCGCTTCCCAGGGCCAGTTGCGACGATTTCCCCAATTTGGGGCTTCTCTTTTGCGTTGTCGGGTAACAAAATGCCCCCGGCAGTTTTCTCTTCAGCAGCGCTCACCTTCACGAAGACGCGATCGCCCAACGGTTTAACGGTGGAAACACTCAGAGATACAGCGGCCATACAAATCTCTCCTGTCTACTTCTTTCGGCTGAGTTAGCACTCTCAGCTCCTGAGTGCTAATTTACTCAACCTGAGCAGGTAATTGCAACAAATTTTCCTGTACGGGTTCCCGAACTAACAGCTCAGTTATACCTACAATTCATGTAGGGAGGCACTTAGATAGCCATTGAAGGAATTTTATTTGTATAGAAAGACCAGACACCTTTGCTCCAGAACTAAGTAAGAATACTTAAAACTTAGAGGTGGTTGACTCACAGCTAGTATCCAACTACCTCAATCCGGGGGTAGATATAGTATTAGCCGGGGCGCTTAAGCGTCTGTGGGGAAAAATTTAAGTCAACTATTCAGTAGCTATGCAAGCCAACAAAACTGACGATAATCTAGCGGAATCATGCAGCTGTGAAGCCTTAAACACAAATAGTGCTTCAGACAAAAGCGCATTGACAGCTTGTATTAAAAGCTTGGGAATCAATCAAATTCAGCGACATATTTTTATTTGTGCTGATCAAACTAAACCCAAATGCTGCTCAAAAGAAGCTGGTCTAGAAGCCTGGGACTACTTAAAAAAGCGCCTCAAAGAGTTAAACCTCGATCAACCAACTGACTCTCAACCAAGCGGTGTCTTCCGCACAAAAGCAAATTGTCTACGAGTTTGTGCCTCTGGTCCACTCATGGTAATTTACCCAGATGGTGTATGGTATCGCAATGCGACACCGGATGTGATTGAACGGATTATTCAGGAGCATTTGATTGGGAACCAGATTGTGGAAGACTATGCGATCGCAATTCATCCATTACCACAAATTGTCCAATCCCCAACTCATGCCTTAGAGAAGATAAAACAAACCGACGAAATTCTTTCTGAATAGATAGAACAGGCACCTTATTATCATCGTTCCTGATAAATTAACATAGTACTTACTGTGTATAATTCCATTCATTCCTCTACTGCCTTTCTTGCGATAGCGAAGCGAGTAAAGCGAAGCGCAGATCGCATCCAAATAAATCTTGCTCCTAAGCAAGTGATGGCAGAGATTCTCGACTTGTATAACTTCGGCTGTAGCGAATTTCGTAGCGTTTAAACAGTCTTGCGGATAATGACAAAACAAAAAACTAATTAATCTCAGCAAGCAAAGCATAACAAGTATCACAAGTTATGAAAGAAAATGGTGTTAGAGATAACAAGCGACTGCTGCTGATTGATGATGACCCCAACCTTATCTTGCTAGTTAAGGATTACCTAGAGTTTCGGGGATATGAAGTCGTCACGGCTGAGAATGGTCGAGAGGCACTAGAGGTTCTAGAGCAAGACATTCCTGACATGATCATCTGTGATGTCATGATGCCAGAGATGGATGGCTATGCATTAGTCGAGCATGTCAGACAAGACCCCCGTACCAGTTGGATTCCAGTACTATTCCTCTCGGCAAAAGGTCAAAGCCAAGACCGAGTAAGAGGACTTAACACAGGTGCTGATGTCTATATGGTGAAGCCATTTGAGCCAGAAGAACTCGTAGCGCAGGTGGAATCATCACTCAAGCAAGCCACTCGCTTGATTCATCACTCTAACGCTACCGCAGACGCTGCACCTAGAATTCAGGTGCCTTTTGATGTAGAGCTGACACCAACAGAACTAAAGGTTGTTCAATTCGTCGCACGGGGGATGGCGAATCGAGAAATTGCTGAGCAAATGAATGTAAGCCAGCGAACCATAGAGAGTCATGTTTCCAATATGCTGGGCAAAACAGGTCTCCACAACCGCACCGAGTTGGCACGCTGGGCGATTGAAACTAGTATGGCTTGAAGTGGTTGTTGGTTGTTTGCAAAACTCATCTACTAAAAACTAAAAACTAACAACTAACAACCACTTACCAACCATCTTTTTCTGTATCTAATTCCCCCCAAATTTCCAAATCCATTTCATCTAAGTAGATTAAAGCGCTTTGTATTTGGGGACTTGTACCTCGCAGTTCCAGGTCAAACCAGCCATCATCTCGCGCATTCGCGCCCAAGAGAGCAGCGGCAATATTCACCGTTACGCCATGGTGAGAAACCAGCCGCGAGATGACAGGTTCATCGTTGTACTCTTTGGGAATGCGAACACGGATGCGAGTGTGAGTGGGTCTACTAGAACCTGGAGTCTCGTTTTCTTCAGTTAGTTGAAGCGGTTCCAGTAGCTTCTCTTGAAAGTTATCAATGCCATGCGTGGTCATGGTTGCCTCCTTTTTAAGTGTCCTTAATACGGGTTCTACGCTCTAGAATTTCTTTGAGTACGAGAGTAACTAAGGCAAGTCCTGCAAGCAGAACAGCAGCTGAGTAGGCAGATTGAGTGGCATACTGCTTGTAAGCTTCTTCAACAAACAGGGGTAGGGTTTGAGTTTTGCGGGCAAGGTTGCCAGAGACAACGGATACTGCCCCAAATTCACCCATGGTTCTGGCGTTGGTTAGGAGAACACCATATAACAGACCCCAGCGGATGTTAGGGAGAGTCACACGCCAGAAGATTTGCCAATCCTGAGCGCCTAAGGTTTTAGCGGCTTCTTCTTGCTCAGCACCAGCATCTTCTAGAACAGGAATGACTTCACGGGCGACAAAGGGGAGAGTGATAAACGAACTTGCCAGTACCATTGCAGGCATCGCGAAAATAATCTTGATGTTATGTGCCTCTAACCAAGGACCAAACCAACCATTGCGCCCATAGAGCAGCACTATCATTAGACCAGCCACAACAGGAGATACGGCAAAGGGGATGTCTAAGAGGCTAATCAGAAAGGTTCGACCCCGAAATTGATTCCGCGCAATTACCCAAGCGGCACAAAGTCCAAATACGGTATTTATGGGTACGACAATCAGAGCAATAATTACGGTAAGCCAAACAGCGTGGGCGAAAGCCGATTCCGTCAAGTTACCGAAGAAGGGGCCAAAACCTTGTTTAAAAGCTTGGACAAAGACGTTGAGGGCAGGAATGAATAAGACTAGCGCTAAATATGCGATCGCCACAAGAATCAAAGCAATCTTTACCCAACTACCTTCACGTTTTTGGGAAGCTGGCGGAGTATCCAGTGACTCTGGATTAAACGATTTTCCTACTACATTAGAGTTCATAGCGTCGTCCCCAAGCTTGTAACACGTTAATCGCTAGCAGAATTAACAGCGAAAGTAACAATAGAACAGTACCAATTACGGTTGCGCCGCTATAGTCGTATTGTTCTAGGCGTTGGATAATCAGTACCGAGGCGATTAAGTCCTTAAACGGAATGTTAGAAGCCACAATCACTACTGAACCGTATTCGCCAACGGCACGAGAAAATCCCAGTGCAACACCCGTCAAAATCGCTGGAAACAATGGAGGCAAAACTACACGCCAAAACGTTTGCCATTGCGACGCTCCCAAGCACCAAGCGGCTTCTTCTACCTCATGTTCCATTTCCTGTAACACTGGCTGCAACGTCCGTACAACGAAAGGCAAGGAAATGAATATCATCGCAATGCCTACCCCCAAACGGGTGAAGGCTATCTTAATCCCGAACGGTGCTAGCAGCGAACCGATCCAACCGTTATCACTGTAAACCGTTGCTATGGTTAAACCAGCAACCGAGGTGGGTAGAGCAAATGGTAAATCAATTGCTGCATCAATAATCCGCTTGAACGGGAAATCATACCGAACCAAAACCCAGGTGATTAAAATCCCAAAGACACCATTAATCAGTGCCGCAACTAAGGCAGTGACGAAGGTCACTTCATAGGTAGACAGAGCAATAGGACTAGTTGCAATTCTCCAAAATTCCGCTGGTGATTCGGTGCTAGCTTTTAACGCTAGTGCTGCTACAGGTAGTAGCAGCATGATCGTGAGATAGCCTAGTGTGATTCGCCAAGGCCAGGACAGCCCAAAAAGCTGGCGAACTGGATTTTGCCAAGCAGGAGTTGGCTTGGAAGGAGAAGATGTGGTCATTGTTTAGGTAGTTATTGGTGATTAGTTATTGGTTATTGGTCAAGAACAACTAACCGCTAATTACTTGGTAACTATTGCTAGCTGGGGGTTCTGCTAGCATCTCTTGTCTACGCTTTGGCTTGAATTTTGTCGAAAACAGCACCGTCCTCAAAGAACTTGCTCTGAATCTCGTCCCATCCCCCTAAATCTTTAACAGTGAAGAGGGTTTTAACTTTGGGGAACTTGCTTTCCACTTCTTTGGCTACAGTCGGGTCAACTGGACGGAATCCTACGTTGGCAAATTCTCGTTGGGCTTCTGGAGTGTACAAAAACTTAACAAAGGCTTCAGCAACTTCACGAGTGCCATGTTTATCAACATTTTTGTCTACAACGGCGATTGGGTTGTCAATGGAGATGTTGACATCAGGCACAACATAGGGAAGTTTCTCTCCGTTTTGTCCTGCCAAAATCATCTCGTTTTCGTAGTTAATTAAGGCATCTCCCTGACCTTGCTTGAAGAATACATCACTCGCTTCACGAGCATCTCTGGGGAGTATGGGTGCGTTCTTGATAACCTTCGTGGTTAAGTCAAGTGCTTTTGTCTCATCTGCACCTGTTTTAGTTACAGAACCCCACAAAGCTAAGAAATTCCAACGTGCGCCACCAGAGGTTTTGGGGTTAGCCGTAATCACACTCACTCCCGGTTTTGCCAAGTCTGCCCAGGTTTTGATGCCTTTCGGATTACCGTCACGGGTGACAATTGCGGCAACAGATTTGCTGACAATCCCATCCTCAGGTGATTCTTGCTCCCAACCTGGTTGGATGAGTCCTGCTTTTTCAATCTTCTTGGTGTCAAGAGCGAGTGCTAGGTGTACAACGTCAGCTTCTAAGCCATCAATCACTGCACGAGTTTGAGAACCCGATCCACCATAACTCTGGTTGAAGGAGACGTTTTGGTTATGCTCTTTCTTCCATTGTTCGACAAACTGGGGAATAATTTTCTCATGGGCGGCTCTTGTGACCGCAAAAGAAACAAGGGTCAACTCAACATCACCTTTGGCACCTGCTGCGCTAGAACCGCCACTGCCACTAGAACTGGTATCTGCGCCAGGACCAGAGCAGGAGGCGATCGCTACACTTAAGCTCACTCCTATGAGAAAGAACGACACAACCTTTTTGAGCGAAGAAGGTCTGAGCCATCTAGTTATCTGTTGACTTGACAATTGAGGTACCTTAAGCTTATGGGTTTCTTGCCACAATCGCATACGAACGTTCTCCTTTAAATCTACGGTTATTCGGTAGGGTTACCGATAATAACAGATATGACAATAGATAGTACAACAGATAAAAAAATTTGTGTTGGTTATCAATAATTTTTCAATAAAAGCAACTTGCAGTTAGGGGTTTTAGCGATCGCATCAGTGTCGCCACTCCGCCAGGAACTTGCGATCGCCAATTTGTCAGTGTAAAACCTAAACTCAGAAGATGAATAACAACAAAATTTGCTAAACTAAGCGATGGTGAGTTTTTGGGCAGTAGTGTTCCAGACTTTGCTATATTGTTTTTAGTTGCTGGTGTAGCTCAGTGGTAGAGCAGCGGTTTTGTAAACCGCCGGTCGCAAGTTCAAATCTTGTCACCAGCTTGTTAATAAATCAGGCGTTCTAAGTCGGCTGGCGTGTTGCAGTTGAATAGTACTTGCGTGTCACTGACTGGCAGTTCCTTTACTGGATGTTGGGCTAGCCAGCGCTGAAACGATCGTCCTCCCTCGTTGATGAATTGGGTTAGCAGTGGCAGACATTGACATCGGTAAAAACCACACAGGGGTTCCCAGCGATGAGATTGTCGAGGTAGCAGTGCGATCGCATCTGGAGCCGTCTTTTCTAGTTCTGTTGCCCAATCTTGCAAAACTTGAACCTGCAACTGGGGTAAATCACAGGCAAGTAATAGTACCCAATCTGTCTCAACCTGAGCTAACCCTTGGGCAAATCCTACCAGCGGCCCATGAGAACTTGCTTCTCCTGGTAAAGGAACTTCCCGTATTACACGACAGCCTTCCGGTAAAATGTCTTGATATCGTTCAGGCCAAGGAGTTACAACATAAATCTGAGTGGTGCAATCTAGTGCAACATTACAGACCTGTCGCAGTAACGGGATGCCTTGAAGCATAATCATCGCTTTGTCCCGACCCATGCGAGAACTCTGTCCACCTGCAAGTACAATCGCAGAAAAAGATGCTGTCTTACCCATCCGTACAACAACGGGATACTTTGCTTTAGACTACATCAGAACAGAAACTTTATCCCCATTGGATCTGTTAATTAAGATTAGAAGCCTGCCGTCCACCAAGCCGCTGTTGTTGCTCTGATGGAAGAGTCTTAACAGAAATCGTGGCGTAGGGATTCTGAAGCTGACCGATAATCATTAATCGGATAAAATCCCCAAGTCCCTCAATCAAGCGGGCGTTGCGTAAGCCACCACAGTCCACAGGAGCAAAGCCAATATCTTCAGCTAAAGACATTACCACTTGCCTTGCTTGAGCATCGTCTCCCGCAACAAACACAGAAACGCTATAGTCTTTGAGCGGTGTTGGTGCAAGTTCAAACACTTCCTGTGCCATTGTGTTAAAGGCTTTGACAACACGGGTCTTGGGAACTTCTGCGGCTAGCTTCTCCGCTAGGGATTGCACAATTGGTGGGTAGGCGAATCCTTCTGGAACATCAAAATTATTGCAGTCAATAAGAATTTTTCCCGACAGAACTTCGGTTGAGGATAAGACTTCGGCGGGATTCATGCCCCGGACGGTGTACAGCAGTACGTCTCCAAATGCGGCTGCCTCATCATTCGTGCCTCCTGTTGTGCTATGTCCTACAACTTCAGCTATTGCTTTTCCTTTCTCCGCATCACGAGTACCAAAAAACACCTCATGCCCTTGCTCAGCCCACAAAATGCCGAGGGAACGACCCATATTGCCACTGCCGATAATGCCGATTTTCATAGCTTGAGAACCTTTTTGAAGTGAACGCAAGACTCCCTTACTCTACAACGGTGCATTAGCTTTAGTTTGATAGCGGCACTGTCTAGGTTACGATACCCCGATTGCTCCTCCGTGTTCTATTGCGCTGACTACAGTTTCAGGCAAATTTTGCAATCAAAATTAAGGTAGCTTGTAGCTGGCAACTCGAATATTCAGTTCCCCCTCTCGTGGATCGCGGCTAAACACAAAAGCACCTTCCTCCTTTTCTCCACTGGCGAGAAAATCTATTTGCTGTTCGCCGGATTCCTCGACTTCTCCGTTAATGCTGAGTTCAGCAATTACCTGGACTGACTCTGCTGTCTCACCGCCAGTGTTGGTGATTGAAAAAGGAACATAATACTGTCCTGGTACTTCACGAATTTCAGGATTAGGTGTCACAGATAGAACAGGCGGTCGATTCTGCTGAGTAACCCACTTGTAAATGATCAATCCAACAATTGCAGCCAGAATGAGCAAAGCAATACTAAATGTTGTCCATTCAGCAGGCGATCGCTCCAGCTTTTGTTTAACTTGTGGAGAAGAATCAGTGTCATTCATAGCGCAATGCGTCCTGCTGCGCCGCCAATACTTGCTGGTAATCCCAATAATACTGTGTGACTTAACCACAGTGTCCACGGGTCATCAATCGTTAATCGGTTGAAAAAAAATAACATAAATGCCGCCGCAAAAAGTGATACAAGATAAGATGCGACAGTTTCACTGATTGGACGCTGAAAGATCCCTTGCTGCTGTCGGCGCTTTTTCTGAGTGGTAAAGCCAGCTTGGAAGACAATGCCGTAGGAAATGATCAGTGATGCCACAATAATCGCCAAAAGCCACAGGGGCGATGCTGATGCATTAAGCATGGGGATTTCGTCAGTCGGCGCAATGTTGAAGGCAATGATTGTTGCACCAATTAAAGTTGCCCCAATGTCGGCGAGAGTTGCGTTTATCTCTTGTTTGTCTGCTTTTTTCTTCTGTTTAGCTTTGTTATCGGAGTCTGCACTATTAGTAGATGACCAGCGATCACCACTTAGAAATGCACGGGATAACGCTGCGCCTAGTGCAAAAGGAACACTCTCTAGGATTAACTTACCCAGTGCTTCTTCCAATGGCGTTCCCACTCGAATTTCACCCAAGAGAAACAGCATGAAAGTAGCACAAGCAATACCAATAGCTAGCACTTCAACGCTATCCATACAAGTATCGAGGAAGTGCATACTTTGAGTTTTGCGAAAGCCTTCCGTACGATTGAGTAGGAAAACAACGGCAAAGGTAGCAGCAAGAATAGCCAGCATCACAGGTGGAGGGGTCTGAGAACCAATCCACCAAACTTCCATTGTGTAGATTAGTGGAATGCCAAATAAGAAACCACCTGAAGCACCACGAATCATGTCGTCAATTTGATTTGACCACGATTGCGAATATTGACGTTTTTTTTGAGTGCGTTTTGCCATGAATGGGATATTAACCTTGATGCAGTCGCATTAATGCTTTGACAGGATAAAATCATCAGACGAGACAGTTCTTGCTTGCTACGATGTATCATTCTATACATAAAATCTTATCAAACCTTGCAAATTTGATAGCTCTCTCTACATATAGAGTTATTAACTGTTTTCATTCCTAAGTCGCGCAATGCGCTATTTACTACTAGCTGCAATTCGTAAAAGTCCTATCTTTTTATTAATTTTTTTTAATGCCCTATTTACATCTCGACTGGCAGCGATCGCATTTGAAGAACCGTCAAGTTCCCAATCTGTTCTCTCGGCATTCCCTAACAAAGAGAATCCGTCCTCTGGATCTCTGTGTCCCGCACAATTAGGATCTGCTATTGAAGCTGTAATCAACCGTCCCCAGTTAGGTCGTACTCGCTGGGGAATTTCGATTGAGCCATTATCGCAAAATGCGATCGCTCACAGTTTAAGTGTTAACCAAGACAATGCCCTCTATCGTCGTGAGGCAGAACACTACTTTATCCCTGCCTCAAATGTTAAGTTACTGACAACGGCGGCGGCTTTACTTCAATTAGGCTCCGACTTTCGGATTCGGACATCTATTTATTCGGCTGGTGTAGGTTCCTTGCGGGTAGTGGGACGAGGCGACCCCAGCCTCACAGATGTACAGTTAAGAGAATTGGCACAACAGCTAAAACGACAGGGTGTTCGTAACGTGCAGCAGTTGATTGTCGATGATGGTTACTTTCAAGGAGATGCGATTAATCTCACCTGGGAGTGGGAAGATGTTCAAGCAGACTATGGAACAGCAGTAAATAGCCTGATTTTGAATCAAAATGCGGCAGAATTGACCTTATCCCCTCAACAGGTTGGTCAACCACTGGAGTTAAGGTGGACAGATGCGATCGCAGCAAGGCAATGGCACATTGAAAATCAGTCAGTAACAGCTACATCCGCTGCACCAAGCACAGTGGAGGTGACTGGTGTTTTGGGTCAACCCTTGTTGCAGATTAGAGGACAGTTAGCCGTTGATGCGGAGCCAGAATCCTTCTATCTAGCGATTCTTGACCCGGCTAAGTACTTCTTGCAGCATTTCCAGCGCGTACTGCTGGAAGAGGGAATCCCTGTAGCAAGCACTGTGGTATCCAAGACAAGTACAACGGGTGAGCAGGAATTAGCCGCTATTGAATCTGCACCATTATCCGTTTTGCTAGTAGAGACAAATCAGCAGAGTAACAATCTTTACGCAGAAGTGCTGTTGCGTACACTTCAGATATCAAATGATACTCAGGCGAACAAAGATTCGGTTGAAATAGGACTGAATGAGGTCAAGGAAGCCTTAACAACTTTAGGAGTTAATCCAGAAAGCTATGTTTTAGTTGATGGTTCGGGACTATCCCGCCGAAACTTAGTGAGTCCAGATGCGATCGTCCAAACCCTCAAACTCATGGCACAAACACCGCAAGCGGCAGTATACCGAGAATCTCTCCCTGTTGCTGGTGTGAGTGGTACACTCCGCCGTCGCTTCCTAAATACCACGGCACAAGGTAATCTTCAAGCAAAGACTGGTACATTAACTGGTGCATCAGCGTTATCCGGATATCTGGATGTTCCTGGCTATCAACCCTTGGTGTTCAGCATCATGGTGAATCAATCTGACCAAACTGTCGCTAGTCTGCGCGAAGCCATTGATGAAATTGTTCTGTTACTCACTCGCCTACGTTCTTGTTGAACGTTTCGTTTCTACTAATACCAATTGGTTTAAAAATGACACGTCATTACAGAGCTTGAGAAGTTGCTAGAGGACGAGCAAAGTGGGATGCTCCCGAATGCGATCTGCTTGCAGCAGCGCTTCGCTATCGCAGATCAACTAGTGGCGTTGAGAGTACCGAAGCAAGATATCGTACTGGCATATCATGCACCTCATGTGAGACAGTACACAGAGTTTGCAGTGGGCTGAAGTCAAGTCATTCTGTAGTAGCCAGCATACTAATTGATAGGGCTGTTAAACCACAACTCCAGCGAAAACCCGGCTCCTATGAACCGGGTTGTTCTGCAATTGCTAACCTCAATTTCTTCGTCTCCTCACATCAAGCGGTTTTCAACCACTCTTCGGGTTTCTATCATCTAGCGCCCACTGCCGCGATTGTCATCTTCTTTAGTAAACTCAGCAGCAATATAGCTGAGTAAGTGGTGAGAGAACATGACAAAGCTTTCACTCAAATTCCCTAAATAGGATTGCAGTGAAAATACGGTCATGTAGTTGCACATACGTAGATCTCCATTTCAGAGTTTCCTCTGCGTTATTCAGCGAAAAGACACAACATCAGGACAAACTCAAAAATTCAATCCGTCCCGTACAGCCCAACAACTAGGAAAATCTATAATTGATAAGGGTTTGCTGAAAGTAGACCTTGCGAAATTATCCAGAGCTTGTTATGACCTCTCCTCGCCGCTACCACATCACCACCTTTGGCTGCCAGATGAACAAAGCCGACTCCGAACGCATGGCTGGCATTTTGGAAGATATGGGCTTTGAGTGGTCAGAAGACCCTAACGAGGCAAATCTACTCCTCTACAACACCTGCACAATTCGGGATAACGCTGAGCAAAAGGTTTATTCCTACTTAGGCAGACAGGCTCATCGCAAGCACCAACAACCCGACCTCACGCTTGTTGTTACTGGGTGTGTTGCTCAGCAGGAGGGAGAAGCCTTGCTGCGGCGGGTGCCAGAACTTGACTTGGTCATGGGGCCACAACACGCCAATCGTCTCCAAGATTTGCTGGAGCAGGTATTTGATGGCAACCAGATTGTTGCAACAGAACCAATTCAGATTGTTGAAGACATCACTAAACCTCGCCGCGATAGCAAAGTGACGGCTTGGGTGAATGTCATCTACGGCTGCAATGAGCGTTGTACTTACTGTGTCGTTCCCAATGTCCGAGGCGTTGAGCAATCGCGATCACCAGAAGCGATTCGTGCTGAAATGGAGCAACTGGGACAACAGGGGTATAAGGAAGTAACACTACTTGGACAAAATATTGATGCCTACGGACGTGACCTTCCGGGTGTTACCGAGTCCGGGCGGCACCAGCACACCTTGACAGATTTGCTTTATTATGTCCACGATGTGCCAGGGATAGAACGCCTCCGCTTTGCGACCAGTCACCCCCGCTACTTCACCGAACGCCTGATTCGTGCTTGTGCAGAATTACCGAAGGTATGTGAGCATTTCCACATCCCCTTCCAATCGGGAGATAACGAGATACTTAAGGCAATGTCACGGGGATACACTCATGAGAAATATCGCCGCATCATCGACAAGATTCGTCAGTATATGCCCGATGCTTCGATTAGTGCAGATGCGATTGTCGGCTTCCCCGGAGAAACGGAAGAACAGTTTGAGAATACGCTAAAGCTAGTAGAGGATATTGGCTTTGACTTGCTAAATACGGCAGCTTATTCGCCCCGTCCTGGCACACCAGCCGCAGTATGGGACAATCAGCTTAGTGAGGAAATAAAAAGCGATCGCCTTCAGCGTCTCAACCATTTAGTATCAACGAAAGCCGCTCAAGCCTCACAACGTTATCTTGGTCGTGTTGAAGAAGTCCTAGTTGAAGACCAAAATCCCAAAGACCCGACTCAAGTAATGGGACGCACAAGAGGCAACCGCCTCACCTTCTTTAGGGGAGATATTGAGGAATTAAAGGGTAAATTGGTCAACGGCAAAATTACTCAGGCGCGTGCCTTTAGCTTAACGGGTGAACGAGTAGACATACTTATCCCTACAGGCGGCTAGACATTAAAAGCGAAGTGGAGATACTGAGTTTCCCTCCCTAATTCATCATTTCCTCCCGATGATCGCCTCGATTTGGATACCTCCTCTTTGAGAGAAGATTCCAGGCGGCGCAATCAGCAGCCCAGTTGCGAAAAATCCGGTAAATTTGCTTTCAGGCAGCTGGACATCGTTCTGTCTCATGCGCCTTTTGCAAAGCTCGCACGTCTGCTTCCAAAGCCTGTGAATATTTCTGAAAAATGGCTTCTAAGAAAGCTAAAGTGTTCTTGGGGTGCTTGCATGGATGTTTAGGAACTGGGACAGAGCCTTAAGTGAATGAAGACTAAACGCTGGAGTGCTTGAATATTACTATCAATACATTCATCCCGCACTGCCACACTCACCAAAAACTCAGATTGCTAGCAGTTTACTTTCTCCCTCGAATACAATAGCGGCAATACCTCCCCAGCCTGAAAACTTTTAAGACAAGGAACAGCAGATGTTTAAGATAAAGAATCTGCTTTTAGAGAAAACAAAAAACGCAACATACCTGGAAAGATAGACAAGACACTCAATTAGTTCAACCAGGTTATTTTCTGCCAATAGAGGTTAAACGCAATGGGGCAACGGGACTTGCAACCGGAAAACTTTGGAGCCAGTGATCCACAGGGAGCAGAAGCTCTTTTGAGATCCATGACTCAGGATATTGAGAACCTGCGGCAAAATCTTGTTGCCCAGCTATCTCAAGATGTTGAGCGACTCCAAAGAGAAAAAGCCCAGTTGATTGACGATATCGAAAGGCTACAAACCCAGCGTCAGCAGCAAATTGTCCAACAACAACAATTAGTCCAGCAAATCACTCCGGCTCTAGCAAACCAGCTCCAAGAACTACTAAGAGAGCGGCTCAATCAACTACCAGTTCCCCCATCAGTCTCTGATAGAGGCAGTGCGCCCCTCGACGGCTCTGGAGGAGTAGGGGAAAGACAAGGCTCTATGCCGTTGCCAAGAGATACGGCTGTCAATGATTACAACGAAAATGCTTATCGGCTCATTGCCTCTTTAGATTCCACCCTGAGAACGACGTTCAAAACGTTGCAACAAGACCTCAGCAGCTATCAAAGCTCTCTTTCTCAGCAGTTGGGTCATATGTACAGCCTAGAGCAGCAAGGAGAGGCGATTTTAGAAGCACTTGTGAGTCGGCTCAGAGAAGAAATTCAATCTGAGTCGTTGGTGGCTAAGAATCCTCCGGTTGCACCTCCCACAGTACCACCACCTTCGCCCTTACCTCGTTTCGATAGGCAGGAGTATCCAGACAATAATCACAACAACTCCACTGTTGCTTCCTCTTCAACACGACCAGAGCCAAATGTACCGCTTGTACGAGAGCCAGAGCCGCCTGCCGCTATTCCCAAGCCACCACCTCGCACTCAACCCGCCTCCAAAGTCCAGCTTGGGTTTTTGCTCGTTCTCCTTTCCTCACTAGCACTCTCGTTTCTCAACATTGTTATTACAGTAATTCTCAACAAGTCACGAATTTTTGGGGTATTTGAACAAGGAGGATTTATTTCTCCAAGTGTGGGAAATTCGCTACTCATCCTGTGGCTACGAATGCTAGTTGTGGTACCGCTGATGACGGGTTTGACGACTATTCTTTACCCCAATATGTGGCGAGATATCAAGCAGTTTGCTCAGTCGAATGACCAGCCTTTATTTCTCAAAGTCATAGGCAGTGGATTCTTTCTATTTGTGTCCCAAGTACTCATCTATATGGCTTTGGGACCGATTTCACCGGGAGTGGCAATTACAATTTTCTTCATCTATCCAATCGTTACCGTGCTGTTGGCTTGGCTGTTATTTGGTGATCGCCCTAGCTCATTTCGCAGTACGATTATTGCCTGTGTCTTGCTGGGAGTTGTCCTGATCATGCTTCCAACTGGAGCGGCGAAGCTTTCTGGGTTGGGGGTTGCGGCGGCGGCTGGTTCTGGGATTGCCTTCGCTATTTACGTCATCCTGACGCAAATGTGTGCAAAAAAGCTACACCCAATTCCGTTTAGTTGGATTAACTTTGTGATCATTCTGGGCTTCTCTGGTCTTAGCTTGGCAGGACCGTTGCCAGAATCCTGGCGTTTTGAAGTTGACCCGGCGATGTGGCCGAATCTAATCATTAGTAGTGTGATTTTAGGGGCGATTACACTGGTTAGCTATCTGTTTAACAACATTGGTATTAGCTTGATTGGTGCGGCGAGAGCATCAATTTTAGGGGCAACTGGACCCGCGTTAACAGCGCTTTTAGCATTGGTGGTTATTCAAAGAGCATTGCTGCCACTACAAATGTTTGGAATGCTACTGGTTACTCTAGGAGTCGCTGCCTTGAGTTTTGAGCGATTGCGACAATCGCCTAAAACCCCTCAAACAGCTAGGCAAGCCCAAGCTAAATAATTGGGTACACATTGAATCGGCAATATCAACTTCTGGCAGAAGGGGCAAGGTAATTCTATATCTACCTTTCCCTTTTGGCTTAATTACATAGGCACGTCACAAGATACGCAAGGTTGAAAAATGCGATCGCTTTCGTGGCTACCCAGTAATCACACATTTATTGGCAACATTATTCATCTTGATCTGGCTTGACATTTAAGTAAATGCTTAACTATTATAAAAACAGTTAAGCATTCGCTTAAATATTGAGTTGAACTGTTGAGTAGACCTGCTGCCAGTACTGATATATTTCAAGCGATCGCAGATCCAACGCGACGCGCCTTATTAGATCGACTTCGTGACGGTGAACAACCTGTCAAGCAGTTGGCAGAACCCTTTGAAATGTCATTGCCAGCCATCTCTCAGCACTTGCAAATACTGTGTGAAGCTGGCTTGGTGTCTCAACGCAAAGCAGGACGACAGCGCCTCTATCGCCTGAACCCTGAACCTCTAAGGGAAGTGTCTGACTGGCTTATCCATTACGAGCAATTCTGGCAAGAGAGATTAGATGCTCTTGGCAACTATTTGGAGGAAAATCCATGCTCCGAGACGTAAAGACTGAAGTTTTTTACCCTTATCCCCCAGAACGACTCTGGCAAGTACTTACTAATCACCGTGCCTTGGCAGCATGGCTGATGGATAACGACTTTGAGCCACGAGTCGGACACAAATTCCGCTTTCAGCCTGATCCACAAAAAGGATGGGAAGAAGCCATCCACTGCGAAGTCATTGAACTCAATGAGCCAAGGAGTCTTTCTTATACCTGGCGAGGTGGTTTTATGGGTAAGCCAACTATTGTTACTTGGACACTCTTGCCTGTTGATGGAGGTACACAACTCCAGCTTGAGCATAAAGGCTTGGAGAGTGAGGTGACACCATTTAGTCAGCCGATGCGTCTTGCTCAAGCAAGACAGGACAACTCTATGTTCAAAGCAATAGAGACACAACTGCTACCAGTTAGTCCAAGAATGCCGTCAGCGCTTGGGTACAAACAGTTTGAGAGCTTTGACAGCATTACTCTCAACTTCTATCTCAGTGGTGGCTGGCACTCACCACTTAACAGGAAACTTCAAACTGTGCTGGGTGACATTGCTCAACAAAGTCACCTTGCAGCAGCATCCAATGTTCAGACAGGGCGTTTGTAATAACAGTGAGACTATTTCTTTCTTGAGAAGAGTCCTCCCTACAAGAACATAAATTATAGAGAAGCCGAAAATGACTACAAATCTTTCTGAGATTGACGAAAAGATAATCAGCAACGTTAATCGTTTAACCGAGGCTAGAAAGAAAAAGTTTTAAGAGGTTAACAGTGATAAAGTTTTATCACCTTCCAATCTCTGCTAACTCTCGCCGTGTGTGGATTGCGCTACTAGAAAAAATGCTTGCCTTTGAAGAAGTTTTACTCAAGCTAGATAGCGATCAATATCAACCAGAGTTTTTAGAACTTAACCCGTTTCATCATGTTCCAGTTTTGGTTGATGACGGTTTTAGAGTAGTATAATCCTTGGCAATTCTTGACTACCTAGAGGCAAAGTACCCCAATCCGCCATTAATGCCTAACGGGGCTAATGCGATCGCAACAGTGCGAATGGTACAAATGGTCACCATTACTGAGTTATGGTCGCTAATGATTCGACTGACGAGTGAGGTAATGGGCTTTGTCAAAAACGACACCGAAAAGCTAGAAAAGGCTCGTCAGCAAGTATTCACGGTGCTGAACTTTTTTGAAAGTCAACTGGATGATTCTCCATATTTTGGAAGTAATCACCTAACTTTAGCTGATATTACTGCCGGAACTTTGGTGACTCAGCTACCTAGTATTGGTGTGCCATTTGATGATTATCCAAAACTGAGTACTTGGTGCGATCACTTAATGCAACGTGATTCATGGACGGCAACTGAACCTAGTCCAGAAGCAATTGATGCTTCAATCCCTCAAGCAAAGGCTTTAATGAGAGCTTATCTCACTTAATAGGCTAACGAAATCATCCAATTCCTCTTGAGATGAAACGAATCTTTTAGAAACTATCTAATTAGAGGATTAGTTATGAGTCTTTTTTGTTTAGTACACGGCGCTTACTGTGGTGCTTGGTGTTGGGATTTGCTGATTCCTGAACTTGAGGCGCGTGGTCACAAAGCAGTAGCAATGGATCTTCCAATAGAAGAACCAGAGGCAGGTGCTATTCGCTACGCGGAGGTCGTGCTTCAAGCGCTGCAAGGCATTAGTGATGACGTGATACTAGTTGGTCATTCTATGTCTGGCTTAGTTATCCCAGTTGTTGCCTCTCAACATCCAGTACGAAAGCTTGTATATCTTGCCGGAGGCATCCCAAAAGTGGGAACGAGTGTGGTTGAACGTATCTCACATGGCGATGAGTCTGATATGTTCAATTCAGCGGCACCTAACAAAGATGCTTCAGAAGACAATGCTTTGGCGATGGAATTGCTTTTTCATGATTGTAAGCCTGAGGTTGCACAGTGGGCGATCCCGAAGCTGCGATATCAAGCTTCTGGTTTAGTGTTTTCTGAAATTAGTCCTCTTCAAACGATGCCAGAGGTAGAATCTGCCTATATTGTTTGTACGGAGGATCGAACATTTACCTCAGTTTGGTCGAAGCGTGCTGCGCGTGAGATTTTGGGAGTAGACGCGATCGCATTACAGAGTGGACATTGCCCTCAACTATCCCGTCCTGTTGAACTCGCTGATGTCCTTGACTCAATTACTCAAGTAGACAACACTGAAGCTGCCTGAAAAGGACTTGAAAATGAAACTATTAATTCTCGGTGGAACTCGAACCTGAGAGGCATCACTAGAGGTGTATTTATAGTTAAGGGCAGGCGAGTTGCCCACCCTACAACAGAGAATGCAAAAACGATCGCTTTTTTAGCCTAAACAACGACCTACATGATGGGAAAAACATTAATCAAATCTTGTAGGTTATCTGCCACAGCAGCCGTTAGTTGGTGCGTAACTGGCAAGCTATCTACTACTATTCCTGTACATAAAAGCATCATGTAGAGGATAGAGTATTTAAACATTGAACGAGCAAGTTGCTTGTCAGTAGGTGCTTGTAATAGCTGCCATGCTTTTTTCAAGAAAAGGCTTCCCAATACCAAGGCAAGTACGCCATAAATAACACCCGACTCATGCAAAGGATAAATCAGTAAGAAGGACGCGGGTACCACTAGCAATGTGTAATACCAGATTTGACGGGTAGTAGACTTTTCACCCGCCACAACGGGCAACATGGGGATACCAACTTTCGCGTAGTCGTCTCGAATCATCAAAGCTAACGCCCAGAAGTGGGGAGGTGTCCACAGGAAGACAATCGCGAATAACAACCATGCTGCCCAACTAAGTGTACCTGTTACAGCCGCCCAACCCACTAGTGCTGGAATTGCCCCAGCCGCACCGCCAATTACAATGTTTTGCGCTGTATGGCGTTTTAGTAAGTGGGTGTAGATCAGCATATAAAAGACAATGCCGGACATTGCCAACAACGCACTTAGCAGGTTGGCAAATACCGTGAGTAGGGTAAAAGAGAGAAACGCTAATGCGATCGCAAATAACAAGGCATCACGAGGCTGCACTCGTCCCGAAGGAATCGGGCGATGGCGCGTCCGCATCATATCGTAGTCGATGTCACGGTCATAAATACAGTTCAGCGTCTGAGCCGAAGCAGCAGCCAGTGTACCACCCACCAGGGTTACTAGCAGCAATATGGGATTCACTTGTCCATCGGATGCCATCCACATCCCTGCTGCTGTCGTAATTAACAACAGTGGGATAATTCGGGGCTTCGTTAGCTGATAGTAGCTTTGAATAACTTGCAGGAAGTTTTCATGTTGACGGGATACACTTGTCCCAATCATTCAGTCACCTATTCCTTTTTTTGAAACAATACGCGCCCTACCTGGGAGTGGGAAGTAACGCGGTTAAGTCCTGAAATGTTTAAGTAGCTTCAGCCTCTTGGGACAACACCTTTAGCGCACCAGCCTCTGTCCGATCGCGCAACGCTAAAACGGTGAAGGTAACTAGCGTTCCTAGTAAAGCCGCGCCTACAGCTTGATGGGCAACAGTTAGTGGTTCAACTTGCAGGTGTAGCCGCCAGGTTGCAACGCCCAAGAGTATCTGTAAAACCACTAATCCAGCGGCAAGCTTTGCCAATTGGCGCAGGGTAGGATGAAGTGCAGCTGTCCGCCAAGCGATAACTACAACAGTCAAGGTTGCTAGGGTTGCAGGGACTACACCAGCAATATGACTATTCATCACGAGGCATAGTTGAGATACCCCAAAGCATTGATGTAACGCCCATTTGGAAGCAACCAGTCCACCTAAGAGACTTTGTAAATAAACCAAAATTGCTGCTGTTAAACTCACCCAAGGTAACTTACCAACAGCACCCGTACCTTTGTAAGGGAGGAGTGCTGTACCAATCACCAGTAGGGTAGTGAAAAATAACAGTGCTGTTCCTAGATGGGCGGTAACAATATCAAACCTAAGTAATTCTGTAACCGTTAGTCCACCCAGTACACCTTGGAAAACAATCAGACCCAAGGCAAATGTGGATGCCCAAGGAAGCCAGTTGGGTAAAGATCGTCGATCCCACCAAGATAAACCAGCTAGTGCGATCGCACTAATGCCAATCAAAGCGGCATCCAATCGGTGAAACCACTCTAAGAATACTTGAAGATTCATTTGCTGACTGGGTACTAGCTGACCGTAGCATAAGGGCCAGTCAGGACAAGCTAGACCCGCATTCATCACTCTTGTCGCACTACCGACTGCCATCAACAGCAATGTTGCGATCGCGATTTTCCATACCAAGCGACGGATACGTTCTTTGGGTTGGGATGATTCCTGAGTAGCAACCGACCGATAGAGGACTGATTCAGCCATAGCACCAATTGCAAATCAAAGTTTACTGAACGTGAGAGTAGCGGCTCATCCTCAACCTAGCACCTGGATTTGAAAGATGACCAAACTCCACTTACCACTTTAATGACGCTATCGCCAGAGGTGAATAGTTTTAGAGATTTTTTCAGAATTGCCAATTCACCGATTAAGCCCTATCGCTCTCAGAAATCTTTATATTTGCTTAATATCAAGCCATCAAATAATAAAGATTCTTTCCTCCCCCGCTTGATCCCAAGGAAATTAATAAAAAATCTATAAAAAATCAGTGGTTGTTACTTTTTTTCTCAGTAGGGTGTCTTACCGTGGTAAATGACCACAAGGTAAAAGCTATAGTCAAAGGGCTTGTTCGACGGCTGACCTTGGTAAGTGATTATACTGACGAGCCGGATTCGAGAGAACTTTGACGGGAGCCGCGCCAAAAACTAAAGTTTTGCAGAAAGTCCTACACTAGCAAGCACCGTGAACATCCCAAGTCAAATTACAACCCTGCTGGCTGGCATCGCCTTGACCCTGATCAGCTTGTGGTATGGTCAAAACCACGGTCTACTGCCTCTAGCAGCCTCCGATGAAGCTGCCCAAGTGGACGCGCTGTTTAACATGATGATGACCATTTCCACGGGTCTGTTTCTGCTGGTACAGGGCGTAATTATTGCAGCAGCAATCAAATTTCGCCGCCGCAAAGATGACGAAACCGATGGACCGCCAATCCATGGAAATATTCCTCTGGAGATTGTCTGGACAGCAATACCTGCGGTGATGGTCTTAATCATCTCCGTCTATAGCTTTGAGATTTACAACGCGATGGGAGGACTTGATCCCATGGCATCTCATGACCATCATGGGTCACAGATTGCTCAGGCTCATAAGATGTCCCCGGCTCAGGCGAATCCTGACAAGAGTCTCATCGCCCTTGACCCAAGCCGACAAATTGCCATAGGGCTTGGTGCTTCTCCAGAAAACATAGGCAAACCAGTACCACTGACCGTCAATGTCATGGGTCTGCAATATGCCTGGATTTTTACCTACCCTGAAACTGGGATCACATCCGGCGAATTGCATCTCCCAGTCGGAGAAGAAGTGGAGCTGAGAATCAGCGCCCAAGATGTTCTGCACGCCTTCTGGCTGCCAGAGTTTCGCCTCAAACAAGATGCGATTCCTGGTCGGGAAACCGAGCTACGCTTCACAGCGAATAAAGTTGGTCAGTACCCTATAGTCTGTGCTGAACTCTGTGGTGCCTACCACGGCGCAATGGGTGCTCAACTTTTCGTTCAGACACCAGAAGAGTATCAGGCATGGCTTAAAGAGCAGCAAGCTGTTGCCAGCAATGACGCGATGGATAAAGCGGTTGCTGCCAATCCTGCCGATAGGTCAAGCAGTGAGTTTCTTGCTCCCTATGCCCAAGAGATGGGGATTGAATCGCAAACCCTGGAGCAACTGCACTCCAACCACGAGCATTTTGCTCAAACTATGGCAATTAGCAACCATCTGTAATTGGTTATTGGTTGTTGGTTAGTAGTTTTTGGTTGTTAATCAAGGGCAACTAACAACTAACAGCTAACAGCCGACAACTAACAAGGGACAAGAACTATGACACAAGCAGAGCTTCAAGAACAAGCTAATCGGCCGGCCCGACCCCCAGAACATGGGGAGAGGAAATGGCAAGATTACTTTACCTTCAACACTGATCACAAGGTCATTGGCATTCAATACCTCGTGACCGCATTCGTATTTTTCTTTATCGGTGGCATACTTGCCTCGATGATTCGGATTGAGCTGGCAACGCCTGCTTCTGATTTGGTCAGCCCTGAGACCTACAACCGACTATTTACGATGCACGGGACGATCATGATCTTCCTGTGGGTTGTCCCGGCGGGAACGGGTGGCTTCGCGAACTATCTGATTCCCCTAATGATTGGCGCGAAGGACATGGCATTCCCGAAGTTGAATGCCGTAGCCTTTTGGATGAATGCTGTTGGTGGAGTGTTGCTCCTCTCCAGCTTCTTTGTTGGTCCAGCCGAGGCGGGTTGGACTTCCTATCCACCGTTGAGTACAACAGCGAGCCGTGCGGGGGAGGCAATTTGGATTCTTAGCCTCCTGACAGCCGGAACCTCCTCTATTTTGGGAGGTCTGAATATTGGTGTCACCATCCTAAAGATGCGGGTGCCAGGAATGGGGCTAAATCAGATGCCTTTGTTCTGCTGGTCAATGTTGTCAACGACAGCCCTTCAGTTGCTTGCGACACCAGTACTTGCTGCGGCTTTGATTCTGCTTGCTTTTGACTTGCTTGCTGGGACAACGTTTTTTAACCCAACTGGTGGGGGAGACCCGGTTGTTTACCAGCATATGTTTTGGTTTTACTCCCACCCTGCTGTCTACATTATGATCCTGCCCTTCTTTGGGGTGATTTCGGAAGTGTTGCCAGTACACGCTCGGAAACCAATTTTTGGTTATCGAGCGATCGCATACTCTAGCATTGCGATTAGCTTCCTCGGTCTCTTGGTTTGGGCACACCACATGTTTACCAGTGGTACCCCAGGCTGGATGCGGATGTTTTTCATGATCGCGAGTATGGTAATTGCCGTACCGACAGGGATTAAGGTCTTTAGCTGGCTAGCAACGATTTGGGGAGGCAAACTCACATTAGATGCCCCAATGCTGTTTGGTATGGGCTTCGTTTCTGTCTTTGTAATCGGCGGCATTACAGGTGTAATGCTGGCATCGGTACCGTTTGATATTCATGTTCACGACACCTACTTTGTTGTTGCTCACCTCCATTACGTCCTCTTCGGTGGTAGTGTTCTTGGGCTTTTTGCTGGGTTCTACCACTGGTTCCCGAAGGCAACTGGACGGATGTACAACGAAACTCTGGGTCAAATTCACTTTGTACTGACCTTTATTGGCTTAAACCTGACTTTTATGCCAATGCATGAGTTGGGTTTGTTGGGCATGAACCGACGAATTGCGCTTTATGACCCGAAGTTTCAAGCGCTTAATGAGCTTTGTACAGTTGGCGCGATCATCATGGATACGTCAATTATTCCCTTCCTAATTAACGTCTTTTGGAGTATCGCTCGTGGTAAGAAAGCGGGTGACAATCCTTGGAAAGGTTTAACACTGGAGTGGATGACGACTTCACCGCCAGCGATTGAAAACTTTGAAGGTGTGCCTGTATTAGCAACTGGTCCTTATGACTATGGCATGGGCGATCGCGAATATCAGACCTATGTACCTACATCTGATGAGCGGGAACCTGCTTTAGCTGCTGGTCCAAACTCCGCTTTACGAGCAGACCCCGACCCAGCCGTTGCCGCTCATCCCGATGACCGTCAAGGGGAAAGTCAAAATCGCGATTAGTTATTAGTTGTTAGTTGTTGGTTGTTTGTTTCTAATAATCAATGACCAATAACTAATAACTACTAACAACTAACCACTCAGACAAGAGGTTTATGCAAGGTTCAACAATTGACGAATCTAAAACTTCCCTCAATTATCACCATGAGGTTGAGGCGACAGATCACCACGAGGAGCATCCAGACTTTCGGATGTTTGGCGTGGTTGTATTTCTAGTTGCTGAGAGTATGATCTTTCTCGGCTTATTTACGGCTTTCATGATCTACCGCGCAATTATGCCAGTTTGGCCTCCAGAAGGAACGCCAGATTTAGAGCTGTTGCTACCAGCTATTAACACGGTAATTCTAATTGCTAGTAGCTTTGTCATGCATCAAGGCGATGTAGCAATTAAGAAGAACGACGTTTCTGGGCTGCGGTTTTGGTATTTGCTCACGGCAGTGATGGGAATCATTTTTCTGGTTGGGCAAGCTTATGAGTATTCTCATCTAGAGTTTGGTCTGACAACTAATGTCTTTGCTAGTGCGTTTTATGTTCTGACAGGCTTCCACGGCTTGCACGTCACTGTTGGCGTTTTGCTCATCTTGTCGGTATTATGGCGATCGCAAAAAGCAGACCATTACACGAGTGAAGAACACTTTGGTCCAGAAGCCGCAGAACTTTACTGGCACTTTGTTGATGTTGTGTGGATTGTTCTATTCACGCTAGTGTATTTGCTTTAAGCAATTTTTCAATGCTCTGTTGATTAAAAAGCCTCCAATTGGGGGCTTTTTTTGAACTAGATAACTTTTGATCTTTGGTTTATTTACAAATCCGGAGACAGTGAAATATATTGCTCTACTGCTGTTCTTGATGTTATCGTTGGCTGCTGCCCTTCCGGCTCAAGCGTCCTTCTGCCACAACTCTAATGACCACTTGATTTGCATCCTGAGTATCAAGCGAAGCGCTAAGAATTACTGGGAGTACCGAGCAGCCGTTAGTGTTGATGGGGTGAAACGACCAATCGAGGTGTACAATTGCCGTGAGCGTGTTAGGGTTCGCCAAGATGGAGCCGTTGTAACATTTGAACCCAACAGCCCAGGGGAACTTATCTGCAATCTCATCAAGAGGTAGCTCTTAAATTGCGAAAAGCTTTCAGCGAAATTAGATGGAATTAGCCATCATGTCTTGGTGGTTTTCAATCTGTGCAGACTTGGTTCGGTGAGCGATCGCCTTTTAAGCTAGCTTCTAAACTAAGATTAGGTCTGTTTATGGTGTTGTAGGCACCGAAACATTTAACAAAAGACAAATTGCTATATAGACCATGAATCAAACAGCAGATGCCCTAAGCCTGAATGCCATTGATGACAAGCTATCGCAGCGTCATATTGACCTTGACCCAGGTGGATATTTCATTATCTATCTGGATCGGGAGGTAGGGCTAATTTGTGCAAAGCATTTTACAAATGTAATTGACGATCGCGGTTTGGCTATTGACCCAGAGACAGGAAAAGTTATCCCCGCACGAGGCAAGGTAGAACGGACTCAAAGCACCCTTTTTACTGGCAGAACCGCTAAAGAACTTTGTGTCGCAATTTTTGAGCAAACCCAGCCCTCTCCTGTCACACTGTTCGACCATGCCGCTTATTTGGGACGAGAATTTGTTCGGGCTGAGAATGCTCTAATTAGTGGGCAAGAGTATGTTCAGGACTAGCCTGAGAAACCCTGGTAGAAGAAGTAGGTTGCCATCGGAACAACCGTTGCGATAACCAAGATGACAACAACCCAAATTGTTGAATTTTTAGTATCCGTTTCTTCCGCTTTTGTAAACGTACCTGCAACCTGAACATTTTCTTCCACAACAGGTGGCCCAGGATCAGGTTCACCAGAAAGAACAGCGACTAAGCGATTGCTTGCATCTAGTAAGCCCTGATTGTATTTGTTCCCGTCACGGATTGGCACAATCAGTGTTTCAGACGCTACACTCTCGGCAATGTCGTCAGGCAAAATAGACTTGACGGCTTCACCCGTGCGAATTGCTGCATTATTCGTGAGCGTATCAATCACGATTAAGGCTTGATTCGCTTGAGCTTCCGGTGTCGGGAACCATTTTTTAAACAGGTTATCTGTGAAAGTTTCTGCTGTCTCACCGTAGTCTAAGCGGTGGATGGTAACCATCCTCACCTCTTTGCCAGTTTTTCTGGCTAAAGCATCCAGAGTGCCACTTAGTTTGCCTTCACTCAGGCGGCTGAGAACCTCTGCTTTATCGATGATCCAGGTTGGTTCACCTGCCCGGACATTAGGCATTTGATAGACACCTGTCGCGCTGGCTGGTGCAGCAATAAATCCGCTTGCCAGAAGGACTAACAATAGCGGTAAAAACAGGCGTTGAAGGTATGTTCGATAGTTGTATAGCGAATTGAGGAGCTGTGTCATTGAATTGATCTCAAGATGATCTTGTTCAATAAATACTATACAAACTGGCACGAAACCTATACCTCAAACATGAACAGCATGTTAGGGTTGATGGGTAGCCTTTGGCTTACTCACATGCGCGAGTGCCAGCAATGAGTTCAGCAGAAATTTATCGAGGTTGGATTATTGAGGCTAGACCAGTGTTTTGCGTTCAGGTTTGGAGTGCTGCTGGTGAATGCGTTATTCCCATTCATAACGCGAAAACTGAAGAAGAGGCACTTCACTTAGCAAAACGCTGGATTGATTTGCAAATGACACCAGACAGCGTCAAACCTCAACCAACTGATACACCTCCCCCAGACTTCGACTTCGACGATGACGATATCCCATTTGCGCGACCCATTAACCTGAGAACTAGTGAGAGAAATCTCCAAGACCCTTGGGAATTTGAGGTTAATCAACCTGGGATTTGGTTGCATGGTAGTAGAGGATTATTCTTCTGAATCAGGCAACGTGAAGAAGTCGTAGAGACGTTCCCCGGAACGTCTCTACAAAGTTTTATGGGTTGCTTGATCTCATCAACTAGATTTGCTCTCACTGCCCAATTCAAACTCAAAGCTGTCTGAATCGCTGCCTTGATGAACCGTTTTTACCCATTTCAACCGCTTGGGACGCACAGAAATTCGAGCGGTAATTCCAGCAATCACCAGCATCCAGTGCAGCATATACAAAGTACCGCGCAGTGTCTGCACGAGGGTAATCAACAATGAGGCGGCAGTACGAGGTTCGTCTCGCTTAGTACGGCATAACCCAACGAACATCCCGATTAAGGGTAGGGCAAGGGTAAGTCCGGTGAGAGGAGTTAGGAGAGGGAAACTCTTGCGTGCGATCGCCATCAAACAGTCTGGCACAGCCGCCGCAGGCAAAAGGTACTGGATGATCATAAATGAGAACAAATCCAGCGTTTTTAGTGTGCCCATGCGGTTACTTGCGATTAACCGCCAGTAATCCAAATAGCGTTGGTATCCACCTTCTCCCCAACGGTTACGCTGATGCCATAGTGCAAAGGCATTGGTGACACCTTCTTCTTCAACAGGGGGAAAGTCGAGAAAGCCAATATCCCATTTGTCCAGATGCAAGCGAATGGTTAAATCTAAGTCATCTGTAATGGTTTGCTCGTTCCAGCCTCCACAACTCTCTAGCGCTGCACGACGCACAAATTGACCATTCCCACGCAATTCGCCAATGCCACCAATGGCAATGCGCTGCTGCTGGATGTAGGTATCGAGAGCCATTTCTGCCATCTGCCCTCGTGTCCAGAAGTTGACTGAGGCATTTGCGATCGCTTTTCGCACCTGCACCGCTCCAGTTTCTCCCTTACCAAATAACGGCAGAACTCGCCGTAGTAAATCCTTTGGTACTTGAGCATCCGCATCAAACACGCCAACAATTTCCCCTCTAGTTAAGGGTAGTACCTGATTGAGCGCTCCCGATTTGCCACCGCCCGCATCAGCCGAGCGATGCAGCACTCTCAACTGGCTGTATTGAATGGCTAACTGGTCTAACAACACGGGTGTCTGATCGGTACTGTGGTCATCAATTACCCAAACTTCATACCGTATTTTGGGATAATCTAAGTCACACAATCTCCTGACTAGGTTACTGATAACCGCTTCCTCATTTTTCGCCGCTACAAGCAGAGAAACATAGGGAAAATCGACTTGAGTGTTATCTGCAAGTGGTTTGGGTGTCTTTAAAGGTCGAGCCAGCAATACTCGCATCGCCTGAATTCCTAATAGCGCTGTGAAGCCCCAAATCAACCAGGAACCCCAAGAAACTAAATGGAGGATGATTGTGCCGCCCCAAATCGCTGTTAATGTCACAGCGGCTTTGCGTCGGCGCCCTTCTAATCCTTGGAAGAAGAAGTCACTTTCAAAATCTTCATCGTCCAAATCAGATAAAAGAGAGGTAATCGGGTCAAGCTCGTTACCAAGATCGTTTTCTGTCCAGGAATTCTCTGGCATAAGTTATTTGGTTTAACCACCTATACTTATCAACACCCACTAGTCCACTGAGGGTGAGCTAACACCACACTGTGCAGCATCATTGTATCTAACATTATTAAATTTCTTATACTTTAATGAGTATTTTTTACACTTAAAACCCCGTATAGTCGAGTGGTTGATTTTTGACAAATTAAATTTAAAGGTTTGTGGAATTGGCGTATGGTGACGTTTTGGATAGCTACTGCCGCTTGGGGATTGGGTTCTGTATTATGGGTAGAACTCGTGCGAGACTTCTATCACGTCTTATCCCATCATTGGTCTCCTTTATATCGGTTACACGTCTGGCATCATCGCGTTTTTCGCCCCGATTTAACAGCCGTTAGTGATACTATTTACCGCCAAGCCCAGTGGCGCAATGATGTGCCAGAATGCTTAGTGATGCTGCTATTTAGCCTATTGCTATGGGCTGTTGCTCACACATTTGCACCTGAACACCAACTGTCGGCATTGGTTGGTTCTCTCTATACCCTAACGTTTTTAGGAAGTGCGATCGCACGCGGCAGTGGATTCACATGGGCGAATGAAATCACCGATTTGACTCATCTCCCAGGCCCTTTCCTTACCCCACCGTCTTGTTGGAGTGTCAATCGAACCTACCACTGGCGACACCACTTTGATAATCAAAAGGCTTACTATTGCGGTACGTTGACGTTGGTGGACAAGCTCATGGGAACCGCGCTCTCACTCAAAGGTAAAACAATTGCAGTCACAGGAGCATCGGGAACGCTAGGGAAAGCGCTTCTTTTAGAACTTCACAGCAGAGGAGCAAAAGTAATTGCTCTTACATCCCAAGAGCAACCCGTTACGGTGAGTGTGAAGGGTGAAAGTGTACCAGTTAAAACGATTACTTGGAAGATTGGACAGGAGTCTGAATTAGCCCCACATCTGGAAAAGGTCGATATCCTCATCCTTAACCACGGGATTAACGTACATGGTGAGCGAACGGCTGACGCGATCGCAAAATCTTACGAAATCAACACCTTTTCAAGTTGGCGCTTGCTAGAACTCTTCTTCACCACCGTTCGCACCAATGAAGACATCGCCCGTAAAGAAGTTTGGGTCAATACCTCAGAAGCAGAAGTTAGTCCGGCATTGAGTCCTTTGTACGAACTAACCAAACGAGCCTTAGGAGACTTAGTAACACTACGCCGTCTTGATGCTCCGTGTGTAGTCCGCAAACTCATTCTTGGGCCATTTAAAAGCAATCTCAATCCCATTGGTGTAATGTCCGCACCCAAGGTGGCAAAGCAAATCGTCAATCTAGCTACCAGAGATGCACGTAACATCATCGTGACCATTAACCCCTTAACTTTTATTACTTACCCCATCAAAGAGTTTTGCGTCGGAACCTACTTTAAGCTGTTTAGTCGCCCTACTGATGTAACTCAAGTAGTACCATTCCCGGAAACGCTAGCAGCAGATGCTACAACTTCATCACGAACACGTTAGCGAAGACTGAAGAATTAAGGAGAGTTTTTCCATAACTGCTCACGCCTCCCCTTACTTCGCCTGCTCCCACTGCTGCCCCTGCTTCTATCTGCCTCCCATTTCAAGGGTAGGTTTGTAATAAAATGCCATCAATAATTGGGTGATGAGGTGAGGTGATGAGTGAAAAACCCCCAAAATTTAATGTAAATTAACGTCCTACCTCCCCAACATCCCAATCTCAAAAACCTACTTTTGCTCAAAAAGCTCAAGTTGATATTCGCACCAAAGCTGTAAATATTGAGCCACAACAGACAATTACAGCCGACAACGCCACAATTAAAGTTAACGCCGTTCTTTACTATCGCCTAGTTGACCCTCCTAAGGCAATTAATAAGGTTGAAAACTACAATCTATCAGTCTATCAAACTGCCCTTACTACCTTACGAAATGTTGACCCTTCGATGGCTTGAAAAGGCGATGAGCTGACTTAATTTAAAAAATGCGATCGCGTCCTATAAAAGCTTTTCCAAGAAGAAGGAATTATTCAACGTTGTGGGGCAGGTATCCCAGGAATTACTGTCATTGGGTAAAATTTCTCATCTTACGCCACAAGAAATCTTCCAATATTTTTTATTTTAAAATCCTAAAATTTTTATTTACTGTCAAATTTGCAACTTCCTTATCATTTAAGACAATGATGAGTATGATAATTATTTTTAATTTATCAAAAAGTTTAAAAAAGTTTATCTTTTGATATCACCTGTCTAAAAACTACTACTATGGATACAAGCCTTCAAGGCTTATTTTGCTAGCTACTCTTGTTGAAATAAATTCTTAACGTTTAAGTGAAGCAAGAGCCTACTTACCAGAATAAAAGCTCAAGAAGAGACTCTAAAGCCTTAGGCTAATGGCGTTGTAACTAAATGATCAAGATAGTTACAAAACGTTGTACTTAGTTGAGCAACGTTGTCTCAGCAGCACAACGGCTTCATCAAGGAAGCAATTCAAATCATCAACCTGTAAAAGCTAAGAAAAACTTAAGAAAATTGTTACTGCCTAATCAGGAAGGGGAGATAATACTAATGCGAACAAGTGAGCAAATCAAGGCAGAAATTGAGGAAAAATTTGGTTTTTTCCCACCCTTTTTTGCTCCTGGTGAACAGACTCCACAGGTATTGGACAACCTCTGGCAACAAACCATTAGTGCGTATGTTGATAATCCTCTGTCGCCTCTATTTAAGGAAAAGCTGTCCGCTTACCTGTCTCGCTTCTGTTCTGTTCCCTACTGCATGATCTGCCACAGTTGTTCCTTGCACGCTTTAGGGATGCAAGCACGAGAAGTGCTGGAACTCCTTGAATCTCCTCTACCAACCCCAAGTGACATCGATAAACATCTTCGTATCCTTGCTGCATCTGATGCGCCAAAGCTTTTACACGAGCGGAACGCAGCCCTTGAAGAAAGCTTACTCTATTGCTCAATCTTCATTGCCTTAAAAGGAGAAAACAACGAGTATTACCGGAGTGAACTCCGTCGCTTACTTGGAGGTGTTACTTACCAGCACTTAGTCTCGTTTATTGCTTATGTTAAAACTTGTCATGTCTGGATGGAAGCTCATCCTGAAGTTGTCTATCAGGCTGACAAGCGAGTACAAGACCATTTTGATACCCTCCTGAAGAAGGAGCCAGGTTTAAGTGAGTTCTTTAATAACTACTGCGATAGAGTCAGGCGTGAACACCAAAGTTGGGCAGAACAGATGGCTCGAATCCATGAGCGTAAGCAAAATGAGGAGACACTTCGCAAACTCGGTGTTGAAAACCTGCGTCTTGCCCGTACTGTTGCTTCAGTTTCTGATAGTGTCCTAATCACCGACCCGAACCAATTCGACAACCCAATCATCTACACTAATCCCGCTTTTTCCCGGATTACTGGCTATCAACCGGAGGAAGTTCTGGGTCGCAATTGCCGCTTTTTACAAGGTTCTGGTACAAATCAACAGACGATTGAGCAAATTGATGCTTGCCTTGCCCGAAGAGAAGAGGTGAACGCCACTGTGCTGAACTACCGCAAAGATGGCAAGCCGTTTTGGAACGAATTGAAAATCTCCCCAGTATTTTCAGAAGAAGGTGACTTACTCTACTTCGTCGGTATCCAAAGAGATATCACTGAATACAAGCAAGCCGAAGCAAAAATTTGTGAGCAAGCGGCATTGTTGGATGTTGCAACCGATGCGATTTTTGTTCGAGATCTAGAGGACAAAATTTTACTGTGGAATAAAGGCGCTGAACGGCTATACGGCTGGAACTCAGAAGAAGTCCTTGGCAAGCAGGCAGTACAGCTATTGAACCAGGAAAAAATAGCTCACCTTCGAGAACTCAGAAAGACTGTTTTTGAAGAGGGTCTGTGGAAGGGTGAGCTACATCAAGTCACTAAAGACGGCAAAAGAATTATTGTCGAAAGTCGGTGGACACTAGTGCGTGATGAAGAGGAAAAACCTAAATCAATCCTTGTTGTCAATACTGATATTACTGAAAAGATACAACTTGAAGCACAGTTCCTTCGCGCTCAACGTATGGAGAGCATTGGCACTCTCGCTAGTGGTATTGCTCACGATTTAAATAATGAGTTGACACCCATTCTTGCATCGGCTCAGTTACTACTATTGCCAACCAAACTTTCTGAAGAGAAAAAGCGACAGTTACTCAAGACAATTGAAACGAGTACTAAACGTGGGGCTGCTTTGGTCAAGCAAGTTTTACTGTTTGCGCGAGGTGTTGAAGGGAAGCGCACTATACTTCAAACTGAGCAATTAATCTTGGATATTAAGCAAATTGTCGAAGAGACATTCCCAAAATCTTTAGATATTCAAACCCATATTCAGAAAGATAGTTGGATGATCAACGGGGATGCTACACAACTGCATCAGGTTCTGATCAATCTCTGTGTTAATGCTCGTGATGCGATGCCAAAAGGTGGAACATTGAGTTTAAGCGCCACCAATCTATTTATTGATGAAAACTTTGTCCGGATGAATCTTGATGCCACAGTCGGCTCCTATATTTTGATTACTGTTTCTGATACAGGAATGGGCATTCCACCAACAGTTATTGATCGGATTTTTGAACCATTCTTTACGACGAAAGAGCAGGGTAAAGGAACTGGGTTGGGACTTTCGACGGTAATGGGCATTATCAAAAGCCACGGTGGTTTTGTGGATGTGACAAGTAGGGTAGGGAAAGGCACACAGTTTAAAATCTACTTACCCGCTATTAGGAAAGCTGAAACTCAACAAACTGAAGACGGTGAATTCTCTACTGGACAGGGAGAGTTAATTTTGGTTGTCGATGATGAAGCAGCAATTTGTGAAATTAATAAGACATCTCTAGAAGCCTATAACTATCGGGTGGTTACAGCGAGTGATGGGATTGAAGCGATCGCACTTTACGTCCAGCACAAGGATGACATCAGCCTGGTGATCGTCGATATGATGATGCCATCAATGGATGGGCCGACCACAATCCGCACTCTGCATAAGATTAACCCAAACGTTAAGATTATCGCTGTCAGTGGGCTGATATCTAGCGCTCAGCTAACTGACGCGACCAATGCTGGCATCCAAAGATTTTTGCCCAAGCCCTACACCGCAAGAGATCTATTAAAAACAATCAACGAGGTTTTGGACTTGACAACAGTACCTTTGTAAGAAACAGCAAACCGGATTGACGGTGCGGGTAGCAGCAAGAGGTCAAACACATTCAAATCCAAACTGTTGGGACACTTGATAACGGGCAGGTTTCCGGAGATTCTGCGCGACTCCAACAAATTCCATGTCACCGATGGGAAGCCCTCACCCTATATCCCTCTCCCCGTGGGAGAGGGACTTTGAACTCTTACTCCCCTTCTCCCAATGGGAGAAGGGGTTGGGGATGTTAGCGTATCGGCACGCAGTGCGGGCTGTTCCTCCACTCTGTGTGTTTAACACAACCTTCATATTTGCAACAATCTTAGGGAAGATCCGGATGAGTAGAACCGAAGTTCGTAGATTGTGGTAGGTCTGCAAAAACAAGATGCAGCGTTTCTTAAGGTTATCTGTCTAAGATAAGGAACTCCTTTTCGGGGAAGTTGAGATTTAACAAAATGCTTACTCCGTCATCTGTTAGCTCGATCAAGCCTCCAGTAAAAAGACAGGAGGTAGTGTTAACCACCAACGAGCTGGTAGAGAAGATTCAGGCTTGTAGCCAAGATCAATTTACAGGTCAGTTGGATTTGAGTATTGAATATAGCAGAGACCAGAAGTGGAGCCTGTATTTTTACTTGGGTGATTTGATTGGCTGTACTGGTGGAGTGCATCCAATTCGTCGTTGGTTTCGGCAGTTGTCCCACCACTGTCCACAACTGCCAGTCTATATTGCCACGCCTGAGTCGAAGCAGCCTCGGTGTTGGGATTATGACTCCTTAGCAACACTAGTGAGGCAGGGGGAAGTCCCGCTAAGGCAGATGGCGGAGATTGTTACAGGCAACGTAATAGAAATCCTGTTCGATATTATCCAACGGGAGGAACAGCTCCACCATCGTTCAGGGGTGCAACTCTCCTACAGACCGATACCGATAAACAGCATCGAGGCAAACGTTGTTTCGATTCGAGTTTACCCGCTTTGCCTAGAAGCAATGCAGGATTGGGAGGCTTGGCAGCAGGCAGGCTTAGCGAAGTATTCCCCAAACCTCGCTCCTAAAATCTCGAACGCTGAAGAATTGCATTGGCAAACTTCACCCGCTGTCTACCGCAATCTGACTACCCTGATTGATGGCAATCAGACTTTAAGGGATTTAGCGGTCAAATTAAAACAGAATCCGTTACCTCTAGCCCAATCCCTGATGCCCTATGTCCAAAAAGGGTTGATCGGACTGGAGGAGGTTAAAGACTTCCCCAGCTATTCCGTTAAGCCAGCTACGGCAACCACGTCTTTTTCCGCACCTAGCGGGAACTCCGTAAGTCCAGAGCGATCGCAATCAACGGAGGTAACAGTTGCCTATATTGATGACAGCCGTCTCGACAGCCAGACAATGAGTCACATCCTCAACCAAGCTGGCTATCAATTTCTCAACATTCAAGACCCCGTAAAAGCACTGCCACTCTTACTGGAACATAAACCAAGCCTGATTTTCTTAGATTTGGTCATGCCGATCGCCAACGGCTATGAAATCTGTGCCCAAATTCGCCGCATTTCAGCCTTCAAAGATACACCTGTGATTATTCTCACCAGCAATGACGGCATTGTAGACCGGGTGAGAGCAAAGATCGTCGGTTCCTCCGGCTTTTTAGCAAAACCCATTAATTCAGAGAAGGTGCTGGCAACTTTACAAAGGTATTTACCAACTTCAACAACGGCTCAATCGCAGAGGTGGAACACGCCTTAGGAGGAATCTCCTTGTGTAGGAAGCTTTTGAAGCCAAGAGTCATGAAGAAAGAAACATCTGATTATTTACCGAAGTATATATGATTACAGTCCTTTTGGTTGAAGACAGCCTGACAGAAACGGAGGTGTTAACCGGTTACCTCAGACAGGCAGGTCTAAGAGTAGTCAGTGTCACCAGTGGCGAGGAGGCTCACCTCAAACTTGAGGGTGCCAAACCAGATTTAGTGATTCTTGATGTGATTTTACCAGGGCAAAGTGGCTTTGAACTCTGCCGCCAACTCAAGAGCAATTCCAGTACTAAAGCAATTCCAGTCGTCATGTGCTCAACCAAAGGTACTGAGGCGGATAAACTCTGGGGTTCGATGCTGGGGGCTGATGCCTACCTACCCAAACCAGTAAACCAGCAACAACTGATTCAAACAATCCAGCAATTAACTTCCGTGTATTAGGAAAGAGTTTATGCTGACCCCACTTGACGCTGTGCTAACAGCGAACAGTTTTGACCTATTCACATTAGACGACCCACTCCCCCCAGAAATCGGAGAGCGGTTGCTCCGCTTTCCCCTAGGTCACGAGGACAGTGCGCTGCTACCACTCGCGCAGATTGCGGAAATTTTCAGGGTGAACGTGGAGGACATTCTGCCAGTCCCTGAAATGCCCAGTTGCGTTTTGGGAATTTGCAATTGGCGGGGAGAAATGCTCTGGCTTGTGGACTTAGACCAGCTTCTAGGCTATCCACCTCTATATCTAATGGCAGCCACTCCTATGGCTATCGTCGTTCAAGCCAATACCCAGCCTTTGGGTCTGGTAGTGTCGCAAGTCAATGACATTGAGTTACACGACTTGCAAAAACTTACAAACGCGGCGAACGGCTTATTTCCTCCCAAACTCCTGCCTTTTGTCCTGGGTGCTCTTGCTGAGGGTAAGGGCACTGTCTTGGATGCCATTGCCATTACTCAGTCTCCCTTATGGCAGATCCACCGAGGAGAAATCTCTTGAAGTCATCTACTAAGACCAAGTTCCTTGAACGCAGGGAGTAGGGAAAAACCCTGAATTGATGCATGGAGAGTCCCCTACCCGTCTCCATGACCAACCTGAGTCAGCAAATCTAGTTAATAACAACAGTAATATGTCTCCAGAGAATCTAGCACCAGCGATGCCGAAGCTTGAGTCATCCGAGCCAAGAGTTGAGCCATCGAAGAGTCAAAGCAAAGGTAATGAGGTGGTTAACGGATCGAATGGCAATTTTGAGCCACAGCAAGCTCTGGCCGTAGTTAATGCCCTCAAAGCCGACCTCAAACAGGCGGGACTTGCCAAACCGGAAATTCAGGAGAAAGTTCTTCAGTTGGAGAAGTGGGTACAAGGTTTGCCAACCGGGGTTAATGGTGACAAACCAGCGATCGCAACTGAGGAACACCGCAAGCGCGAACGGCAGTGGTTATTAGCCCTTAACAGTCAAATGCGCTCTGCGAAGAATCTTGACACCTTGTTTAAAACGACATTAACTGAGGTTCGTCAGCATTTACAAGTAGACCGAACATTGATTTACGAGTTCCAAACTGAGAACCAAGGTGTGGTGCTGGCGGAGTCGATGGTGGCTGGCTATACACCCAGTTTAGGAGAGTCCCTCAGTGCGATCGCTTTTGGTGTAGCCGAACGACTAGACTACCAGCAACAGCAAGTCGTCATTCTGGATCGAACCTTACCCAAGCCTCTGAGTCCCTACCAACTTCAACTGCTGCAAAAATTCCAGGTCAAAGGCAGTTTGACGTTGCCGATTTTCTTAGAAGGACAAGTATGGGGTTTGCTCAGCTTAATGCAATGCTCTGCTTCTAGAGCATGGCGGGAAACTGAAATAACCTTGCTCCACCAAATTGTCACCGAACTGACTCTCGCTCTACAGTCAGTCGAATTTTCTGACCAAATGCAAAAACAGGCTGAGCAAGCCAAAGTTATCAACAAAGCGATCGACAAAATCCGCCAGCCCGAAGATCTAGATACGCTCTTCAAGACAACAGCCAGAGAAGTCCGACAACTCCTCAGCGCTGACCGAGTGGGAGTGTTTCGCTTTTACCCTGAGTCCGGCTTTGATGATGGGGAATTTGTATCGGAAGATCTAAACTCAGGCTACAGTTCAGCTATAGCTGCCAAGGTTCACGACCACTGCTTTGGTCAACAGTATGCCGCCCATTACGCTCAAGGAAGAATTCAGGCGGTTGCTGATATCTACAATGCTCAGTTGAGCGATTGCCACATCGAGATTCTCTCTCAGTTTCAAGTTCGAGCTAACTTGATTGTGCCTCTGTTGATCGGCAATGAACTGTGGGGATTGTTGTGCATTCATCAATGCAGTAGCCCACGCGAGTGGCAGAAGGATGAGATTGACTTTGCCAAGCAGATTGCCGCCCAGTTTAGCTTGGCACTAAAGCAAGCAGAGTACTTGCAGCAGTTACAGGAGCAATCCACCCAAATGGCAAAAACTGCTGAACGGGAGCGAGCGGTCGCCAAAGTAATTGACAGGATTCGCCACAGTTCGGATATTGACACCATTTTCAAGACCACGACGCAAGAAGTCCGCAAACTCCTGGGTGTGGAGCGCTTGACCATCTACAAATTCCGTCCAGACTATTTCGGTGACTTCGTAGTGGAGTCAGAGTCTGGGGATTGGCCTAAATTAGTGGGCAGTGCTTGGGAAGACCCCTATTTGCACGAACACCAAGGCGGTCGATTCCGCAACAACGAACCTCTAGTGGTAGATGATGTCTACAATGGCGGCTTAACCGAGTGCCATGTGGAAGCCTTGGAAGACTTTGGCGTTAAATCCTGCCTGGTGGTTGCCATCTTCCAAGGACAGAAGCTGTGGGGGTTGCTCTCAGCCTTTGAACACAGTGGACCACGCCACTGGGAAGACAGTGAACTCAAGAGCCTCAGCCAAATTGCCAGCCAACTGGGGGTGGCTCTCCAGCAGGCAGAGTACTTGGAAAAAGTTCAAACCCAAGCCGAGCAAGTTGCCAAGACCGCAGAACGAGAGCGAACCGTTGTCAAAGTGATTGAGAAGATTCGCAAGAGCTTGGACATCAACACGATTTTCAAAACGGTAACTCAAGAAGTTCGAGAATTGCTGCAAGCTGAGCGTGTGGGAGTCTATCGCTTTGAGCCTGATTGGAGCGGTGAGTTTGTTGCTGAGTCAGTCGGGAGTCGCTGGACTGCTTTGATGCAGGAACAAATTGATAACCCACTCTTGCGAGAAAATATCAGCGAGTGTAGTGCAAAAATTCTTGGCGGTGGCAAAGCCAGAGTGGCAGATACCTATTTGCAACAAACTCAGGGCGGGATGTATGCCAAGGGAGCAAACTTCCGAGTTGTCGATGATATATACCAAGCAGGCTTTTCACCTTGTTACATTGACATTCTGGAGCAATATCAGGCGAAAGCCTATGTAATCGTTCCGATTGTCCAAGGAGAAAGGCTCTGGGGACTGCTAGCGGCTTATCAAAACTCTGGACCTCGTGCTTGGGAAGACGGCGAAGTCAAGGTGATGACTCAAATCGGCACTCAACTGGGGGTGGCTCTCCAACAAGCCGAATACCAAGAGCAGCTACGGCAGCAATCGGCTCAACTTGCTAAAGTCGCCGAGTGGGAGCGAGCAGTCACTCGCCTAGTTGGTCGTGTGAGCGACAAGATGCGCCAGACGATCGATATTGAGAGTATTTTCAAGACAACGACGCAGGAAGTTCGGAAACTACTTGGTGTGGAGCGAGTCGCTGTTTGCAAGTTCCGTCCAGACTACTCTGGCGACTTTGTCTTTGAGTCTCAGGCTGGAGATTTACCCCAAATGGTTGGCATGACTTGGGAAGACACCTATATGAAGGAGAACCAAGGCGGATGCTTTGGCAAAAACCAACCATTTGTTATCAATAATATTGGTCACGATTCTGGTTTGAGTGATTGCCATGTAGCAATCTATGAGGGCGTTGATATCAAAGCTTGTGCGATCGTTGCGATTTTTCAAGGGCAGAAACTCTGGGGCGTGTTGGGCGCTTATCAGCACAGTGCCTCCCGCCATTGGCAAGACGATGAAGTGAGGTTTCTGACTCAGATTAGTAACCAACTTGGTGTCGCTCTACAGCAGGCGGAGTTGGTCTATGAAATGGATAAAGTCGTAAAGTACAAGCAACAAGTCCCCGCAATCATCGACAAGATTAGCAATACGTCATACATTGAGAACGCTTGTAAAGCTGCTGTCGAAGACGTCCGACAACTCCTGGAAGTGGAGCGAGTGTGCATATACAAGTTTCGCCCGGACTATTTTGGAGACTTTATCTATGAGTCAGAATCTGGAGGATGGCCGAAACTCGTCGGTAGTGCTTGGGAAGACACGTATCTACAGGAACACAAGGGCGGAAGGTTCGCCAACAGCGAACCCTATGTTGCGGATGATGTTTACACAGTGGGTTTGAGCGATTGCCATGTGGAAACCTTGGAGTACTTTGGTGTCAAATCGTACCTGATCGTTGCCATCAAACAAGGGGAAAAGCTCTGGGGCTTGCTGAGTGCATTTCAACACAGTGGACCTCGGCATTGGTTAGAAAGTGAAGTCACCTTGCTGGCTGACATTGGTCGTCAACTGGGGTCGGTTTTACAGCAGACCGATTACCTGGCGCAGTTGCAGGCACAATCCACCCAGATGACCAAAGCCGCTAAAGTCAGCAATTCGGTCGCCGAAATCATTCCCAAAATCCTTCAGTCTCAGGATACAGACACGATCTTCCGTGTCACCAACCAAGCTGTCCGACTGCTGCTGAAATGCGATTGCGCCGCAATCTATCGCTTCAATCCTGATTGGAGTAGTGAGTTGGTCGCCCAATCAGTAACCAAAGGCTGGAATGCTGTGGAAGGCTCTGAAATAGGAGCCATCTGGCCCCAAGTTAATCTGCAAGAAGCTCAGGGAGGCGCCTATCGCAACGGTGAAAGCTTGGTCGTGAAGAACATTTACGCGGCTGGCCACTCTCCCTTTGAAATTGAAATGCTGGAGGAGTTTGAGGTCAAAGCTTATGTAGTCGTGCCAATTTTCAAAGACGACAAGCTCTGGGGTCTACTTGGTGTTTACCAAAACACTGAAGTTCGCTCATGGGCAGAGATTGAAGTCAGCGCCCTAAAACAAATCGGTGTGCAAGTCGGCGTGGCGATGCGACAAGTGGACTACTTGAAGCAAGTGCAGCAGCAGTCAGAGCAATTGGCAGAAGCCGCCCAACGGGAAAAAGCAGCTAAAGAACAAATCCAGCAGGAGGTTATCCAATTACTGACAGCAGTACGACCAGCACTCAACGGAGACCTCACCGTTCGCGCTCCCGTAACCGAAGATGAAGTCGGTACGATTGCCGATGCCTACAACAACACTCTGCAAAGTCTGCGCGGCATCGTCAAACAGGTGCAAACCGCGTCTCGGCAAGTCGCCCAGACATCCCAAGAGAGTGCATCGTCGATTACTGGTCTTGCTGGTCAAGCCCAAGAGCAATTCCAAGCACTTGGTCGTGCCTTAGAGCAAATCCAGACCATGGTCAGTTCTACGAAAGCTGTAGGAATGAATGCTCAACAGGTAGATGTAGCTGTCCAACAGACTAACCAGACTGTTCGGGAAGGGGATGCAGCGATGAACCGCACTGTAGATGGAATTATGGACATCCGGGAAACAGTGGCGGAAACCAGCAAGCGGCTCAAGCGCCTGAGCGAATCGTCGCAGAAGGTGTCCAGAGTGGTGAACTTGATTAGCAACTTTACAACTCAAACCCAACTACTAGCTCTAAACGCGGCAATTGAAGCGACACGAGCAGGTGAGTATGGGCGCGGTTTCGTTGTTGTTGCAGATGAGGTGCGTTCTCTAGCGCGTCAATCGGCAGAAGCCACCACTGAAATCTCGCAGTTAGTTCAGGAAATCCAGGAAGGCACAGCTGAGGTTTCCACTGTGATGGAAAAGAGCATCCAGCAGGTTGCGGCAGGAACATCGATGGTACACGATACCCGCCAGAATCTGAATGCGATCGTTGAAGCCACGTCTCAAATCAGTCAACTCGTTGCGGGTATCACCCAAGCAACGCAGGTACAGACTCAGCAGTTCCAATCGGTAACACAAACGATGACAGAAGTAGCTGCGATCGCCAACAAGACCACGGAGGATTCCACCGAGATTTCTACCTCATTCAAGGAACTCTTGACAATGGCGCAGAACCTGCAAGCGAGTGCCGATCAGTTTAAGGTTGATTGATTTGGGAATCGGGAATCGGGAATTGGGAATTGGGAACAGCTAGTGCAGTATGGCGGAAATAACTATGCAGTTGAAAAAGGTTAAAAAGCTTACTTGGCAAGTTTTCTTTCCTTCTGTCTCCTGCCTCCTGCATAAGAGCCCTCTTGCACTAGTTGCTACGTGATTTCAGGTAGGCGTTTAGCTTGGGTGGCAATTCATCAATAATTGGCTTGAGCTTGTCTACCTGTTCACTAGTCAATAGCTGTCGAGAATAAGCCAGCCTCAGCCAGCTAATCGTTTCATAGAGAGACCCTCTAGCAATCTTGATAAAACGTCGATTGTCTTGGAAATTGTACCGACCTCGTCCCTCTGCAATATTGGCACAGACGCTATCAGCAGAGCGCACAATTTGCTTGCCAATTGTGTCTTTGGCGAACCTGTCCCATTCCTTGACGATATGCCAAATCTCATTTGCTAGTTTCTCAGCCAATCTATAAACTTCCAACTCCTCAAAATCTGGTCTTCCCACCCAAATGCCCTTAATCTCCGGTTCCCCATTCCCTATTCTCCCATTCCCAATTCCCAATTCCCTATGACCACAGATCCAACTATTCGTGAACAAAGCTATCGCTACTTTCTCCAAGAAGCGCCGGAACTGCTGCAAGTTTTAGAACAAGAATTGCTGAGTCTTCGAGAAGACTACAGTATTAACAAGGTCAATACTCTAATGCGGGCTACCCATACCCTTAAGGGGGCAGCAGCAAGTGTTGGGTTGGAGACGATTCAAACGGTTGCCCACTCTTTGGAGGATATTTTCAAAGCCCTTTTCAATCCTGACTTGTCAATTGACCCCGAAGTTGAGGCGTTAATCTTTGAGGGGTTTGAGTGTCTTCGCTTACCCCTAACTGCTGAATTTACGGGAGGGCAAGTCAATGATGCTGAGATTCTTGACCGAACTGCTGCTATTTTTGCCCAACTGCAAGAAAAGCTGGGTGACTGTTTTGGTCAGGAAGCTTACCTCCCCAGTTCGGTAGAGTTGGGCTTTGATTTGACCCTGTCTATCTTTGAAGTGGGAGTTAACCAACGATTAGACGAACTTGCCGATGCCCTAACCCGTGCCAACCCGGAGGAAGTTGCTACGACTCTTCGGACTCAGGCAGAGGTTTTCACTGGATTAGCAGAATCTTTGAATTTACCTGGGTTTGGAGCAATTGCTCAACTGGCAATCAAGGGCTTGGATACCGCTCCCGCTCAGGCAGTGACGATTGCCGAGATTGCTTTGGCAGACCTCCGAGCGGCACAGGCTGCCGTACTAGGGGGCGATCGCACTCAAGGCGGTCAACCGTCTCTAGCTCTACAGCAATTCGCTGGTCTCACTACCAGTGCAACTGAACCTGTTATTAATAGTGCTGAGCCAGTAGTAGAGGTTGTAGTCAACCACAATAATTTTGATGCCATAGAGGAAAAGGGCGAGACAATTTCTCCCCATCTCCCTTTCACTTCCTCACCTCAAGATGTCACTGTCGATCCTCAAGAATCATTAATTGAATCTGAATTTAGTGAGGTGACTAGTGCGGCGAATTTAGAGTCGAGCGTGAGTGACTTACACACATCTGAGTCGATTGTCGGTGAAGTACCGTCTGTAGAGTCGTTGAACAACTCAGAAAATGAGGAATCAGAGCATGAGGAATTAGGCAACTCGCTCTTAGAGACGATCTGGGGAGGGGAAGCAGTACTGGATTCCCAAACCCCTGCTGAGACTGACCGAGAGGAAACCCGATCTAGTTCAGCACATAATCCTCATCACGTTTTTTCTTCAATGCCAGCGTCGGCGGCTGACTCAGCAAGTTGGAAGCCTATGGAGCCAGAGGTTACGGTTCCACCATCCCCATCCCGCTTCCGTATTGATAGTACTCCCACCCCCGTTTCCCAGAATGAGCAGGGTTCTGTCTCTCCCACTGTGCGGGTGAATGTTGAGCATTTAGAACACCTGAATTCTTCAATTGGGGAATTGCTAACAAACCAAAACCGCCAGACACTCCAGAACGAGCAACTGCGAACAGCAGTGCGATCGCTTCTTGTCCGTCTCCAGAAACACCAGCAACTGCTTGGTCAGCTCCAGGATTGGTCTGATCGGCAATTCATTGGGCAACAAAGGTGGGCTGAGACAGGTAGCGATTGGCAGTCCCATGCGCCTTTCGATTCCCTGGAACTTGATCGTTATGACGAAGCCCAAATTGTTGTTCAATCGATTCTGGAAGACGCTTTTACATTAACAGAAGCGACTGACGCGATCGAGTTATTCACATCGGCATCCAGTCAAAGCTTGGAAAAACAACGTCGGTTGTTGACGAGTACTCGTGATGCCCTAATGCAAGCCAGGATGTCACCTCTGGGAGATATCTTCGGGCGCTTCCACCGTGTTTTACAGCCGTTAGAAATTAGGCACAACAAGCAGGTAACCCTAGAACTTAGTGGAACTGAAGTCCTGGTGGATAAAGTGGTGGCTGAAAAGCTGTATGACCCTTTGCTACACCTAGTTCGCAATGCCTTTGACCATGGAATTGAGTCCCTTGAAGTCCGGCAACAACACAATAAACCAGATTTTGGTCAGATTGAACTGAGTGCTTCTCAATCTGGCAGACATCTACTGATTGAAGTCCGGGATGATGGTAAGGGGTTAGATTTTGAACGGATTCGGCAACGGGCAGTAGAACGTCAACTCATCTCTGAAGAACAAGCGATCGATTTGGATGAGGGTCAGCTAATCAATTTACTGTTTGAACCGGGCTTCTCTACAGTATCTGGAGTGAGTGAACTCTCCGGACGGGGTGTTGGTCTAGATGTGGTGCGGGCGCAGTTGCAAGGTCTCCAAGGTTCGATCATGGTTTATTCTGAACCTTATCGGGGGACAACGTTCACACTCCAAATTCCTTTGAACCTCACGATCACCAAGTTGCTTTTGTGTCAGGCAGGTGGTCAAAGCTATTCCTTCTTTGTGGATGCGATCGAGCAAATTCTGATTCCTCAAGCACACCAGCTTCGGTGTTGGGAAGGTGGCAAAGTCCTCCGCTGGAACAAGGATGCTAGTAGCGAGTTAGCGAATCCAGGTTTGCAAAGCAGGCGCGAAGCGCAAACCTCTGAGCAACTTATCCCCATATACCAACTCTCGAAAGTCCTGAATTATTCCTCAGAGGTTGCCAACTCGTTGGTTTTCCAGCCTCAGCAGCCGTATGTCCCGGAAGGACAGATGATGCCGATCATTCTTATCCGTTACCAGGATAGGTTTTTGGGTCTGGAAGTAGACCAGTTGATTGGAGAGCAGGAATTAGTGATTCGTCCCTTGGGGGCGATGATTGTGCCACCCAACTATGTTTATGGGAGCAGTGTTTTAGCTGATGGACGGTTGACATTGGTGCTTGATGGGGCTGCATTGATGCAGTACGTGTCTGAGCAGCAGACGGGTAGTAGTAGCGATTCTTTACAGGATAGGTATACGGCTGACGCACTAACTTACACAACGGCTTCACGCGCTTTAGCCGCAAGTTCAACACGCTCCATATCATCATCAAGTCAAGAGCAACGGCTATTACCAGCAGCACCCAATACAGATGTCAGGGCAAGACGAGACAAACTGATTCTCCTTGTGGATGACTCTATCACCCTACGCCAAACTCTGGCTTTGACTTTACAGAAGGCTGGTTATCGAGTGCTTCAGGCTAAGGATGGTTACGAAGCGATCGATCAACTCCGACAGCACCGGGAGATTCAGTTAATAATCTGCGATATTGAGATGCCTCGCATGAATGGATTTGAGTTTCTTAAATACCGTCAGCAAGACTCTGTTTTGGCAAACATTCCGGTTGTCATGTTGACGTCCCGGAGTGCGTCGAAGCACCGCTTGATTGCAACGGAGTTAGGGGCAACAGCCTATATTACGAAGCCTTATTTGGAACAAATGCTGTTGGCGACGCTAACTGAGGCAATTGAGAACAGTAATCAAAATTCTATTTCTAGATGAGAGTTAGGAGAGGGCGATGCACGACGAGATAAAAGTAGCTAAGTTCGTGGTTTTTAAGGTCATGGATTATCTCCTTGCCCTTCCCATTGAGGATGTGCTCAAGGCAATTAATTATTCGTCTGTAGCTAGCGGTGGGCTGAGAACAATGGGTGTTGTCCAGCTTGGTCGCCATATGATTAGGGTTTTGGATTTGCATCAGCACATCAGTGTCGGTAGTTTATCTCAGTTACCCGCTAACCATCCTTTTTTAGTGATTACCCGTGGTTCAGGGGGAGAGCTCTGTGGAATTCTGGTGGATGAACCGCCGAATTTGGTGGAGTTACCGCTAGCGATGATGCAAAGGCTGCCAATGTCTCAAATACAAGGTAATGCTCTCCTTGAGATGGTCTCTCATGCGGCTGTTCTATCCCAGGAAAATGTGACAACAACAATTTTTTTGCTGGATGTGAAGCGAGTTCTAAATACCAGCATGAATGATTCCCAGAAGAGACTGCCAGGAAATAGACAAATGGCAGTCTAAAATTATGGACACAAAGAAAAATAAACCCCCACTCGCTCTTGCTGGTGGGGTGAAGGCAAGTTGTCTTAGTGCTGGTAAAAGGTATCTCTGGAACTGATGCCACTTATGCAGTCAGACGATTGTATAGAGTGTCATCTGCTTGTTCGGGTAGTGCAACACCCTTGCTTTCTATTTCCTGGAGTTTTGCCTTAATCCACTCTGTAGATTTTGTTTTACACAGTTCAAGCCAAAGGTGTTGCCCAACACGTCGAGGTACTGGGGATTCGAGAGCAAAAGCGTACCACAAACCCTCTTTCTGAAAAAGCTTGGTTAAGCCGAAATATTGGCAAATTAGCAAAGCCGCAGCCGGACGCAACTCTCCAGGAGCGACTTTCTCCCAAAAAGCCACTTTTTGATGCTGAGAATCGTGAATTGCTCTTTCTGTGCCTTCTAAAAGTGCGATCGCTTCCAGTATTTTCTGCTTGGCTTTGTGAATTCGGACAAGTTCCTCTTGCTTTTGGCGATGCAATCCAGATGCCCAATTCCCATTCAGTGCCTCCTTCAACATTCGGCGTTCTACTGGATGGGTGGGTTCAAGGGCATAAGCAGCAGATTTCAATTCGTTAACGGTTCGCATCAACATTCTCCTGTTATGGGTGAGCTAAAAGCTGTAAAAAATTTCAATTACTTAAGTGTGGCTCTCAAAAAGGGTCACGAAGCTAACGGAAACACTAACGTAAACACTAACGTAAAAGCTAACGTCTGTAACTTATTGCTTTTTGTCATTGGTTAAGAAGAGCAGGCAAGAGACCTAACGCCAGATCTATTAACGAAATTCCTAACGAAATTAGATAAAAAGTGTTGTTCATTCACAAATTCTTCACAGTTGCTCAGTAGTCTTTATATATAAGCCTTTGAACACTGACGAACCCTCTCGATGAATCGGGGGGGTATTTTTTTACCATATCCATAAAAAAGGTTAGCTGCAATGGTTAGGCTGATGCTGATACCGAGTTGCATTCGCTGTGGACGGATAAAAAGAAAAGGGTCAAGGTGAAAGAACACTGACCTTCACTCTTACCCTTGCCTAAAAGTATAATTTTTGTTGCTATTTAAAAGCTCATTCACTGACTAGACACCTATGTAGGGTTCAGAATAATTCTGAACTCCTGAACTCCTGAACTCCTGAATTCTTCTTGTTCAAAGTTACACTGACTCCAAAGCGGCTTGTGCTTCCTTCGCCACTTCCTCTTTTTCATCATTGGCTAGGGTTTCCAGTGCTGAACGCACCTCAGCGCCTCCAAGTTTAGTGAGCGCTTGTACCAACCGATAGCGAACCTGCCAATCTGAATTTGTGGCATAAGGAGTCAAAAGAGGTACCGCACGCGCATCACCTAAGTCTCCAAGGGAACTGATAGCTGCTGTTTGTACAAGCCCTGTATCAGAGTTTAAGGCTTCTTCTAACAGTTCAAAAGAACGCGGATCGCCTAGTTCTCCCAAGGTTGCAATAATACTGAACTGAACCAGCCATTCGGGAGTCTGATGATAAAGCCACTGCAAATCTTCAAACGCTTCTGTAAGCTTTAGTGCCCCGATCGCATCTGCTGCTGCTGCCTGAACATCAGGTTCCGAATCATTGAGAAGGCGATCGCGCAACAGTGTCAACGTCGTTTGTAAATCTTGACCCCCTAACGTATCAAGTTGGCTTACCGCCGCATATCGAACACGAGTATTTTTATCAGTCACAACTGGCTGAATTAACTCAAACGCCACAGAGGGTTCCAGTTGACGTAACTGGTTGACTCCACTAATACGCTTGCCGAAATCCTCTGAACTCAGCAGTTGTTGAACAGACTCACGGGTAACGCTCATTGGTAAATATTAATTATCAATTGCTAGTTATTGCACCTAAAAAAGCAGCGGTTGTTGCTTGGTTGCAGTCCGAGTCTCCAACACGCTGCCTCATGAATTGAATCAGGAATTCCTGCCCTAGTGCAAGGAACCTTAAACCTTGGCTGAGCTACTCTTCAAATTCAGCTGCCATTGCCCGCACAATATCTCCAGGTGTGAGGATACCAATTACCTTACCTGTCTCATCAGTTACGGCTAAACGTCGGATGGATTTTTCTCGCATCAGCTTAGCCGCTTTAGGCAAGGGTTGGTCAGGTTCTACAGTAACAGGGTCACCGCTCATCACTTCCCCAACCGTTTGCCCCAGTGCCTTGTGGAGTTCTTGGTCATGACGGGCAGGGTTTTCTAGAGTTATGACGCTGTCCAGAAACATGATGTAAAGTGGTGGCTCTACTCCTGTCTCCTGCCAGAGCAAGTCTGTTTCTGAAATTACACCGACCAATTTGCCTGTGTCATCTACCACTGGCAAACCACTGATGCGTTGTTCGGCAAGAATTTTTATTGCCTCCCGGATAGGCGTTTGAGGTTCCACCAAGATGGGGTTACGACTCATGACATCGGCAACAGTTTTAGCCATACTCAGTCGGCTGTATCTTCTTTAATTCAGTACTAATTAATTGTAGGTAATCTACAGACAGACTTAACTCAGTGTTCAAAGATATCTCGGTAAAGCAACAAATCTAGAGTTACCATGACGGGTAAAGCCTCAAAGCACTGTTGAGCCAATTCCCAACGACCTTCTCGTTGCAGCATATTGGTTAGCTTCTGCCGCACACTCACAAGGTAGCGAACATCGTTGGCAGCATAGCGTAACTGCTCGTCTGAGAGGTTGGCGACATTGCCCCAGTCGGAACTTTGAGCGCTTTTGTCTAGTTCTACTTGTTCTAGCTCTAGTACTAACTCTTTAAGCCCATGGCGACTACTATAGGTACGGGCGAGCTTACTGGCGATTTTCGTGCAAAAGATGGGCGTGGTTTGGATACCAAGATTCTGGCGCAGCATCGCAAGATCGAAGCGAGCAAAGTGAAACAGCTTAAGGATACTGGGGGTTTCCAGCAACTGTTTTAAGTTAGGAGCCTCTGTCTGATCTTTAGCAATGCGGACAACAGTAACTCGGTTTTTGGGGTCACATAGCTGTACTAAGCATAAGCGATCGCGTTGGTAAATGAGTCCCATGGTTTCTGTATCCACCGCTAGTGCATCTACGGTGAGATACTCCTGAAGCAGACTGTCGGATAAATCGCGATCGCAAACTTGAAATTCTTCCAATTCTCGATTCCTCAGTAGATTAGTTCTGCCAAGTGGCTTAACAAAACTCATGAAATCGGGCGGGCTGGAGTTGCCCTGCCCATCCAAAACGGCTTAGCGGCGTTTGATGAAAACTTGCGTGAAGTAATACTCACCCTTGGCATTTTTGGTAATGCCAATACCCGTTACATCAAACTGACCTTCCATATTCTTGCGGTGACCAGGGCTTTTTATCCAGCCTTCAACCGCTTGTTGGTCTGGGTTAGAGTAGCCCTGGTTGTAAGCAACATTTTCCGCCGCACTTCGATAAGGAATTGACTGACCAATTGCTTTAACTCGTGCCTCAAATCCATCGTGGCTAAACGGTACCTGACCACTTGCCATTGCCTGAGAATGAAGTCTTGATTGCTCACTGATTCGAGCATCCAATGCTAGAGGCGGTAAGTTGCGGGACTGGCGATATTTATTGATTTGTTGATGCACAGACTGTTCCAAAGCCGCGAATTCATTCGTCGTTGACCTTTGAGACACGGTTGAATTTGGTGGATTGCTCAAGGTGGGCAAAGGTTGACTGGGACTATCAAAAACCTCATAGGCAGCAGCACAGCCACTCACTCCACCTGCAAGGGTGAACACGCCGAGGATAATTTTTGCCAAACGTTTTTGCATCTTGGAAAGGAATAGTGATTGGAGACGAGGAAGGAATGCGTTGGGAGGTGGGAGTTAAAGCTTCTGATTCTCTAACCCTCACTTCCCACTCTTACTAATTCCTAGTCCCCAGACCTCAGCCCCTAGTTCCCTTTTTATAAATCAAAAAACTTGGCAATGGTTTGGACATCCTTATCACCACGACCTGAACAGTTAATGACAATCCTTGGACTGCCATTGAGTTGTGGGCAGAGGGTTTCGAGATAAGCGATCGCATGAGCCGTTTCCAACGCGGGAATGATTCCCTCTAATTCTGATAACCGTCTTAACGCATCAACTGCCTCTTTGTCAGTCACACTGTAATATTCTGCTCGACCAATATCCTTTAGATAGCTATGTTCAGGACCAACACCTGGATAATCTAGTCCAGCACTAATGGAGTGAGGTTCTATCACCTGACCATCCGCGTCTTGCAGCAAATAACTCATTGCTCCGTGTAAAACCCCAGGACGACCTTTGGTCAGCGTTGCCGCGTGCTTCTCGGTATTCACTCCTTCCCCTGCTGCCTCAATTCCAATCAGCCGCACATTGGGTTCCTTAACAAACTCATGGAACAGTCCCATCGCATTCGAGCCACCGCCTACACAAGCCAAAAGAATATCCGGCAAGCCACCCCATTTTTCTAGAGCTTGTTCGCGTGTTTCTTCTCCAATTACTGCCTGGAAATCACGCACAAGCATCGGGTAAGGATGAGGCCCGGCAACTGACCCCAGAATATAGTGGGTTGTTTCCACATTCGTTACCCAGTCTCGAATTGCTTCTGAGGTCGCATCCTTGAGGGTTCCTGTGCCAGCACAGACAGGTTGTACCGTTGCCCCCATTAGTCGCATCCGAAACACATTTAGGGCTTGGCGTTCCATATCCTGAACGCCCATATAAACAATGCATTCCAGCCCAAACCGCGCACACACAGTTGCTGTTGCCACACCATGCTGACCCGCACCTGTTTCAGCAATAATCCGTCGCTTGCCCATCCGCTTGGCTAGCAGCACCTGAGCCAAAGCATTATTAATTTTGTGCGCTCCGGTATGGTTTAAGTCTTCCCGTTTCAGATAAATCTGCGCTCCACTACCGTCAGGTTTGCCATAGTGGGATGTCAGGCGTTCGGCAAAGTAGAGAGGGCTGGGGCGTCCTACATAGTCTCGCTGTAACTGTTGTAGTTCCTGCTGAAACTCTGGGTCGTCACGGTATTGCCAAAAACACTGCTCTAGTTCACTCAGAGCGGGCATTAGTGTTTCAGGCACATACTTGCCGCCAAATTTACCAAAACGACCTAAGGCATCAGGTTGTTGGCTTACAGCGTCGGCATCAGGTTGGGAACTACGAGGTAAGGGAGTAGTGGTCACAGCGCAATATAGAGATTGTAGGGGTCTTTTTAATTTTATGTCTGAGTGGGAGGTTTATTCGGGTTAGTAGAGCCAAGAAACTGGGACTTGAGTTCCTCTAACTCAAGATCAATTTGAGTTTTTGATTTGGGGGGACTGGGAGAAGAAGCTGCCTGAGATGTCGGTTTTTGGCTTGGGGTTTTGGGCGTAGGAGTGCCAAGAAACTGAGACTTGAGTTCCGCTAATTCAGCATCAATCGCCGGAGTCGATTTCGGCACAGGAGGTTGTGATTTTATCGGAGGTGTTGGAGGAAGTGTAGGTGTCTGTGACTTGACTACTGTTGGAGGCGTTTGAGAATTCAAATCTCGAAGAACTTCAGCGGCTGACTGGTACCGGCGATTGATTGCACTTTCTAGCATCTTGTCCAGAATACGACCAAGAGCAACACTCACGGGCTGACTACAAGCATCTCGCCACACCCAAATGCCTTCATTGGCATCAAACAAATCAAAGGGGTGCCTCCCAGTCAACAAATGAATGCAGGTAACACCCAATCCATAGATATCACTGGCGAAAACTGCCCTACCGATGTTTTGTTCAGGTGCTGAATATCCAGCGGAACCGATCGCAGTTCCCGTTCTAGCTAGCGCGGTGCCACTAGCAACTTTTGAGGCTCCAAAATCAACGAGAACCAGTTGACTATCGCGATGACGGCGAATAATGTTTTCTGGCTTGATGTCCCGGTGAATGACTTGATGTTGATGCACAAATTGCAGTACGGGTAGCAAATCATTAAGTAGCGATCGCACTTGTGCTTCATTAAAAACGCCCTTCTCTGTCAGTTCATGGGCTAAGTCTTTGCCATCGATAAACTCTTGCACTAAATACTGTTGGCTATCTTGAGAAAAATACGCCAGTAGTTCAGGGATTTGGGGATGTTTGCCCAACTCATCCAAGCGTACTGCTTCCTGAGTGAATAACTCTGCTGCTTTTTGAACTGTGTTGGTACCCTGCGCTTGGGGGAAAAACTGCTTGATGACACAGCGCGGTTGGGAAGGTTTATCCTCATCCACAGCTAAGAACGTTTTGCCAAAGCCACCCTGCCCAATGGGTTTAAGCGTTCTGTAACGCTCTTTGAGCAGTAACTTGGCTCCACACGTCCGACAAAAGTTGGCGCTTGCGGGGTTCTGGGGTGATGGACAGCTGGGATTAAGGCAGTAGCTCATTGGATAGTAGGCAGCTCTTGCGTTTATCTCTATACTCTATTTTGACTGAGCTTAGGCTTATCCGACCTTTAAAAGAGGCTCATGCGCTCAAACCGCACGGAAAGACAAGTATTTAGAACGATGAACGTTTGTGTTGAATAATCGCTTCCCGAAAGCCCAGCACGATCAATATATTTGACAGTGTTAGGAAAAACTCGGCACTACCATGTAACCAATCTACATTTGCTAATTGCTCCCCATAAGCTACCTGTGCATAAATCCCTGCCGGGATAGTGACGGCAACAAACACTAGAGTCATGTAGAAGCCAATTAGTGCTAAGCGAGGCATCTTTCCAGAACGGGTAAGAAACCACAAAAATCCTAAGTAAGGAAATAAGGAAAGTGCAAATAAGGTTTCTTTAGAAGGCATGTCAAGATAGGCTACAAGCTATTAAAAGAAGATTTTTGTAAGGCGATCGCGTTTTGAGCTTGTTCTTTGTTGTTTGTTAAAGAATACAAATAACAAGTAACCAACAACCAACAACAAATACACTTGCATCCCAAAAGGGCTTAGTCAAGAAGCATCAGTGGTTGACTTCGATTTGATTGTTCTGGTCGTTGTACTAGTATCAGACTGCGCCGAATGCCAAATCCACCAGGCAGCAGCACAAAGGGTGACGTTTCCAACAACAGTCATAGCCGCCTGAAGTGTAACAATCCAGTCTAGGGCTTCTGGATTGTCAAAAAAGTGCCAGGTGCAGGCACACATGGCGCTGATCAATGCGGGTAACATAGCGAAGGATAAAGCCCACCAAGAGCGATCGCCTTTTATTTCGCCATACGTCCAAATTAACCAAATTGCAGCTATCCACTCGATGACGCTGGAGATATGAATAATCCATGTAGGAATGGAGAGGGCATGCATATTTTTAGTGTCTAAGGGTATTCATTCATTTTTGCCTCCTGCGGTGATAGCCTGTTGTTTATGGCTTCACCACCAGAGGCTTTGACTTTAACTGGCGTTTGCGAGACTTCAATTTAGTAGTGCGCCACAAAGATTATGACAGGTTAACACAGGGATATAAATATAAGTCCTTGAGTTTGACCCGTGCCTCGGTGACACTGAAACGCCAGTTCACAGTAGCTTGCACTGCATTACGTTAGACCTCTTGCAAAAGTCGTCGCTGAGGTACTATGGGGTCTAAACAAAGGCGATCGCAAAAAATGGGTGAGCGTTGGTCTAGCCTAATTCATAAGAATATCTGATGAAATACGAACAAGCTAAACATCTTAAGCCAGCAGAGTTTAAACGGTTCTGGGGCGTCAAGCTAGAAACGTTTGAGCAGATGGTGG
>JAHHIF010000027.1 GCA_019358875.1 Symplocastrum torsivum CPER-KK1
GGTTCAATTATCTTATCTCGGCAAAAAAGCTGGCAAGGCTATCTATAACTCCACTTACGTTGCGTCTGCCTTGATTGCGCTCCACTAAATTATCTGCTTGTGACACTCAAAGGGCGGAATGTGGGCTCAACTAAACCCTCGAAACAAGAGAAAGCAGCCCAAGGGAAATCTGGAGAGAGTTCCAGCTGTAGCTAGGTGGGGGAAGAGAGCGCTCCATCCAAGCATTGGAGCGCTCTCCAGATCCTCGTTAAGAACTTTGAGCGAACCCTAGCCAATGCCACAACCAAAATCAACCTTTGCTTCATTAGGCTAATGATTAAAAGGCTTTCAGCCTCTTCTTAAGATCTCAAATGGGTTCTATAAGCCGTCAGTGCTCGCTCTATGAGAGAAGCCGCGTGTTCTAGTTGTCCCGTTAGGCGATACTTTTCAGCGATATTCAGTAAAGTACTAATTCGGAAACGCTCACCTATGATTTCTGCGACCTCAAGAGCTTGCTCCAGTTGTCCAGATTCCACGTAGGCAGCAGCGATCTCCGACAACACATTATCTTTCACTGAGATAGTATCATCCAATGAATTATCGCTCGTCTGGGGATCTTCGGCGATGCTCTTTGCCACCTCAAGGGCTTGCTCCAGTTGTCCAGTTTCCTGGTAAGCACTGGCTATCCTGCGTAAGGCTTTGTTCTTTTGGGAAACATCCTTGATTGTTTGGGCAACTTGCAGGGCTTCATCCAGCTTTCCCTCTCCTAGCAAGTTACTGATAGTCATACTGAGGTCAGCATCGGAGCCATCACCCGGTTCAAACATAACAAAAGTTGATTCACCGGGTTTGATAATGATTTCTCCAAACATGACGTTGGCGATATCTTTCGACATTGGGATAGAAGGAAATGGACAAGCTGGAGAGATGGGGGGTGGCGTAAGGAAGGATTTATACTCCATTGCTTCTAAGTCAGCATCAGGACGGGGAGTGCTACTAGGCGTAGACGGCTGACTTTGGGCAAGCTTCAACGGGAACGTCAATGAGGAACTTTGATCCGTCGCCCCAGCAAGACGAGAAGTACTCAGCCACATCCCCAACACCACGTAGCCAACGGCGGCAAGAAGACGCGATTTCTTCATAACTACTCCTATCCGAATCGGCTCTTGTCAGATAAGTTTAACGATAATGCAACTGATTCCTTGGGTCGTTTTCTAGCAAAAAAAATTCTTAAAGAAGAGTTCTTCCATTTTTACAAGCTCAAAATCTTTGATAACAAACGGATTTAATATTAGCGATCGCGATGCTGTCCATTATTGGATGTATCACGATTACCCTGATTCTCCTGAGTTGGAGCTGTTGACTGCTTTTCTAACCATTGGATAAGGCTATTGGATAACTGAGCAAGAGATTCTGTCAGTTGGGGCGAGACTTCTATTGGTAAGTTGCCAGAACGAACGTGCAAGTCTCGCTGAGGAAAGGGAATTTCAACACCGCGATGACGTAAAATTGCTTCAATCCGAAAGTAGATGTCGCTCTTAATCCGGAATTGCTTCCGAGGTTCGTCAATCCAAACCAGCAAATTAAAATCTAGGGAACTTTCGCCCATACCCATAAAGAATACTCTAGGGGCTGGTTCTGCAAGAACGTCGGCATGTTCTTTCGCGGCATCAATCAAAGCACCTCGAACAGTAGTGAGGTTTGAGCCATAGGCAACACCGACTGGTATTTTTAAGCGTGAGAAAGGAGAGTTGTGTGTCCAGTTAATAACCTCTGATTCAAGGAAACGAGAATTAGGCACAATAATCGAGATTTCATCCAAGGTACGGATTTCTGTGCTGCGGACGCTGATACGCTCAACGGTTCCCATCTGTTCGCCTAGATCCACAAAGTCACCGACTTTAATGGGACGCTCAAAAATCAGCACCAAACCACTAATAAATTCCTTGGCGATGCCCTGCAATCCTAAGCCAATACCAACACCTAAGACACTAGCAAAGATAGTTAGGGAACTGAGGTCAAGTCCCCATAGTTGCAGCAGAACAATCGTACCGAGGAAAATGATGCCGTAGGTGGCAATCTGAGCAACAGTTTCCTGAGAACCACGATTTAAGCCTGTTAAGCGTAGAACACGCGATCGCAACAGCTTTTTTGCTGTTCTTGCCAGTATCACTAAACCCGTGAATAGCCCTAGGAGAATTAATAAATCTAAAACCGAGTAGGACTTTTCTCCTAAGGGAATCAACTCAGAGACTAAACTGCCAACAAGAGTATCCTGCATCTGACGGCTTAGTTCCCGTGTTTGGGGGAATAAATTTGTGATGTAAAGGGCTATGAATAGCCACAACGCTAATCGAATGCAAGCAAAGAGAATTCTTACGGCGAGTTCAATTGTCAGGTGTTGGCGGCTATCTTCTGAGTCTTTGACTTCTGGGGGAAGCTTTGGCTGTAGCCAACGCCGCCAAATCCAACCCAATCCCCAACTCAATACGATCGCAAATAACACACACCCCACGGAAACAAGCATTGCCTTCTGGATATAGGCAGGACGACGTTGCTCTTGTGCCTGCTGTATCGACTCTGCCAATTGTCCCACCCAAATTTGTGCTTGCTCTTCTGCCGTTCTTCCGGGTGGTGCATCTCCCTGAGTAACGGTAAGTAAGTGAGAGCCATCTACTTGAATAATGGGTAAATCTTGAGTTTCATCAATAGTCACGGATATAGGAGGACTAGGGATTCGGACTTTCTGCTTGAGCAGGCGATTAGCATCCTCCGCTCGTTTTTGGGCACTATATCCTCCAGACGGGCTAACTTCAAACAGGCGGCGTCCATCAAGGACGATGGTAGCAGAGGGAGAGGGGTTGTCCTGACCAAAGACGGGTGTAAATGATAGCAAAACAGCGATCGCCATTGCCACAGACGCAAGCCGGACAAATCGTCTCGCTAAATATGGGAAGCGAATCATAAAAGTTGTTAGTTGTTAGTTGTTGGTTGTTACAGACTTCAACTATGCCTGATTCCTAACAACCAGTCTTTACTTAATTGCGAAGCCAATAAACCAAACTTTCCTTACATAATCTACAGATAAATCCTTGTGCAGGGGGTTTGGGGAAGGCACTCCGTCCCCCAAAAGGGGGGTTTGGGGGGGCTTCCCCCATTTCCGGGTTCTTCAAGAAACAATATTGTATTTTTTAACTTACATCCCACCCCTTTTAAACCCAACAACCAACAACTGCTTATCAAACCCCTTCATCCATTTCAGCGATTCACAGGTAACGGATTTGCAGTTTCGGGAGTTCGTGCTGTAACCAACGCCTCCTGTTGTTCCGCCAACTGTTTAGGTTTCAGGTAAAGATTTTCCAACAGCACAGCCGCACCAGCCACCCAAGGTGGAACAATTAACGCGCCAATAATCCCTAAAACTTGCGTTCCTCCCAGTACTGCTAGTAGCTGATACAACGGATGGACTTTCACCGAATTACCAACTAGTAAAGGGTCAAGCACATAAGTTTCAACATTCTGGATAATCACAAACAACAGTAACACCCAGAAAAACGTTAGCCCACCGTGACCAACCGCGACAATTAAAGCGGGAACTGCTCCTAAAATTGGTCCCAAAAAGGGAATCAAGTTCGTAAAGCCTGCAATTACCCCTAAACCGAGAGCAAATTCTGAAAGCCCCAAAACTCCCAAACCAGCAGTAATTACAATGCCTAGAATTCCCGAAACCAAGACTCGCCCTTGAATGTATCCCCCCATCCGTTGGGTAACTGGCTCGACTTGCGCTTCCAAACGCTCATTCCAAGGATAGGGGAATAAACTTACCAAGCCCTGAATCAATTTCTCAGAACCTGACAACATATAGCCTGAGAGCAACAGGGCAAGAATCAGGGTAAAGAAACCGCCGAGAATCCCTCTAGTGACACTATAAGAACGCACCAACAACTGCTGGCTTGAGCGAATCACCCAACCCGTAAGTGCCTGAGGATTGAGTAGTTGGCTAACCGGACTGACTGTTTCTGGATCAGTCAAACCAAAACGAATTGCCAGGTTCTCAATAAGCGATCGCACAACTTCCAGGTAACCGGGTAGTCTCCGAATCAAGCGCTGAATTTGCTCAGCCACTGTCGGCCCAATCAATACCCCTGCACCTGTCAAAAGTCCTATTAATCCCAAATACACCACGATTACCGCTAACCACCGAGGCAACCGCAGCTTTTCGGCACTATCAATAATTGGAGCAAGCGCTGCTGCTACAACTATCGCAATCATTAGTGCTACCAACAAGCTTCGCAGTTGCCACAGTAGGACCAGTAACAAGCCCGTAGTGACAACTAACACCAGGTTAACCAGGGCAACAGTTATACGCTGCTTTGGTATAGTGTTCACCTCGTACTGCCTCCTAATCACAGAGTTTGCCGTAGACCCAAACATCGTAAACTCAACCTTCGGTCAATTGTGGCAGATTGTAAACTCGTTAGCCTCAGCTATTTGAATGAGCTTTCAGGTCATTGGATGTTGAGATTCAAATTTAGGCAAAACCTGGTCTAGCAGTTGTTTCGCATGGATTGAAGCGATTTTAGAACAAGAGGAAGGCGAATAAATAAATATGCTCAATGCGATTCCCTACGAGATAATCGGGCTTGCAAGCGATATGCCACAATTGCTAGTAAGGATAGCCGGAGATGAGAGTGCGATGCCCCCACTACTGCACAAAACCACCGACCAACGCATTGTTCATCATGGAACCTGGGAACAGTTCAAGTTCATCCAGAAGGGCTTTGAGGGTTCTCCTGGGGTACGGCTGTGGACTCAGTGAACTTGATCTTAATTTGCTCAGACGCTGCATTTTGATGGCAGAAACTGACGCGGGAGAAGCGATTAGATCGTTCCGTCGTGAGATTTAGCGCAATAGTATCTCAGCAAAGGCTGATAAGTATTTCAGCATTTGAGCTGATGAAACAACTGTGCTATCCAACATACTGTGAACTAGTAGAGCTACTAAATTCCAACTCCAGTGGCAATTAATTATAGATTCAGGAGCATCAGTCTCAATGCAAATGCAACCAGAAGCGATTCCTCCAGATGGAAGCCCCACTACCTAAAAACGAAGCGACGAGGCTCAAGGCACTTCGCCAGCTTCAAATTCTCGATACCGCTCCTGAAAAAGGATTTGATGACATCACCCGTTTGGCGGCGTTAATTTCTGGTACCCCTACTACATTGGTTAGCTTGATTGATGCCAACCGCCAGTGGTTCAAGTCAAAGGTAGGTCTGGACGTATCGGAAACACCACGTAGTATTGCCTTCTGCGCTCATGCCATTCTGCAACCGGACATTATGATTATTCCGGACGCACTGGCTGACGAACGGTTTGCTACTAACCCACTGGTCACTAATCCTCCCCATATCCGGTTTTATGCTGGTGTGCCTTTGATTACACCAGATGGTCAGGCATTGGGAACGTTGTGTGTAATTGACTATGTTCCACGGGAACTCGAACCTCAACAGATAGAAGCCTTACAAGCCTTAGGTCGCCAAGCGGTAGTCCAACTGGAGCTACGACGTAGTTTAGCGGCTCTGGCACGCACCATTACTGAGCGGCTACAGGGAAAGAAGACGCGCAAGCGATTTTTCAAAAGAATAGCTGGAGGATTGGGAGCGGCAGCAACAATACTGGTTGTGATTGGTGCTATCTCGTACCGGAACACGAGCCGATTTATTGATACGGTTGCGAGAGTAGAGAACAACCAACAGGTTAGTGGAAATATCCAAGATTTACTTTCCCAGCTTACAGAAGCCGAAACTGAGCAGCAGAGCTACCTAATCGCTGGAGAAAAAGCTTATCTGAAATCTTATCAAGCTGCCGTTGCAGACGTTGAGCAAAGCCTCAAAGACCTCCAGCAATTAAGTGCCAAGAATCCCAAACAACAGCAAAAGCTCGATACGCTTGAACCTTTAATTGCCAGGAAACTGGCTTTGCTAAACAAGGGTACTGACTTACGACTCCGGAACTCTGAGGCAGCATTGCAAGTAGTGCTGTTGGCTGAGGGAAAGCAGCTAAGGGATGAGATCCAAAAAGAACTCACACAAATGAAGAACGAGCAAGAGTCTTTGCTCCAGCAGCAGACTGAAATCAGGAGACAGCAAAGTGAGCTAATTGCCTTATGGCTCGGCATCTTGCTGGTGCTTATCGTCTTAGGTTGGGTCTACTACTTCATTAATCGAGAAATGGCTGAGCGCCAGAGGGTGGAAGAGGTGTTATCAGCAGAGCGCGATTTTGCCTCAGCTGTTTTGGATACAGCGAGCGCTTTGATAGTAGTACTCAATCCAGAGGGGCAAATTATCCGCTTTAACCGAGCTTGCGAAAGGCTTACCCGTTACTCATTCGCTGAGGTGAGAGGTCAGTGTTTCTGGGATTTGTTCATCATTCCAGAAGAAGTGGAGCCAGTAAAAGCAATCTTTGAAGAGTTGCGAAATGGTGAGTTTCCAGACGAGTCAGAAAACTACTGGGTAACAAAGGATGAAGAGCGCCGAGTGATTGTTTGGTCTGGTAACGCCTTGAAAAACGCTAATGGTTCGGTTAGGTACTTCATTGCTGCTGGTATTGATATCACTGAGCGCCAGCAGGCAGAAGTCGCACTCCGCAGAAGCGAAGCCCAAAATCGAGGTTTTCTCGAATCACTACAGGAGAGTAAGACTCGATTGCGAAAGCAGCAGACGGCACTGCTGGAACTAGCAAAATGCCAGCCTCTCTACAGTGGCGACATCAGTGCGGCTTTTTCTGAGATTACTAAGACAGCAGCACATACCCTGGACATTGAGCGGGCGAGTGTATGGCTCTACAATAGCGACCACTCGAAGATTCACTGCATCAAACTGCACGAACTTAGTGCCGAACGGGATTCAGAAGGGATGGAGTTAGCGGCTGTTGACTATCCTGGATATTTCCAAGCCTTACAGTTAGAGCGTGCGATCGCAGCTGATAATGCCTATACTGATTCTCGGACTCAAGAATTTTCGGCATCTTATCTAGCGCCTTTGGGGATTGCCTCTATGTTGGATATGCCGATTCGTCTGGGTGGTAACACCGTAGGAGTCCTTTGTCTGGAACACGTAGGGACACCTCGTCACTGGAAGCTGGAAGAACAAAACTTTGCCAACTACTTAGCATACATGGCGACTTTGGCGATGGAAGCTAGAAATCGCAAGCAGGCGGAGGAAGCCCTGCTTGTTGAGAAGGAAAAGTCTGAGCGACTGCTACGAAATATCTTGCCGTCTGAGATTGCCTTTCGCCTGAAACATGAGACTGACTCGATTGCTGACCACTTCGCCGACGTCACCGTCCTGTTTGCTGACATTGTTGGCTTTACAAAGTTTTCAGCTTGTGTATCGCCCATAGAATTGGTGAAGTTGCTTAACCGAATCTTTTCAACGTTTGACCTACTAGCTGAAAAGCATGGGTTGGAGAAGATTAAGACGATTGGAGATGCCTATATGGTCGTGGGAGGTTTGCCGACTCCTCGTCCCGATCATGTAGAGGCTGTTGCCGAAATGGCGCTGGATATGCAAAGAGAAATTGCCCAATTCAATGCCGAGACGGGTGAGAGGCTCAGCATTCGGATTGGCATCAATACTGGTCCCGTGGTTGCTGGTGTAATTGGCATCAAAAAGTTTATTTACGACTTGTGGGGCGATACCGTGAATACAGCAAGCCGCATGGAATCCCATGGCATTTCCGGCTGCATTCAGGTTACTCAAGCGACTTATGAGCGATTACGAGATAACTATCTGCTTGAAGAGCGAGGGTTGATTCAGGTGAAAGGCAAGGGGAGAATGGAGCTCTACCTCCTTATTGAAAAAAAGTCAAGTACAGGACAAAAGGAACTGTCACAGCGATCGCATTCTGGCTAAGTTGAGATAGCAGTTAGCCATCAGCTTTTCTGTTTCCCTGATAGGGAGAGAGTTGATCGCTAGTTGACAAAAAATCCAGCCTGAAATTATGAATGAGCAAGAAATCATCGAACAATTTCCCGAACTCATGCCTTACTTGCCCCAGATTGTAGACGGTAAGATAGAGGTTTCTGTAACCAGGCGTCAGAGCAAGGAATTCGCACACAATGTTCGCGAACTTTGCAGACGAGCTTTTGATTTGGGGCTACAGGGAATTCGTGTTAAGGCTTTGGGGATAGATACAGGAGCCAGCGTTTATCCTAAGGAGGAGTAGCCGTTTCCGATGTCTTGCCAGCAATCATTAACTGACGCATAAACATATAGTAAGAGCGCACAGCCGTGCGCCCTTACAGATGGTAGTTCAAAAGACTATTTGCGTAGTTCCCTGCTAGTAAATGTAGTCTTGTAATGCCTTCACATCCAACGGCTGTGACTGCAACGAACGAATGGCAGCCGCCGCCGCTTTTGCTCCAGAAAGCGTGGTAATGATGGGAACTTTGTAAGCCAAAGCTGAACGACGAAGCAAACGCCCATCTACTCGTGCTTCTTCCCCGGAAGGTGTGTTGATAATCAACTGAATCTTCTTATTTTTAATTGCGTCCATGACATTGGGACGCCCTTCATGAAGTTTCAAGATCAATTCAACATCTACCCCATGGTCTTTTAGGGCTTTCCTTGTACCTTCTGTTGCGACAATATGGAAGCCTAGCTCCATAAAGTCTCTTACGACTGGGACAACACCGGGCTTATCACGGTCATTCGTTGAGACAAACACGGTACCAGAGAGAGGCAAGTGTTGATTCGCGCCTAATGCTGCCTTGGCAAACGCCTTGCCAAAGTCCGTGTCAATCCCCATCACTTCACCAGTAGAGCGCATTTCAGGCCCTAGAATTGGGTCTGTACCTGCAAACTTCTCAAACGGCAATACAGCTTCCTTGACAGCTATGTGTTGGAGTATTGGTTCCTTAGTGAAACCAAGAGACTCTAGAGTCTGCCCAGACATAATGCGAGAGGCAAGTCCGGCGAGAGGCACACCTGTTGCCTTAGAAACAAAGGGAACAGTCCGAGAGGCACGAGGGTTTGCTTCCAAAATATACACTTGGGGCGAATAGCCTTGGGTACCAACAACGGCAAACTGGATATTCATCAGCCCAACTACCTTGAGGGCTTTTGCCAACTGCACTGTCCAAGTGCGAATCTTGTCCACAACAGCGGGTGGCAAAGAAACGACGGGTAAGGAGCAAGCTGAATCACCAGAGTGAATTCCGGCTTGTTCGATATGCTCCATGATGCCGCCAATGACAACCATGCCTGTGTGATCGGCGATCGCATCGACATCTACCTCGATAGCATTCTCCAAGAATTTATCAATCAAAATTGGATGTTCTGGTTCTATCTGCACCGCAAAGGTCATGTAGCGTTCCAGTTCGGCATCAGAGTAGACAATTTCCATTGCTCGTCCACCTAGCACGTAGGAAGGGCGAACTACGACAGGATAGGTAACGCGCTTGGCGATTTCCAGCGCTTCTCCATAACTGCGGGCAAGACCATTAGGTGGCTGTTTGATATCTAGTTGGCGTAAGATTTTTTCAAACCGTTCGCGGTCTTCTGCCGTGTCAATAGAATCGGGAGAAGTCCCCCAAATTTTGGTCTTGAGTGCGTCCTTATTTTCAGGGCGGCTCAAAAATTCTTGCAGAGGTACTGCCAGCTTGAGTGGTGTCTGTCCTCCAAACTGGATAATCACGCCCTCTGGGTTCTCCGCTTCGATGATATTGAGAACATCTTCTTTGGTAAGGGGTTCAAAGTAAAGGCGATCGCTTGTGTCATAGTCTGTCGAAACCGTCTCCGGATTTGAGTTAACCATTATGGTTTCAAATCCCTCTTTACTCAAGGCATAAGCGGCATGACAGCAACAATAGTCAAACTCAATCCCCTGTCCAATTCGGTTAGGACCACCGCCTAAAATCAACACCTTGCGGTTATCGGACGGTAGCACCTCTGAGTCTTCCTCATAGGTGGAATAGTAGTAAGGCGTTAACGCTTCAAACTCCGCCGCGCAGGTATCAACTGTCTTGTAGACTGGCACAATGCCCAGGCTTTTACGGTAAGCGCGAACTTCGTCTTCTGAAGTTTTGGTTGCAAAGGCAATTTGGCGATCGCTAAATCCTTGCCGTTTAATTCCCCATAACTCCTCTTTGGAGAGCTTTTCTAAGGCAGTACGCTTCAGGAATTTCTCGGTTTCGAGTAACTCCTCCAACTTATCCAAAAACCACGGGTCAATCCCAGTCAGTTCGTAGATTTCCTCCACCGTCATCCCCAGCAAGAAAGCGTGGCGAATCGTGAAAATCCGTTCTGGATTCGGTGTTCTTAAACCTGGGCGGATTTGCTCTAAAGAAGGTAGCTTCTCAGCCTTATCACACCCCCAACCGTAACGCCCCGTTTCAATTGAGCGCAAGGCTTTCTGAAATGACTCGTGAAATGTCCGCCCAATTGCCATTGCTTCCCCAACTGATTTCATCTGCGTTGTCAGCACGGGTTCAGAACCGGGAAACTTTTCAAAGGCAAACCGGGGTATCTTCGTCACCACATAGTCAATCGTCGGTTCAAAAGAAGCTGGTGTCTTTTTGGTGATGTCGTTGGGAATTTCATCCAGCGTGTAGCCCACAGCAAGCTTAGCGGCAAACTTAGCAATGGGGAAACCCGTCGCCTTTGATGCAAGAGCCGAACTCCGGGAAACGCGGGGGTTCATCTCAATGACAATCAGATCACCCGTAACGGGATTCACCGCAAACTGGATATTTGAGCCGCCTGTTTCTACGCCAATCTCGCGGATGATTTTAATCGAGGCATCCCGCAGCCGCTGATACTCTTTATCAGTTAGGGTTTGCGCGGGGGCAACAGTGATCGAGTCCCCTGTATGGATGCCCATTGGGTCGAGGTTTTCAATTGAGCAGATGATGACAACGTTATCTGCTAAGTCGCGCATCACTTCGAGTTCGTACTCTTTCCACCCTAGTAGCGATTGCTCAACGAGGATTTGAGAGACTGGCGAGGCATCCAAGCCTACCTGAGCCATTTCTTCATATTCTTCCTGGTTGTAGGCAATACCACCACCTGTGCCGCCAAGAGTATAGGCAGGGCGAATGATTAAGGGATAGCTGCCAATTTCTTCGGCAATTACCTTTGCCTCATCCATGTTATTAACGATTCCCGAAGGACAGACACCGACTCCAATCCGTGCCATTGCTTCTTTAAACAACTGGCGGTCTTCTGCCATCTCAATTGCTGGAAGCTTCGCCCCAATTAGCTCAACGCCGTACTTCTCTAGTGCCCCATTCTTGGCAAGAGTAACGGCGATGTTCAGCGCTGTCTGACCTCCCATTGTTGGTAGCAGGGCATCCGGTCGCTCTTTTTCAATAACCTTCTCCACAATTTCCGGTGTTAGCGGCTCAATGTAGGTGCGGTCAGCGGTTTCCGGGTCAGTCATGATGCTGGCGGGATTGGAGTTTACCAGCACGACTTCGTAACCTTCTTCCCGGAGTGCTTTACACGCCTGAGTGCCGGAGTAGTCAAACTCACTGGCTTGTCCAATGACAATCGGGCCAGAACCCAAGAGTAAAATTTTGTGGAGGTCGTCGCGGCGAGGCATAGTCGATAGTCCGTCGGTGTGTGACAGTTTTAGACCTGACTATTTTAAATGCTCCCACCATCATTATTTGTTGCTGTTTTATCTAAATTTGATGACTTGAGTGAATTGAGTGGGTGGGATGGCGAGAGAAAAGGCTTCCAGATGAAGGGCGATCAACTTCACGGGTAGCGTTAGCGTTGGGGCAGGCGATCGCTTTTTTCCTCATGTTCCTGAACGTTTAGACGTGGGAACAATAGGTGTATAGCCAGGAGTAGAGGGTTTTTGCAAGTGTTTAAAGCTCAACAAGTGATTGAATCGACTAGTCACTGGGTTGGTATGATTGCGAGTGTTGCGACCATCATCGCTACAATCTTTGGAGTTCTTATCTTTTTCTGTGGCACAGTCGCAGTAACGGATAATCAGGGGACTAGCGGTTGTAGTGGATTTTTAATTTACGATCCATTGTCTAATATGTTGACATACACTCTTCCAAGTGAAGAGGAAAAAGACTACCTAATCGATAAAATTTCAACAAGCGATTAGGCTAGATTCCAAGGCGAAAAAGCTGATTAGTATCTGGAAGTTGTGAGATATTAGTTGAGGCTTGTGATTTAGATAAAGCAATAAGCTGTTCGTCATTTAAACCTTATTGTCAAGAATTACATAATCCTTGTAGTGCGGCTATCTTGGTCGCTACTGATACCCAATTTAAATGCGTGAAAGCTTAATGTTATTTATCCTTATGTGATCGATTCTTCCGTTTTCATCAGCTAAACAAGAAAGCGATCGCATTTTTCACTCCCAATCGACTCTTACTTGCAAAAATTTAGCCAAGCAAGCATCACATCATATTCAGTGGATCTACATCAATAGTAAGACTGACATCTTTGGGACAAATTGCTCGTAGCTCATTTAAATCTGGCAACTCTACAGATACGTCTGGAGAAAACTTGAGCAAAATTTGCCAACGATAACGACGGGCAACTCGCATGATACTGGCTGGTGCTGGGCCTAATATTTCGTAATCTAACCCAGTAGTACCTAACCAATCTGCTAGCTGTTCTGCGGCATTTTCCACTTGTGCTGCATCCAAACCACTCAACCGGAAAAGAATGAGATGTCCATAAGGGGGATAGTTCAGTGCTTCCCGTTGTTCTAGTTCTGCTTGAATGAAGGATTCATAATCGTGACGCTGTACCGCTTGAATAACTGGATGTTGTGGAGAATAGGTTTGAATAATCACTCGTCCAGGGTCATCGCCACGTCCCGCACGACCTGCCACCTGAGTTAGAGTCTGAAAAGCCCGTTCTGCTGCTCTATAATCTGCTAAATTCAATAATCCATCGGCTGAAATAACACCAACCAAAGTTACCTGCGCTAAATCTAGCCCCTTGGTAAGCATTTGAGTTCCAACCAAAAGGTCAGCTTCTCCATTGGCAAAGCGTGTTAACAGTGTCCGGTGCGCTCCCTTGGTTCGGGTAGTATCACTATCAAAGCGGATAAGGCGCAAGTTGGGAAAAGCTTTAGCTAATTCCTGGGCAACACGCTGGGTGCCACTACCGAAAAATTTTAAATAGGGAGAACCGCATTCCGGGCAGTTGCGGGGATGGATACGGGTGTAGTTACAGTAGTGACACCGGAGCAACTCAGCCGCGCCTTCATGAGTGTAGTGATAGGACAATGAGACATCACAATGCGGACATTCGACCACATATCCACAACTGCGGCAAGACACAAATGTGCTATGTCCCCGACGGTGGATAAATAAAATTCCCTGTTGTTTATTAGCTTGCATCTGCTGCAAAGCATTTTGGAGGGAACGGCTAAAAATTGAGCGATTGCCTTGCTGTAACTCCTGCCGCATATCCACTACTTCCACTGGCGGCATCGGTCGCGAGTGAATTCGCTCTGGAAGGGAGAGATAAGAAGTAAGAGTTACGGGGTAAGAGGAAGGTTCTAACTGCTGAGTGCTGAGTGCTGAGTGCTGAGTGCTAACACTCACCCAGGTTTCTAAAGAAGGGGTGGCGGAACCTAAGATTAGGGGGCAGTTTTCTAACTCGGCACGCCACTGTGCGACGGTACGGGCGTGGTAGGTGGGTGTGGGTTGGTCTTGTTTGAAGCTAGAGTCATGCTCTTCATCCAAGATGATTAAACCGAGTTGGGGTAAGGGAGCAAAAATTGCACTGCGGGTGCCAATCACGACTTGTGGCTCACCTGTAAGCATCTGTCGCCAAGTGTCGTAGCGTTCGCCATCGGAGAGGGCACTGTGATAAACGTTAACTTTGTTACCAAAGCGGGCGCGGAAACGGTCTGTGAGTTGGGGCGTTAGACCAATTTCTGGTACTAAGACAAGGGCAGATTTTCCTTGTTCTAGGATAGGTGCGATCGCTTGTAGATATACCTCTGTCTTCCCAGACCCTGTAACCCCATGCAGTAGAACTTGGGCAAAGCCATCAAGACGATTAATCACCTCTAAAGCGTGACATTGGGATAAAGTCAAGGCTTTGGCTCTGTCTCCAGCTAATCTTGGTTCTGTCGCTGTGCGTAAGATTTCCCGTTGTTGAATGACAACATAGCCTTTTTGCTCCAGTGCCTTGATTGTTGAAGAACTAGCGTTGGAAATCTGTAGCAATTCTGTCAGCCACAAATCACCGCCACGACGCCTCAGCACCTCCAAAACTTCTCGTTGCCGTCCCTTCAGCTCCAGAGGTAACATTCCTGTAGCCAGTGTTACAGCTTGTCTTAATTTTGGGCGTGAGGGTTTGGGCTGTTCCAGATAACTTTCAACCCAACCGCGTTTAAGTAATTCCCGTAATCCTCGACTTGCGCCTCTCACCTGACGTTGGAGATATTGCCAACTGTAGTCGCCATCGGGTTGAGCTTGGAGCAGTCCCAATAGTTGACGCGCAGTTGCACCGACAAATGTATCAGCCTGGTTTGGGAGTGCAGAAGCATTCAGACGAACCCGACGCTGCGATCGCCCTAGCAACCCTGGAGGCAGGGCAACCCGTATCACTGACATCAACGGGGTGCAGTAGTACTGGGCAACTCGTTCTAGCAATTGCCAGTAAGAGGTTGGGAAGAACCCAGCACTCACAACATCCTCAACCTCTCGGATTTTGTCGGGTGCCAAGTCAGGAGGGGGTGAGTCTAGAAGACGAATTGCGATCGCACCTAACTGCTGTGCCCCAAACGGAACACTTAGGACATCTCCAGGATGGACTGATAACTCGGACGGTAATCGGTAAGTAAATAGCCCCTGCGTTCCTGGACAATCCACCAATACTTCAATCCATTGTTTCCGAGCCGCACCAGACTGATAAGACGCTCCACGCTCAGCCAGTACCAGACCCCAATGAGGATTAGTCATATCGTGAACTCTACTTACCAAAACTTCTCGCTGCCACTTGTGGAAGGCTTGTATCAGACTTGTCAATTTTAGCTGGCTTCAGCCGAGAAATCTTTGAGAGTAGAGGAAGCTACAACAGTTGCTCTCACTACCACTCATCGTCCCCTCCTACTGGCTCTATGAAAGTACTCGCTTTTCTCACTATTGGTAGAGAGGATAGCCCAAGCGTATGTGAGATCCTGAGTCTAGAAGCAAAGTTAATTGAAAAAACCAATCATTCAAGCTAGTGGGCAAATATTTGCCTACGTTTCAGTCTCAGTGTCCAAATTTTTATAGGTCTATGGCTGTGAAATGTGAAAATTCTTGTCGGTATCAGGAATTATGACCTCGGCTTAATTGACGGTAGTTCTTCTGCCTGAAGCACACTAGTTTTGTCTAAGCCGTAAAAATACTTAATAATTAGCCTTTTGTAATCAGGGGAACAGCTAACTATTTTACTTCTGATAGCCTTAGAATCAGTGTTTTCGGATTTCTAAAGCTGGGGAGTCAACCATTAAAGGGTTTTAGAATCTTCCCTTGGATCTAGTTCCGCTTCACGCCTCTCTAGCTCATCCTCCTGCCATTTAGAGTTTCCTGCACTCTTGAGCCACTTTCGGTGTCGCAAACCACTTGCGTCAAGAATCGTTTAATTCTTGTCACCGTATAGCGTTAGTCACAAGAGAGCCACCTTCTCTCAATCTCTCGTACACTCATAACTCGAAGCTCGCCATGAACATTGCTGAATTGAACCAGATCGATGATCTCAAGTCTACAGAAGATACAGATTTTTCTCCTCCTGATAATTTTGAGGTAGAGGAAGCTGACTTGAGTCTTGTAGAAGTTGAATTCTCGGAAGCAGGGGATCATTTGGCAGCCGGACGTGCATCTGGATATCGCAAAACTAGCTCGGATGACACGGTAGGTGCTTTTTTCAAAGAAATGGCACGTTACCCGCTGCTTAAGCCAGAAGAAGAGATTGAACTCGCCAATCGTGTCCAGTTTTTACTGGAAATGGATGAACTCCAACAACGATTGGAGACAGAATTAGGACATAAGCCTAGTAAAGCGGAAGTTGCAAAAGCACTCAATCTTACAGAACGTCAGCTAGAAAGTCGTCTCTACCGCGCTCGTGTGGCAAAGCGTAAAATGATTCGCTCCAACCTGCGCTTAGTGGTATCAATTGCTAAAAGATATTTAAACCGTGGTGTTCCTTTCCTGGATTTGATTCAAGAAGGAGCCTTGGGTTTGAATCGGGCGACGGAAAAGTTCGATCCAAACAAAGGTTATAAATTCTCTACCTATGCATATTGGTGGATTCGTCAGGCGATTACTCGCACGATCGCTAATGATGCTCGAACGATTCGTTTGCCAATTCATATTGTTGAAAAATTAAATAAACTCAAGAAAGCTCAGCGTGACCTCAAGCAAGAACTGCAACGCAACCCCAATGAAGAGGAGCTAGCCCAAGCTTTAGAAATCACACCTTCCCACTTGCGTCAGCTACTACAGTTGCGTAGGCGATCGCTTTCTCTCAACCACCGGGTTGGTAAGGGAGAAGATACAGAACTCGTGGATTTGCTCGAAGATAATGATCTGCGTTTGCCAGAAGAGCAGATGAGCGAAACCATGATGCGCCAAGAAATTTGGGATGTTTTAAGTGATGTATTGACAGAAAGAGAAAAAGATGTTATATCACTTCGCTATGGTTTAGCCAGCAGTGAACCCTACACCTTAGAAGAAGTAGGTGGCATGTTCAATCTTTCCCGTGAGCGTGTTCGTCAGATTCAAAGCAAAGCCATGCGTAAGTTGCGCCGTCCCCAAGTGGCTCGACGCCTCAAGGGTTGGCTGAATTAAACCCTAATCTCAAGCAGGGGCGCTGCGTCTTGCGCCCCTACAAGTACTGTTGCCTGAAGTCTATTGCTCATTAATTGGTTTAAGCTTGTGGGCTGTTCTCAGGATTTGCCCTGCCAAAATCGCTGCCCCAAATCCATTATCAATATTGACAACTCCGATTCCAGGCGCACACGAGTTGAGCATTGTTAAAAGAGGAGCAATGCCGCCAAAACTTGTGCCATAGCCAATACTCGTAGGCACTGCAATCACTGGGCAATCTGCCAAACCTGCGACAACACTAGGTAACGCCCCTTCCATTCCAGCGACGACAATTAGGACATCTGCCTCGGTAATTACCTGCTGATTACTCAGCAAGCGGTGGATACCAGCCACCCCAACATCCCAAAGGCGCTTGACTTGAAAGCCACACAGTTCAGCGGTTACAGCGGCTTCCTCAGCAACTGGTAAGTCAGATGTACCTGCACATATGACACTGATAATTCCTGAATATTTAGATGGGATTGTTTCTGATACTAATGTGCAAATCCGGGCAGTTGGATAGTATTGCAAGCCTGAGACTTTTTCTTGCAGTTTGGTAAAGACATCTGGCTCAATTCGGGTTGCCATAACTAGAGGATTACCTACCCGCATCACCTCGATAATTTGTGCAATTTGTTCAGGCGTTTTCCCCAAGCCCCAAATTACCTCAGGAAAGCCAGTTCTTAAGGTGCGGTGATGGTCGATTTTGGCAAAATCCCCGACTGACTCAAACGTAAGATTTTTCAGTTTGTCTAGGGCACTAGCTGGTGTCACGTTACCAGCAGCAACAGCTTCTAACAAGGAATGCAAGGCTTCAGGTTGAGTCATTATTACAAAAACTGTCTATTCGGTCACTTTAAATTGATGACTGTTCCCACAATATCTGGTTAAGGAACAGCAGAAAGTCATAATCATCCTGTACTAACTAGCTTACGAAGTTGATTGAGAATTCAGCCAACCCAGGAAACTTTCAGTTGTCCTGAAATACTGTTCTACACCAGCATCCCGCAAAGGCTGCTGAACGTCTAACGCTCCAAATTCTTTGACATTGCCACTTAGGAACACCTTAACTTCAGTAGGATGTACGCTTGCATCCTGAAGGATGCTGCACAGAATCAAATTGTCAGTAGGCTCTTTTTCAAAGAAAGCTGTGTTCAAGCTTGTCTGAAGCATATCGGCAGTTAGAGCAATGATCTCAGCCTTGGCAGCAAGCTGATCGAGAGCTTGAGATAGACGCTCTTTGACATTGTTAAGTAACCCCCGATTTTCAACTACAGACTGCCTCACATGGAAAAGGAGAGATGGAGCATAAGGTGAAGTAACGTCTCGTCGCAATTGGCTGATTTGCAAATTCAACTCGTTCTCAAATCGGTTGCGACGCTTTAGTTCATCCTCTAGCGCCGAGAGGGCTTCCATACAGCGGATGCTGGGGATGGCGATGCGGACTGATGAAGGCGGTGTTGAGAGTAAATTGTAGGGTTGAGAGTGGCGTCCTGTAGCAATGCTCATTAAGAAATTAGTTTCAATATACAGTCTCACCACTTAGTGCTATCCCAGAGTAAGTCGTTCCATCTTCAATCTGCTGTAACAAACCAACTTCCGCTAACTGTTGTGAAGCTGGCGGTGTTTGGGATTTCCAGTGATAGGCTAAGTCACTCAGCCATGCTTCAACTAGCCCCTCTAGGTAATGATGAAATATTCGTATTTCCCCGTATCTGGGTTCATAATGGCTAAGTACAGGGGCAGTCTTAATGTAGCTAACTGATTCAGACAGATTTGTATCGTCACATCGAAAAATCTGAATGTCTTCAAGGTCAACTAGCATGGCAAAAGGAATCTCTGTATTTGCTGCTTGCAGATACGATTTCACTTTCTCAATAAACCAATCCTTATGTTGCTTGCCTTCGAGGTGCCTTGCTTTGACCTCAACTACTAGAATGATTTTCCTACTTTTGTCTTGGGCGATGATATCAAATGGAATATCATTGTTCAGTTTTTGGATTTCCATGACCCTAATTCCTACAGCGAGTTGAGTGTCTCTCCCTCATCAGGCTGCTGTTATACCTTCATCCTATGCTAAGTAGATATCAAGCCTGTTAATCGCTGACTTTCAACTCGTAGATATTCCAGACGACACCACCAAGGGCATTGTATTTCACATTTTGGATGCGATCGCGTACTGCCGACATTGATAATGAATTCACAAGGTAAATCATCGGCAAATACTCTTGCGTAATACGTTGCGTCTCGGCGTAGATGGCTTTGCGTTTTGCTTCGTCTACTGTTTTTGCCCCCTCAACATAGAGACGACCGATTTGGGCCTCCCAATCGTAAACTTCTCTGCCCTCAATCGGTACTTGTCCCTGTTGGGGTTTCTGGTTGAAGGCGTGTAATCCTCCATCTGGTAACCAAACATTAGCCCCATCATGCGGTTCCACACCACCCGTGAAGCCTAAGAGGTAAGAGTCCCAGTCTAGGGTGTTGGAAAGTTTATCAACCAGCGTGTTAAATGCGATCGGATTGAAATCGACTTGAATACCAATTTGGCTTAAGTTTTGCTTAATTTGCGCTCCTAATGCTACACGAGTTTTATTTTCTGCATTGGTAAGTAACGTGAAGCGTACTCGATTGCCGTCAGCGTCAAGTAATTGTCCTCTATCGTTAAATTTAAATCCTGCTTTTGTTAATAATTCCTTTGATTGCTCAAGATTATAGTCGTAGACTTTTAGACCTTCTTGTTGCGAAATGTAGTAAGGGCTTTGTACAGAAATTGGTGAATTTTGTAACTCTCCCAACCCGCGTAGAGTGTTATTAATCATGCTTTGGCGATCGAGGGCATAGGCAATAGCTTGTCGAAATTCCACCGAAGTGAACCAACGAGACTTGATTGGATCAACTAGTGGGCGTCCGTTTCTTCTACCTTTGTTGAGGTTAAAGGAAAGAAAAATCGTACCGGGTCTTGCTTCTGCTGTGTAAAGCTTAAAATTTCCTCGCTTCTCTTCTCGCTTGAGTAGCCCAAAATGCTCAACAGGCATAGACCCCCAACCCTCAGTCAGATCTAAACCCCCAGAACGAAATTGAAGTAAAGCTGTTTCTTGTGATTCAACAATTTGCCAGACAATTCTCTGGATGTAAGGCTGAGGATTGCCTTGAGCATCTTTGCGCCAGTAGTAAGGGTTTCGCTCCAAAACTACACGTTGGCTGGGTACATAGCTAGCGACGCGGTAAGCGCCATTGACGACGATTTCTTGAGGATTTGCATCTGTTCCCCACATTGAGGCAAACTTTGGATTACCGTTGGCATCTTTAGTAATTACAGATTCGCGGAGAATATGCTTCGGTAAGATAACAATGCCATCTTGTGGCCCGGATGTAATGCGTAAGAAGGGAGCGAAAGGCTCTGGTAGAGTGAATTCAACCCGACGAGCATCCAGCGTTCTAATCTTAGGGAAAGTACCAGATGTACCAATTTTGAGAACATCTTTTTGATCGGTAGCAATTTCTGGATTAAAAACGATGTCATTATAGGTAAAGACAACATCATCTGCTGTCAATGGTGCGCCGTCTGACCACTTCAATCCCTCTCGTAAGGTAAAAACATAGCGCTGGTTATTGTCAAAGCTTTCCCAAGATTCAGCCAAAGCTGGCTCAATCTTTCCCGTGAAGTCATTGACATAGGTTAACCCCTCAAAGGTGAAAGGAAAAATATTGGGAAACTCGCTTTTTAGGGCGTAGTTGAAGGTTTTTGGATCGCTAATAGTATGCAGCACCAGTTGCGATACTTGAGCCGCTTCGGTTTTTAACTCGGTTGGGTTACAGCCTCCCAGAGCTAATCCAGGAATCACCCACAACATTAAGGTTAGTAGTATAGATAGCCAACGGTGGAGATGCGGCAAGACGATACTCATATTGCAGTGCTACTCAGCTTTCGACCCATGATAAACTTCTGTCGTTTCTTAGAGAGACAATCTTGATTATTGCTCCCTCACTTTCAATTCATAGACATTCCAGAGAGTTCCTCCAAGAGCAGAATATTTTACATTTTTAATGCGATCGCGTACTGCTGTCAGAGAAAGCGGATTCACCAGATGAATAAACGGTAAGTATTCTTGTGCGAGGCGTTGTGTTTCGGCATAAATTTCCTTACGCTTTGCCTCATCTACCTCCTGTGCGCCTTGGATATAGAGACGACCAATTTCTTCTTCCCAATCTGCTACCTCCCGCCCTTCTATCGGTGGTTGTCCGGGTTGAGGTTTCTGATTGAAGGGGTGGAATTGACCGTCAGGCAACCAGATATTCGCTCCACTATTCGGTTCAATGCCACCAGTAATCAGTCCGAAATAACATTCCCATTCGAGTGTGTTCAGCACCTTGTCGATCATGACGGCAAAATCAATGGGCGTGAAATCGACTTGAATCCCGATTTGACTCAGATCGGACTTAAGCTGCGAACCTATTGAGTCACTGATTCTACTACCTGCTTGGCTCAATAGGGTGAAGCGGACGCGGTTGCCATCTGCATCAAGCAACTGGTTTTTATTGTTGTATTTGAATCCCGCTCCCAGCAGTAATTCTTTTGCCTTTTCTGGATTATAGTCGTAGACTTTTAGACCTTCTTTGGGGGAAAAATAGTAAGGGCTTTGGACAGAGATGGGTGAATCTTGAAATTCACCAAGTCCACGAAAGACATTATTAATCATGGCTTGGCGATCAAGAGCGTAGGCAACGGCTTGTCTAAAGGCAAGGGTGTTAAACCAACGGGACTTAATCGGATCGACTAATGGGCGTCCCTTACGGCGACCTTTATTGAGATTGAAGGTAATAAAATTAGTCCCAAAGTCAGGGCCACCATTTTTAATCGTAAAATTGCCTCGTTTCTCTTCCCGCTTGAGCAACTGAAAACTACTAGGAGCAATTTCAAGCAGATCCAACCCCCCAGAACGAAACTGGATTAAGCCCGTATCGCTCGATTCGACAGTTTGCCAGATTAGGCGTTCAACATAAGGCTGTGGGTTACCCTGAGCATCTTTACGCCAGTAGTAAGGATTACGCCTAAAGATTACCCGTTCATATGGGGTGTAGCTCTCCAATGTATAGGCACCACTGCCAATAATTTTCTTTGGATCTGTATCAGTTCCCCAGGTAGATAGAAACTTCGGCTTTCCGTCTCGGTTGTTGGTAAATACGGCTTCGCGCAGGGCGTGTTCCGGCAAGATTGCAACGCCGCCAACCGTTCGGAGGAAGGGGGCAAACGTCTCTGGCACAGTGAATTCTACACGGCGGTCGTCCAGTTTACGAACTTTTGGTAAAGCACGACTCTCACCAATTCGGAGAACATCTCTAAAATCTGTGGGAATCCGCTCGTTGAAGAAGATGTCATTGTAGGTGAAAACAACATCATCGGTTGTCAGTGGTTCACCATCAGACCACTTCAGTCCTTCGCGCAGGGTAAAGACAATCCGCTTATTGTCTTCAGAAATGTCCCAAGATTCCGCTAGGGCTGGTTCAACGTCCGCAGTCACTCCGTTTTCCGTAATCAAGCCATCGTATATGTAACCAAAAACGGTGGGTGATGCTTGGTTCATCGCATAGTTAAAGCTTTGTGGATCGCCTGGATTGCGAAACACGATCTGGGGAACTTGGGCAGCTTCGGTTTTAAATTGAGAGAGAGTACAGCTTGAAAGTGCGATCGCCAAAATTAAGGCAAGTAAAACTGAAAACCAACGACGCAGAGTAGTAGTCGAGAACACAGCAGAAATCATGTTGCAGTGCCACTAGGCGTTTTTCGGATGATAGACCAGCTTCCTTTGAGGAGAAATAACCGGGTAATCACTTTATATATTCGTCTGTGAGTTTGAGTTCGTAGAGATTCCACAGACTACCCCCAAGGGATGAGTATTTTATACCTTTAACGCGATCGCGTACAGCCACAAAAGTTAGTGGGCTAACTAGATGGATGAAAGGTAAATTCTCTTGGGCGATGCGTTGCCCATCGGCATAAATCGCTTTGCGTTTGGCTTCGTCCAACTCCTGCGCTCCCTCAACATAGAGACGAGCCATTTCCCGCTCCCAGTCTGCAAATTCCTGTCCTCTGATTGGAGGTTGCCCTGGTTGAGGTTGTGAGTTGAATTGATGTAATCCGCCATCTAAAGCCCAAATTGTGGAACCCCCGTGCGGGTCAAGTCCAGCTCCGCCAATAGCGCCAAGGTAAGCGTCCCAATTCATCGTGTTGTTGAGCTTGTCTAAAAGCGCGTTGAAGTCAATGGACTGGAAGTCAACTTGAATGCCGATTTTACTTAAATCTCGCAGGATTTGGGTTCCAATAGAGCTGATGCGCCTACCCCCAGCATTAGTCAAGAGTGTGAAGCGCACGCGATTGCCTTTTTCATCGAGCAGTTCACCTCTATCGTTATATTTGAATCCCGCCTCCAACAGTAATTCCTTGGCTTTTTCCGGATTGTAGTCGTAGACTTTCAGACCCTTTTCCGGAGAGAGATAGTAGGCACTGTTCTCCGGAATCATTGAATGTTGCGGTTCACCCAAACCCAGAAGAATGTTGTTAATCATGGTTCGGCGGTCAATGGCATAGGCAATGGCTTGTCTAAACGCCACTTTATTGAACCAGCGAGATTTCATTGGATCGACTAAAGGCTTTCCGTTACGGCTTCCTTTATTGAGGTTGAAGCACATAAACAGTCTGGTCGTGTCGGGACCACCATTGTGGATCGTAAAATTAGCTCGATTTTCTTCTCGCTTCAGCAGGGCAAACGTTGCAGCGGAAATATCGAGGATATCAGCCTCTTTAGAGCGAAACTGTAATAAAGCTGTATCAGTGTTTTCGATAATTTGCCAGACGAAGCGCTCAATATAAGGCAGGGGATTGCCCTGAGCATCTTTTTTCCAGTAGTAGGGGTTACGACGGAATACTACACGCTGACCGATGCTGTAACTTTCCATCCGATAGGGACCATTGCCGATAATTTTGTCGGGATCGGTATCTGTTCCCCAAGTTGATAGAAACACAGGATTCCCCTGTGAGTCTTTGGTCTTTACCGATTGACGTAGAGCATGGGCTGGCAAGATTGGCGCTCCACCCGCATAGAGAAGGAAGGGTGCAAAAGGTTCTGGTACTGTAAATTCAACCCGGCGCTCGTCTAGTTTTCGCACAGTCGGCAGTGCTTTACTTTCTCCAATTCTGAGAACATCTCTGGTCGGGGCAGGAATTTGTTCATTCAAATAGATGTCATTGAACGTAAAAACTACATCATCTGCTGTCAGGGGTTTACCATCTGACCACTTCAAGTCTTTTCGCAGGGTAAAGACAATTCGCTTTTTGTCCTCTGAAATTTCCCAGGACTCAGCTTGGGCTGGATTAAGTTCCCCAGTAAGCCCATCTGCACTGATTAACCCCTCGTAAATGTAATCGAATACGTTCGGCGATTCTTGACTCAGGGCATAGTTAAATGTTTTAGGGTCAGTGCCAACATTAGCAACAAGTTGGGGGACTTGAGCCGCCTCAGACCTAAATTGAGCGATAAATTCAGCCGGACTACAGGAACCCAGGGCGATCGCTAAAATCGCAAAGAGTATACCTAAAAACCAATGACGGCGAGTACTGGTCGAGAAGGTAGTAGGGTTCATACTGTAACGTTACTCACGCTTTTTCATATAATCTCATCCTAGTGTCTTCAGCCTCGGATGATTGTCTCGGATGAGTGTGAAGAACAGCTTGGGTTAGTTGTCTTCAATCTTGAGTTGGTCAATGTTCCAGAGTGTTCCCCCAAGTGCAGTAAACTCCACACCCTTGACGCGATCGCGTACTGCTGCTAGCGCCAGTGGGTTCACTAGGTAAATAAAGGGCAAATTCTCTTGAGTAATTTGTTGCGTTTTCGCATAAATCGCTTTGCGCTTTGCTTCGTCTAACTCTTGTGCGCCTTGAATATACAGACGACCAATCTCCTGCTCCCAATCCGAAATTTCTCGACCTTCAATCGGAGGTTGTCCAGGTTTGGCGGGTTGATTGAAACGATGGGATGCACCGTTGGGCGACCAAATATTAGAGCCATCATTCGGCTCAATTCCTCCTGTAAAGCCAAGGAGATAACATTCCCAATCAATAGTGTTGTTGAGCTTGTCTAAGAGCGTTGTAAACTCGATCGCATTTATATCCACTTGCATACCGATTAGGCTCAAGTTTTGTTTAATCTGAGAAGCCATTGCTTCAGTGCCCCGACTACCCGCACCTGTTAGTAAGCTAAAGCGCACCCGATTCCCCGCTTCATCCAGCAGTTGACCTTTGGCATTGTATTTAAATCCAGCTTGCAAAAGTAATTCTTTTGACCGTTCAGGATTGTAGTCGTAAACCTTTAAGCCCTCTTTGGGAGAAAGGTAATAGGGACTTTGGACGGAAATTGGGGAATTTTGAGGTTCACCTAACCCTCGAAAAATATTGTTAATGATCGTTCGCCGATCAATCGCATAGGCAACAGCTTGTCGAAAGGCAACGTTGTTGAACCAGCGAGACTTAATCGGGTCTACCAGTGGGCGTCCTTTGCGCCTACCTTTATTGAGATTGAAGGCAATAAACGTTGTGCCATAGTCAGGCCCACCGTTGTAGATTGTAAATTTACCCCGTTCCTCCTCCCGCTTCAGCAAGGAAAAGGTTGCGGGGGAGACACCGACAATATCCAATCCCCCAGAACGAAACTGGATTAAAGAGGTATCGGTGTTTTCAACAAGTTGCCAAGTGAAACGCTGGATATAAGGTAGAGAATTGCCCTGACTATTTTTCTTCCAGTAGTAAGGATTCCGTTCAAAGACAACGCGCTGGCTGGCGGCGTAACCCGTGAGTCGGTAGGGGCCATTGGTAATAATTTTGTTTGGGTCTGTATCTGTTCCCCAGGTTGAGAGGAATTTAGGATTACCTTTAGCATCTTTGGTGTTGATCGCCTCGCGCAGTGCATGGGCAGGTAAAATGGCAAGACTTGCCGAGCGAAGAAAAGGGGCAAAGGGTTCAGGGATAGTAAATTCTATTTCACGCTCATTGAGTTTTCGCACAGTCGGCAGTGCTTGACTTTCCCCAATTTTTAAACTATCTCGGATTGGCGTGGGAATGGCTTCGTTGAAGAAGACATCGTTGTAGGTAAAAATTACATCGTCAGCGGTTAAGGGTGCGCCATCTGACCATTTCAGTCCTTCTCGCAAGGTAAAGACAATTCGTCGCTTGTCCTCAGACATTGTCCACGACTCTGCCAATGCAGGTTCTATTTCTCCCAGACCATTTTCAGTGATTAGCCCTTCATAGGTGTAGCTAAAAATGTTAGGCGATTCACTGCTTAAGGCGTAGTTAAAGGTTTTTGGGTCAGTCGTCTGACTAACGACTAATTGCGGTACCGATGCGGCTTGGGTGATGTATTGGGCTGGGCTACAGGAAGAAAGCGCGATCGCACAAACTACAGCCAGCGTTCCCGCCAACCAACGTCGCCCAGTTGTAGTGAATATAGAGAAAAGCTTCATAAATTAATTGATATCTATAAGCAGCTTAATCAGTCCACAAGGAGAGAGCTTCCAGGTAGCAAATGCTTGGTATTACTAGACGGACTGACGGTGGGATATCTTGTAGCAATCTATCTGCTAGAGGGTCTTGTCCTTTAGCAACAGTCATTAAAAAATTGGTTTCAACGTAAAGTACTACCAAGCGCTACCTCTTGCCGGGTTGTTCCACCTTCTAGCTGCTGTAGTAGACCGATTCCTGCTAGCTGTTCTGATGCTGGCGGATTTTTCGACTTCCAGCAATAAGCTAAGTCTCGCAACCACGCCTCGACTAATGTAGTTAGGTAAAGTTCAAAAATTCGCTTATTGCCAAACTCAGCATCATAATGGCGAAGAACATCCGCCGTTTTGAGAGAAGCAATCGGTTTGGTAGATAAACTAGCATTGTCTCCTTGAAAAATCTCAATGTCTTCGAGATCAACAAGCATTGCGAAAGGAATGTTTGTGTTCGCCGCTTCCAGATACGACTTGAGTTGTGAGATAACTTTTTGTTTCGCTTCCCTACTTTCGAGTTCAGTCGCTTTAACTTCTACTATTAGAACCATCCGCCCATCGCGTCCTTGGGCAAGGATATCAGCAAACCTCAAGTCAGCACGAGTAAGTTCAAATTTTGCTGCTTCCATAATTCTACTTCTCCCTTTCTCTAGAGAGGCTTAACCAGTCTACTTTGTACAATATCCTCATCCTAATGCGATCGCCCTAGCAAGAAGGTATAACTAAAAGCGATCGCTTACTCTATGAGCAGGTAGTCAAGGGACTCGGACACTGAGCATCTGGTGCAATCCAGCCTTTTAGTCCTTTATATTCAACCAAAGCCCAAGTGCGATCGCAACTTAAAAGCTTGACGGCTGTCTGTTCCGGAATACGACCAATTGTTGCGCTTTGAGTATTAGCATTCTTGTAAACAGAGACTCCCCTAGAACCATAGCCACGAGTACTTGTTCCCAACAACTGCGAGTAAATCCATCCAGTTCCCTGAAATTCAACTTCTTGAGGGCTTTCTGCACGAGTTAACTGCACCCAATTGCCTTGGGAAGCTGTAAGATCGACAACCACACCCGCTGTAGTTGTCGGTAAATTCCCGATAATTTTGTAATTGCTACCTGCTCCAGAGCGCACATTCAACCCTTTTGGATCAGTATCAATGACATAGGCAGAAATCTCACAAGTTCGTTCACTGTTTAGACTTTCCGCCAACTGAGTATTAGGTTGAGTTGAAGGTTTAGCCTCAGACGTACTAGATGCTTGAGGTGTTTGCACAGGCGTTGTTGTTGACGGACTCGACGCTTCACTGATTGGAGAGGACTGAGGTAAGTCAGAATCCTGGCAACCAACAGCAAGGCTACCCAAGAATACAGTCAATATTAATAAGCCTCTCATAACAGTCCTCTTATCGCCTTGCTTTAAATACAGAAACTTGATTTGGTTCTATGACTATATTTCGGAGAACGATTGAGCTAACCGGGAGATAACCTTTGCAATTCAACAGATAACCTAGGCTCCGTTCCGATTCAGCAATTTGGTCAAACAATCTTATACCTTAGCGGTTTAATTCAGTTACTGCTATCCTCAAGGCAAGAAGCTGTGATTTTTTCACACATTCTCGCCCTAAACCTAAAAGTCTATGCCATGCTTATCGAATTTAGTGTAGGCAACTACAGATCGTTTAAGGAGCAAGTCACCTTTAGCATGGTGGCAGCTAACCTTGTCGCGAAAGACAAAAAGCTCGATGAAAACAATGTTTTTGAAGTAGATGATGATCTTAAACTACTTAAGAGCGCCGCAATATACGGTGCAAATGCTAGTGGTAAAAGTAACATAGCTAGAGCTTTGAATTTCATGGGATGGTTCATGATTAATTCTTCTAAAGAGACTCAAAGCACGGAAAAAATCGGTGTTGAGCAATTTAAGCTCAACACTGAAACTGAAGATAAGCCATCTTTTTTTGAAATAGTATTTTTAATGAATGGTAAGAGATATAGATATGGATTCGAGGCAACTCGTGACAAAGTTGATTCTGAATGGTTATTTTATGTTCCTAAATCAAGAGAAACTAAACTGTTCGAGCGTAAACTAGATAATATTAGTGTTTCTAAAATTTATAAAGCTGATGGTATTCAACAAAAAACAAGACATAATGCTCTCTTCCTGTCTGTATCTGCTCAATTTAATGTCAAGATTGCAGAAAAAATCTTAGATTGGATAACAAACACAGTTAGAGTTGTTTCTGGCTTAGATGATGAAGGCTATCGAGAATATACAGTTATTTGTTTGACGGATAACGAAAATAAAGATGAAATCATTCAGTTAATCAAAAAATTAGACTTGGGATTCGGCAACCTCAAGGTAAAAAAAAGTGAAGTCACTGTTAATTACTTTCCTAATGAACTACCAGATGAAGTAAAAAACTTTATTATAAAAAATGGGAGAAAAGCAATATCAGTATCAGTTCAGACCATGCACCAAAAAATTGATGAAACAGGAAATCCTGTGTCTACAGAGCTGTTTGATTTAGATGAGCAAGAATCTGAGGGAACTCAAAAAGTGTTTGCTTTAGCAGGACTTCTTGTTGACACACTGAAAAATGGTAAGGTTTTAATTATTGATGAATTTGATGCTAGAGTCCATCCTTTTATCAGTCGTGCAATTGTTGAATTATTTAATTCCAATGAAACAAATCAAAATAATGCTCAGTTAATATTTATGACTCACGATACTAATTTGCTTAGCAATAAACTTTTTCGTAGAGATCAAATTTGGTTTACCGAAAAAAATAGATATGGTGCAACAGATTTGTACTCTTTAGCAGAATATAAAGTACGTAATGATGCATCATTTGAGAGTGATTATATTAAAGGTAGATATGGCGCAATTCCTTATATCGGAAATCTGAATCATCTGCTCGACTCCCATGTCTAGAAGAAAGGTAAACTCTCGTGGATATTCACCTAGAAAAGTGGATACGAGGGAAGTCAGGCAGAGATTCTTGATCGTATGTGAAGGAGAGAAAACAGAACCTAACTATTTTAGGAGTTTCCGTGTTTCCACGAATGTAGCTGCAATAGATGTGCAGGGTTTGGGAGAGAATCCGAGCAAACTAGTTCAAAGCGCCAAGGAACTAAAAAAACAAGAAGATTATGATCACGTTTGGTGTGTGTTTGATCGTGACTCTTGGACTGTAGAAGATTTTAGTAACGCTATCAAAAATGCTAATGATCAAGGATTTAAAGTGGCTTATTCCAATGAAGCCTTTGAACTGTGGTATGTCTTACACTTTGAATTTCTCAATACTGGTATTCCTCGAAAGGATTATCTTCGGAAGTTAACTTCCTTACTTGGTCGGACATATCAAAAAAATAGCGAAACAATCTATGATGAGCTATTTGAGAAGCAGTCTACGGCTGTTAGAAATGCTGAAAATCTTTTTAAACAATACGAGCATCCCCATCCAGTCAGAGACAATCCATCCACAACAGTGCATCTGTTAGTACAGGAACTCAACAGATTCATTCAATGAGTAGACTTTGAACAATCTCCTTTTTTCTCCCCAGATATAGTCTTAGTCTAATTTAACTACGATTGGTTCGCAATTGAGAGTTTCTGATGACTTCTGTTGAGAAGAAGATGCTTCGCAATTAATACTATTAGGCTTAAAAAGAAGCTTCAGTTCTTTCGTTCCTTCTGGCACTTCAAATGCCACCTCACCCTGCTGTTCATCACCTGGGCTGAGTTGACCTGTAGGGCTTTGTACATCATCTAAAGCTCCAGCCAGGAGAGCTACCTCATACTGATTATTTTTACTATCTATCAGCCCAAAAGATACAACAGAAATAGTTTGAGAACTCTGTCCTTTGTTGGTAATTGTGGTAGATACTACTATCCACTTTTGTCCTTGATTCGGTTTGATTACTCCTTTGCCTTGATGTTCACGTATGCCGTTAACTTTAAATTCCAAATCGAGATTTTTATCTTTAATTGAAATGGGGATATCTATGTCATGTATCGTTTTTGGCAAGGATAGCGGTAAAGGCTTCAGCGCTGTTTCTTCAGAAGGCTGACTACTTGAGTTCTCAGCACTTGTCGATTCAGATGTATTGTGAGGGCGTTCTGTGGAAGAACACGCAGCTATCAGGGCAAGTAGAGTAATTGTTGCTATCCAGCCCATGAGGGCTTTTAAGAATTGATTCATACGTTCTGCGATCGCTCAATTGCACTTCTTCATACAGTTGACGTTCACTCGGCTGCCTAAGCTCCAGGGATATAAGACAATTGATGTAGAAACCTACCTCTACATGAATGCAAGCATTTTGAATGGCTCGTAGCAGTTCTCAGTTAAATGACGTACAGCGAAAAGCCGTGAAACCGCGTTGGAGTCAGGAAAACAAAAAAGCTCATAGCTGATAGCTTTCTGCTATGGAACGTCTCCACGGCTCAAGTCCCTAACATCTGCAACTTATACAAACTTGCGTATAGTCCATTCTCTTCCAACAGTTCTTCGTGGCTACCCGATTCGATCAACTCTCCTCGCTTCAGTACGAGAATCCGGTCTACGTTGCGAATCGTTGAGAGTCGATGGGCAATAATAATGGCTGTGCGTTTTTCTAACAATCGGTCTAAGGCTTGTTGAATCAATGCTTCTGTACCGACATCTAAACTTGCTGTTGCCTCATCCAATACCAGGATACTAGGGTCGCGAATTGCTGCACGGGCAAAGGCTAATAGTTGCTTTTGACCACCAGAGAGATTAGTCCCTCGCTCCCGTAGTTGAGTATCGTAGCCTTGGGGCAGTTGTTCAATAAAACTGGCAATGTTAGTAACTTTTGCGGCGGTTTCGATTTCTTCAAATGGGTAGGTTTCTCCCAATGTAATGTTGCCCTTAACATCTCCAGCAAATAGAAACCCCTCCTGAAGGATAACGCCCATATAGCGCCGCAAGTCTGCTTGGCGTAAATCACGAATGTCGATGCCATCGATGAGTATTCGTCCTTTTGTTGGCTCATAGAGGCGGCACAAAAGACGGATAATTGAACTTTTCCCCGCACCTGTGGGGCCGACTAATGCCACTTTTTCACCAGGATGGATAGTAAAGTCTAGGTTTTTTAGAACATATTCATCGGGTTTGTAGCCAAACCAAACCTGTTCAAAACGAATTTCTCCAGTCTGGGAGTTACCGTTTTGAGAGGCAAGAGTTAGATGCTGCTGGACACCATGTTCTGGATCGCGGATTTCAATCGGTTCATCCATAATGTCGCTGATGCGCTCAACTGCGGTGAACCCAGCTTGGATCATGGTGAACTTTTCTGCAAAGCGGCGCAAGGGGTCAAACAGACGCTGTGCATACAGGATAAAGGCTGACAACGCTCCAAAGCTAAGGGTATTTCCCAGGACAAACGAACCACCTAGCCAGAGTACAGCAGCGATCGCAACTAAGCTAATCCATTCTAGTGTCGCAGAAACAGCGGAATCGTGAAAGATGGTTTTGTCTACTTGAGTGACGTAGCGCTGGTTAACCGTGCGAAACATCTCGGCATTGAATTGCTCACGCCTGAACAGTTGCACGACGTTCATGCCAGCGATGTTTTCTTGCAACATTGAGTTAAGCGCTGATAGTTCTTCCCTTGCTTTGTAGTTCGCTTTGCGATACTGCTGCTGGAAGTAAATGATTAAACCCATAACAGGCACTAGCATTAGCACCAGCATCAATGCCAGTTGCCATTGCACAAAAAACATGGTGACTGCAATCACCACCATTGATAGGATGTCACCAATAATTCCAATTGCACCTGTAGAAAAGACATCTCCTAAGGCTTCGACATCGCTGGTGAGTCGAGTAATCAACCGCCCAACGGGGGTTCGGTCAAAAAATCGGGCGGCGAGGGAGGTTACATGATCAAAAAGGTCATCGCGAATCCCTGCCGTCATTTGTTGTCCTACCTTGACTACCAGATATCCCTGAACGGCAACAAAGACTAGCCGAACAATGATAGTTAGTAGCAACAACCCAATAAGTATATTTATCCCCTCAGTTAACGTGCTGTCTTTCAGAAAAAACCAGATTTGCTGTTCATCACGAAGTAAGGAGACAGCTTGTCCAATGATTAAGGGTTGAACGGCACTTGCTATAGACAACGGCAGCAATAAAGTGATGGAAATCAGTAACAAGCGGCTATTGCGACGGGCATAAGGTACTAACCGCAGGAAAAGCCGCCAGTCATTTTCTCGTACTCGTTGGCTTCGATTCGCCGAGCTAGGTGTTAAAAAACTTGACATTTACTATCTGATTTCTAATTTCTGTAAACAAAAACGGCAAAACGAAACACAAGCTTTCATAATGTAACTTAAAAGGTCTTATGTCATCATCATGCGTGAGATAGAAACAGAGAGACTGCTACTCAGGCAGTTCACAATGGATGATTTAGATGATTTATATTTTATTTATAGTCATCCTGATTTAAGTAAGTATCTGTCCAATGAACAACCGCTTCGCTTAGACCAAACTAGGGCAGCGATTAATTCGATAATAGAAAGCTGGCAACAGCATAAGTTTGGTGTCTGGGCAGTCGTTTATAAAAAACATAGAAAGTTAATTGGTCATTGCGGACTTAAGTTTCTCGAAAACACACCAGAAGTCCAAATTGGTTATTTGCTATTAAAAGACTACTGGAGAAGGGGTTTTGGTACAGAAGCCGCCGCTGCTGTGCTGAAGTATGGGTTTGATGTCGTAAAACTTGAAAGAATTGTTGCGATCGCAAAACCAGAAAACATTGCCTCACGCCGTGTAATGGAAAAAATAGGAATGAAATATGAAAAAGATGCCTACTACTATGACAACGATGTTGTGTATTATTCCCTTTCACGGCAAGCTCAGCAATTAGAAGCTCTGCAACTAAAGGACTTAGGAAAGTATGAGGAGCTTACTCTGCCTATTCCCCAACCTCTAGCCCCAGTCCTTGGAGGAATTTAGTTGATCGCTATACTCAATAAACTTGTTGTGGGTAAGGGTATTTTCAAGACAGCTTGAAGTGTTAGTTGATGTAGTAAAACTAAGCAGAGTTTTTGGGGTTTTTAATCTGAAACCTCAAATTCATACTGTCCAAAAAGTAGGAATAAAGAGACTACTTTGAGAACACCGATGTTGTTTATTGTACGCGATCGCGTGCAGCTTTCTAAGCTTTGGACAAGCCAGTTGAATTCATACATAGCAACTTAAATCAGTTGTTGGTTATTTGTTATTTGTATTCTTTAAGAAACAAATAACCAACAACGAAGCGGCAGACGGTTATCCCTCCCCTCACTAGAAGGAAGGGCTTTCCGTCGCTTTCTGTAGCCCTGCAAAAGCGTATTTAGAGACCGAATTTTCGACCCGTAATCAGTTGCCAAGCAAGATTGATTGACCTACTTCCAGCCCGCGCCATCGACGATTTTAATAACTTCTGGATTATTGCGCCCATAGGCAGCGACATTCACGGAATCAGCTTTAAACTTACCCAGTTGAGCAACTATAGGTTCCACTTCTACGCCTTCGACGACAGGGTACTCGTTATTCCCTTCCGCAAAAATCTTCTGGGCTTCTGGGCTAGCCAAATATTCCAGAAAAGCAACAGCGTTTTCTGAGTGCGGTGCCGTGGCGACAACTCCAGCACCACTGATGTTAACGTGGGTACCGCGTCCCTCCTGGTTAGGGAAGAAAACACCCGTCTTAGCAATAGCTGCTTTATCTTGTGCATCGTCTGATTTAGCAATGCGTGCCCAGTAGTAGTGGTTAACGATTGCCACATCACACACTCCCTTAGCTACCCCTGCAATTTGCTCGATATCCCCTCCTTCAGGTTCCCGTGCCAAATTGCTCACCAGACCTTTAGCCCACTCTTCGGTTTTCTCTACTCCCTCCGATTCCACCATTGAACCTAAAAGAGACTGGTTGTAGACGTTATTGGAACTGCGGACACAGACGCGCCCTTTCCACTGGGGTTCTGCTAGAGCTTCATAGGTAGACAACTCTGACGGCTTGACGGCATCCTTGTTATAAACAATCACCCTCGCCCGCTTGGTCAAGCCAAACCACAGTCCGTCTGGATGGCGCAGGTTTTCTGGAACGGCTGCTTTTAATACTGAGGAAGAGACGGGCTGAAATAATCCTTCTTCCTCTGCCCGCCAGAGACGACCTGCATCAACGGTGATAAACACATCCGCTGGACTGTTTTTGCCTTCAGTTTTAATCCGCTCGATTAGTTGATCGGCATCCGCCTCGATCAGCTTAACTTTGATACCAGTTTTTGATGTAAATTTGTTGTACAGTTCCTCATCAGTATTGTAGTGACGAGACGAGTAGACGCTGACAACTTTATCATCGTTAGCCGTTCCGACACCTGCTTGCTTGTTTGATTGAGGAGAACATCCAGCCGCTACTAATACAGCCAGTCCTGTCAGGGTCGCTACTAAACTACGTCGCGTCAGTTTCATGGTTTAATTCACTCTCATCGTGATGCTGTTGATATGAATCCTCAAGTTGGATAATGCTTCAACTTAATGCAAGTCTTTCTTAATTGTTCGCATAGCTTTTTGAAAGTATCTGAACTTTGTCAGCTTTGTCAAGAGTGTCTTTCACTACCCATGTCAAGGTTAAGGTCCGTAGGTGGTAGGTTTTAGGGGAAAATCTAGATCAAGACTTGAACAGATTGGACTTCGGGGAAATTCTAACTCCAAGACTCGCCGCTTACCTTACTACCTCACACGCCATAGCTGCTGCATTGAAAGGGGTAGCGTCTATCACTCGGCCCACTTCCGCAGCAAATTCGCATGGCTTTTCGAGATTAAGTCAAACTCGATTGTTTTGCCCTGTTTGGTAAAAATTGCTCTACGAGTCGTGTCTAAATCAAACAAAATCTCTCGTTCGCTTGGCTCACGTACTAAGCTCTGAACCCAACCTACAGCAACTAACCTAACGCCTTCCGTCACAGGCTCCACCCGATGTAGGGTAGAGGATGGGTAAACAATCACTGAACCAGCTTCGAGCTTGTATGCCTGTTCAGCGTCTGTGCTTTCTATCACTAACTCACCCCCCTCATAGGTAGAGGGCGGACTCAGAAATAGGGTGAGGGAAACATCTGAGCGCAGAAAATCTTGATTGCCCATTAATGCGTTATCAATGTGTCGGCCGTAGGACATACCTGCTTCGTAGCGGCTAAATAGCATTGAGTGAATGACTCGCGGTAGAACTGCCATCTGGAATACAGCATGGCGTTTTAGGGCAGCCTTGACTAAATCCTTTAAATCTTTGGCATAGGTAGCCTCGCTCTTGAGTTGAAAATTGTGTTTAACAACTTTGGCGTGCCAGCCTGCGGTAGTTTTGCCGTCTACAAAGTCAGTCTCATTGAGACTGGACGTAATAACCTGCAATTCCTCTGGGGTAAGGACGTTGGGGATGGAAAGAATCATCGTGGGAACCCCTATTAACAAACAACCTCTGGGTTGAGTTCAGACAGTAAAGCCTATGGATAAGCTTGGCCGAGGCGAGTAGTTTTACCTCTTTCTCTCCTGATGGCTCAACTTGTTACTTTAACTTTATAGTTGATAAAAGCTAGCAACAGTCAATGTAGCTAGTGCTTCTTTAGTGTGTTGACGATATATAGGGATACAAGAATGCGATCGAAATCTATTGCCGTGTTGTTATCACTTGGCTTAGCCGCTGGCATCAGTGCGTGTAATGCTGGTGAAGGTGGCGAACAAACCGAACAAACTCCAACTCCGGGGGCTGGAGAGGTTGAAGGTGGTGAAGGCGGCGAAGCTGGTCAAGAAGGAACTGAACAGACTCCAGGCGGTGAAGCTGGTCAAGAAGAAACTGAACAGACTCCAGGCGGTGAAGCTGGTCAAGAAGGGTCTGGAGTGATTGAAGGCGGAGAAGGTGGTGAAGGTGGCGAAGGCAATTAGACGTAAGACTACGTCCACAGCCTGCTGAAAAACACTAACTCGAAAATAGTTAAAAAACTGACAGCGAGACGCCGAACTGGGGATCAGCTCGTTGTCAGTAAAACGACTGATTGGTTTATTTTTAGGTGACAGTGGTTGTCCAAGTTAAGTTTTGAACTCCGAAAGTCGGCTTAGCGATATGCACAAACAAGTCAAAGTTAAACCTAATTCCAAAAAGCAAACAATAGAAGAATGTGCAGATGGAAGCCTGATAATACATCTAAAGTCACCACCTGTGGATGGTAAGGCAAATAAGGAGTTGATTGAGCTACTAGCAAAGAAGTTTGACGTATCGAAGTCTCAAATCCGAATCAAGTTAGGTTTATCCTCAAGAACGAAGGTAGTTGAAATCGACACTGATTCCTAGCTGAACCTTGAGGAACAATCGCTGGATGTGCGAGTTGTGCATTTACCTGTAGATTGGTTCGGTGCTCAAAACAAGAATCTCACGCGAGAATAAACAGAGCGATCGCATTAAGCGCATAGTCATGTGTGAGCTAATCAGTATTCGTTCTACAACTGTGCAGCTACACCAGAGGAAGAAACTATGCCGTGGATGGAATTGAGCCTTGATACAACCCACGAGGCGGTTGATTGGGTTCGTACATTGCTTGCTGAGACTCACAATCTTGGTGATGTTCATATTACAGAATACACGGAACCGAATTTACCCCACCGACGCGATCGGGATGTAGCACAACCCCAGTGGACGTTCACGATTCGTCTATATCTACACCACGATGCTTATTCAGAAGCACAAGTAGAAAAAATCGTTAATCTCCTCTCACCGTTGCACCGCACAGGACTAGCAACCACACCACAGGTGACTGTGGTTGAGGAGAAACCCATACAGGTAGAGGTACCTGACTCCCTGGTTCATCGGATTGGTCAACGATTTGTTGTACTCACTCCCGATGCACCTTATCAATCTGAGGCAGCAGACGAAGTAACCTTAAGATTGAAAACAAGCCTTTCCTTCGGAAGCGGACTACATCCAGCAACTATTGTCAGTCTCAAACTGCTTGAGCGGTACATCCTCCCCTCTATGAATGTCCTCGACCTTGGGTCGGGTTCGGGTATTCTAAGTGTTGCGATGGCGAAACTTGGGGCAAACGTCTTAGCGCTAGACAACGATAGTATTGCAGTGCAGGCAACCCAGGATGCTGTACGTCGTAATGGAGTAGAACAGCAGGTAACAGTGAGGGAAGGAAGCCTAGGACAGGGAAGCGACTTAGGACATTGGATGGGTGGGGATACCCTCGACAATATACCAACAATTGAGGCTAAAGCAAGCTTTGACCTCATCGTCACAAATATCCTTGCACGGGTGCATATTGCCCTTGCCGCTGACTTTCAACGGGCACTTCGTCGGACTGATGCGAATGGGGGACTACTCATTACATCTGGCTTTACTGCTGATTATGAGGACGAAGTGACTATGGCATTAACTGAGGCAGGACTCGAAGCCATCGATTGTGAGCGATTAAATGAGTGGGTAGCCCTTGCCCATCGCCTTGTATAAGCGATTCCACTTCAATTGCATCCCCTCAGTACAGATGATACTGTTGTCGATTTTCAGGGAGTCAGGCACCTCCGTCTTCTCTTGCTCCTAATGGAGGTAGGGCTTAGGTTTTGGGAAGAAAGCCAACAGCATCAAAGATTTAAAGACACAAAAAACCCATCTTTAAGGCTGCTGTTTTAATTTCATTGATTCCAAACATAAATAAATGGGAAATGGTTGTTATAGATTTTTTTGCGATCTCTCCTAACGTCTCAGATTTCATGAGGAGCGTGTCTCTATCCATTGAAATAAATCAGGCTATTTTATTGGGGATAAATCTAGAGAAGGAATCTAGGTTTTTACAGTTAATAATCAAGCAGATTAGGACTCACCTCTTGATGACTTCAATTCAGCTTTGTTATCATCTCCTTCTACATCAGCCGTAAAAAATGCTTGCACCAGTGACCACAAGAACCAGCAAATTCCAAACCCCAAAACGATAAGCATCAAAGGTGCTAACCCAGCAAAGGGAAAAACTACCGTCAGCAGCAACAGAGCAATCAACACTAATCTTATTAAAGGATTATTCATCTTTACTTTCCTGATCAACTCTCTGTAGTATTTCAGTTTGGCTTGAGGAAAGGCATCTAACGAGAGAAGTAAAGTATGAAAAAGAATGATTTAGAGTTTTATGACATAAGTGCAGAAATTGGTGGAACACCGATGCAAAAATCTATGCACTCTATCATCTCAATCAACCTCGTTTTGTGTTCTTCGGCTTTATACTACAAGAAAACAGGAGGGTTTCAAGTAAGACTTGGTGATAATCCTTCGGTGATGTACATTACGCAAAGCTGAAAAAGGAACTCTTTACTCCTCACAAGGGTAGTTTCTTAGAAGTGGATGTTAAAGAATCCAAATAACAAAGAACCAACAACCAACAACAACTCCTCTATCGCCCTAATTCTTTTCGAGCTTTCTCGCGTAATTTGCGGGCTTTAGGATGGTCAGGCTCGATTTGGAGGGCTTTGTCTAAAGCCGCGATCGCACGATCAAACCGTCCGAGGTTCCAGAGGGCTTCACCCTTAGTACTCCAAGCTTCTGCTGAATTTCGCCTCAGCGCGATCGCTTTATCCAAGGCGCGGATTGCTTCCTCAGAACGACCAAACCCTTGGAGGGCAATCCCAAAATCAACCCATGCTTCGGTAAAGTTTGGCTTGATTTTAGTGGCTCGTTCGTAGAGTTGTAGCGCGTCTAGGGGAAGCTTCTGCTGATCGAGGGCATTCCCTTTGCTCCACAACGCTTCTGCATAGTTGGGTTTGAGGTCGAGGGCATCGTTACAAGCGACAATTGCATCATTAGGTTTTTTGAGATTGTTCAAGCTGTAGCAACGTCCCCAGTAAGCTTCGGCTGTGTTGGGCTTGAGGGCAATTACCTGATCGTAGAGTTCCAGGGATTGTTGGGACTCTCCAGCTTGTCGCAAACGCTCAGCTTCCTTGAGAAGTTCTGCTGCTTGTGGCTTCTGCACAGACGGAGGGGAGGTTGGACTTTGGACAGATGAATTGCCAGGGCTTGAATTAGGGCTTGCGGTCGATATGCCGCGCTCAGCGATTCGATTGGTAGACAGAGAAGATAGCATGGTCTTCCCCATAAAAATGCTTGCACCCATGGCAGCGACAGCCGTAACAATGGCAACAATTGACCAAGGCTGACGCCACCATCTCGGTTTTTCCTCTGGTTCTGGTTTGGCGATCGCAGAGTTTGAGTCTGAAGAGTATATCTGCTGGTCTTCTAAAGGTGCTGTTGTATCTAGATTACCGTTGGTAGTTGAGGACATTTCTGGGGCTTGGGTTGGCAGCCAAATGTTTGTAGGTGTTAGCTCTACTTCAGACTCTGTTGGATATTTGTCTACCTCAGAATCTGTCTGTTTCTTGGTACCGGATGGCGACAGTTCTAGGTAGGTAGGTGCTTCTGTGATGTCAGGTATAGGCTGAGGTGGTGGTATTAAGTCCAAAATAGCTGATGGTAAGCTTCGCAGTGCTTCCAGAGCTTCTACGGCTGTTGGGTAGCGATCGCGAAAGTCATAGCGCACCATGCAGTCAAGAATCTCAGCTAGTTCTGGGCTAATCTGTACTGTGTGATGCTCACCTTCTGAATCACCACTGACCTCTCGCCAATTCAGTTCACCCGTCACAGGGTCTTCACCCAGACGCTTGGGGTGGAGTCCGGTTAACGCTTGGATGCCAAGCCGACCAACAGCGTAGACATCACTACTAAAGCGGGGATTCCCAGCCACCTGTTCGTTGGGCATATAGCCCTTCGTCCCAATGGAAATCGTTAAATTTGTCTGCCCATCGTCAGGTTCAACAATCTGCGTGCTGACTTGCTTCACCGCCCCAAAGTCAATCAGCACAATTCTGCCATCCCGTTTGCGGCGGATTAAGTTGGGTGGCTTGAGGTCACGGTGGATAACCTGCTGCTGATGGACAAATGCCAGCACTTGCAGAATATCTTGCAATAGAGCAACCACTTGTGTCTCTGACCACGGTTGACCTGGTACTAATTCTTCAGTCAGCGGTTCTCCTTCAACAAATTCCTGAGCAAGATAAAACTCTTGATTGTCCTCAAAGTGGGCTAAAAGCCGAGGAATCTGGTCATGGCTACCCAATTTGTAGAGGGCTTGAGCTTCTGTATCGAACAGGCGTCTTGCCATTAGCAGAGCCTTGGGGTCTTTCGTCTGTGGTTTAAGTTGTTTAACCACGCATCGGGGGTGACTCGGTAAGTGTAAGTCCTCGGCTAGAAAGGTTTGACCAAACCCACCCGCTGCCAGTTCGCTGATGATTTTGTAGCGTCCACCTAAGGGAGATGGCTCAGGGTTCGTTGGTTGAAGGTCTTGGCTCATCGTTGAACTGGCCTACTGGAAGTGAGTCAAAATCAAACAAGTATTGCGCTTGGAGATTCTTGCCAGAGGATTTAAGCGGCTCTCACATTTAACCCCTATTTAAGTAAATCGTTCTTTGTTAACCGTAGGCTGTTAACTGATAACGGTCAACACAACGGTAGTAAACAAAAAGCGACTAAATTCAATGTGTAAGTTAAATGCACATCAGCTTCTTCTGAATGGTTTGTCTTCAACCCAGAACGGAAACGATGCTTCACCCCGAATGTGATCGACTCCGTTGAACTCTGGGCTGTTCCTGTGAACAGCACTCACACGCTGTAATGCTCAGGTTAACGCAGTCAAGGAATATTCAGCATGGTTAGTATTGTGGCAGTCAAACACCCTGCTCAAAGTCTTCCCCTAGACCGAGCATTCGATTTTTGTTCTAGTTATGCTCAAATCCCTGCTTTTTGCCTTGGTTATCAGTATACTCACTAGCCTACCTGCCCTCGCTGAAAACTGGGTTTTGGTGACTCGTAGCCGAAGTGATGTTGACTACTACATTGACACAGAATCTATACAAGCTAGCAATAGCACTTACCTATTCTGGCAGATGTCTGTTCGCTCTGAACCCGATGAAACAGGGATAGTCGCAGAAAAGTCTTATATTTCAATGAGCTGTCCTCTACGGGGTTTTCGGGTAAAAGCGATCGCTCGTTTCAATGCCCAAGGAGAATTAGTCAATCGTGAGGAATTTAGTGAAAATGAACCTTTGCAATTTTTTACCTCAGATAGTATTGGAGAGGCATTATGGAAATCAGTGTGTAAGTAGCACCTTTTTTTAAGTAATACCCTTAGAACATTTAAATCTTTAAACTAGAGTTGTTTTGGTACAACGGTCAGTTAAAACAAACAGATTCTCTGGAACTGACGATTGATGAGCCAGGGTTGCTTTATGGTGCAACTGTTTTCACGACCCTGCGGGTTTATCATCAATCCTTAGACAGTCCACTGACGAACTGGAAGAGTCATTGCGATCGCTTAATCTCTAGTTTGCAAACTTTGGGTTGGCAGTTACCTAACTTGCCTCAAATGCGGCAAGGGGCGGATGTATTAAGTGCTTCCTATCCTATTCTCAGAATCACGATTTTTCCCAATGGGCGAGAGTGGATAACAGGGCGTTGTCTCCCCTCTGATTTAGAAAATCGCCAGCAACTGGGCATTACAGCATGGCTAGCGGATGCCCCTGAATATCGTCGTATCCTTCCAATGCATAAGACGGGTAACTATCTCCCTAGTTGGCTTGCTCAACAAGCTTCACAGAAGCAAGGAGCAATGGAGGCGATTTTGCTTGATGCCAAAGGGAATTGGTTAGAAACGAGTACAGGTAACCTTTGGGGTTGGAAAGATAACTGTTGGTGGACACCCCCCCTTGATGCAGGGATTTTACCGGGAGTTGTGCGATCACAACTGATTTCTTGGCTCAAGAAACAGAATCACCCAGTTCGAGAGCTAGTTTGGGACACAAAGTTGGTGCTGAGTTTTGAGGCGATCGCCTACACCAACAGTGTGGTTGAAGTCATTCCCATTCATACTGTCCTCAAAGCACCTGAAAAACTAAAGTATGACCCACTACATCCTAGTCTTAAGCAACTACGCTGTTGGTGGCAGATCTTGAGTTGATGCACAGGGCGCGGAAATCATTCCCCTATCTCCCCATCATCCGGCGAAGTGGTCAGAAACTTTCGCCTTGATGCACTAGTGAGTACAAAACTTCCACACTAGCAGCCCTAGATATTACCATGGATGAGTACAAGTAGTTGATGAAAGGCTTTTCTAGAGCCAATTGCATCAATTTTTCCTGAGAGACGTTAACATTAGTTAATACAAGACAAAGTTATTCGATGTCCCGCTCCTCAGTATTTGGAGGTAATTAAGTAAGTGAATAAGAAGTGGAGAAACGCAGGGCTGTATGCACTACTAGCGATAGTAGTCATCGCTTTGGCAACAGCATTTTTAGACAAACCATCCCAAAGCCGGGATACATGGAAGTACAGCAAGCTAATTAATGAAGTTGAATCTGGCAAGATCGAGACGGTCAAGCTCAGTGCTGACCGCACCCGTGCCCTTGTTACCGCTCAAGACGGTCAACAAGTCTTGGTCAACTTGCCTAATGACCCCCAGTTGATTAGCATCCTCGCTAACAATGGTGTGGATATTTCGGTTCTACCTCAGAGTGATGAAAGCTTCTGGTTTAGAGCATTAAGCAGCCTGTTTTTCCCAGTATTACTGCTAGTCGGATTGTTTTTCTTGCTACGACGTGCCCAAAGTGGGCCTGGCTCTCAGGCAATGAACTTTGGTAAGTCCAAAGCCAGAGTACAAATGGACCCACAGACCAATGTGACGTTTGGCGATGTCGCTGGCATTGAGCAAGCCAAGCTAGAACTCAACGAAGTTGTTGACTTCCTCAAAAATGCTGACCGCTTCACTGCAATTGGAGCAAAGATTCCCAAGGGTGTCCTCCTTGTTGGTCCTCCGGGAACGGGTAAAACCTTACTAGCACGAGCCGTTGCGGGTGAAGCGGGTGTACCCTTCTTCTCCATCTCTGGTTCTGAATTTGTTGAGATGTTCGTGGGTGTCGGTGCTTCCCGTGTCCGCGACTTGTTTGAGCAAGCCAAGACTAATGCTCCCTGTATCGTCTTTATTGATGAAATTGATGCCGTGGGGCGTCAACGGGGTGCAGGTTTAGGTGGCGGTAACGATGAGCGGGAGCAAACCCTCAACCAGTTGCTGACTGAGATGGACGGCTTCGAGGGCAATACTGGCATCATCATTATTGCTGCGACAAACCGCCCAGACGTTCTGGATGCTGCACTACTGCGTCCGGGTCGTTTTGACCGACAAGTGGTTGTGGATCGTCCTGACTACGCTGGACGTTTGGAAATTCTTAACGTTCATGCGCGTGGCAAAACCTTAGCGAAGGATGTGGATCTTGAGAAGATTGCCCGTCGTACCCCTGGTTTCACGGGTGCAGACTTGTCTAACCTCCTCAATGAAGCCGCAATCTTAGCTGCCCGTCGCAACTTCACCGAAATCTCGATGGATGAAGTGAATGATGCGATCGATCGCGTCTTGGCAGGACCTGAGAAGAAAGACCGGGTGATGAGCGAGAAGCGCAAAACCTTGGTTGCCTATCACGAAGCAGGTCACGCTTTAGTTGGTGCTTTGATGCCGGATTATGACCCGGTGCAGAAGATTAGCATTATCCCCCGTGGTCGTGCTGGTGGTTTGACATGGTTCACACCGAGCGAAGACCGGATGGACTCAGGTCTTTACACTCGCTCTTACCTGCAAAACCAGATGGCTGTCGCTTTAGGCGGTCGTATTGCTGAAGAAATCATCTTCGGTGAAGAAGAGGTGACGACTGGAGCATCCAATGACTTGCAACAGGTTGCTCGTGTTGCACGGCAGATGGTGACTCGCTTTGGTATGAGCGATCGCCTTGGCCCGGTCGCCTTAGGTCGCCAGCAAAGCAATATGTTCTTAGGGCGGGATATTGCCTCAGACCGTGATTTCTCTGATACCACGGCAGCAACGATTGACGAAGAAGTTCGGAGTCTCGTTGATCAAGCGTATCAACGCGCTAAAGAAGTGTTGCAGAACAACAAGCATATCCTTGACAAACTAGCGGTGATGCTAATTGAAAAGGAAACCGTAGATGCTGAGGAACTGCAAGAAGTCTTAGCGAATAACGATGTCAAAATGGCTGCGATCGCGTAGTGTTCACCACTTAAAGAGTAAGTCAAGCAACAGTTGAGAAATTACCGTTTTCTTTACCTAACCTGACAACTCAAACAATCACTTAGTTAGTGAAAAATATAAGGGTAGTACATTAATGTACTACCCTTTTTTGTTAAGAGTCATTCTTGAGACGGGTGACTTAAGTCAAAAGTAGAATTATCAATGAAATAGTAGTCATAGGAGTAATCATTAGTCTGATGAGCGTGACACCGGAACTAGGATTAGTGTGTATTACAGCATCCAAAGAGGTGCGTTACCGAACTGTCACGCGCAAGCGTTTGCTTTCGTTTCCGGAATCGGAACAAGAAGAACTGCTCCGGAATTTATACAAGGACAACCTAGAACGCTTAAACTTAGCAATTGATTTTTGTTTAAATAATGAGTTAAAACTCTATCGCATTAGCTCTAATCTTTTTCCCTTTGCCGATACAGATTTAGGTGAAAAAGTACTAGATGAATTGAGTGAAGAACTCTTGAAAACAGGGGGTCGGGCTATCGATGTGGGTATTCGTATAGTTGTACATCCTGACCAATTTGTTGTTTTAAGTTCTGACAATCCGGAAGTCATTGCAAATAGCATCAAAATTCTTCAGATGCACGCGATGATTATGGATAAGTTGGATTTGCCGCGATCGCCTTGGGCGATGATTGAGATTCATGGCGGAAAAAGCGATCGCTCAGAGCGACTAGTTGAGGTTATCCGTAAGTTGCCGGAAGCAATTCGCTCTCGATTGGCGCTGGAAAACGATGAATACGCTTACAGTGCTGAGGAAATTTTAGAAGTTTGCCGTCAAGCGGGTATTCCGATGGTATTTGATGCCCATCACCACGTAATCCACGAAAAGTTAGACAGCTACGAACACCCCAGTGTTGCTCAGATGCAAGCCGCCGCAGGTACTACTTGGCCTAAGCAAGAGTGGCAGTTGGTGCATATCTCCAATGGACGTGAAGCGTTTGGTGATCGAAATCATAGTGACTTAATTACTGTGATGCCAAGTTCTTACAGCAATGCACCTTGGATTGAGATTGAAGCGAAGTTGAAAGAAGAAGCGATCGCAAAATTACGACAAGAGTGGTTACCTACCCTGGAACCTGCACTGATATCTGCCAAGTGAATCAAAATCCAATAAGAGACGTTCCGCCGGAACGTCTCTGCTAAAGCCCTACTCTTTCTCTTCGTCCTGATCATCTGATTGAAATAGGTCAGTTGCCTTGCTGCCTAGTAGTCCAAAAATGGCACCGATGCCCATATTCCAGGTAGTATTGCAATTCTCAAAGACACGAATCTGTTGGGGAGATAAATTGTCTTTAGCAGCAAGCCAGAAGGAGGCTCCACCAGAGAGAAGGGTGAAGCAGACAACGGTGAAGAATACTTGCTGGAAGGCGGGGGTGAAGTTGAAGTTGTTTTTCATGGTTGAAAGTTCTTCGGAAATTTGACACTTTCATCATCGGGCTGAATCTCTGAAAGCATGACTAGGCAATGCTTTTCATTTGATTGTCTTTTGCTTGATGTTTGATTGCACAGACTAGGATGGATAAAACACTCTTAGTACGGGATGGCGAAGAAAAGGCTACTGGTTAGAGCTTCACGTCAAGGAATTGAAAGCGCTGAGAAAGCACTAGTGCGTCTTGGATTTGTTACGAAAACGAATTTTGCAGAGGTCAAGCGGATAGGAAGATCGACTGTCACTAAGTTTTTTAACCATCAGTCTCTACAGCTAGACTCTTTGCAGCGCATCTGTGAAGAACTAACCTTACCTTGGCAGGAAATTGTTGAAGATTCGTCTGAAAAGATAGATGCTCAATCAAAGGCTGAGAAGCAACCAAGCAGTTCAGATTTAGATATTGATGCATTGGTGCCGCAGGTGCGATCGCACTCTTGCGAAGCAATCCTAGACAACTACAGCAAGATTCGATTATTAGACGACACTCGGATTGATGTTGACCTGCTGTATGTGGATGTTTACGTGCTGGAGAAGTTGTCGAGCAAGCGCTATGCTTCAATTTCTGGATTGCTAGAAGGCATTGAGCAACGGGAGGACTATGAACGGTTAACGCTAGGACATCGACAGAAACGACTCCCTGGACAGGAAATCGTCCGACAATTTCCCCGATTGATGGTGCTGGGCAAACCAGGCTCAGGAAAAACCACTTTCTTACGACATCTCGCCGTTGACTGTAGCAAGGGGAAGTTCTTTTGCGATCGCATTCCAGTTTTGCTTGAACTGCGATCTATCAAAGAGGGCAACTCATTCAATCTATTGAACCTGATTCATCGAGAATTTGGATTGGCACAACAGGAGCAAACACAGCAAATTCTAAATCAGGGAAAAGCCTTTATCTTGCTGGATGGATTGGATGAAGTCCCCAGCCAGTTGAGGCAGTCTGTTCGAGACCAAATCTACGAATTTGCCAAAGAGTATCGCAAAAACCGCTTTGTTCTCACCTGTCGCACTCAAACGATTGAATACATTGCCGATAACTTCGAGCCGATTGAAGTTGCAAATTTTGATGCTGAACAAGTTAAAATATTTGCCCTTAACTGGTTTACAGCCACCCCTGAAACATCCGGGGAGGCAGAGAGGTGGACAAGTAGGTTCGTCGGAAAACTGGAGGAAAATCAGCAAATTCGTGAGCTAGCCATAACCCCCATCCTACTGACTCTGACGTGCTTGCTATTCATCGCAGAACAAGACTTACCGAAGAAGCAGTCAGAACTGTATGAAAAAGCGAGTAATCTGCTTTTAAACAAGTGGGATAAATTTCGAGATATTCCCAGAGATTACCAGCAGCTATCAGTCTCAGACAAGCAAAAACTTCTGAGCTATCTTGCATTCCGGAAGTTTGAGCAACCCGATAACTTTATTCTGTTTGAGCAGGACGAAATTCAGGGATATATCGCCGAGCATTTAGGGATTGAGGCTGAGGAGAGTGAAACCGTTCTTAAGGCGATTGAAGCCCATCATGGATTGTTGATTGAACAAGCGCAAGGGATTTGGTCATTCTCCCACCTCACGTTTCAGGAATACTTCGCCGCTAAATATATCGTTGATAGCTCTAATCCTGAAGCCGAATTTCAACGACTGCTCACTCACGTCACTCAACCTCGTTGGCGAGAACTTTTCTTGCTGACAGTGAGTATGGTGGAGAATGCTAATAAATTATTGATGCTAATGAAGCAAAAGCAAGAGGAAATTGGAACCTCATTGATTTCAGATAAGCAATTAAAAAAGTTTCTGGGTTGGGTTAATACAAAGGCTTCTTCGGTTAAGGTACCTTGTAAATTTTCAGACAAATGCAATTTCTATTTTGCCCTTGTGCATGACTTCCCACTGGCACGTTACTTAGCTGGTGAGCTTGGATCTAAGCCAGACATTCAGGGTCATGATGACAATATCTTTAATTACGATCTTGCATATAGACATCTTTATGAACTTTATCTTGATCTGAGTCTTACTTTTACACTCTACAGCGAGAACTTTGAAGAATTCCGTCGTGGAATTGAGGGATGCCACAGCGATTTCAGTCGTACTCCTAAACTACATCAAGCCCTTGAACATATCAAAATACACCTTCCTAGGATAGAAGAAGATTTTGAGAAGTTTTTTGATGAGGATTGGCAGAGAGAGAAGCTGTTAGTCGAAGAAACGTTTTGGCAAGCTAATGGTCAGACCCGCCTCAATGAATTGAGAACTGTAATGATTGAGCATCGCAAGATTGGGCATGACTGGCAGCTCAGTGAGGAGCAGAAGGAACAACTGAAGCGGTACTACGATGCGAATAAGCTGCTGATGGATTGTCTGAATAGTGGCAATGTCACTCCAAAAGTGAGGGAGGAGATTGAGAAGATACTATTTGCCCATTGCTGAGATTGAGCAGCGTAGAGGATTATGATTTACACAGTACCTCCACCGATCGCATAGCTCTGTTATGACGCAAGTGCTGTTAGAGAATCTCAACCCTGTTTTGATTAACCAACTGGAAACCCTTGCACGGCTTCATGGACGTTCCTTGCAAGAAGAAATAAAACACATCTTGCAGCAAGCAGCACAAAGCCAACTCCGCTCCTACCCTACAGGAGGTGATACGGTGAAAGCTAGAGAAGCAGTAGCCCGTTCTCAGGCAAGATATGCCGGACGCACCTTTAGCGATAGTGCTGAACTCATTCGCGAAGATCGAGAACGATGACTCGGTATGTGGTGGATGCCAGCGTCGGTATCAAGTGGTTTGTTCCCGAAGTTCACTCTGAGGCAGCGCAACGTTTACTATCAGAAAGTTACACTCTGTTAGTCCCAGATTTATTCTTTCCAGAAATTGGCAACATCCTCTGGAAGCGAGTACGCCGTGGCGAGGATACGGCAGAAGATGCCAGACAAACATTTGCGGAATTCAGTGCAGTCTCCATGCAGGTTTATGAGTCTCGCTCTCTAATACCGACAGCGTTAGACACTGCTATCCAGAGCGATCGCACCGTTTATGATAGCCTCTATTTAGCTTTGGCAATCTTGAATCAGTGTTCGATGGTTACTGCCGATCTGAGACTATTTAATGCCTTAGCGAATAGTCCTTTTGCCAGCAGTATTGTTTGGGTAGAATCTCTAGGTGCAACTTGAACAGACGAAGAATGAAGGACTATCACATCAATGTTTTCTACAGTGAAGAAGACGAGGGCTACATTGCCGATATTCCCGATTTGAAGTATTGCTCTGCTTTTGGCTCCACAGTTGAAGAAGCAGTTCGCGAAGTGCTGATTGCGAAAGCGGCTTGGCTGGAAGTTGCTAAAGCGGATGGTAAGCCTATTCCCCAACCCAGATATCGCCCTGCCATCTATCAGATTAACTAACTTTACAAAGCTCGACAGCCTTTGCCTGAGAAATCATTTAACTCCTAACTTTTCCTTTAGGAATCACACATCTCATTCCGCTTTTAGTACCAACGGCATCTCCTTGATAGCGAGGAATAACATGAATATTACTATGCATCATACTTTGACCTGCCGCTCTATTGATGTTCATCCCCACATTAAATCCATTAGGCTGAAATTCTTTATTTAAAATTTCTTGTATTTTGTTTACCATAAACCAGCAAGCAGATTGTTCTTTGAATGGCAATTCAAAGTAATTGGCAACATGACGCTTGGGTACGATTAGAACATGACCTTTACTTAAGGGATAACCATCAAAAATAGCATAAGCTGTTGTTGATTCTGTTATAAAGTTTATGTTTTTGTGAGGGTTACAGAATATGCAGTTGTTAGAAGAGTTCCTTTGTTGATTGTAATGAGTATACTCATAGATTTCGCAGCTTTCATCTACGTGTATTGAGTTAAATGGAAGTTTGACGATGCACTGATAGGTAGGTTTCTTGTGGATGTAATGTTCTCGAAAACCTTCCCTTTTTATATCTCTTCTCACTGCATAATACGCCTTACCTCCCGGCTTTAACAAATGAGAGACTTCTATAAGGATATTAGCTTGTTCTTCAGAAGACAAAACGTTTAAAACATAAAAGCAAATTATTGTATCAAATTTTTCATTAGGATATTGCGGGAAATAATAAGGGTCATACCCTGTAATATCAAACCCTTTCCGTTGCAAGAGTTTGACATCATTGCCAAAGCCACAACCAAAGTCTAAGACTTTCCCTTGAATCAGGTTTTGATTCAATAAAAATTGTGCGGGAAATGACAGGTAGATTCTTTCTATTGCCGTAAGGTGGCTGAATAGATTTTTTTGCCCACCCATAGTCAGTAACTATCTGTGAAGTTTACACAGATAGAGTTCCCACAAAATCTCGATTTTGCTCAAAGGTTGGCTGACGGAAAGGCAAACTTGCGATCGCATTCATTTGTCGGAGTTATTCATCATCTTGTCTGAAACACTTCGCACTTAGACTTTTTAAGGAGTGGCTGCCGCAAAGGTATTACATTGTCCCGGATCGCCCGTCTGAATGCCCTGTTTAAACCAGCGAACTCGTTGGGCTGAACTACCGTGTGTAAAAGACTCCGGAGTAACATACCCTCTTGCTTGATGTTGCAAACGATCATCCCCAATGCTGCTAGCCGCATTCAGTGCTTCTTCAACGTCACCAGCTTCAAGAACCTGCCGTGAACGATTAGCATGGTGCGCCCAGATACCAGCAAAACAGTCTGCTTGTAACTCCAGTCGGACTGAAAGTTCATTTGCTTGTGCGCGATCGGTTTGACGCTGCATTGCATGAACCTTGTCGGAAATGCCCATTAAATTTTGGACATGATGCCCAACCTCATGAGCAATCACATACGCCTGAGCAAAGTCTCCCGGTGCCTGATGCCGAGTCTTCAGATCTTCATAAAAGCTTAAGTCGATGTAGAGCTTTTGGTCAGCGGGACAATAAAATGGCCCCATTGCTGCTTTAGCATAGCCACAGGCAGATTCCACCGCACCGGAAAAGAGAACTAATTTAGGCTCCACATAGGTTGTTCCTTCTTGGCGAAACAGGCCATGCCATGTATCTTCCGTATCCGCCAAGACAACTGAAACGAACTCAGCCAGACGATCATCTGCCGCAGAACCTTGTGTTTGAGGAGCTTCTGAGTAAGGACCATCACTCGACGATTGCCCTTGCTCCCAGATTACGCTGGGGTCGCCGCCCAAAAGAGCAACAATCACTGATAGAACAATCGCCCCAATGCCACCGCCTACCACAGGTGCCGACATCCGGCTTCCACGTCTGTCCTCAACATTGGTGCTTCGACGACCGAATTCCCAGCGCATAACCCAGAGCCTCCAAACTACTTAACCTGGCTAGAAGTGAGTCAGGTGCTATGGCACCCAAGCTAGACCTTTCATAGGTCATTCACCACAAATAGTAGTGATCGCCTTCATCTAGATCCTCTGCCAGAGGGACAGCGCTGATTTATACCTAGTCCTACTTTGGGATTAGTGGGGTAAGGAAAACAAAAAAGCTGATAGCTGACCGCTTTGGAGCTATAACGTTACCTCATCGCAACACGGGAAGCGGGGGCGTTGAAGAGAGCTTGAAAATTAGATTGTCGCTCTGTTATAGGTTCTGGTGCCTCGTCCCAAAGGCTCTCATAATAGAAGAACGTTACACCCAAGCCGCGATCGCGTGCTGCTTGCACCTTAGACTGAATCAGTGGCATCGGAACTGGCTTATTTCTCAAGCCTGTCAGGACACCAACTCCGGTTGGAATCTTTTGTTGCGCTTCCTGAATTGCGGGACGGGTGATCTGGTTGAGAAAACTTTGCAGATCGGGACGATACACTTGCACAATTAGCTCGTCCACAATACCCTTTCGCACCCAAGTCAGCCAGTCCTGTAAGTAAGTCTTGTAAGCAACGTCATAAGGATTAGGGGCAACAGAGAAAATCGCATCGGGCTTTCTCTTTTTTACGGCTTGGTTGAGTTGTGTCATGAATGCCGTAATTTTATTCGCCCGCCAGCGCACCCAAACGGGATTCTGGGGATCGCTAGGTGCATTCCTCCCGGTTTCTCGTTTATACAAGGCAAGCGTGTAGCGATCGTAGCCAAACTCATTGGGCAAACTGGTGTGATCGTCAAACTGAATACCATCGACATCATATCGAGTGACGACTTCTAGCACGAGATCGCTAATCAACTGCTGCACGTCTGGATGGAAGGGGTTGAGCCATACTACCTCACCCGCCGCACCGATCCAAGTTTGGCTACCGTTCCGCCGTTTCGTCAGCCACTCCGGATGATTCAACGCCAGTTCCGATGTCGGGGGAGTCATGAACCCGAACTCAAACCAGGGAATTGCGAGTAAGCCTTGCTGATGGGCTTGAGCAACGAGGTCAGAGAGGGTCTCTTGTCCTTGTAAACCTTTGCGGGCAAAGGGTTGGATGCCTGTCCGTTGTGCTACTGGACTCTCGTATAGCACGTAGCCTGAGTTCCACACCACAGGATAGATCGTATTGAAGTTCAGTTGCGCCAGTTTACTCACAGCATCTTGCAGTTTGGGGCGATCACTTAGGATGTCATTGTCATTGGTAGTCATCCAAACCCCGCGAATTTCTGGCAAGGGTTGCTGTGCGATCGCACCAACAGGGCTGTCAGCTAGTAATACGGTGATAAATGACGTTAGAAGAACTAAGGAAAGATACTTGAGCAATTGCCTCTGGCACCGCCCAAGATGCGATCGCCACCAATCTCTAGGAATGAAACACAATTTCATCAGCTTGAATGATAAGTTCGCTATCCAACCACGCAATCGCGTACCTTCGTAACGCAATGAACGATCCATAGTCTACAGGTATTTATATCTATTGAAGAATTGATTAATGCATAGAACTCATTCAATTCACTAGTACTTGTCTCTCAGACGACTACCACTTATGCAGGGTAGATTGGTTGAGGCTGTATGTAGACACAGATGCGATTAAGAGCATGTCAGTGCCAAGAATCTCCTGCCCTCACCCCCCAACCCCCTTTCCCAATACTGGGCGAAGGGGAGCCAAATTCCAGTTCCCCTTTCTCCTTTTCTCTAATTTTGAGCAGAAGTCTGTTCTGTATAGATAAAATTGCAAGTGAAGCACTGGATACATTATCAGCAAGCAGAACTAGATAGCCTTATTGAGACTGAATTGAGAGCTGCACAGCCCGAACAGCAAATTTGAGGCACAACTGTTTTTCTACCTCATGAAGGAGCGCTACTATAACTACGGAGTGACTTTTCCTAGCGTAGAGGCTGTTATTCTAAAAACATTGCGATCGAGTAGGCTTGGCAGATTCTATAAAATTTGCACTCAAAAACTTTTGGAGTTATCCTAATATTCGGCTTTAGCACCTAGTCTCAAGTAACTTTCCTATGTTGTATAAGTGCTTGACTTGCTTTTATTAAAATTTTGAGCTTCGTTACCCCCTAGCGTTGATATACTCTTTATTCTTTAATTACATTTCAGAGGGATTATGCAATTCGAGAACGACATTTATGAAGTAGCTATCATCGGGGGCGGAATCTCTGGAACTGCTTTGTTATATAGCTTGAGCAACTATACCAACATAAACCGGATTGCTTTAATTGAAAAACAACCAGAAGTTGCTTTAGGTAATTCTCATAGAACAAGCAATAGCCAAACCCTGCACTTTGGAGATATAGAAACCAACTATACCTTAGAAAAAGCGCAAAAAGTAAAGGGAGCTGCAAGCTTAGTTAAAAATTATCTTTTGAGAAATGACCCCCAACAGAAAATCTTCAGTAAATATCACAAAATGGTTCTGGGTATAGGAAAAGAACAGACTGAAGAACTGCGAGAGAGATACAAAGACTTTAAATCACTATTTCCTGGACTTAAATTAATTGAAAAAGAGGAAATAGAATTAGTAGAACCTAATGTAGTAAAGAATAGAACGCCTGAAGAAGAAATTATCGCTTTATCTACTGAAGAAGGTTACACAATAGATTTTCAGAAACTAGCTCAATCATTTCTAGGAAAATCAGTTGCCAACACTGAGAAAACGATTGATTTAATGATGGAAACAAAGGTTAAGAGTATCCGGAAAGAAGGAGAATTCTACCAAATTCAGACAGATCGAGACGTAGTAGTAGCTAAGGTCGTTGTTTTTACAGCAGCAGCGTATAGTTTACTGTTTGCCAAATCTCTAGGCTATGGAAAAGATTATGCGCTCCTGAATGTGGCGGGGAATTTTTACCTTGCACCAGGCGTTCTAAATGGTAAAGTTTATACGGTACAGCTCAAAAAAATACCGTTTGCAGCTATTCACGGAGATGCAGAAGTTCACAATCAAAGTAAGACTAGATTTGGTCCTACTGCTAAAGTTACCTTCCTACTAGAATCGCGTAACTATGCTACTTTTGTTGACTATTTCCGAACGGCTGGACTCAGTATCAATGCTTTCTTAAGCTTTTTTAATATCCTTTCAGAGAAAGTGATATTGGAATATATCGTAAGAAATTTTATTTACGATATCCCCTTTTTTGGCAGAAGGCTATTTTTAAGGCAAGTTCAAAAAATTGTTCCTTCAATGCAATTAGGTGACCTACAGCTTGCTAAAGGATATCTAGGGATTAGACCTCAAATAGTTAATCTTAAGACTAAGCGCCTGGAGTTGGGAGAAGCTAAAATTGTCGGGGAGAATATATTGTTTAATATAACGCCTTCTCCTGGTGCTTCAACTTGCTTACAAAATGCCGAATACGATACAGAAAAAATCCTAGAGTTTCTGGGTCAAGACTATACATTCGACAAGAACCGCTTCTTGCAAGATTTAGGGGATGAGCAAGCTTTGGCTCAAATAACCTAACTATTAAATAGTTATGGATGCTCAGCTTGAACGGGTCAACGAGTAACTACTACTTGAAAAAGAGATTTAGCTTGAGTGATGATGCGATCGCAGGTGATTCAACAATCCATCAGTGTCAGCAAATGAATCATAGCAAAGTCAGTGCCTGGTTGTTGTCCCAGTTTCAAGCTTGAGTGCTGCTACCCGACCACAACCTGGAGATGGTGATGGTACCCACTCCCCATCCCCGTGATGGTCTACAGGTAAACTTTCAGCGAATGAGTGTCAATGTGAGTTAGAAGCATGAGCTTTACTAGCATCCAACACAACTGAAATGAGCGAGAGTGTACACAGAGCCGAAATTGTGATTGAGCGCAAAGAGAAACAATTAATCAAATGATGTTGCAGTAACATGGGCTTATCTTGAGACTTCTTGCTGTGTGTTAAGTGTTCTTCTGTAGCAGTACTTATCTCTGAGTGCTGTGTACTTATGCAAGAAATCTCATCTAGGTTCGTTACTCACAAAGGTTATTCAGAGACAATACGTCAGGGTTGACGCTTGTGTCCCAACCAAAGTAGCCTTGTTGCTGAACTTTGAGGAATGTTTGTTACTTTGGTCAACTGGCCCCCTTCCACATCAACAAGGTAAAGAAAATTAGTACACTCTTCATAACCAATGAGCAAAGGCTGATGACATTTACCGTCGTACCCAGCCGCTAAGACCATTTTTTTCCCGTCCGGTGACCAAGCGAAGTCTTGAATCCCACCCGCTTCCCTTGCAGGGGGTGCATCAAACAGTGGCTTCAACTGTTTGGTTGCCAACTCCAGAAGCCAGATGGTTTGACTGTTGTAGCTGCTATTAGTTAAGGCGAGATAGCGTCCATCTGGTGACCACTTAATTTTTTCATCATCAGATGGAACCGACTGAATCTGAAGAGGCAAATTATCTTTTGCCTCAAGCAGTACTCTCAGGTTACTCCCGTCCAAGTTGATTTGGTAAAGCGTTTTTGAGCGCTTCAAAGAGTCCCAATGCCAAAAAGCCAAGGTTTTCCCGTCTGGTGACCAAGTGATTTGGTAAACCCCACCCGCACCGAATTTTGTAATCACTTGTGAACGGCGACTAGCAATATCAAATAGGGAAATATCTTCGACAAGACCAAGTGTTTTGTCTGTACGAGACTCGCCCGTATAAGCGACGGTTTTACCATTGGGAGATAACGTTTGCCAACTACTGGTTAAATCACGCTTGCCTCCGAGTTTTAAGACTTCTACAGAACCGTTGAGACTTACAAGGTTTAGAGCATACAGAAGTCGTTGGCTCTGAGGTGACCAGGAGACAAATGACCTCCTAATCTCTTCATTAATCGGGGTAGGGCTGTTGCTGTTGTTGGGAAACTCCCACTTAGACAGCTTCCAATTTGTTGGATCAACAAAATACCAACCCACACGCTTATTGACCGTGGTAATGTTGATGATGACATCACGCTCTGGGGGCAAACTGGGAACGCTCTTGATCAAAGCGGCGGATAGACTACATCCACCTAAAAATATACTGGTGAGAACGAACAATCCGAGCGATCTTAGATAGGCTTTCATCGTTAAATAGAGGCACAATTGCCTGCCAAGAGACAGAGCCTCAATAAATTTCTACTCCTCAAGCTAAGCTTAGGAATGTAGCGACTAGGCTTGCCTACATTTGGCTTTTCTAAGTGTCACAGAGGCTCTCACAAAAGAATTAGGACGTTCGCCTCACGAAACTCTCTTGGTATTTCTTTCTTATCGTCGCTTTGCACAGTCGCTTCTTAGTCAGTCAATATGAAAGAAAGCTCTTTATTCCTCAGGGATAGTACCACCTCGCTCAGAAATGCTTGAGTTCAACCCAGTTAATAACACCACCCCGATTCCAGAACTCACTGCCCCAGAAATCGAGCAATACCTCGCCAGTGGGCTGTTTCGCGGCATTGGAAAGAAGACAGCGGCTCTACTCGTCTCTCACTTCGGCGCAGACACTCTCAACGTCTTAGAACACGCTCGTGAGCAACTCTCTCAAATCCCAACGCTCACGAGATACCGCATCGGCACGATCACGGGGGCTTGGAGGGACTCTCAAACCAATCCAGTACGAGGAGCGATCGCGTGGCTATTAGGACTCTCGACTCCCTTAGGGCTAACCCTGAAACTCTGTGAACGTTACGGACACCAAACTGAAGCAATACTTAAGAGTAACCCTTATCGCATCATTGATGAAGTCGAGGGGATTGGGTTCAAAACCGCCGATGCCTTAGCGCTAGCGATTGGCATTTCCCCTTCAGGTATTGAGCGCTACTCTCAAGGAATCCTCCAAGCGTTAAAAGATGGGTTGAGCGAAGGACATTGTTTTGTCCCTGAATCCCAATTACTGATCCGAGCTTTGGAACTGCTCACTTGTCCTAAGTCTACTCCTGACTCCTGGGATGTGCAGGCGGCAATTCAATTGGGCATTGCTAACCAAACCCTGGTAGAAGGCAACTCCAATGGCAGTATCTACCTTTATAGAGTCTACCGAGCCGAACTCAATGTCGCTTTACTCGTTAAAGCGTTCCTGGCTGGGCAACAGCAGCCGACTGAACATCTCGAACACTGGTTGCATCAGTGGGAACAAGCGTCTTTCCGAGAATTCAATCGCCTTTCAACAGAACAGCGCTCTGCCCTTTTCATGGCTTGGGCGCACCCCTTGAGTATCCTTACAGGTGGTCCCGGACGCGGTAAGACTCACATCCTCAAATATCTAGTAGAGTGGCTTTGTGCAAAAGGGGTGAAACTCGCGCTTGTCGCGCCAACGGGTAAAGCGGCTAATCGAATGAGAGACGCGACTGGATGCGAGGCACAAACGATTCATCGCCTTCTACAGTGGCAGGGGCATGGTCAATCTTTCCGTTACAACCAGAACAATCCTTTGCCGATTGACTGGTTGATTGTGGATGAATTTAGTATGGTCGATTTGTTCCTATTTAACTCCCTGCTGAAAGCGTTACTACCTACCACAAGAATCTTACTCGTCGGCGATTTCAACCAACTGCCCAGTGTGGGCGCTGGGATGGTGCTGCGGGACTTGATACTGTCGTCCCTTATCCCAACGACGCAATTGCAGACTATCTATCGGCAACGGCACGAAAGCGCGATTGTCTACGCGGCCCAAGAGGTACTCTCTGGGGAGGTGCCAGCACTGCATCAGTTCAACCAGCCTTCTCAATGGATGGATGTCGGGGACTGCGCGATGTTGTGTCGTCCCACTCCTAATTCAGTAGCAGATGCCATTGTTGAATTGGCGCTCCAGATGAAAGCCGACAACATCGATTTGAACCAACAGTTGATGGTGTTAGCACCTCAAAAACAGGGACCTGCCGGGGTCAAAGCCCTAAATGCTCGAATGCATCCCATCTTTAATCCAAAAAAGGATGGGGAGCCAGAAGTAGTTACGGGAGAGGTGGTTTACCGAGTCGGCGATCGCGTCATTCAACTAGTGAATAGATACGATACGACTCCGGCAGTGATGAATGGAGAGAGTGGTTGGGTCATTGCCGTGGAGCCTAAGCAGAAACGGGTGACGGTGGAATTTGAGGGTGGTGCGATCGTTGAGTACTTACCTGGTAATTTTGAGCAGATTATGCACGCCTACTGTCTGACTTGCCATAAGTCCCAAGGCAGTGAATTTCAATACGTGATTATGCCTTTAGTGCTATCCAACCGTCGGATGCTCACCCGTCAGTTACTTTACACCACCATGACCCGTGCAGTTGGGACGTTTATTGCGGTGGGACAACTTGAAGCACTTGCCCATGCGGTGGTGGCAGACAAACCCGCTCGTCGCTACACGCAGTTAACGACGTTCCTGCTTACACCAGAAGCAGATTTGACTCGTACTATTAGGAGCTTGGGTGCTGGAGGTGGATTAAACCAAAAGAAACAAGGATTGTCCGTCACCATTGCTAGCCGCTTGCGCGAGCGGAAGCTTTCTGCGACGAAAGGGCAGATGACTTCTCTAGGCAGTCTCGCTCTACGGCTCTATGAGGATAAGTTTGGACATCGCCCGCCGAAACAACTGGAAGTTGTGGAGGGAATGCGGTTTAAGACGTACCACTACGCTGTTGAGGCGGTGGACTTGATTGATCGAGCGATTGACTTGGTTTTGAACCCATAAACTCACCGTGATTGGCTCTTTTAAAAGTCTTCACTATCGGTTCGCGTTCCTGAGTCGATTAGCAACAATTAGAGTGAGCTTGCGAAAATCAGACAGACGTTAATGGAATCGTCCTTCGTTCCCCCAGTTTTTGAGAAAGCTCTGGACAATCGTTTGAATCGTATCAAAATAACTAGCGATCGCCTTTCCATGAAATGCTGGATACATCAGGCAAAGAATTACCATTTACTTCTTTATGCAGTATGCAGGTTGCTGTGAGTGATGAAGAAATGCGATCGCGTGCAGAGGCACTTGGAAGAAAAATTAGGGAAGAAGATGGCGTTGCCAATGCTGTTGCTGCCTTCCAGCACTACCTCCAAGAGTTGGAGCAAGAAGTCTAATGAACTCGCCGTGATATCAAGAAGACTCGTACAATTAGTTTCAAGCATTTAATTAATTCAGGAGAGCAGCAATGCCAGCGGCGGTTGGAACGATTGAAACAGTAGGTTTTCCTGCTGTACTAGCAGCAGCAGACGCTATGGTCAAAGCTGGCGCAGTCACGCTTGTTTATTATGGTCTTGCAGAACGAGGTAACTTTATCGTTGCTGTCCGGGGGAGAGTCGCTGAGGTAAACGCGGCTGTTGCAGCAGGCATTGAAGCTGCAGAGAAAGTCTACGGGGGTGAAGTCGTTTCGTACTACATCATCCCGAATCCGAGTGGCAATGTTGTAGATGTGATGCCCATCGAATATACAGCAGAAGTCGAACAGTTCAGAATGTTTTGAGTCACTTAACTTTGTTCAACTTCTGTATACCAAAATACGTCAATTAAGATTCCGAAGGCAGGAAACATTAAAGATAATGGACATTGCTCTCAAAAGGTGGGGCAAGCTTCGTACAATTAACTCTTGTCTTTACATATTTCAACAACAAATTCAGGAAGGAAATTAGCCATGGCACTACAGGCGGTAGGATCGATTGAAACCAAGGGCTTTCCTGGCGTGCTAGCAGCAGCAGACGCCATGGTCAAAGCTGGGAGAGTCACCCTCGTCGGCTACCTGAGAGCAGGTAGCGCTCGCTTTACGGTGAATATTCGAGGCGATGTATCTGAGGTGAAAACAGCGATGGAGGCTGGGATTGCGGCAGTAGAAAAGACTTACGGTGCTAGCTTGGAAACATGGGTAATCATTGCTCGTCCTCATGAAAACGTGGAAGCTGTTCTGCCAATCGGCTACACCGATGATGTGCAACAGTACCGAGATGCTGTTGAAAACCCAATCATCGGTGGACCCAGAAATGGTGGTCTCCAGCGGTAATTAGATCACATTAAGGAGAGCCAAGTGTAGCGGGTAGCTCTCTATCTGCTACACAGTGAAACATTAATTTTGGATTAGTAATGTCTCGCATCTCCATCATCATTCCCACTCTGAATGAGGCAGAGTGTCTAGAGCGTACCTTACGACAGCTAAGCATCCTCAATCCTCCTGCTTACGAAGTTCTGGTGGTAGACGGTGGCAGCGATGACGAGACAGTTGCGATCGCACAGCGCTACTGTGAAACACTCGACTGCTGTAGCCAAGCGCGTGTCATTACTGCTGAGGGGCGTGGGCGTTCAGTACAGATGAATCAAGGCGCAGAAGCAGCAACAGGAGAAATCCTTTGTTTCCTACACGCAGATACTTCTGTACCGGATGATTTGGTAGCCGTAATTGAGCGAACTCTGGCAGATAAAACTATTGCTGGTGGTGGGTTTATTTCCCTGATGGCAGGTTCTGGCACAACACGCTGGGGAGTGTCCCTGCACAACTATCTCAAAACCTATTATGCCCCGTTGATTTTTCGCCCTTACTTATTTTTTAAGGGGTTGCGCTTGCTGTTTGGCGACCAAGTAATGTTTTGTCGCCGTGCTGATTTTTGGGCAGTTGGTGGGTTTAACAGTGCTATCCCAATCCTGGAGGAAGCTGATTTGTGCCTCAAGCTAGTGCAGCGAGGACGAATTTACCAAGTCAATCGGATTGTGCAAAGTAGCGATCGCCGTGTGGCACACTGGGGTTCTCTCAAGGCAACCGGGATTTATCTATATATCGGCTTTCTCTGGGGTTTAGGTGTCTCCCCCACCTACCTCAAGCAGTTTTATGAAGATATCCGCTGATATAGCAATCAGCAGTCAGCTTAAGAGCGGTCAGCTTTGGGTCAAATCGGCTCACTTTTAAGTGCCTCGTAAAGTGTTTTCACGATTTATAAACGCGGTTGACATCAGATGTACTTAATTGGTGAGTTGGTACATCTAGCACCAGCTTTCCTGCTTGAATGCCGAGAATGCGATCGCTATATTGCCTTGCCAGTTCAACTTGATGGAGATTGCAGATAACGGTCAACCCTTCTTCAGCGCAAAGCGATCGCAATAAACCTAAAACGGCATGGGCTGTCTTTGGATCGAGACTAGCAATCGGTTCATCAGCGAGAATTAAAGAAGCTCGTTGGGTTAAAGCCCGTGCGATCGCAACCCGCTGTTTCTGTCCGCCCGACAAGTGGTCGGCACGTTGAAAGGCGACATCTAGCAGTTGCACCCGTTCTAAAGCCGCCATCCCTTCCCGTAGCAAGCTGTTCGGAAAAAGCCCAAATAAACAACGCCATAAGGGTAACTCCTGCAAGCGTCCTCCCAAGCAATTCTCCAAAGCACTGCGACGGCGCACCAGATTAAATTGCTGGGCAACGGTGGCAATTCGAGCGCGGCTTTCCCGTAACTCCCTTGCCGAACAAGTCATCAAGTCTCGTCCCTGAAACCACACCTTCCCTCGATCAGGTCGTAATAGTTGGAGGATGCAGCGCAGTAGTGTTGTTTTTCCAGCACCACTCGGTCCCAAGATTGCTGTAAACGTATGGGGTTCGACAACAAAGTTGATATCTTCAATGGCGAGTGCGCCACGATTGTAGGATTTTGTCAGCCTTTCAACTGTAAGCATTAATCGTTTGTTGTTTCTGTTGACCAATCACTATCCCAAACGTTGCCGCAGATAGGCACTAAGGGCATCAATCAAACTGACCATTGTCAAAATCAGGATTAGGATAGTAGCAAGTCGGGGAAAATCGAGCAGTTTCAAACTGACAAGTAATTCGTAGCCAATACCCCCAGCACCAACAATACCCAAAATTACAGACGAGCGAACGTTAAACTCCCATAGATATAAGCTAATCCCAACTAGTCCGGGTAGAGCTTCGGGCAATACCGCAAAGGCAAACGTGCGGAGTCGGTCAGTTCCTGTTGCTTCAATGGCTTCAATCGGTTCAGAAGGAATGGTTTCTAGGACTTCGGCATAAAGTTTTGCCATCGAACCTGTTGTGTGAAAGGCTACTCCCAATACACCTGCAAACGGTCCTAAGCCGACAATTGAAACGAACAATAGTGCAAAAATTGCGGTATCAATTCCTCGTAAAAGATTGGAGAACCCGCGCAGGAGTGTAGCTAGCCAGGGTAAGGGGGTAGTGTTTCGTGCCACTAAGAGGGCAAAAGGAACTGCAAATACAATGGCTGCCCCTGTACCAACAATTGCGATCGCTAAAGTTTCCCAAATCGCCTCCAAAAAAGACGGCAATTCCGTGAAGTCGGGCGGCCAAAGCCTTATGATCCAATCAGCAAGGCGAGGCAGTCCTTGTAAGAATTCCTGCGGTGAGACTTCTGCGGTTTGGAGGCTAGCGACTAGCACTGCTACCGCCAACAATCCCCAAAACCCTTGTTTCAGTAAGCGCCACAGCCCTCCACGCCGTTGCTGCTCTGCTTGCAAAATTGCTTCAAAGTCTGGCTTGTAATTTTTTTCTTGAGCGTTTGAAAATGGCGCTCCTTCGGTCATTTCAACTTGCCTACAGATTTACCTGCTGCTTGGATTGGTGCATAGTTGCTGCCATCAGAGGTGACGAAGCCTGTATAGTTTTCTGGTAAAAACTTCTTCGCTTGTTCAGGTGAAAAATTCACCAATGCCTGCTGTAGCTTCGTTTTGATATCCTCGGGAAAGCCGCCTCGGACAGCAATGGGGTCATTGGGCAAAGGCTCAGATTGCCAGATAATCTTGATTTTCGACTTGTCAATTCGTCCGGTACTAGCCAATACATCCAGGTTCCGGTCGTAGTCCGAAGCAATATCGGTTTGTCCACTCATTACTGCGATCGCTTGTGCAGCATGGCTAGCGCCCTCGTTATAGTCAAAGGCTGTTTTTGGATCGAGGTTGCGACGCTTAAATTCTGCCTGGGGAATCAGCCAGCCAGAGGTTGAACCAACATCAGCGAGACTTAGTTTTAGCTTATTCCCCTCTTTGCTTTGGGCAATTGCCTCATCCAGGGTATTAAATGGGGCATCAGCACGAGCCATCAAAACAGAATTATAAGTCGGTTTGTCTTTGTATTTCACCGTTGCGATCGCTTTAATGGATGGCTCATTGTGATTAGAAAGAACATATCCCCACGGACCTAACCAAGCTGCATCCAAAGTACCAGAACGTAACGCTTCAGAGATACCCACCCAATCCTCTGTTACCGTAACCTTCGCAGGGAGATTCAAGCCCCGTGCTAATTCATTAAACAGCGGCTCAAACTGTTTGCTGTTCTCACCTGGAGTTGGGAAGTAGGGACCAACTCCAAACTTCAACTCAGTCAGTTGAGTAGCAGAATTACTGGCAGCCGTTGGAGACGTTTCAACTTTGGGCTGGCTACTACAGGCAACCACGACTATTAAGGTTAACACGCCAAAGATAAGGCTTTTCAGCCAGCGTTTCCCTGAACTTTTCTGGAAGTCACTCATGAGTTAGTTAATGCAGTTAATGTTGTTTCGGCTCGAATGAGAGTAGGCAACAACCGAAGTCGATTGCCTTATAGATTTGACAAATCCCTCTTGGGAAAGGATACGAGGTACTGAATTTAGCATATTAACCTAAGTCGAATGGCACTGACTTAAGCCACATTGATACCTTTATCGGTTGGGGCAAAAATCGACTGCAAGCAAGAGATACCATGAACTGCCGTACACAACGAAAACCTGAAAGTCTCTTTCTCCCCATTCTCTATTCCCAACTTTCAAGATAGGTCTATTGATAAGGTTGTTCACTATCTCCCAGCGAGGAAGCTCTCTTTGATTCCTCTTAATCCCCAATTCACAGTCAAATCTGTTGATTTAAACCCCAGTCATAGTTCAGGTAGGCAATCGGCGTATTCGCTCCAATCGGGACATCCGTTTTGAGGTATGAGCGAATGTAGTCAGGAATGGAAGCGCAACGTTGAGAAAGTCGTTCTGGTACCACTTGAAGATTTTGCTACAGTACAGCGTTTGGGTTTGGGAGTCGTAGTGAACTTTATCAGGGTTGTTGATGAAGCGGGTTGCATCGTCCTCTAGTTGGGTGTGTACTGATTCTGGGAAGTAAGCACCGTTGCGTAGTAATGGGCAACCAACCGAGGCACAGACAAGAGCAAAGTGGATACGAGGTTCGTTAAACTTGCGCCGGAGGATTTTGTGTTCGATTTGGTTGAGGTTGTAGTAATCATTACCGAGTTTATGGATAGGGCGGTAGAAAAACCAGGCGAAGGCAATCCAGTTTGGGATACCAAAAACTTTCGGTTGAATTGAGGTGATAGGGTAGTCTTTCAGAATTGACGCAATTGTGAAGGCGTTATAGAGGTTAATCCACAGTGCTAACTGCTCATCTGGGTGGGTTTGAGCCTCAATGTCTACTTGCTGAATGTCGCCCAGCCATTGGTTAAGGGTTTGCGCTGACTCTGCTTTCCATGCCTGATAATTCACTCGTCCTTGAGTATCAACGTACTGGCGTAAAAGCTTGTCCCAGGTAGCAAAGTTAATCATGGTTAGCTAAGAACCTTGTCTTGATTCGGCTATTACGGAAGGTGTCGCTTAGTGCAAGAAGGCAGGAGGAATATTGCTACAGTAAGCTTTTAAGCTTTTTCAACTGGAAAGTTATTTCCGCCACCCTGCACTTAGTAGATTTCGCCGTTTATCGAATAATACTCTGGGCTTGAGCAAAATTTTAAATAGCAGGAAAAGCGATCGCAATTCTCCTGGAGTTTCCCGCCGTTGCCATTGCCCAGGACGGCAAAATAGCATTTCTACTAAACGCCGTTGTTGCTTAACGGGAGGAGTGTCGAAGGCTACCTGTAGAGTAGAGAATAATTTCTCTTGGCTGGTTTGGGTTACCACTCCAGATAGCTGCAATTTTTCCTCCATCATTTCCAACTTTACTGACAGAGTTTCTAATTTCTCTAGGGGAAGTGGAATTGATTGGGTCAATTTAATGGACGCGCCAATTTCTGAAATTTCTGTTGTAATACCCCACAAGGTTTGATTAGCGACCTCAACGCGCACGACTCGCTGCAAATCAAACCACTCATAAACATCCTGTTTCGGGACATCCAGCAAAATTAGTAAGGAGATGCCTATTAGTAATAGGTTGTAGGCGCTCCAAATCCATCCTAAACTGATACCTTCAAACAAGTCTTGCTGGTCGGGAGCCATTGTGTGCATTGAGGGCAAATGCAGGAGTGCCATTCCTAAGTTGCGCCATAAGCTGATGGCTGTAGCGATGAATAGGATAATTAGAGGCCAAGCCAAAGCCCAATTAAACACAAAGCGATCGCGTTTTATTCCTTTGGGTGTTACTTTAAATCCTTTAGAAAACGGATTCAGCATTACTTGAATTACTGTTAGCGCTAAGGGAAAACAAAAGGCTAGAGAGTAAATATCTGAGAGTAAAGCTGACCGAGAACGATAGTTCAACCAGGAAAAAAACGACAACTGCACGAGGTAGTAAGGTAGGAAAAAATACAGTAATTCAATTAAAGAGGTTTGCATCGGAATCACACCAAAGAATGAATAAGCCAGTGGCATGATGAGAAACCCCACCCGTGAGAAGCTGGTGAACCAATGCAGTAATCCTTCTAAATGCGCCAACCTTTGAATGGGTCGTAATCCAGGAATGGTTAAAGGATTTGTCTCCAGAAAAAATGCCTGCAAAGTCCCTCTTGCCCACCGTAGGCGTTGAGACGCATGGGCAGCAATATTTTCTGCGGCTAACCCAGCACTTAATTTTTCATCTAAATAAATTAGCTGGTAGCCCAGGGCGCTGATGCGAATGCCAGTAAAGTAATCTTCACTCAAGGAATTGGTCACAAAACCACCAGCCGCTTCAAGCGCACACCGTCTTACGACAAAGGATGTTCCGGCACAAACAACCCCACCAGCACCATCCCGAATGGGCTGAATTTGCCGATAAAAGACTTCTTCTTCAGGGGTTAAGACATCTTCTAACCCTAAATTGTGAGCAATTGGGTCAGCATTGTAGAAACTTTGAGGCGTTTGGATTAAGCCAATTTTCTCATTTTGGAAAAAGCCAACGGTGCGCGTGAGAAAGTTTTTGGTAGGAACAAAATCAGCATCGAATACAACAATTAACTCTCCCTTAGTTTTCGCGATCGCATGGTTTAAGTTTCCGGCTTTTGCATAGCGACTCTCATTGCGAGTTATATAGACACAGCCTAATTCTGAGGCTAATTTTTTAACCTCTGAACGCTTGGTATCATCAAGTAAGTAAACTGTTTTGTTAGCATAATCAATTGCCTGACAGCCAATGATTGTCCGGCGCAGAATAAAAACAGGCTCGTTGTAGGTTGGAACTAAAATATCAACGGAGGGTGTATACCTACCCGACGTTACAGCTAAGGCGACCTGTGATGCTTGTTGGCTGCGGTCTTTGACATTCAGCATTAAAAATAGCTGAATGGTACTGCTAAAGAGTACTAACATTTCTAAGAAAAATAACCACAGGCTAAAGACACCATTGAGGGGATTCGATAAATTCAGGGTAGAAAGCGATCGCCACAAAACATAGCGCCCCATCAAGCCCAGCAAAATTCCCACAACCAGCCAGCCCGACCAAGGACGAGGACGAGGTGAAATCTTCATCACCGCAAAGATTCCGACAAGCAAGCCAAACGTGGGCAACAGTAAATACTTCTGATGAGACGTTGGTGCTTGTAGCCAGATTGGCGGATTTTCTTGCAACACTTTGAGTTGGGCAAATAGCTGCGTTATCGTCCCTTCTCCAGCTAACCAAGCCGCTGCTACGACAATGGCACTAAGCACAATGCCTAGCATCACCAGTGTTGCCACGCGCAGCCGGAGAACTCGCCTAAAGAGACGATGCCTTGAATGAAAGCGCATGAACTGTGAAACTGACATTTCTTCCTTTGTTGCCTTGGCATTCAAGTTCAAGTTACTGAGAGAAAATTGTTTCAAAACTTTACAATTAGCTCTCAATGCAATGATAACGAGTGATGGCAGGTAAACAGAAGAGCATAGTTAGTGGAAAGCTCGCAAAGTCAGCTCAAAGTTAAAGCCGTTGTCGTGACCATGTTTGATGAGGGAGACGATGTAATTGCTGAATCAGGGGAATTTAAGCTATGTGCGATCGCGAAACTTTGAACAAAAGTCGCCCGCAGTCCCCCATCAAGAGCTTTCATCAGGTGGGGGTTAGGGCAAGGCTATACCTCATTGGGAGTATTTGTTAAGGCTCTAGTTAAATTTATTGATTATTCTGTTTCGACCTCTAGGTTGAGGCTAGGTTGAGTGTTCTAGATCACTATTAAATAATGAACCGAGCTTTTGCCTATCCAACTACCTTCACTGTAAGAGGCAAGCAAAAGCCGCGAAACCTTTGGCGACGGTATTATGCAATCTCACGCACTTCAAGAAAACGAACTCGATCCGAAAACTCGCACCTTCTATTGCCAATTAATGGATATTTTGAGTAAATCTCAAATGCCGTTTCTCGTCGGTGGCGGGTATGCTTTCGATCGTTACACGAGAATTGCACGACAGACGAAAGACTTAGACCTTTTTGTTCGCCCTAATGATTGTTCACGCATCCTGGAGTTTCTCGCACAGAAAGGCTATCGGACTGAGATGACTGCGTCTCACTGGTTGGGAAAAGCTTTTTCTAGCGATAGCGAGGACTTTGTGGATCTGATCTTCAAGTCTGCTAACGGTTTGAGTGAGGTTGATGATCTCTGGTTTGAACATGCCGTTGAAGAGGAAGTTCTAGGGATGTCTGTGCTGATCTGCCCGGTGGAGGAAATGCTTTGCTCAAAGGCATTCGTGATGGCTCGCGATCGCTTTGATGGTCCGGATGTCGCACACCTACTGCTTGCCTGTAGCGATCAAATGGATTGGTCGCGCCTACTTTATCGCTTTGGCGATCGCTGGCGAGTACTCTTGAGCCATCTAATTCTCTTTGGCTTCATCTATCCTGGAGAGCGATCGCTAATTCCAGACTGGGTTATGAAAGAGCTGTTCCAACGTCTACAACAGGAGTTAGACAGTGCCCCTCCGACAGAAAAACTCTGTCAAGGTTCGCTTTTATCGCCATTGCAGTATCAAATTGATGTCGAGCAATGGGGATATCAGGATGCACGACTTTCTCCCAAAGGTGGTATGACAACAGCAGAAATCTCCGATTGGATAGCTCATTTGAAGGAAGAAAAAAGCTGATGGCTGATAGCTAGCAGCTTTCTGCTATGAATTATTTTTCTAGAGGTTCCTAGCCTACAAAAATGGTGGCAGAAGAGGCAACAAGAGAGTCACGAAATAATAAACTAAAGGCGCAGTGAAAACATAGCTGTCTGTCCGGTCTAACATTCCTCCATGCCCCGGAATCAACTGTCCTGAATCCTTTACCCCAGCATCTCGTTTCATCATTGACTCGGTTAAGTCTCCAAGCAAGCTAGCAATACCGACGAGGGTGCCTAAAATAATGCCACTGACTTGCCAGCTAGGCCAGTGTAGATACCAAGCCCCAGCTATGGCGACAGCAATACTACCTGCAACACCAAAGATTGCTCCTTCAACTGTCTTTTTGGGACTAATAATCGAAAGGCGAGTACGACCAAAGAATTTGCCAAAAAAGTAAGCCCCAATATCTGCTGCCCAAATGCAGCCAAAGCCTAATAGTGTTGCCGTCAAGGCTTCCGGTAAGGCACTAAAGTCAGTCCATGAGCTAGGCCAGTACCCGCCTAAAGGAAGCTTACTAGCAGAAGCTGTAGCATCAAGAGGAAGGGATGACGCATGTGTCAAGCCCACTCGTAAACGAACCCAATAGCTGGGTAGATAGCCACCATAGAGTAATCCCAAAATTGAAGAGGCAACATCAGCAATCGTCGCCATCTTGGGCTGGAAGAGAAGGTAGAAACAGATAAAGGTGCCTGCTATTGGAAATACGGCATCCGTGAGAGTCGGTGAAAGGGTTGCCGTAACCAACAGCAGCAGACTTACAACAATCGTACTTTTGGCTGCTGGTTCAATTCCCTTTGCCCGAACCAGTTGAAAGTATTCCAATAAACCCAGGTAGACAATAATGGAAAAGCCAAGGGTAAAGTACCATCCCCCAAGAATGATCATCCCCAAGGCTAGGGCGATCGCAATGATTCCACTTAAAATTCGGGGCCAAGACATAGGACGCTTTAGTAGAAGACAGTTGGGTCAAACTGTCCAGATTAAGAGGGGCAGGGTCAAACAAGAGAGATTATTACAATCTCATCAAACGAAAGCATATACTTTTGCTTACTTTAACGAATTCACGGCAAACTGCAATCTAATCTAATCAAGCTTTTCACCGCTCAAGATAAAAATTGGATCAACAGCGGCAAAGGTTTGATGGGTGCCTCGTGTTTCCAAGCGATTAACGGCTGATTGAACGACTTCAATGTTGCGAGCGTGTAACTCAGCAAAGCCTTCAGACAAAGCATAGAGACTTTCTAGATTAGCCGCTGTTGCGACGACTCGACCGGAGGGTCGTAAGTATTGCCAAACTTCCTTAAGAATTTCCTTAATTGCACGTCCTCCCTCAATGCAGATACGGTGAGGCGATTGAGGTAGGTCTTTCAGGCATTCTGGGGCACTCCCTTCAACAACTTCGACATTGTAGACCCCAAAGCGATCGCAGTTGCGCCGAATTAAATTAGCCACGTCCTCATCTCGTTCTATCGCAATAATCTTACCCTTGGGACATAATAATCCTGTTTCTACTGTAATTGTGCCCGTCCCAGCACCAATATCCCATACTAAGGAGCTAGGTTGCAGCCGTAAGGCACAAATCAAGAGCAACCGTACTTCTCTCTTACTAAGAGGAATACCTGGTAACCGCTCAAATAAATCATCAGGGATGCCTGGTGTAACATAAGGCCAGAGTTCAGAAGGCATTTTGGCGCTAAGAAGATAGCGAGAGTTTTCCCTAGATTAACCCAAGCCCTACTGGGAATTGTTCATCACATAGCAAACGGCAGAAGGCAGAAGGCTTTTATGTTTATTACTAATACGTGGTTGTTTGGGTCGTTAAATCTGTCCTAACCTTTATGGTGACAGCTATACCTCGTGCATTTATCTTGTCTAGGGATTTGCGAGGAGGATGTCACTAAGCTTTCGGTAAAATCTGCACCGTTCTATCACTAACAACTAACAACTTTCACCTAACAACTTTCAATGTTTTGAAACTGGGGTCGCTGCAACCCGTGATTTGACCCCCCAAGGTAAGGACTTGTTGCAAGTATTCAATCGCAGCGGGATTGATGACTTCTCCAGGCATTAAAGCAGGAATTCCAGGAGGGTAGGGACAGACTAACTCAGCACTGATGCGGTCTAAGGTTTGCTCAAGGGGTAGTGTTTCGGTTGGGGAAAAGAAAGCGTCACGTGGAGAGATTGCAGGACTAATGGTAAAGGATGAAGGATGAATTAATAGCAATTCTGCTTTCCATTTTTGGAAGACATCTTGCAATGGCGTGATGGACTTTGAACGGTATTTATTTTGAGTAATCGTATTGAAAGCATAGACTAACTGCTGAATATCAGCTTCTGTATTACCTAAACTAATGATAAAGGTGAGATGTTGAAGTGTCGGCAGTTCCGCAATCACACCAAGTTGTTGATGAAAAATTTCATCTGCCTCAAATCCGCTCAACCCTAACTCCAAAACTCTTACGGTGAGACGGGTTCGGTCGAGGGCAAATAAGCCTGGGCTTTTTACAGCGTCTAAAACCGATAGTCCAGGAATCTGGCTAATTTTCGTCCTCGCATCATCAGCTAGCTGCAAGGTTTGGCTCATCAGTTCTTCTCCGTGCAGTGCCATTTGTTGCCGCGCCGCATCTAAAGAAGCGAGGAGTAAGTAGCTAGGACTCGTAGATTGGACTAACTGTAATGCTTTACTCAACCGTTCTCGCTCTACTCGCTTACCTTGGAGGTGCAACATCGAGGCTTGAGTCATTGCACCCAGAATCTTGTGAGTTGATTGCACCGTTAAGTCAGCACCTGTGGATAAGGCGGAAGGCGGCAAGTCGGGATGGAAGGCAAAATGAGGTCCGTGAGCTTCATCAACGAGTAGAGGGATGTTGTATTGATGAACTAGTTCGGCGATCGCATTAAGATTTCCACAAGCACCGTGATAGGTTGGGTAGACCATCATCACGGCTTTGGCATCGGGATGTTGCTTGAGAGCTGCGGCTACAGCAACTGGTGTGATACTGTGGGCGAGGTCAATGGCTGGGTCATATTCCGGGTTAATAAATACAGGCACTGCCCCAGAGAGAATTAAACCTGCGATCGCAGATTGATGAATATTTCGAGGTAAGATAATTTTTTCCCCTGCACCACAGGTTGCCAAAATTGCCGCCATCACCCCAGCCGTTGAACCATTAACGAGAAACCAAGTTTCCTCTGCCCCAAAAGCAGCAGCCGCTAATTCCTGCGCCTCTTGGATAACACCTTCAGGAGCAAACAAGTTATCTAAATTCGGCAACTCTGGTAAATCGGCAAGAAATACCGATGCGCCCAACAAATCTAGCAGCGACTGAGGGGTTCCTTTTCCCCGCTTGTGTCCGGGCGCATAAAAAGGCGCATGACGCTGATGAGCCGCTGTCCGGAGAGCGTCTACCAGGGGTGTTCTAATCTGTGATTGTCGATGAACGTGGCGATTAGTCATAGGCGATATACAAGGGGAAGTCCACCTACAAATCCTATCTAACTGCTCGTGAGATGCTTTTGCTGTGTTGCACGAGCGATAATGCCCCCACACGGATTGATGTTCTCTACAAACCTTGCTCTATGTAGCCGTTAGTTTAGACTACACACGTTTGTTAATTCAGTTTTCGACAAAAAAACGAGGTGACAGGAAGTTGTCTATCTAAGCCTTGGACTTTGCCTTGGCTTGCCCTGAATTGCAATTAATTTAGGTCTACTGTTATAAGATTATCCAAACTCACTGTCTTTTGCTAAGTGCTTTGAAGGTGTAGCCATTTGGGGAGATGTGAGGTTTGAAGATTCCCTCTAAAGTAGTGAAGTCAAATCATGGAATCAAACATTTTATGATTAACCCAAGTCCGCAACCCACTCCGGGTCCACAAATCCCCGGTACAGAGCCAGCACCCTTACCGTCACCAAATCCCCAACCCGTACCCGAACCTGTACCCAGCCCGATTCCTCAACCCGCTGTTCCGGAACCCGTACCCGAACCTGTACCCAGCCCAATTCCTCAACCTGCTGTTCCAGAACCCGTGCCGGAGGTCGTTCCCTCCCCAATTCCTCAGACAATACCCGCACCAATTCCCCAAACGATTCCTGAACCAAAATAAAATTAAGATGATTTAAGTTTCATCTAACTGCTGATACAACTCATCTTCAAACTGCCATGCTAAGAGCCGGAATAGTTGGACTACCCAACGTTGGCAAATCGACCTTATTTAACGCCCTAGTTGCCAATGCCAAGGCTGATGCGGCGAACTTTCCCTTCTGCACGATTGAGCCGAATGTCGGTGTTGTTGCCGTACCGGATGAGCGGTTGCAGGTTCTCGCAAAAATTTCTGACTCTGAGCAAATTGTGCCGACTCGTGTGGAGTTTGTCGATATTGCGGGTTTAGTCAAAGGGGCAAGTAAAGGCGAAGGATTGGGCAATCAATTCCTCGCAAATATCCGAGAAGTCGATGCAATAGTTCATGTTGTGCGCTGCTTTGATGACGATGATATTATCCATGTCTCTGGTTCTGTTGACCCAGTGCGAGATATCGAAGTGATCAATCTGGAATTAGCGCTATCCGACTTATCTCAAGTTGAGCGCCGCATAGAGCGCACCCGTAAGCAAGCGCGTTCTAATAAAGATGCTCAGTTGGAACTCGAAGCCCTAGAAAAGCTAAGTGCTGGTTTGAATGAAGGTAAATCCGTGCGCCACATTCACTTAAGTGAAGAAGAAACGGAAGCGGTGAAAACCTTGGGGTTATTAACGAGTAAGCCTATTATCTACGCCGCGAATGTGTCTGAAGATGATTTAGCAACAGGCAACGAATGGGTAGAGCAAGTGCGGCAGATTGCAGCAACCGAAAATGCCCAAGTTGTTGTTGTTTCTGCTCAAGTCGAGTCAGAACTTGTTGAGTTACCAGAAGAAGAGCGAGCAGATTTCCTCGCATCCCTTGGTGTGGAAGAAGGGGGGCTAAAATCCTTGATTCGGGCTACTTATGAACTTTTAGGCTTGCGTACCTACTTTACGACGGGTCCAAAGGAAACCCGCGCCTGGACAATTAATGCTGGCATGAAAGCACCCCAAGCCGCAGGTACAATTCACTCTGATTTTGAGCGAGGTTTTATTCGGGCAGAAACAGTCGCCTATAAAGACCTTGTGGGATTTGGTTCGATGAATGGCGCCAAGGAGAAAGGTTTAGTGCGCTCCGAAGGTAAAGAATATGTAGTACAGGAAGGGGATGTGATGCTTTTCCGGTTTAATGTCTAGGGTAGCGCTACTGGTGTGACATCCGGAATGCAAAGACAACATAGACAAAGAGCCAGTGCCTAGAAGTAGAAATCTCAGCACTGACTCTAACTAGCCCCAACCTTAATTTTTAGAAGCCCTCACATTTTGTGACTAAGAAAAGATTACAACAGGGTGCCAATTTCTTTTAAATGCACGCGGGTAAATGGTTCAGTAGAACCAAGTGTGTACTGTTCCACCAAGCCCTTACGTCGGATTGAGACATTATCTCCGTCCCTGACAACAACGGTAGAGTCATCAAAGACATCCCGCGTTAGGATCATCTCTGTTTCCGTGGGATTATCTAGAACTACCATGTTGCTTCCGTGGTAAAACATCCCATCCTGTTCCAAAACATCCTCCCCATACTCAGCGATGAGCAAGTCAAGCTTGGGATGACGCATCAAATTTTGGACATTGCTGTTGTAATCCTTGTTCAGAATTTTTTCAGAACGGTTCACAAAGACGGCTTCCCGACAAACCGCACCGATTATCCAATCTGGATGTTGGAGAAGAATATGGTCAATTGTTTCCTGAAGGTCTGGAACTGAAATCCGATTGAAGGTAATAATCGGTATTCTTGCATCTGCCTCAGACTCAAAGAATGTGTCAATGATGTGTGAAGGTACATCAACACTTTCACCACTCGCAGGTCTTAGATGCATGGAAATCCCTGGTGCTGAATTGATTTCCAGAATGCCAAAGTCTCCAGATTTCCAGGATTTTGCCAGACTCTGGGCAATCACATCAATGCCAAGGCAAGTGAGCCGGAAGTGCTGAGCAATGTCTTGTGCCAGGACAATGTTGTCAGGGTGAATTGTTCGGGTTGCATCAATACTTAAGCCACCTGCTGAGAGATTAGCGACTTTGCGAAGGTAGACTGTGCGCTCTTTTTCAATCACGCTATCTAATGACAAGCCTTGTTCCTCTAGAAACCGTTCCATTGACTCATCACTTTGGATCTTTCCAAGGGGTGAGGTTGGTGTATCAATACGTGCAGGTTTGCGGTTCTCCCGCTTAATCAATTCAGCAATTGTTGAGTGTCCATCTCCCACAACCGAAGCAGGACGGCGTTCAGTCGCCGCGACAAACCTACCGTTGACACAAAGCAGACGAAAATCGGCTCCTTTGATACTCTTCTCGACGATGATTTCTTCGGGTTGACCCTCAACAATTGCGTCAACCGCTCTACCAAAGGCAAATCTCAGCTCCTCGGCATTTTGCACATCCGCTGTTACCCCAATCCCTTTGTGACCAACTACTGGCTTAACAGCAACTGGGTAACCAATCCTGTTCGCTACTGCTAAAGCCTCCTCACGAGAGACAACAATGCCACCTTTAGGTACCGGAAAGCCTAATGTCCCTAGGATAGTCTTGCAGTCATCTTTACGAGTGGTAAAGTCCGAATCGAGATGGCTATCACAATCAAAGGTTGTCGCTATGCCACGAACCTGTTTCTTTCCATAGCCATATTGCATCAGCCCTTCTTCCCACAGATAAAAAGCGGGAATGTTTTTGTCGAAGGCGGTTCTATATAAGGCGTAGACTGTAGGACCACCGTAGACTGAACGCCGGAATATCTCTTGAAGAGTTCTAATTTGCTCCTCAAAAACAATGTCTTGGTCTTGAGTAATTGCTTCAAACCAGTCCCAAACCGCATAAACGACAGCTCGTTGAGTACGAGCATGGAGTGCTTGAACGGCAACCTTGACATACTTCTCACCAGGCTTTAGTGCCCAACGATTGAGGTGCAGCCCCATATCAAGTTTGCCGACTTCTGATACTGTCCGAGCGAACAGATGAACATAGGATTCGTATGTCTCTTCCCCTAGGCGTGGATAACGTTCGCTGATACACGAGACATAATCGTCAAGTGGTCGAGGCTCTAAATATCCGGTAAACGCAAAATCAAATACTAGTGATGCCGTATCCAAATAAGGGTTAGGACCGATGTAATACCTTAGATTGAAGATATCGAAAGCGTCACTTTTCCGAGCATTGACGCGGGGCGGTGAATCAGTATTTTTGTCTAAAACCATTAAATGTTCTTGAGCCATTAAATTACTCCGTATAGATCAACCATTAGGCAATCTGTATGCTCAGTCGTGCTTACCTAAACTTATTGCTTGCTGGGTTGAGTTTAAGGTTGGCACTTATGGCATAGATGATTAATTGAGCTTATGTCTTGGGTGTTTTCCACTAGCCTATTGCCTGAGCAACAAGACACAATTTCTGTCCTAGTTGAACCTAACCATATTACCGCTGTGCTTTCCTCTATCGTAGGGAATCTAGAATTTGGTAGAACTACTCCCTAACCTGAGATTTTTTGTTAGGACAATAGAGAAAATCCTGTAGGGCTAGATGATAAAGCTTAGCTGAGTACTATTACTCAGAAGTAGAATAGGCGATCGCAAATTTCCAGCGTTACTATTGCTTGGCATTTGATAATTCTTTTCATAAGTACATTTACTGAAAAAGCGCTAGATAGAAAGATTGTGTATCAAAAGCTACAACCTTTGACCGATGCCAGTAAGCCTCAAATTGTAGAGCATGAAGAAAAAAGTTTTTAGGAAAGAGTAGATATGAACAGCACAAAGGATATGACTAGCACGAAAGCTCAGCTTAGGACAGAAGTCCGCAAACTTGCTGAAGAAGCTTTCCATCTCAAACTTATTTCTGGCTATGGTGATGGTCAATACAGCGATGAATACCAGATTGTTTACAACGGTAAACCCAAGCATTTTCCCCTAGAACGTGCTCGGTTATTTTTACGTAACTTAATGGCAACCCGTCGAGAAAATCACTGGCATTGAAACTAAAGAGTTTGTACAAAATTAAATGTGCATTTTTAGTCTCAAGCCATTGAAGTAAACCCCAATTTATCTTAGGGCTGTCTTCATCTTGCCCTAAGATGATTTTCCTATTGGTAAAGTTGCTTTGCGCTAATTGACTCAAATATTATAGTGACTAGCTAGCTTTTTATCCTCCAATTTGGTAGCTTCTACAAAGTTAATTGCTAAATCAATGAAGTTATTACAACTTATGTAACTCTCATTTCCTCATCAAAGAGGAATAACTCTAATTTCATCAGAAGTGGTAAACTTCTATGTCTACAGTCGCTCGAACAATCGTGTGAATGAGGTCTAGTAAGTAGATACTACTTCCGTAAGTGGGAAAAGGAGCTTCTCCTCGAAAAGCTTCTTCCAGTGAACGGCTGCTTTATCCCTCAAGTACCTGCATTTGACTTTTTGAGAGAGTATGAGATCTAACCCAGAGGTTGGCATAAGCAAGCCATAAGACTCCGCCACTCGGTCAAATCCTAAATAGATCAAAAAATCGATCGGGAAACCGTTGTTTTATGGCAAGATAAAAAATTGTCTGTTTTGAGCAATGATGAGGAAATTTAGCTATGGCTTTACGACTAGGCGATACAGTACCCAACTTTACCCAAGCTTCTACTGAAGGCGAAATCAACTTTTACGAGTGGGCGGGTGACAACTGGGTTATACTTTTTTCCCACCCTGCGGATTTCACGCCCGTTTGCACCACCGAACTAGGCACCGTTGCCAAACTCAAGCCCGAATTTGATAAGCGTGGCGTTAAAGCATTAGCGCTGAGCGTTGACGATGTTGAATCCCACAAAGGTTGGGTAGGAGACATTGAAGAAACTCAGCAGACAACTCTTAACTATCCAATTTTGGCAGACCCGGATAAAAAAGTCTCCGATCTCTACGACATGATTCATCCGAATGCCAATAATACATTAACGGTGCGATCGGTTTTCATCATCGACCCTCAGAAAAAACTACGGTTGAATTTCACCTACCCCGCCAGCACAGGTCGCAACTTCGACGAAATTCTGCGGGTAATTGACTCTCTTCAACTAACGGACAACTACAAAGTTGCAACTCCAGCTAACTGGACTGATGGAGATGATTGCGTGATTGTTCCTTCAATCAAAGACCCGGAAGAATTAAAAGAGAGATTCCCCAAAGGTTACGAAGAAGTCAAGCCCTACCTGCGGATGACACCGCAACCTAACAAGTAACGATTGTGTGAGTTGAGTAGGGTGGGCAATGCTACCCCTTTCAAAGTGAGAGGTTTCAGGTGTTAGGTGGTAGGGTGAGCGGCGAGTTTTGGAGTTAGGATTTCCCGAAGTCCTAATATGACCAAGTCTTGATCTAGATTTTCCCCTAAAACCTACCACCTACGCGCCTTAACCAAGACACAGAGCTAGGTGGGCAACGCCCACCCTATTTCTCATAAGGTAATCATAAATAAAGGTAGTCTAGAAGCTCAATTCTTTCCCTCATCAATAACACTCTCACGAGTGAGAGTGAGCTTCTTGGGCATTTTGTGTAAACAAAGAGGTTAGAACTTATCCTAAAAACTACACCAAATACTAAAAGAAATATGGATATCAAACCAGGCTTTATCGGAACGGTAGGTAACACGCCACTCATCCGACTTAACAGTTTTAGTGAGGAAACTGGCTGCGAAATCCTTGGTAAAGCAGAGTTTCTTAATCCGGGCGGCTCTGTGAAAGACCGAGCGGCACTTTACATTATTCAAGATGCCGAAAAAAAAGGCTTGCTCAAGCCTGGGGGTACCGTTGTTGAGGGAACAGCGGGTAATACTGGCATTGGTCTAGCTCATATCTGTAATGCTAAGGGCTACAAGTGTTTGATTGTTATTCCAGATACTCAATCACAAGAGAAGATGGATGCCTTGAGGACGCTAGGTGCCGAAGTTCGTCCCGTTCCCGCTGTACCTTATAAAGACCCCAACAACTACGTGAAGTTGTCTGGACGCCTTGCCGAAGAGATGGAAAATGCCATCTGGGCTAACCAATTTGATAACCTAGCAAATCGGCAAGCGCACTACGAAACTACTGGTCGAGAGATTTGGGAACAGACTGAGGGCAAAGTTGATGCTTGGGTTACTGCTACTGGTACTGGTGGCACATTGGCAGGTGTCTCATTGTTCTTGAAAGAAAAAAATTCCAACATCAAAACAGTAGTCGCTGACCCAATGGGTAGTGGTCTATACAGTTATGTCAAGACTGGCGAGATTCACACCGAAGGTAGCTCAATTACAGAAGGCATTGGTAATAGCCGCATCACAGCAAATATGGAAGACGTTCCCATTGATGATGCAATTCAAGTAGACGATCGCGAAGCGGTAAGAGTGATTTATCAACTGCTCAGGAAAGATGGGCTATTTCTGGGTGGTTCTTCAGGTATTAATGTGGGAGCGGCAGTTGCTCTTGCTCAAGAAATGGGACCCGGTCACACGATTGTTACTATCCTGTGTGATGGTGGTGCCCGTTACCAGTCACGATTATTTAATCAGGAATGGCTTGCCTCGAAGGGACTTTCACCTGATTAAGAGCCTTGCCAGTCCCAGCAATCCAGATGCCAGTTTTGTCCCTCCACAGCAAGAGTTGCCATGTAGTCAATGGCTGGTGTCAGTGCTTCCAGTCTCCACTGGGTAGGCGGTTGGCAATCTTTATTGATGCTCAGCAGCCGAGGTGGTTCTCCTAGATCTAGGGAAACCTCGACTTGTTCTAACTGAGCTAGTCCCTCACCTGTGGCTTTGAGGTAGGCTTCCTTGCAAGTCCAGGCGTGAAAGAAGGCAATTTGCTTTTGGTCTGGGGGAAGGGAATGAATGATTGCAAATTCACGAGGCGAAAAGAAGCGTTGAGCTAGCTTCTCTACATCGGAAGTTGAGCGGATATATTCGAGGTCAACGCCAATTTTGCGATCGCGTGTGACGGCATACAGCGCTAGTCCGTGAGAGTGCGAGAGATTAAATTGAATCGTGCTGTCTACACCTGTGGCAGCGAGAGACGGTTTGCCACGGGAACCATAACAAAACTGAAGTTGATCTGGCGCAATACCAACATAGCGGCTAAGGAGCGTTCGCAGTAGCCCACGACCGACAATAAAATGCTTCCGGTCACGCTCATAGTAAAATCGCTTAGCTCTAATTTGCTCATCTTCAGATAGCGTTTGCGACAGCTTTTCTACCCATTCTGTTGGTTGTTTTAGTTCAGCACGCCAGACATGGACATCTTGACTCGACAAGACAAGGTTATCTGGCGGATGATTCCACAAAAGGCTTTGACCAGGCACAAGCTAAACCAATCTTTGGATAAACTCATTAAGACTTTTAGATTTTGAACATTTGCCCTTAGCGATCGCAAAATTCAAACATTGCACGCTGCTAAAACCAAAGAGTAATTTAAGGCGATCGCAATTTTCTTACTTAGGGGTAACACACCTGTGCTTTGAGTTGCGCCATCTACTTGGGTTACCCAAACCTTGTAAAATTAAGCCATTAAAACAGCAAACACTTTAGCGCAATCCTTCTAAATTCATACGATACTACAAAATATTTTTTTCTGCCAGAAGGTTCATCAAATCTTAACATGAATTACTATTTAACTATAGTGTCTTGAGCCTATTGATAAATACCACAAGCTCCACCAATAGTAGACTTATCAACAATATTTATTGCTTCTTTATATATAATTTTATCGAAAAAATATGGCACTTTCAGGCTATTGATAGTTATCGTAAGTAAAGTGAAGATGCTTATCTTTAAAAGACAGCTATTGGACAAGTACTTGCAGATTTCATGACTTTGCGATTTGCAGGTTCTGCCAAAGAGGATGGGTGCCTCTGCGTTAGCTAACAGACTTCCTAAAACAGTCGTATAGAAGGATTTCCCGCTAATTGAGTTTCTCAAGCGGCGGCTGTTGCTTTGTCGGAATTCTAGGGAAGATGTTTCGGGCGACCACATTGAAATTTTCAAAGAACCCCATGTCCGGATGCTAGGAGAAAACCTCAGTAAATGCTTGGAACAGGCACATTTAGCCCAACTCCATCAAGCTAGTTCCCGCCTCATAAAGCTAAGCCCACCTGTAATTAGGTGTGGTTTGGGGAAAGAAAACCAGTGAGCAAGTCCAATCATGTTGGTATTTACCATTTACTGTTTCAACCCGATTTAGAGATGCTATCGACAACACTTACAGAACAAAGCTTGGCCTACTGGAAACAACAACTAGCTGGCGCTCTTCCCGTGCTGGAGTTAGCTACCGATCGTCCGCGATCTGCGCTCCGCAATAGTGCAGAGCGATCGCCATTTCAGACCGGACAAGGTGCGAGGCAATCTCTAGAACTCCCCAAACCTTTAACCGAAGCGATCAAGGAGTTCTCGCAACAGGAAGGCAGTCCCTTGTTTGTAACGCTGCTGGCAGCGCTCAACATTTTGCTGTATCGGTACACAGGACAGGAAGACATCCTCGTCGGTTCTCCTGTTGGCGATCGCAACGGTGTAAACAGAGATGGGCTGATTGGCTCGTTTGTCAATGCTTTAGTTTTACGAACTAAGCTTTCAGGCAACCTTAGTTTTCGAGAACTGCAAGCTCAGGTACACGAGGTAACTTTAGAAGCCTCTGCTCACCAAGACTTACCCTTTGAAACGCTTTTAGAAGAACTACAGGCAGAACGTAATTTGAATCATCACCCCTTGTTTCAGGTGATGTTCGTTTTCCAAGAGGCTTCAACACTATCTCTGACGCTGCCCAATCTGACTGTAAATTCTCCCCAAGTTGAGAGTCCGATAGCAGCGTTGGATTTAACCCTTGTTTTAAAAGAAACATCACAAGGCATTAGTGGTTGGTTTGAATACAATGCTGATTTATTTGATGCAGCAACAATTACTAGAATGACGGGTCATTTCCAGACCTTGCTAGAGGGTATTCTTGGGAACCCCGACACTCGCGTTTCGGATTTACCCCTCTTAACAGCCGCAGAACGATATCAATTGCTAGTGGAGTGGAATAACACTCAGGCAGATTACCCTAAACAGACCTGCATTCATCAACTATTTGAAGAATTGGTAGAGCGGACACCAGATGCCGTAGCAGTAGTCTTTGAAGACCAGCAGTTGACCTATCGGGAACTCAACAGTAGGGCGAATCAACTGGCACACTACCTACAAGGATTGGGAGTAAAACCCGACGTGCTGGTAGCAATCTCTGTAGAGCGCTCTATAGAAATGGTTGTAGGCTTTCTGGGCATCCTCAAGGCAGGTGGAGCTTATGTTCCTCTAGACCCGTCCTATCCCCACGAGCGTCGAGCTTATAAGCTCCAAGACTCCCAAACACCAGTGATTTTAACCCAAGAGCGGCTAGTCGCCTCTCTGCCCGATCACAAAGCTTCAGTGATTTGCTTAGATGCGGATTGGGAAGTGATTGCCCAACAAAGTTCAGAAAACCCAATCAGCGAGACAACGGTTCAGAATCTCGCCTATGTCATCTACACCTCCGGTTCTACGGGAAAACCGAAGGGAGTGATGATTACTCATCAAGGAATGGTGAACCATAGTGTAGCGATCGCCAAGCAGTTTGACCTCAAAAACAGCGATCACGTTCTGCAATTTTCGAGCATGAGTTTCGATATTATCATCGAGGAACTCTTTCCAGCTTTGCTCAGCGGCGCTAGAGTTATCTTCCGCACGGAAGAAATGCTTTCTTCTACAGCGAGTTTCTTACAGTTCGTTGAACGAGAGCAAGTCTCCATTTTGAACCTTCCAACTGCCTTCTGGCATGAGCTGGTGAACGGGATGTCTCTACTGAAACAACCTATGCCTACCAGCGTCCGTTTAGTCGTTGTCGGTGGGGAAAAAGCTTCACGTTCTGCCTATTCAACCTGGTTACAACTCGTTGGGGAGTATCCCCGTTGGCTAAATACTTATGGACCCACTGAAACTACAGTAACGGCAACGGTCTATGATCCACTTGCCGCTCCAGAAACCGACCACGCTAGGACAGACATACCAATTGGTCGTCCGATAGCTAACGTTCAAGCCTACATCCTCGATCAACAACTACAGCCTGTCCCAATAGGGATGCCTGGTGAACTCTATATTGGTGGTGCTGGTCTAGGTCGGGGTTATCTCAACCGTCCCGATTTGACGGCTGATAAATTCATCCCCAATCCCTTCAGTAATGAACCCAATGCACGCCTCTACAAGACTGGAGATAAAGTGCGCTATCTACCGGACGGCAATATTGAATTTATCGGTCGCATTGACTTTCAAGTAAAAATCCGTGGCTTTCGCATTGAGCTTGGAGAAATTGAAGCTGTACTCGAACAACACCCAGCCGTGCAGCAAGCCGTTGTGATTGCCCGTGAGGATGTGCCAGGGAATAAGCGCCTAGTGGCTTATTTCGTTGCCCAACCGGAGCAGACGTTTACCAGTAGTGAACTGCGCCAATTTGTCAAACAGAAACTGCCTGACTACATGGTGCCTTCTACCTGTGTACAGATGGACACTTTACCTCTAACTCCCAATGATAAAGTAGACCGTCGCGCTCTTCCTGCTCCCGATCTGACGCGGCAAGAATCCAGTGAAGCCTTTGTCGCTCCTCGCGATGAGTTAGAGCTACAACTGACCAAAATTTGGGAACAAGTTTTGGGTATCCAACCGATTGGCATCCAGGACAACATATTTGAATTGGGAGTACATTCCTTACTGGCGGCACGCTTAGCTAACCAAATCGAGCAAACCTTCAAAAAGAACCTGCCCCTTACCACAATCTTCCAAGCCCCTACCATCAAGCAATTGGCGCATATTCTCCGCCAAGAAGCTTGGTCAGCCCCTTGCTCATCACTGGTCGTTATTCAACCGGGCGCTGCCAAGCCACCCCTATTCTGTATCCATGTACTTGGTGAAGGTCTCAGCTTCTACCGCCCTCTAGCCCGTTATCTAGGTCGAGAACAACCTCTGTATGGACTTTCCGCACAAATCTTAGATGAACACCAAGCTCCCCCCAATCAGATTGAAGAGTTAGCCGCTTACTACATCAAAGAAATGCAAGCTCTCCAGCCGGAAGGGCCATATTATCTAGCTGGTGTCTCATTTGGCGGTCAGGTCGCCTTCGAGATAGCGCGGCAGTTGACGGCGCAAGGGCAAGCAGTAGGACTGGTAGCTTTGTTAGATTCCTACAGCCCAGGAGAACCTGAAGGATTGTCACAGCTTAAGCAGGTTTCTGTCCATATCAGTAACTTTTTCCAATCCGGACCTGCCTACATTGTGAAGAAGGTGAAAACCAAGATTGAGGAACTGACCAACCGTTTCCAGTTGATTTCGTGCAAGTTCTATCAGTGGAGTGGGCGTCCCTTGCCTCAAACCCTCCGACTCTTGATGATTCTTGAGGAGAACAGGCAGGCAGGAGAAAAGTATGTACCGCAAGTTTATTCCGGTCAAGTTACCCTCTTCCGCTCGACTGATGACCAAAAGTACTTTTCTCGCGCTTACCTGGAGTCTGGATATGGCTGGCAAGATTTAGCGGCAGGAGGGGTGGAGATCCATGATATTCCTGGAGACCACCTCGGCATCTTAGCGGAACCCAATGTACAGGTACTGGGTGAAAAACTCAGTAAATGCTTGGAGCAGGAACAGTTAACTACTTGGACAGGAATATTTACACAGATAGATAATTGCTAGCAGAGGATTTTAGTCTGTATTTTGTGTAATTAATTTTGTCTGACTACTTAGCTCAACCTCATCAAGCTAGTGCAGCGCGGCAGAAATAACCCGCCAGATTACGAATGGGTAAACGCCTTACACTCAAAGGTTTTTCATTTTTGATGCGTGGGGTTGGGAGCAACCCTCTCAGCTTCAGTAACGCCTTGACTTCCAAGGGAGCGGCACTAGTTCCAAGTAATATCAAATCTAGTTTGTTACTTTAAAGAGGCCCCTCTAATCGCATCTTTGACTGCGGCTGTGTGACCTCTATTTTCTTAATGGACGATGGACGTTGAAACTCCCAAGTTATGTAAAGAGAGACTAGTGTGTCAGAGCCGTAGTTGCCGCAAGCAGGGGGCAGCAGCCGTTTTAGCAGCTTTTCAAGCCTTGCCAGTGACCCATGTCACAATAGTAGGTAGCAGTTGTCTGGGACAATGCGATTGCGGCCCGATGGTTCTAGTGACGCCTGAAGAAATTTGGTACAGTGGAGTCCACGCCAGTGAAGTCACTGCGGTGGTCGAACGCCACCTAAAAGGTGGGCATCCTGTGGTGTCTATGCTCTATCCTAAATATCATCGGTCAACTCGGCAGTCCTAATCTACTGACCGACCCTAGGTGCGGAAATTATTTCTCGTACAGGAAGTGCGGTCACTTTGTGACTGGGCAAGAATGAGCCTGATACAACTTCAGTGGGTGCATTGTTAAGAAATGTTGAGTAGGGCTTGCGCTAAACTCAGTTAAGCCCATTTGAGTTTAACTGAGTAACAAACCCTAAATATCCTTAGCAAACTGCCAATTGTTGTTACGCTTTATGCAATACCTGGATAAGAGTGACACCCGACTGAAGCTAGCACTACAGGTCACGAATACTGGCATGTGGGAGTGGGATATACGGACGGGTCAAGTTGCCTTGTCTGAAAATATTGACCAACTCTTTGGTATAGCTCCCGAAACACTTAAAGGAACGTACAAAAGCTTACTGAAGCTAATTTATTTCGCCGATCGCCGAGCTGTGACTCAAGCGATCGCACGTTCCATTAAAGAACAAGTTGACTGTGATATAGACTTTCGCATCACTTGCCCTGATGGAAGTATTCATCGGCTAGCAACACAAGCACGAGTGTATTACGACGAACGCTCCCATCCCATCAAGATGACTGGAGTTTGTCGGGACATTACCAGGGAGAGGATTACGGGTGAGAGCTTGCCGGGAACAAGGTTTGAGGGCAAGAGTTCTGACAAAAAGACTTGGAACAACAGCGAGAAGCAGGAAATCCCAGTTTCGTGTGTACTCATCTCCCATCACATAGAAAGCAGTGAGACTGAGCTAATTTCTACGCTTACCCATGACACCACGCCAGCGAAACAAGCAGAGGAAGCGCGGGCGCGGAGTGAAGCCAAATGGCGATCGCTAATTCAAAACTCCTCTGACCTCATTACAATCTTGTCAGCGGACGGGACTATCCTCTACGAAAGCCCTGCGATTGAACGCATCCTCGGTTACTCGCCTGAAGAATTAATTGGGCAACCTGTCTTAAAGTACATTGCCCCACAAGACACAGAAGCAATCACAGAGGCAATCGACAAGTCAGTGGTAGTGGGTCATGGAGTCACCTTAGTCTCAAACATGGTATTCCGTTGTCTGCGAAAAGATGGGTCTTGGTGTTTCTTAGAAGCATCCAGCACCAACCTCCTAGCAGATGAAGCCGTTGGTGGCATTGTGATCAACTTTCGTGATGTTACAGAGCGCCTCAAAGTTCAGGAAGCACTGCGGCAAAGTGAAGTGCGTTTCCGAGCCATCTTTGAAGGGGCAGCGTTAGGGATTGCCTTATGTGACCCCTCAGGAGAGCTATTAACCAGCAATCCCGCTATGCAAAAACTGTTTGGCTATACCGAGATTGAGCTACGCCAGCGAACGATTACCCATCCAGACGATGTTGCGGCTGACTTCAACTTGTACCAAGCTTTACTAGCCGATTCTATTTCCTCTTATCAGTTAGAGAAACGCTACTTCCACAAAAGCGGCAACTTAGTCTGGGGACGGCTGACGGTTTCGCTTGTCCGAGATAAGGCAAGAAAACCACTGTTTGTTGTAACAATGGTTGAAGACATCACAGCAGCTAAGCAAACAGAAGCTGAACTCTTGCGGATTAGCAAAGCGGTTGAGAATGCAAGCGATGCGATTGGCATCACTGACTCGATGGGTTCAAGGCTCATCTACCTCAACGCTGCTTTTTGCCAGATGTTTGGCTATACGCTAGAGCAGTTGAATGCTAGGGGGGGGTCTTTTTGCCTCTTCCCCAACCCCAAAGTCATGCACGAGGTATCTGCCATCACGATTAGTGGTCATTCGTGGCAAGGCGAAGTAGAGATGATCACCAGTAGTGGAATTGTTAAGCAGATTGCTCTACGCACAGATGCCATTAAAGATGTAGCAGGTGAGGTAGTAGGCACCATCGCTATTCATACTGATATTACAGAACGCAAGCAGGCAGAAGCCGCCTTGCGACGTTCCTACTACCGTGCTGAATTAATCAAACAAATCACAACCGAGATTCGTTCCTCACTTGACCTCCAGCAGATTTTCCAAACTACCGTGGCGCGAGTAGGACAAGTCCTACAAACCAACCGCTGCATGATTTACCTCTATCAAGACACACCCCAACCCCAGCTACCACTTGTTGCGGAGTATTTGGAATCTGGGTATTCCTCCCTCCACGGTTTTACCGGGTCAGTGCAGGGAAATCTTTATGCGGAACGAGTGCTGGCAACCGATCAAGCGATCGCTTTTACCAATGTCTACACAGAACCGTCACTAACCACTGCCCTAGATTGGTATCGGGAAAAGAATATCAAATCAATGGTCTGCATTCGTACCTCTTATCAAGGCAAACCCAATGGTGTACTGAGCCTACATCAATGTGATTCCTACCGTAACTGGCTAAGCAGCGAGATTGAGTTAATCGAAGCCGTTGCCGCTCAAGTTGGCATTGCTGTAGCTCAAGCTAGTCTTTTGGACAAAGAAACACAGACAGCTGCACAACTTGCTGAACAAAACACAGCCCTCCAGTTGTCTGAAGCGCGTGCCAATACCAAAGCCACAGAACTAGAGCAAGCCTTAGAGGAATTGCAACGTACTCAAGCTCAATTGGTGCAAACCGAAAAAATGTCCAGCTTAGGTGAGTTAGTTGCTGGTGTGGCGCACGAAATTAATAATCCCGTTAGCTTTATTACTGGCAATATCAACTATGCCTGTGAGTACATCCAGGATTTACTTCAAGTTGTTAACCTTTATCAGCAGCATTATCCCGAACCCGTTGCAGTGATTCAAGACGAGGTTGAGGAGGTCGATCTTGAGTTTGTTATTAAAGACCTCCCGAACCTAATGCGGTCAATGAAAGTTGGCGCTGACCGCCTTCACGAAATTGTACTTTCATTGCGGAACTTCTCAAGGCTAGATGAAGCCGAAATGAAGCCAGTTGATATTCACGAAGGCATTGATAGCACTTTACTTATTTTAAAGAATCGTTTGAAAGCTAAGGGAGAAAGCCCAGAAATTCAGGTTATTAAAGAGTACGGAGTACTGCCTTTAGTGGAGTGTTACGCAGGGCAGCTAAACCAAGTATTTATGAATTTGATTAGTAATGCGATCGATGCCTTGGAAAGTAAGGGAGAAGAAAAAGACAACAGTTTTCAACCGAACTGTAAAAAAAATCAACAAGTCAATCAGTCTCTTCCCACTGCACCCACAATCAAGATTTCTACTGAAGCTAATAGCCATAACTGGGTAGTAATTCGGATTGTTGATAATGGTGTAGGGATGACGGAGGAAGTACAACAAAAGCTGTTTGACCCATTCTTTACGACCAAGCCTTTGGGTAAAGGTACGGGTTTAGGATTATCAATCAGCTATCAAATTATTGTTGAAAAACACGGTGGGAAATTGCAGTGCATTTCTAAACTAGGCCAAGGTACTCAGTTTATTATTAGGATTCCAATGCGACATCCTGACAAAGAAATGGTTTAAGAACACTTAAACCATCATCCAGTTCAAGCCCTCTGCTTACCCAGTACGTTTTTATAAGACTATCGGGACAGGAAGTGCAAAAATCAAACAAATCAGGGAGCAGTTTCGGCTTGCAATCATAAGGGCTTACTGATACTCATGGGTTAAGAACGGGACATCAACAATTTCACCAGCCACCTCTCCGACTTGGACTTGTAAACCTTTGCCACCGACTTTTGATCGAATGTAGGCGAGTCCAAACGTTCCTTTGTCAGTTTGTGTGAGACTGGTTAGCTTACCAACTTTTTCTTCTCCTAGCATGACTACCGTTCCCGGTTCAACGGGTGCTTCTAGGCGAATGCCCCAAAGTTGCTGCTTAACGCCTTTGTAAGTATTTAAACGGGCAATCGTTTCTTGCCCAATGTAGCAACCTTTTTCAAACGAAATAGTCTGCCACAAACCAGCTTCTAGAGGATTGTAATCTTCTGTCAGTTCATAGTCGGGAGTCGGACGTCCTTGTTCAATTCGCAATTGCTGCCAAACGCGATCGCCCATTGGTACTGCGCCTGCTACTGTTAGGGTTTGCCAGAGTTTCGCTGCGTCACTAACAGGGACAATCAGTGTATATCCGGGTAAGGCTAAACCACTTCCTACAGCAATATGCGCTTTAATTTCACCTAACATTACTGACTGGTGACTGCCATACGCTTCACCAATAGATAACTCAACACCCAACGTTTGCAACAAGCGATCGCTTTGGGGTCCAATTAAGCTAAAGGTTGCACTCTCGCTGGACACATCTGCCAATTCCACCCGATCCATTGGGAAAATAAAACGGTCTAGCCACTCCATCAGATATTGACGCCGATTTGGAGAAACTAGCAGCAATACCGAGTCTTCCATCACATAAGCCGTTGCTAAATCAATAGTACGGGCTGTAGGCGTTACAAAAACGGTGTCACAACCCTCCCCTGGCTTCAGGGATTGGAAGTCATTCGTACTTTGGTTGTGTAAGTAGCGCAGTCGGTCATCATCCGAAATTTTCAGTCGTCCCCAGTGAGACAAATCAGCTAAAGCAACTCCCTGACGCGCCGCCTGAATTGCGGCGGCATCATTACCGAAACTTGCTGGAACCATTTCCTCCGCAACTGGTTCAAAAGTTGCCCCAGCCTCACGCTGGATATCATCTAAGTCTTGAATCATTCTCGTGTCCATTCCCTTCAATTTGCGATCGTTCTCTGAAAGCGTCTCTATGTCGCTGTTTCTCATACAGCCGATAAATCTGCAAAAACTTGTGCCACTAACTGCTGTGCCTTGGTATCTAGACACTGCCAATCCACATCACCCGTTTCATCAATCAGTGTTGTATCAATTTCGACTTCCTGGCTTTCTAGTTCAGAGTGTACAGGTTTGTAGTTGCGAAAACAGACTTGAAAACAAAGTTCCCACAAATCGACGCATATTGAAGTATCTTGCTTTTCCAAACACAACTGATAGCCTGGTATCGGAGTTTGAATGTCTTTGTAAGTTGCCTTCCAAGTCGTATCTTCCAGTTGTTTGCGAACTTGATCGACGATACGGATTAAAGCGGGTTGCATTAGCAGTTCTGCCTGTTCCCATGCGACAGTATTTTTAAATTTGGGTTTCATAAATGAACTTAAAAACGTTTTACTAGGGGCAAAATTATTATGATGAACTCTAAAAGTGGAATCTGTTCAACGACTAGGATAGAGGTTTACGAACCTGTATTTGCCTGGTCGATGAAGTGTTGAGAATCATGAAGACTTAGCTTGTGCGATCGCATCATCTAGCACACTCCGTAGGCGCACTGATCAACCGAGGCAAAAGAGTTACAGCGCTTCCAGCCGCGAAATGTAGCATCAAAAAAGAAAATTGGCACAATCCTGGCATACATTCCCGGTCAGCGTATGTAAATATTGTCAAATGAATTCTTGAGCGCATCCTTCCTATGTTAGGCAAGTTACTTGACAGGCGTTACCAAGTGACCCAAGTCTTGGGTGCTGGTGGATTTGGTAGAACCTATCTTGCACAAGACACCAGACGTCCCGGCAACCCAACTTGCGTTGTTAAACAACTGAAGCCCCTTACTAGTGAGCCAAGCTTTCTGGAAACAGCCCGACGCCTGTTTAATAGTGAAGCTGAAACTCTAGAACAGTTGGGAAACCATGACCACATTACCCGACTACTTGCCTACTTTGAAGAAGACCAGGAATTCTACTTAGTACAAGAATATATTGAAGGGCATACCCTCAGCCAAGAACTGCAACCCGGTCAACGGTGGGACGAAAGTCGGGTAATTGACTTACTCAAAGAAGTTTTAGGTGTGTTGGAATTTGTCCACCACCACGGCGTTATCCATCGCGATATCAAGCCTGACAACCTCATCCGGCGCAACTCAGACCAAAAATTAGTGTTGGTGGACTTTGGGGCAGTCAAGCAAATCCGCACCCAGATGGCTAGCGCTTATGGACAGCCAAGCGCGACTGTTGCTGTGGGCACTCCAGGTTATATGCCAAGCGAACAAGCGCTAGGTCAACCACGTCCTAGTAGTGATATTTATGCGTTGGGTGTTATTGCTATCCAGGCACTCACGGGTTTGATGCCTGTCAGTATCCAAGAAGACCTCAACACAGGCGAACTCCTCTGGCAGCACCTAGTCTCAGTAAGTAGAGGATTTGCAAATATCCTTACCAAGATGGTGCGCTATCACTTCAAAGACCGATACCAAACAGCTTCCGAAGTGCTGCAAGCGTTGCAGCAGCTCAATGCCTCCTACCCACCGACAACGCCATACAATAACCTCCCTCGATATCCCTCTGGTAACGAGTTTCCCAATCCCCAACAGACATCACCACAACCCAATTATCCGCCAACCCCACCCAACTATCCCCCAACGCCACCCTCTCAGCACAACACCCTAGCCGCCAGTCCTGCATCTCCTCGGCAACCCGTCGCTGCCTCACCTAGCTATACTTCCTCTTCTAACTCCAGCTCTTTACCTTTCGTGGTTGGTGCAGCGATGGTGATTACTGTGATTGCAGGCTTCGGTTTGGCTTACGCCATTCGTCAAAACTCGTTTCCCGGCGGCGGGACTAATGTATTGGCTGGTTCAGAAGGAAGCTGCACGGTAAAGACAGACTTGTTAAATGTTCGCTCTGGGCCGGGAACTAACCAGAACGTCGTTAACACTGTACAGAAAGGGAGAACGCTTGCCCTCACTGGCTCACAGCAAAATGGCTGGGTAGAGATTAGTTCACCTGTGAGGGGATGGGTTTTCAATGGAAGCAAGTTTGTAGACTGTAACTTAGCCAATCAGAAACCTCCTGAGCCAGTAGCCAGTCAGCCACCCGTCGAGACTCCTCCGCCAAAACCATCGCCAGTCAAGCCGAAACCCGTTGATAACGGTGCAAAGGATTTGGAAAAAGCTGCTGAGGCTTATGAAAAAGGAGATTTGTTAAGTGCGCTTAAGCTAGCTCAAAGCGTTGCTTCAAAGGGTTCTGAATACAGAGACGAGGCTGTAGCGAAAATCGCTCAATGGCAGAAAGAATGGGCAGCCGCTGAGGCACAATTTAAACAGATTCAACAGGCATTCAATGAAGGTGACTGGGATAAGGTTTTGATTCATGAGTCAGACACTGATTTTCCAGAACAACGCTATTGGCGCGAACAGTTGAATAAATTAATTGACGAAGCTAAGCGGCGCAAAGCAGAAGAAAACAGCCAAGGCGAACCTACCCCATCTGAACCAACTCCGGGTGAACAATCGCAACCTGAACCAACGCCATCAGTAGTGCCAACACAACCTTCAACTGGCGAAGCGCCTACAAACCCTTAAACTTTGCAATAGAGCCTTGTTGAACGTTGGAATAATTACACATCTTATAATCACAAGTCGCAGCGATTCTTCCTTCCCATTGCATTGAAGAAAGGAAATCCTAACCTCTTTAGGATTGGGGACTAGAAAGAGTTCAAATTCGCCTAATCCCCAATTCCCAATTCCCAATTCCCAATCCCCAATCCCCAAACCTCTTTGTCAATTTTGATCTTGGTGTGACACTCTAATAGGTAAAGCGCTCCTTGGTCAAAGTCACATGCAGGACTCTCGCGACTACTACAAAATTCTGGAAATATCCAGAGAAGCCACTATTGAAGAAATTAAAGAAGCTTACCGCCGTCTTGCCCGCGAATACCACCCAGATTTACATCCAGACAATCCAACCGCCGCCGAGAGATTTAAGGAAATTTGCCAAGCTTACGAAGTTCTCTCAGACTCTGTGCAGCGAACTCAATACGATCAAGGGTTTGACCCAAGCATAAATCAGCGTAAAAAGCAAGGTAGGAGTTCGCAAGACTTCTATGTTCGAGCAGTTGCCAAAGCCTTGGACAAAGATTATCAAGGGGCAGTTGAGGATTACACGCAGGCAATTGATCTCAATCCTCGCTTTATCGAAGCGTACATCAAGCGAGGGGCGATGCGCTACAAACTCGGAGATGCGCGAGGGGCGCTGAAAGATTGTAATGAGGCACTGAGCATTAATCCCAACTTGGCTCAAGCTTACTACTATCAGGGCAGGTCGCGTTACCGGCTGGGATACACACAGGCAGCGATTGAGGCGTATACACAGGCGATCGCACAAGAAGGAGATTATGCCCAAGCCTACTACCATCGGGGTTTAGCTAACAATGACTTGAACGAACTTCCCCTTGCTGTTGAGGATTTGCAAAAAGCCGCAGAATTATTTAGAGAGCAAGGAGATAGAACTGGTTATCAGCTAGCACAGGAAACCCTCAAATCCCTAAGCAAGACTCAGGGAAAGCTGAGAAGAACCGGAGGAAACGCAACAGCCGTTGTCAGGAATGGGTTTGGTGAGGCGTTGAGGGCTTTCAAGTCTTTAGCGCTTAATCCCGTTGGTGGAATGTTGCCCACCTTTGTCAGTCTCGGCAAACAACAAGCGATCGCAGTCGGTATAGTATTTGCTGGGATTTTCGATCTTTGCTTTGTCTGTGGTGCTTATCTGGGTTGGCGAGATTTCTTTGAGGCTTCGATCCCTAAGCTGATGCTTATCGGAGTTGTACCATTTATCAGCGTTGCTGTGATCAGTGCGATCGCTCGTGGTATATTTCGCCGTAAGGGTAGTTTTGCTGGTGATATTTTCCTTGCAGGTGCTTCCCTTTTGCCCTTAAGCTTTCTGCTTATACTCAGTGGCATCGTTAGCGTCTTGCCAAGTTACACCCTGCCAATTGTTAGTGTATTCGCCACTTGCTACACAATTTTTACTCTCTACAGCGGCTGCACTCAGCTTTCCAACTTGTCAGACAGATCGGCAACGTTCATTGTCCCAGTGATGCTGTTAGTCAGTGGTTGGTTTTCTTATTTTGCGTTTACTTCATTACTGCTGTAAGCAAGTTTTTCTAAGGAAGCATCATATAGTGTAAGGCATCCTTATGTATGCTTATTTCACTGTACTTCTGCTGCTCTTAGTCAACACTAGAGTAGTCAAAAAACTTGTCGCAAGTCTTTTACTGGCTAGATATTTATGTCTAAATATTGTCCTTACACTCTTATTCAAATAGCTGCTGTCAGTCTGAAACAAGTATCACTAAGAAGTTCTTGGTCAAAGTTAATTACAACAAGCCTAACGATATGCTTTCTTAGCACATTTTTGGCTGTATTTGTACTGTGTCAAAGCTCCGAAGCTGCACCTCTAACTAGCTTTACCGCTCCAATGACAACACTAGCTCAAACAACCAGTGATAGTGAAGCCGTACCATCACAGCCTTTTGCTACTCCATCCCAAAGCCTTGCTGCCTCGCCACTGCCCTTTGATGCTCGACTAGTTGATATTCGCTCAATTAATACTAAGATTGCACTGGATATTCGCTACGCAACAACCAATAATTTCTTAAAAGGAAAAGTCTACCCCGTGGCGCGATGTGTACTTAGAGGTGCAGCCGCAAGAAGACTCTCACAAGTTCAAGACGATTTAGCAAAAAGTGGATTGGGGTTAAAAGTTTATGACTGCTATAGACCCCTATCTGTTCAAAAGCAAATGTGGCAAATAAAGCCCGATCCGCGCTATGTAGCAAATCCAGCAAAGGGTTCTCGACATAATCGTGGCGCAGCCGTTGATATTACACTGGTTGACCGCAACGGCAAAGAATTAGAAATGCCAACGGGATTTGATGATTTTACAGAAAAAGCTCATAGAACCTATAAGGGTGCAAGTACTCAAGCAAAGAAAAATAGCAAGCAGCTTGAGGATGCAATGAAGAAATATGGCTTTATACCCTTAGCAACAGAATGGTGGCATTTTGATGCACCAGGTTGGGATAAGTTTTCAATTCTTGATGTAGGTTTTGGGGAAATTCCTTCTTGATGGGTCAATGAGAATAGGGAGAGTGCGATCGCTATTTCTAGATTTGATAGGAACGCGATCGCTTTTTCTATTCAAACTCCACAGGCTTATCGCCAACTACCATAGATTCAACTGCCCTCAATAGCGATAGTTCCATGATTGCCAAACCGCATGAAATTGGAGTTACCCATCTCCCAGACCACACTGAGTTACCAGAGTCAGACGGTACGTTTGTGAAGAACTTTCAAGAACATCCTCAAAGTATCCTATTGACTGACTCGATCAGACCTGTATTGCGACAACTGCATCCTGACGGACAATACTGCATCGGTCAAGATTGTGGCATCTATTGGCGTATGACTGACCCACCGGAAAGAGGTGCGGAAGCACCGGATTGGTTTTACGTTCCCAATGTGCCACCGTTATTGAACACTCAGGTGCGTCGGTCTTATGTATTGTGGCAGGAATATGTTGCACCACTGATAGTACTGGAATTTGTCTCTGGAGATGGCTCAGAAGAACGAGACAAGACTCTGCCTGCTTCCCTTAACCAAGATGAAGAAAAGAAGGCTGGCAAATTCTGGGTGTATGAGCAAGCGATTCGAGTACCTTTCTATGGCATCTACGAAGTGAAAAAAGCCTTAGTGGAAGTTTATCACTTGGTAGATGGTCGCTATGAACTCTTACCCGTAAATGAACGAGGTCACTATGCGATCGCGCAAATGGGTGTTGAGCTAGGCCTTTGGCAGGGGCAATATGAAGAGATGGAACTGCCTTGGCTGCGCTGGTGGGATGCTCAAGGTAATTTGTTGCTGACTGGAGAAGAGCGAGCTGAACGAGAACGACAACGAGCCGAGCGATTGGCAGAACGGTTACGCCAGATGGGTATCAATCCTGATGAAGTTTGATAAGTAGGTTGGTAAGGAGAACGCGATCGCACAATCGGCTGGAGACTTGTAACAGAATCAGTACATAAGCGGAGTGTCAAGCCTATGAATCCCCAACTTTTAGACAAACAAGCCCATCAGCCAACCGAGGAAAAACTGGTAACTTTGTATGGCATTAGTTGGGAGAAGTTCAAAGCTATAGAAGCACAGCTAGAGGACAACCGAGATGTTAGATTGTCCTACTTGTCAGGGGTGTTAGAAATTATGTCACCAATTGGTGACTGGAGTTTAGACTAAAGCGCTCTGACTCAGCGAAGCTGAGTGGAGCGCAATTGGCGTTTCAAAATGAATTGGATGAAATGGATAGGACTGGCAAGAGCAGCTAATGACTTGCACTAACTGCTCCT
>JAHHIF010000028.1 GCA_019358875.1 Symplocastrum torsivum CPER-KK1
CAATTTGGCTGATGCTTAATTTCTCAGTTTCTTGATTGGAGCGTGACACGGCTTCATCCCCTATAGCTTTACTAATAAGAATCCTACTACCTGATCTCAGCGGTAAGCTTTTTCTCGGAAATCACCTAAGGTCATCAAAACTTGGTCTTCCAGACAGATTTTCCCAGGCCGTCCAGTTTTCTTTTTTTGTTGACTATGTTGGTGAACTATTTCCACCATCTGCTTAAAAGTTTCTAGCCGGACGCCACAAAAGCGCTTAAATTCTGCTGGCTTGAGATGTTTAGCTCGTTCGTATTTCATCAGTTTTCCTTATGAATCTGTCGTGGTGAGCGCAGAAAACGGGTGAGCGATCGCCTAATTTCAGACCTCATATTACCCCAGCGACGACTTTTGCAAGAGGTCTAGTGAATGCGATCGCGTGAGACGAAGCCATAGCGACGTTAGCGAAGCGAACCGTAGGCTAGGAGCGTTAGCTAGTAGCGATTGTAAGGAGCGTCGGCGTTAGCCTAGCGCAGATCGCACTAAAGGCGCAGCCCTTAAAAGGTTCGTAAGTCTGATAGAAGTTGACAACTATTGATCGGAATGCACACATCTCACCTCTATTAAACAGATTTTTATGGCTGGACTCAAGAGCAAGTAACGCGGCTCAAAGCTCAGCAATTTCCTCAATTAGATTCAGTCAATCTGATTGAGGAAATTGAATCGTTGGGCAGAAAAGAGCGACAAGAGCTGAGGAATCAACTGGGAGTGTTGTTAGGACACCTGTTGAAATGGCAATTTCAACCTGATTTAAAGGGCGCGTTCGCCCAACTGATAACTTAAAGCCGTGCGATCGCTCTTTGGTAGTACCAACAGTATCGGAAAGTAAGTTCCGCAATGCTCTCTGCTAAAGTTGGGTTACAGCCTACCGATTAAATATTCCAGAATACTGGGTAGTTGACCCACTGACATCAAGGGTAACGATTTTCACCCTGATCGAGGAACTGTATGAAGGTGCGGAGTTCAGTGGTGCTGAGCAGATTATTTCAAGTACTTTTCCAGAGTTGACTCTGACAGTCGAGCAGATTATTTGGGCTGGGGCAATTCCTAGCGATGAAGAAAACGAATGAAAGACAATTCCTTACACAATAGCTCTGCTCACTCAGACTTGTTATTCTAGGCTTCAGTTAGAGGGATTCAAAACTAATGCCATGACATCAGGAGTAATTTATCCTCACATTGAGAAAGCGGAAGGTCAACCCGCACGGTTACAGAGGATACCGCGTGTGCGTGTCGCTCAGATTGTCATGGATTACTTGGCTTATGGTTGGTCAGTTGAAGAAATGTGCCGACAGCATCCTTATCTGACACTATCAGAAGCTCATGCGGCGATGGTGTATTACTTTGATCGCCAAGATGAAATTGATAGTGAGATTCGCACGGAATGGGAGCAAGCGCAACAGGCAAAATCTCAAGCATTACCTTCTCCTTTTTTTGTGCGAATGAAGGCAAGAGGGTTGTTGTAAGTGGCGATCGCACTCTACATGGACGTTCATGTACCTCAAGCTATTACAGATCAATTGCGTCGTCGTAGTGTAGATGTTCTCACTGCAATTGCTCTCGCCTCAGAACCAGAGAAATGGCTCAATGTGGTAGAGTACCTGCCTTTTTAGTGCGATCGCACATTGGTCGTAACAACCGCATCTGAAGAATTCCTAGTTGCAATTGACCAAGCACTGGATGATCGAGTTTGTGTGCTGCGTAGAGTAAAGCTGCTTTCAGCTCGTCCATTTCAAGGTCTGGCATTTCTTCTAAGATTTGCTCAAAACTTAAAATCTCATCCAATTCATTGTTAAAGGCAAATTCCGCTCCACTCAGCGAAGCTGAGTCAGAGCGCTTTAGTCTAAACTCCAGTAACTTACAATGATTGCAGCTGCTATTCGATTGCTCATGGTGAGTGCGAATAGTCTTTGGCTATGCAGTGGCATCTGAAACCACGCGCCGTTAAGTGAAACTTTGCATGGAAAAGGAACCTTCATGACTAAAATAATCTCTTTGTTTAACAACAAAGGTGGTGTAGGCAAAACAACTACTATTTTTAATTTGAGTGCATCACTTGCCGCAGCAGGTAAAAAGATTCTTTTGATTGATTTTGATCCTCAGTGTAATCTTTCTATTGCAACAATTGGATATGATGAATTTGCTGACTATCTTCAGAGAACAGAAGAATTTCCATTTGGAAAAACAATTCGAGCTTTTGCTCAACCATCTCTTCAACCTACTCAAAATAGCGAAAGTTACGTTACTCAGCCTAAGTATCAGAATGACACGATTAATGATAGAATTAATACAATTTATGCTCAGACTATTATAGATATAGTTCCAGGAGATTTCTGGCTTAATAGTTTTGCTGATATACTTACGGTTGGTACAGATGTAGTGCAAGGTACTGGTTTGTATAGATTCTTAGTTCCCTTTCTTTTTGTAGAACATCTTAAAAAAAATGGAAAATCTTACGACTATGTATTAATTGATTTGCCTCCATCATTTAACACACTTGTCCGTTCAGCTTTATATTGCTCGGATTATTTCTTAGTTCCTTGTACTCCTGATTCATTTTCTGCTTACTGCGTTAGCCTCATTGGCGAAGTATTACCAACTTTTATTGATGATTGGAATCAAGGAAAGCGACGTTATGAAAGTTCAAATCAATACGATAAAGTTATACCTGGAAAAGGTCAACCTAAGTTTGGTGGATGGATTTTCAACGGATTTGATACTAAAAAATATACGAGTACTGGTGAACGGAAAGAAATTGGTGCAGACAAGGCTCATTTGGATAAAATTATAGAGAAAATAAAAAATGATTTAATCCCTAAATTGGAAGGAATATCCAGTTACGAGTGTTTACCTAAGTTTATAAATACAGAACCCGTGGTAAAAATTGAAGATTTGAATGTCATGGCTTCGGAAATTCAAAAATTGAATATTCCTCTTAAATATTTATCCAGTCAACGCCCAACTATATTTTCCGCATGGTCATCTTACCAAAAGGAGTTAATGAAGAGAATGAATGCACAATACGATTTTCTAGCAAAATATATAATTAAGAACTTCGACGCTGAAAATGAGAGTTAACAGGTAATTTGTCAGAATTAATATCAAATACGCTAACGCTCTATTCTCCTCGAAGTCCACTCCCCCAAAGTTGAGGCTGCATGAGAAGCGATCGCCCCTTACTTTGTTAAGCTGCAACATCACTAGATACTGGCTCAAAATGCAGCACCATAATTTGCTCTGGACGTAAACCAAGAGATTCGTAAGTGCGTCCTGTGCGATCGCTAAATTCAACTTCAAACGCCCTACCATCGGCAAGGATTTCAACAACTGTACCCACTTGCCCACGCCACAGATTGAACTCAAGCAAATCGACCGTAAGAGCAACTACATCTAACAACTTGATTGTATCTGTCATATAAACCTCCAACTCTTACAACGGGTAGCAGGTTGTCAATCTTGGAGTATCTGAGTCATGTTCAATAATCCAACCGCTACGAACAGTGGCAACGGTGGAGTGAGCGCTTATACTGTACCTTTGCCTAAAACCACTTCAACGGCTTACTGTCGGCGTGGCGATGGCAGTAAATTGAGTATTTGTCTGCTAGTCTTGCGGGTAATCTCATTAATATCAGTTCGTTGGTCTTCTGAAAGATTCTGAACCTCGTTTAATCCCTCCACTATTCCAGCACCTCTGCGTCTAGCAGACTTATATTGATTCTGTTGCTCTGGACTCAGCAAAGCTTCGATCTGAGTAATAGCTTCAGCTTGAATTTGATTGATTCGAGACTGTTGTTGCTGAAGCGGAGAAGGGGGTTGTGGGGGACGTGGGGGTTGTGGGAATTGGGCTAAAGCTATGCTTGGAGTTGCCAAGATGATGACAGCGGCAAGGAGTGAGGTGCGATCGCGTTTCAGCATAGGTTTCTTGGAGTAAAGGCTGTTGAAATCTATCCTACCCAAGAGGTGAGGATTATCTTAACCTCATAACGTGCGATCGCCTTTGGCACTGCGTTAACGCGATCGCTACATCAACGATTGGGACTTTCTTCGCTGTTCTCTATTTCACCGCCAATTCGCTCCAATGACCAGCCACCGAAGCCAAGGGAGGGAACCTAAGTGGTTTAGGACGCATGGTTCGACTGACTCTGTGTTGAACTAAACTCTGTGCAAACCCCGGCTGGATCGACTTGAAGATTAAACAAAGCGCTATCTTCACACTGACAGCTTCCCTGACCGAAAAACTGGCATACGGCACAACAATCTTGTCCTGATGCGATCGCTTGTTGTCTTGCTTTTTGTCTAACTAAACTTTGTTGTGTTAGAGGAATCAGTCTGAGCGCTATCCCATCCCACTTGGCGAGGACTGTGCCACTTGCGGCAAATATCTGCCAACGAGGGTCAGTCTCTACAATATCTTCTGGAATGCGTAACCATGCTCCTTCTACTTCGGCTTCTATTTGAACTTCAAACTCTTGTGGCTGTTCAATCTTGGTAATTTGCGTCGCACTTAAATGATTTGGTGCTTGACCATATTCCACTTCTTCTCCCACACAGGGGATATGAATGTAGTGCTTGGACCGTAAATCCCCGCTTTTGGCAAGTTCATGCAAGGCTTCACCACTACCATGAACTAAAATCAAGTGCTTTGGATTGACCTTGTTAATCACTTGAGTCAAACCAATTTTGTCAGCATGAGCTGAAAGATTAAAGCGCTCAATCCGTGCTTTTACTGTAATCTCTTTACCATCTAATTCAACGGTATCACCCGTTTTTAGGCTTTGTAGCATTCGCCCAGGAGACTCTTCATCGGTGTAACCCGAAATAAAGATTGCTGCATTTTCTCTCTCTAGCAGCACGCCAGCATAATACACACTGGGTCCACCTGTGAGCATTCCTGAACTTGCAACTATCACACTTGGATGAGCAATTGCTAGAGGTCTTTCTTTATGAGAGCCGATTGGAATAATGGGAGGATTAGGGTTTTCATTAAAGAATGGTTCCTCTTGTTTCGCAAAGTTTTGTACTGAGGATGGGAGGAGTTCCAAATTATCTCGAAATGTATCTGTAATTGCCCGTACTAACCCATCGACATAGATAGGAATTTTTAGCTTTTTGAATAAAGCACTTGTCCGAATTGCGAGTAAAATTTCTTGGGCACGTCCCAAGGCAAAACTGGGTAGAAGAACATTTCCTCCAGCTTCAACAACAGACGCGATCGCATTCATCAATGCTGTCTCTTGATTCCTTCTTGCTGGGTGTGTATCTGCCCCATAAGTAGACTCGGTAATCAATATGTCTGCTTGAGGCAAATCGGCAAGTTTTAATCCTTCAGTCGTTCTACTAGACGTTGTATTGTAGTCCCCGGTATACAACAAACTCCTCTCTCTATACTGGAGATAAATACAAGCCGCTCCCACAATATGACCTGCATTGATAAATTGCACCTTTAATTCTGGCAGAGGTTCAAAGTAGGAGCCAATCGGCTTCGTCTCTAAACGAAACAACGTCCGTTGCAATTCATTCTCATTAAATAATTCATTTGCATCCTCATTTCTCTGTTGAACTTTTAAGCAGTCAGTTAACATCACATGAGCAATTTCACGAGTACCCGGAGTACAAATCATTGGCACGGCTGGGTAGCGGCTGTGAAAGACGGGAACAGCGCCTAAATGGTCTTGATGAGCATGAGTAATGAGGAGAAGATCTGGATTTTTGAGGTGTTCTAGTGCTGGTAATGGGTCATAGCCTTTTGGTCTTGTGCCGCAGTCCAGAACAACTTCATAGGGTCCGATGAAAACTTGAAAACAACTGGCACCAATGCCACGAGCAGCACCTAACGGTTTAACAATTAAACGTTCTGTTTCATCGTTATTAATGGGCGTGTTACTAGGCAGCTCATGGCTTTGGTTCTCTGTATGTAATGGGTACTGGTAAACACTAGTCTGTAAGCTGAAGTGCTTAACAGTAACTCTTGCTCGATGTCCAGTGTCATTGACAGCTTCCCATTCCCAACCCTTTAAGCGGCGCTTAGGTGTGAGAAGTTTCCAGCTATCTACACCTGTTTCTTGCTGTAAGGCGAAAAGAGCTTCTTTCGTTGGCAAAGAGATATTCGGTAAAACTGTAGTAACAGCATTTTGAGGAGGATTAGTCGAGTTGTTTGAGGGAACCTCACGCTCTTTTACTGATTTTGCAGGTGCTTGGTTGGTCGTTACTGATTTGGTAGGTGCTTGGTTGGTAGTTACTGATTTGGTAGGTGCTTGGTTGGTAGTTACTGATTTGGTAGGTGCTTGGTTGGTAGGTGCTTGGTTGGTAGTGGCAGGGACTTGACTAGCCTCAATAGGATTAGCTGTTTTAACTTTGAGAGTATTTCCATCTCGTGTAAACAAGACTTGCCATAACTGACCAATCTTCATCCGGGGGTCAGGAGATAGCAGGTTGATTTTTAGGGTTTTTTCTCCGGGACGAGGGATTTTTAGTTGCAGGTGACGTTTACCCAGTTGCACAACTCTCCCAAGCGTCTCGCCTATTTCGGAATCTCCACTCTCTTCATCTAACAAGCTGACGGTTGCAATTACTCCTGTAGAATCTGTACTCGGAATAACTGACCAAAGTCCTTTACTGGCTGGTGGATTGGATTGAGATTTTACAATTAATTTTGTTAAGTCAGAACAAACAAGGTAGGTAACATCTTCTACTTTTTCTATAGAGCCATTTATTGTTAATTTAAAATAAAAACTTATGCTGTCATCCATTGGAACTTTCAGGAATTATAGTTAGCAATATGGTATCGCACTGAACACCTATACAAAGCTATAGCACCAGAAGCCTTGCGATCGCGTCTCAACAGAAAAAGGTATAGCGGTCTCCTGGAGAGATGAGGTACAGCGGCAGGTGTGTGAAAACTAGATCAGAGCAAGGAACACAAAAAGCTGATAGCTGATAGCTGAGGGCTTCCTGCTATAAAACAAGTCTCATTTGACACCAAAATCGGCAAAATAGGGAATCATTAGACTCAGGAGATATACGCGAACGCTTGGACTGGGATGGATTCTACTGCCGATTTGCCTGCTGAACTGACGACTGTTGACCGGATACCTGTGGTGCAGACTGTTGACCTGAGAAAGGTCTATCGCACTGGATTTTGGCTCAATCAAAAAATTGAGTCCCTGAAAAATTGTACCCTTACCGTCTATCAGGGAGAAACCTTCGGCTTACTCGGCCCCAACGGAGCCGGAAAAACAACGCTACTGAAGACACTTCTCGGAATAGTACGCCCAACATCAGGACGAGCCTGGTTACTAGGGAGTCCAATCGGCAACATTAAAGTCAAACAACGCATCGGCTACTTGCCAGAAAACCCCTACTTCTATGACTATCTCACGGGTTGGGAGTTTTTACAGTTTATCGCAGGGCTATTTGAAATCCCATCTGAACTACAAAAGCAGCGCATCCCAATGCTGTTTGATTTAGTAGGCTTATCCCAATCAGCGGCTCGTAAAAAGCAGATGCGACAGTATTCTAAAGGGATGCTTCAGCGGGTTGGGATGGCACAAGCCTTGATTAATGACCCGGAAGTCGTGTTTTTCGATGAGCCGATGTCAGGGCTTGACCCGATGGGACGCTACCAGATTCGGGAGATTATTCTCTCACTCAAAGCGCAAGGCAAGACGATTTTCTTCAATAGTCATGTTCTGTCGGATGTCGAGAAAATCTGCGATCGCGTTGCTATCTTAGCAGAGGGAGAATTAATTTGTATTGGTTCCCTCGATGAACTACTTGGCACTTCTGAGATTTACTATGTCAAAGGTCAAGGTGGCAACTTAGAGATTATCAAACGCTGGGTAAAAGACTTCAACTTTGATTCAGGTTACTGGTACGGTAAGCTGCAAGGTGACCCCCAAGAGTTTCTCGCAACACTCCGCCTCACGGGTGGTCAAATCATTGCCATGAACCTCACACGTACTTCATTAGAAGAGTTTTTTGTGCAGCAGTTGCGGCAACGGGGAATCACATCCAGCCATTAACCACAACTCCAACCTTTGAAAGATGCTTGTTAAATCTTCTATTTGTAACTCTTAACAAGACACACATTTTCAAAGAGACAAAACTCTATGGCTGATATCGTTGAGACTGCCATCAATGCAGGTTCATTCAACACACTGGTCAAGGCGGTTGAGGCTGCCGGTTTAGTTGATTTCTTAAAAACTCCTGGTCCCTATACTGTCTTTGCACCTGTTGATGAGGCATTTGAAAGACTGCCAGAAGGCACATTAGATGAATTGTTACAGGACATCCCAAAGCTCAAGAAGATTTTGACTTATCACGTTGTCTTTGGTGATGTCAGAAGTGATAACCTTCTTGAAATTGAGGAAGCCGAAACCGTTGAAGGTTCAATCATTGCCGTTGATACGTCCAACGGCTACAAGGTAAATCAAGCCTTAGTTATCACACCAGATATTCTCACCGACAACGGTGTCATTCACGTTATTGACTCGATCCTGATGCCAGCCGTGCTGGAATTCCAAACACTCTAAACGTCTAGTTGCACTCTTCTTTAGGGTAATCGGAGGCATCAATTATCTTGATGCCTCCGATTTTTTTGCTAAGGTATCAATTAGCTGAACCAAGGATGCAACCTGAGCGCGGTGGCAGTTCTAGGGACAAGTAGTTGGATTCTCCTTCTGTCTTCCACCCTGCCGCCGCGCTGCCATACAACATCTGGCTCGGCTGAGACTGTAGACCCGTTACCTGAAAACTCACAGGCACGGCTGCTGTCCCGATGTTGACGGCAATGATTAGCTCTTCACCGCCTAAAATTCGAGCAAAGACATAAACCGTTCCCTCGGCAAACAGAACTTGGTAGCGACCTGTCCGAAGTGCGGGGTAAGCATGACGCAAGGCAATCAGCTTGCGGTGGTACTCTAGAACATCACGTTCCCAGTGAGCTTCCATTGGAAAGCCGCGACGGGAATCTGGATCGAGGCGACCAGGTAAGCCGACCTCATCGCCATAATAGATGCTGGGCGCACCGGGAAAGGTCAACAGTAACAGTGTTGCCAGCTCTACACTGGCTTTATCACCTCCGGCAATTGAAAGTAGCCGCGCTGTGTCGTGACTCGCGAGAAGGTTTAGCTGGGTGAGTTGAATTTCCCAAGGGTAGAGTTCCAACAAGTACTGGATTTTTTCACCATACTCGGCAGCCAATAGTGGTGGATAGGGTTGATAGGAACGGTCTTGCACTTGTTCCATATCCACGCGATCGCCTGCGGTAAATGCGATCGTTGGTGCGGTAAAGAGATAATTCATCACCCCATCAAATTGGGTGCCATCCAACCACTCTCGCGAATCTTCCCAAACTTCCCCGACAATGTAAGCTTCGGGGTTGATGGCTTTAACGCGATCGCGAAACTCCTGCCAAAAACCTGGCGTTCTAATCTCAAACGGCACATCCAAACGCCAACCATCAATACCAAATTTAATCCAGTGTTCGGCAATCTCCATAATGTATTCCCGCACTTCTGGATTGTCATGATTAAATACGGGCAAGGCTCGATTATCCGCCCAACCAACATAGTTAGCGGGAAAATCTCCATTGTAGGCAGACAGCGGCCAGCCTTCAATTTTGAACCAATCTACCCAAGGTGAATGGGGTCCATTTTCCAGCACATCATGGAAAAAGAAAAAGCCGCGACTGGAATGGTTAAACACTCCATCCAAGACAACCTTGATGTCTCGTTCGTGACACGCCTCTACCAGTTCTCTAAAAGCAGCATTCCCGCCCAACATCGGATCGACTTGGTAATAATCGTGAGTGTGATAGCGGTGATTGCTGGCGGATTGAAAAATGGGAGTGAAGTAAATCGCATTCACCCCCAACTCCTGCAAGTAACCTAACTGCTCAATTACACCCCACAAATCACCACCTTTGTAGCCTTGGAGTGTTGGCATTTCATCCCAAGCTTCCCAGGAAGCATTCTTTAAAAGTAGCTTTCGTGGCTGCTTGCTGCGAGCAAAACGATCTGGGAAAATTTGATAAAAAACAGCGTGCTTAACCCAATCTGGGGTTTGAATCTGCATAGATGACTCCCTAGCTTTTCCTCACTAAGGTACAGATACACGAAGTTTTCTAACTCAAACTTCTGGTAGAAAATCCTCGTTGAAGCATGACTGATTTAAGCCAAAATTTCGGTGAGCCTGCATCCCAACCTACTTATTTAGATGTTCCATAGGAAGAGTACCCATCAGGGTACTGTCAAGAGTTCTCCAATTTTCCAGAATATAGAACAGACAGAAACCTAAGTTGCTCAATGTAGTAATTAACTCAGTTTCGATTGCATCAGCTTCTAGTGCAGCGTGGCAAAAATAATTCCGCAAAGCGGCACTAGCTTGGTTGGTCAATAAAATCTGAGAAGATAAAATTAAGCGTCATTATAGATACAGTATTCAACCAAATCCTGTGCAGTCTGTTGAATGAATAGGCGCAGTATTGTTTTTGCACGGAATTACAAGGGAGGTCAGATATGCAACCTGAAAAAATTTCTCCGGGACTGTTAGTTGCTCTACAAGATTACAGATCAGAAGGACGAGTCGGGATAATTCCCCATACGCGATCGCTAGGGCTAATCTCTAAAGTAGACAGCCCAAAGCCAGCGCGTACTGTAGTCTTTATCTACTGTGATGAAGATGCAGAACTTAGTCACTTAGAGCAACATGGCATCCGCGTCAACCAGTCTACAGGCAGAATCCGCACAGCAATTTTGCCAATCCAGAGTTTAGACCCCTTATCAGAAGACCCTGCCGTGCAACGCATTAAGCCATCGCGCTACTTGCAGAAGCGGATGGACGTTGCACCAGAGAAAGTCAATCTACCGCAGTTTCGGGAAGCAAGCGGACTGACGGGACAGGGAGTCGTCATCGGGATTGTCGATACTGGCATTGACCCCAACTACCCTGGATTCCAAGGACGGATTCTGCGAATTTGGGATCAAGCGCTACCGGGTTCAGGTGTGCCGGAGGGAGACTACGGCATTGAATTAACAGGAACGCAACTCACAACCTCTCGCGATACAGACGGTCACGGCACCCACGTTGCGGGGATTGCGGGTGCTGCCGATCCTACCTATGGTGGAATTGCGCCTCAGGCAGAGTATGTCATCGTCAAAACCGACTTTCAGGACGCTCACATTGCTGACGGGGTTCGCTATATCTTCCGAGTTGCCAGTGAATTGGGACGACCAGCCGTTGTGAATCTTAGCCTAGGTGGACACGCTGATGCTCATGATGGCAGCGATTCACTCTCACAAATTATTGATGCTGAGTCTGGGCCAGGACGAATTGTGTGCTGTGCAGCAGGCAACGAAGGCAACGACAATATTCATGCTCAAACTACCGTATCTAGCGGAATGCGTACTATACGCTTTCGTGTGCCAGATAATTTGGTCGGAATCGCTTGGTTAAATGGTTGGTACTCCGGAGATAACTCCTTTGAAGTGTCAGTGCGTAGTCCTGGCGGCTTCGTGACACCGTTTCAAGGGGTAATCACTGAGGGCAATCCAGCACAAGAATACACTCTGGCAGATGCACGAGTGCAAATTGTGACACCTGGCCCCGACCCTGCCAATGGCGACCATAACTTCTTTGTTCAAATCCGGGGTATTGGCAGGCAAGCAGTCAAGGGAGGCGTGTGGCAACTGCGAGTCCGCAACGCTTCCTCAAATGAGGGACGGCTGGACGTGTGGACACTGGACGATCGCTCTGCTGTATTCTTCACTGGCGTAAGTGTACAAGACTCAGTGAAAATTGGTTCACCTGGAGCCTCGAACACTGCCATTACTGTTGCCTCCTACACAACAAAAGTGAACTGGACGGATATCGATGGTAATCCTCAAGAAGTTGGGTTGGAGTTGGATAAAATTTCTGACTTCAGCAGCGAAGGCCCTCTGCGTAATGATGTCCAGAAGCCGGATGTCGCTGCACCTGGGGCGATGATTGTTTCTGCTTTGAGTGCTGATTCGGTTCCAGATCCCTCAAATCGGGTGGATGAACAGTATCTGGTTTTAGCGGGTACAAGTATGGCTTCGCCATTCATCGCTGGTCTTGTTGCACTGATGCTAGAGCGTGACCCAAACATCGACCCTGATACAGTTAAGGCATTGCTGCGAGAAAATAGTTTGATTCCCGATCAGCCAGCCGGAACCTTCGACATAAAATGGGGCTTTGGGTTGATTAATGCGGCTGGGTTATAAATTTTATAGATTCCTTGGTTGAGAGCTTCTCTGATAGCCTTTCACCATAGGTCTATACAAGCTTTGAGGGCGCAAAACCTTGCGCCCCTACTGTATTCTGAGGCGAAAATTTCGCGATGAATTATCAGAAACTAGATGCCGCACTGGCAATGGCACTGAATGACGTTCAAAATCCAGAAGAACGATGTTTGGTTGTCTTCATCCATACGGAACCAGTGCCAGATGCGATCGCAACCGCTTTTTTAGAACGTTTAGGTGTCAAGGTTACGAGTGGGCGAGATATCTTTACAGCAACGCTATCGGTTAATGCGATATCAGAGTTGTCTGACCAACCTTGGGTGCAGTACCTTAAGCTATCTCAGAGGTTGCGCCCGTTGCAGCAGAGGTGAGGAATAGGAAATTTATATTAATTGGAACAGGCAAGATGCCCGTTCCACAAGAACTAGAGCAAGCATCAATTGGTTAATTGAGATGCACAAAAGCCTATTGATTTGTTGGAAGCTTACACTTGACCTGTATTTCTAAATTACTTTCAGCCGTGCCTTCAGTGATGTAAGGAATTCCCGCTTTACCACCTAGCTTTAACCCAAATTTAAGCGTTACTTCTTCAATTTCTGCTGCACCAAAATCCTTGAAAGCGCTGAGGGCATACTTGGTATAACCTCGAATCATGTGTCGAGCTTGCTGCATTTTTATGATCGCATCGTTGGATGGAAATCCGTAAGACTCATCCTCGTCATCATCTTGAGGACTTGGAACTGTTGGCGGCATTGTCGGAGTCGATTTTGATTCGACGTAAACCTCATAAGTCTCACCCTCTTCTTCTATTAATAAACGTTGCACTTCTGCCATAATCGCTGCCTTAGTTAAGTTTTTCGTGTGTTTTGCGTAATATTCCCGCCAATCCCGGAAATCTTTAGATATCCTAGTGTTTGCCTAAAATGGCTAGGGTGCCAATCATCAAGGTTTTGCAATAGTAATATCAATTCTCATAAATGGCTCGTTACGCTCTCGTTGTTGGCATCTCCCAGTATTGCAGTCCCCTGAAAAGTTTAGAGAAGACAGCTACAGATGCAGAAGCTGTTGCACAGGTTTTGGAAGAGTATGGCGACTTTGTGGAGGTGAAACGTCTTCCCTCACGGCGTAACCCACAAACTCAGAAACGCGAAATGGTAGCGAAGGTAGTTACGGGGGCTGAACTTGGACAAGCCTTACAAACACTACTACTAGAGCAAGCGTGTCAGAACGAGGCGCTAATCTACTTTACAGGGCATGGTATTACTGTGCCAGGTAACTTGGGTCAGCCGAGGGGGTATTTAGCGACTTCTGATTGTGAGATTGAAGCGGAAGGACAGCAGATAATTAACCAAAAGCACGGAATTGCCTTTGATGATCTCAATGATCTGATTAGTAAGTCTGAGCTGAGCAGTCTAGTTGTTTTATTAGATTGCTGCCACAGTGGTCATTTTCTGGAACGTAATCTGATTGAGCGCACCTTCAGAACCTTCAGTACACAGAAAGATTACTATTTGATTACAGCAGGTCGAAGTTTTCAACCTGTCTATGCTCGAAGAAATGAGCCGCACAGCGTCTTCACTAGCGCACTGCTAACAGGACTTGCTGCACAAAATGCTGATAGCGAACGGCGAGTTAGTGGCGATCGCTTATTTGATCATATTAGTCGAGAACTCCGAGGCACTGAGCAAGAACCACTCCGCTTGGGATGGGGAAAATCTCTTACTTGGGTTACTCATCCTCCGTTAGTTGTTCCTCCTTCTGTTGACGTTCCCGCAACTACTGCCGTTAATCGAGAAAATCCTTATCTAGGATTACGTGCTTTTGACTCTGGACAAGCAGATTATTTCTTCGGGCGTATTTTAGCAGTCCGAGCGTTGTTAGATCGGCTTAACAACAGCCGTTTTTTGGCGGTGATTGGTGCTTCTGGTTGTGGCAAGTCTTCGCTTGTGAAAGCAGGATTACTGCCGTACCTCAAAAGCGATCACATTCCGGGTAGTAGTCAGTGGATTATTGAATCATTCACTCCTGGTACACGTCCCCTTGAATCACTACAGAAAGCTTTAGAACAACAGCAACAAAATCAACCACTTTTGCTGTTTATCGATCAGTTCGAGGAAGTCTTTACTCTCTGCGAAGATGAGACAGAACGGCGAGAGTTCATCTGCCGAATAACACAGGAAGCTACAAGTTCTGACCGACTCACGCGAGTAATTGTAGCGATGCGAGGGGATTTTTTAGACCGTTGCGCGGCTTATGAAGAAGCAGCAGTCCTAATTAACCGGACACAACCTACAACCTACTTTGTAACGCCATTCACGCTTCCCGAATTAGAGGAAGTGATTGAAAAGCCAGCAGATAAGCATGGTGTCACGCTTGAGCGAGGATTGGTGCCACAGATTATTGCGGATGTAATGAACCAACCCGGAGGCTTACCACTACTGCAATATGCGCTAGCTGAGTTGTGGCGAGTCTGCATCACAGAATCTCCTCCCAATTCTCAACTTACGTGTAAAGGTTATGAACAGATTCGTGGTGTCAAGGGTGCATTAGAAAAACGAGCAAATGATCTTTATCAAAATCTTGCTCCGGCAGACAAAGTATTTGTACGTCGCCTGTTTCTTGCACTAGTACAGCTAGGTGAAGCTAAGGAAGTGACGCGCCGCCGTGCTACTTGGCAAGAGTTGGAAGTAAGCGCTGATTCCCAAGAACAACTATTACGGGTGACGCGACAACTAGCGAGTCAAGAGCAACGCTTGATTATCACGGATGAAAAAACGGTAGAAGTTGCTCATGAAGCATTGCTATCAGAGTGGGGACGATTGAAAGAGTGGGTTGAGCAAGATCGGGAAAATCTCCGTCTCAGTCGCCGCTTAGAGGTAGAATGCAAGGAATGGCAAAGGAATGATTGCTCAGAAGGGTTGCTGTTAACAGATGCGTGGTTGGCTGCGATCGCGGATTGGGTAGAAAAGACTCAACCTAGGCTTTCCCAGCTAGAGCAAGAGTTTTTGCAGGAGAGTTTAGAAAAGCGCGATCGTGAATTAGAAGCCAAAGTAGAGCAAGAACGCCAATTACGAGAACTAGCAGAATCCCGACAACGAGAAGCAGAAGCTAAAGCTAAAGCTGAAAAACAACGAACTCAAGTAGTAATGGGAGGGGGAATTGTAGTAGCAGTACTACTCACGTTGTTAGGGCTGTTACAATTTCAAGCAAAGAATAAAGAAATACAGACAGCAAAGATAGGTGAAATTAGGGCATTAATTGTATCGTCTGAGACAAATCTCCGTACAAACAATCAGCTTGAAGCCTTGTTGGCGAGTGTCAGGGCACTGGATAAGCTAGAAGAGGCAAAGATAGTAGACGCTGATGCGCTAAATCGACTCCAAGCAATAACTCAGAAAGCCCAAGAACGGAATCGTCTAGAGGGTCACACTTTGAGTGTTAACGGTGTAAGTTTTAGCCCTAACTCTAAAGATAAGCTAATTGTTTCTGCTAGCTCTGATAAAACTGTAATGCTTTGGAAGTTAGGTAATACTTCACCAAAAGTTCTGAAAGGACATACTGACAAAGTTTGGATTGTCAATTTTAGCCCTGATGGTCAGTATATTGCCTCTGCTAGTGCTGATAAAACCATTAAAATCTGGAACAAGAAGGGCTTATTAATAAATACTCTTACTGGTCATAACGACGATGTAAACTACGTTGCTTTTAGTCCTGATAACAGAACTATTATTTCTGCTAGCTCTGATAAGACTATGAGGCTTTGGAAGTTAAACCGCAATCTAGATAAAGTCATAAAAACAGAAGTTTTCAAAGAACATGATAGCGATGTTTTTAGCGCTGTTTTTAGTCCAGATGGTCAATTCATTGCTTCTGCAAGTGATGATAAAACAATAAAAGTATGGAAATCCGATGGGACTTCACTAACCTCACTAGTTACTCTTAAAGGTCATGAAGACACTGTTAGATTTGCTAGTTTCGGGCTTGATGGTCGAACTCTAGTTTCCGTTAGTGATGATAACACTATTAGACTATGGCAGCGGACAAGAGATTCAAGGGATTGGAGAGTCAGCAACGTTACATCAACTATTCTGACAAGAGAGAGTGATCGCTCTCAAGCAATACACTACAGTCCTAACGGTCAGTTAATCGCAGCGACAAATGCTGATGGAACTGTAAAAGTTTGGAAATCAGATGGCACACCACTAAAGCCAGTGACAGGTCATAAAGGTCAAGTCAATGATTTGAGTTTTAGCCCTGATAGTAAGAAAATTGCTACTGCTAGCCGTGACCGAACTATCAGAGTATGGAATCTTGACTCTCATTCCAGTAATTTTGAACTGAATAGTTACAGCTTACTAAAAAGAATTTGTAATAATTTATACGATTATTTGCTAAGTAATTTCAAACAACATCAAGATGAGTATGAAGCTTGTAGAGACATCAGTAACTAATGATAGTATATTGGAATCTTTAGATATATAAATTTATATAATCAACTGTCAATTTTTAGAAAAAATTAAGAAAACAACGCCAATGTGCTTACGTTATGTATAATTTATAATTGTAATTAGTACTGAAAAATACTATGTTGAACATGACTGCCTTAGAAGCCTCTGTAGAAATTTTAAAAATAGTTGCAGCAAGTGAATCTTTTGACAACCTAACTCTTGAAGAAAAAACTCAAAACATTCTGGAAACATTTAAAGTTATATATACACAGGTTTCTGGGATGAAAAAAGATTTTACTTCAGAAAACTTTGATTTTAAAATAGAAAAAATAACACAAGCTTCTGCAAATTTCTTAGATGTGCAAAATTTTAATCCTCAAGAGAAAGTTAGATTATTTAGTAGTATGGCATCTGTGATAAATAGGGATTGTGGTAAAGATTAGGTCTTTATTCAAGATAAGTGAGGGTAGTTGATATAAATCGATAGTCAGTTGAAAAAGGGTTTCGCAAACAGGTTATTAATTATTAGTTCTCGCAACAGTGTAGGTAGTCTTTGCCTCTTGCAAAATGAACTTGCTCAGTTCCTAAATACCAAAACATGATCGCACAACTTTCCCAGCTCAATAAGGCACTAATTGCCTAACCAAGCCTAAGTGTCAAAACTAGCTGTTGATGATTTCGTATACATAAATCACAATAACTATAAGAATTATTAAGAAAAGTTTTATATTTCAGTAATTCTGCTCTGCTCCTTGTGGCTTAGGTCAGAGCATCTTTATACTTAAGGTTTCACTCAAACGGTAGAGGCAGCAAAGACTTCTTATCTAGTAAACTGTGGAATCGAACGGTAATATAACGTTTACTATATCTGTACCATGTTGTCCTGTCAGAACCCTATTTTGCGTGTTCTTGTTGTTGATGACCATGAGCTAACTCGCTTCAGTCTGAAGCTGGCGCTATCTAACCAGAGGGACATAGAACTGGTTGGTTTGGCAAGCAACGGGAAAGAAGCGATCGCAATGGTTGAGCGCTATCGTCCTGATGTCGTCATCCTCGACTTACAAATGCCTGTGATGGATGGCTTAAGCGCTTCTACCCATATCAAAGGCATTAACCCAAATACTCAAATCATTGCTTATTCTTCAGTGGATGACCCCCAGATTGAAGTCATGAGCCAAACCGCTAGGGTTGATTTCTTCTGTAAGAAGGACACTGCTACCAAAGATTTAATCAACATCGTCAAGGAAGTGGGTAGCCGCAGTCCTCAATCCCCTGACGGAAATAACAACCAAAGCTACACCGGACAATAAAAATTGCCGCTCTAGCAAAAGAAGTGTAAGAGCGGCAATTTTGAGCAGCTACAGTTAGCTAGCTCCTGTTGTTTCCGGGAAAGTACGCTTAAATTCCTCAATTAGGTCATCTAGTTCTTCCAGCGCCTGATTGACATCAATTCTTAGTGTGCCTAAATCTGGCTTTTCCAAAAGCTGCACTAGAGATTCCCGATGGCTTTCGATCAGGGCGATCCGTTCCTTAAGTGTTTGTGGGTCCATCATTGGCTTACGTTACCTTTCTTTATATCTAGATACTGACAAGACTAGCGCAGGAAAGGCGGACGTTTCGGGTTTGCAGGCTTGTTTTTGATAACTTCTGAAATAAATCGCTTCAGTGCTTTATCACGATTTTTCATAAAAGCAGCCCAGAAGCCTGGTTGAAACTCATCCATAGTCTTGGCTAACGCCCAAACATCTACAGCCAAAATGTTATACAGAGTTTCATCCTCCTGCTTCAGGGAATTGAGCTGGTCGAGGATGGTGCTACTTTTTTCTGTAGCGTGCTGGCGTTCTTCCTTAATCATATTGAAGACTGGGCTAGGGATAAAGGATGGCAGATAAATACAACTATAGGCTAGACACTTCAGAAGTCACCCACAGCCAACGATAATGAATCTGAAGTAGATGCTAGGAGAGATAATCAGTGTGAAAATATTACCTCAAACTTCTCTAGGAACATTGGGTTTGTGGGTCGGTGGTGTTCTCACCATCACAGGCTTCATCGCCTATGCTACCGCCAATGCAACCTTAAATCTGGCAGGATTCTTCTACGGAATTCCCCTTTTACTCGGAGGTCTTGCCCTCAAAGCCTCGGAATTAAAGCCGATACCCTTCAGCCAGCCAACCACGCCTGAGGTGCTGAAACTGCGATCGCTTAAAGCCACTTCCACTCAAAACCAAATTCGTGACGATGTTACACGGTATCGTTATGGTCAAGAAGCCCATCTAGATAGTTCCCTTGAAGCGCTGAAGTTATCACCCACCGATGAGGAAAGACCAGTTTTGATCGGCTTACGAGAAACTGAAGTGGATGGTGAGTATGTTTTAGTGTTGGAGTTTAACTCCCCGCTTATTTCCTTTGAGACTTGGCAGCAAAAACGGGAAAAAGTTGAGAAATTTTTTGGTCCTGGTGTTCGAGTTGAGATCACACAGCCAGAAAGCGATCGCATTGATGTCGCCTTAATTACCACTCCTCAAGAAGCAACCAGCGTCTAGAGACATTCCCTGTAACCTCTCTACTTTTCCATCCGCACAACGTACCACTGTAAATACTGTCCAGGGCCAACATCAAGATCGCAAGACGTTTCCATCAAATACTGAGCTTGTTCCTCTACAGAAGCAAACTTCTGCAAATCTCGCGGCAAGTCATCCTGACGAGTCGCTAAAATTGCCTTGAGTTTTTCTAGTAATTCTTCTGGTGTCAGGAATTGCTCTGGTTGATTGGGTTCCAGAACAACAAAAGCGTCTTCCTGAAACATGATCGAGTCTGGCATTTTTAACTCCTAGCTTGCATGAAACTTAAGTGAACCCTTTCCCTAGAGAGGTTATCTAAGGGTAGGAAATCGCTATTGTCAAGTGTACTGCTATCAACCGATGACCTGAATATGTTCCTCTCCCTCAACTACGAACCCGCCTTGGAATCCTTGGGAACTGACTACTTTGACAAAGTAGCAGCAGCAGAATTTCCTCAGCATATCTTGAGGTTTCGCAATGACCACCTGTTACCGATACTGGGACTCGTCCCCAAAGAAGTCACCGACGCTGATTTTATCCAAGCCTTTGGCAAATTCGAGGGCGTGCGACCCTTTTTGGCACTACGGTACCACGGCTATCAGTTTGGCGAATATAACCCCAGGCTAGGGGATGGTAGAGGCTTTCTCTACGGTCAAGTGCGAGGAACCGATGGCGAACTCTACGACTTTGGGACAAAGGGTTCTGGAACAACCCCCTACTCTAGAGGTGGGGACGGGAAACTCACGCTTAAAGGTGGTGTTCGGGAAGTGCTTGCAGCAGAAGCGCTATACAGCCTCGGTGTTCGCACGTCCCGATGTCTAAGTTTGATTGAGACGGGTGAAGATTTGTGGCGGGGAGATGAACCGTCTCCTACCCGTTCTTCTGTGATGATACGTTTTAGTCGTTCCCACATCCGGTTTGGCACTTTTGAACGGTTGCACTATTTCAAGCGTCCAGATTTGATCAAAAAGCTGTTAAATCATGTGATTGAGCAGTATTACCCGAAGATTACCCCCCTAGCCCCCCTTACTAAGGGAATAAGAGATGAGGAGATTAAGGGGGGGGCAAGAGATGAGGAGCAATATATACAGTTTTATGCCGAGTTAGTAGAACGTGTTGCTCAACTGGTGGCGCAGTGGATGGCGGCTGGTTTCTGTCATGCTGTTTTGAACACGGACAATATGTCAATCACGGGGGAAAGTTTTGATTATGGGCCTTATGCCTTTATCCCAACTTATAACCCAGAGTTTACGGCTGCTTATTTTGACTATTACGGGCGCTACAGTTACAGCAATCAACCGGGGATTTGTAAGTTGAACTTAGAGATGCTTCAGCTACCCTTAGGGGCGGTAATTCCCCAACCGGATATGGAAGCGGCGTTAGCAACGTTTGATGACCATTTTTACAACGCTTATGGGCAGTTAATGCTCAATAAGTTAGGCTTTGACGTGCTGCCAGAACCACAAACCGACGCAGTAGTGGGTGATACAATTCAATTTCTCAAAGATAGTCAAGTCGGCTATCACGCCTTCTTTGCGGAACTCGCACAACAGTTTAACTCTAGCTGGCGAGATGATAGGGCACAGATTTTCAGTAGTGCATCGTTCTTGGAAACAGATGAGCAGCGTACACTTTTAGACAAATGGCGACAGACATACCATCACGCATTACAGAGTCTATCAGCGGTTGAGTTGGAGAATATTGCTAAGCGATTACGGCATCATAACCCCAAAACGGCGTTACTTCGACCTATGATTGAAGAAGTTTGGGATGCGATCGCACAGGACAATAATTGGCAGCCTTTTTCCGATCTAGTGAAGCGATTACAAACTAAGGAGTGATAGTTTTAACTAAAAAATTAGTATCACTAGCCGTCGCTAAGTGTTTCATTCCCAGGTTTTTGAGCAACTGCACGTCGTTCCTGCCAGACTTGCAAACTAAAAATACAGGTAATTAACCAAACTAAGCCTGCGGCGTACCCAGCAACGATATCAGTCGGCCAGTGAACACCAAGATACAGCCGACTTAAGCCAATCCCTGTTACTAACAGAATCGTTAAGCTGATAATCCCTATCCGCCACAAGGGAAACTTGGAACTCACTAAGTAGCCAATTATCCCAAAAATCACCATTGAAATCATGGCATGACCACTGGGGAAGCTGTACTGTCCGACATCGACAACTCGTTCCCAGAGCATTGGTCTTGCCCGACCAAATAGTACTTTGAGCAAATTGTTTAACGCAATGGCACCCGCTGCGGCAATTATGAGAATTGTAGCTTGCGATCGCTGTCCTCGCGTCAGTAACCAAGTGCCGATAACCAGACACACTATCAGTAAAATTACTGGTTCCCCCAGGAAGGTAAAACCTAGCATGACTTTATCCAGCACCGGGGTATGTAATTCTTTAAGAGTCAGTAAAATTTCCTTATCAAATGTAAAGCTTTCTTTGTCGAGGATTTCATCAGCGATCGCACTAAATAACCACAAACCTAGGGCAGCTAGCAAAAATCCAGCCACCCGAATCGTCAACAGTAGTGGCAGCAGGTGTTCTCGCACCCTAGACGGCAAAGCTAAAATTAACTCTCGGCTGAGCTTAGGCATTATTGTGATCTCACAACTGGCGGCAGACTTTCCCAGGCTTGCGCCACAATATCACTGAGCCAGCGTCTTTGGGCCTGGTCAAGTAAAGTATCTTCCGCTAGCACTTCGGCGGTTAAATCGTCTAGAGACTGTCCCTGTTGGCGAGCTATCTGAATGACACCCGCGATCGCTGCCGCCACCAATTCTTCATCGACGGGTTTTTGACGTAGAGCCACAATTTCTTGAGGGCTAACTGGGATGGGATAATTCATGGCTAGTTAACAACGGCACCCCTTACATTAACAAAATGAGAAACGTGTAAACTTTTTTTTCTAATCTTAAACAAATCAGTATCCGGAAGCTTAGCGTATTTTGTCCGCTTTTGACCTCCGTCTTCTTTCGTAATTGACTACCCGATGAGATCACCAAGATGAAAGAACTTTTCTACGTAGAATTACCTACCCCGGATACAGATGCCGTCTGCACCTGGTTACAACAGGAATGGCAGCCTGAGCGTGGGAAGAAAATTATTACTCGTGACGGTATCCGTTTGCAATTCGAGGGTGTAACTTCCAGCAATCAAAATCCTACAGCGGCGACGGAAACGATTCCGGAAATTTCCGTATTTCTTTGGTCAGTGCAGCGAACGACCTACCTTAAAGCCTTTCGCTGGGCTGTTGAGTCTATTAGAGGTGAGCATCAAATCTTACAACAGCTTGAGCGTAGTCTGAGAAGTCAATTTCCCTACCAATATCCTGAACCACCAGCCGTTGATTTATCCAAGCAATCAATCTTTGAAGCCTTAGCGGCATATTATCCTCAGACTGTCCATTTCTTTCAAAAAATGCCGAATGGGGAATATGACCTCAACCGCGTCTACTGGTGGGAGAAGCAATGGCGTGAGGGAGTCCGTAATCCCCAAAAGCCCAAGCAAGTCATATTTTCTCAGAAGGGTAAATCGGGAGATGGGGAGAACTTACCTGAACATCCCAGTTACGACTTAATCTATATCGGCGGTGCTTTGGGAGTCATCCATGCTGCTGTTATGGCACGACTGGGTTATCGAGTGTTGCTCATTGAGCGACTACCCTTTGGACGGATGAACCGGGAATGGAATATCTCACGGGATGAGTTCCAAAGCTTGATTGAGCTAGGTTTATTTACTTCAGCAGAGTTTGAGAGCCTCATTGCTAGAGAATACGTTGATGGCTTTAATAAATTCTTTGATGGCAACAATCCACCTCATCTCAAAGCCGCTGTTTTGCATACGCCTACAGTCCTCAATGTCGCATTAGATTCTGAGAAACTGTTACAGCTATGTAGCGAAAAGCTTAGAAAAGCTGGTGGAGAAATTTGGGATGAGACAGAGTTTATCCGGGCAGATATTCATCCCAATCAAGTCGTCGTTGAACTGCAACACCTGCCAAGTCAAGCGCATCGACAAGCTAGGGGGCATCTGTTAGTCGATGCGATGGGAACCGCTTCACCGATCGCATGGCAGTTGAATGGTGGTCGTGCTTTTGATAGTGTTTGCCCAACTGTAGGGGCTGTGGTTGCAAAGGGGTTTGAGCGGGGAGTGTGGGATTCTGATTATGGCGATGTTCTTTATAGCCATGGAGATGTCTCACGAGGGCGCCAGCTAATTTGGGAGTTATTCCCCGGTGCGGGTGAAGAACTCACCATTTATTTATTTCATTACCATCAGGTGAATCCGAGGAATCCTGGCTCACTGCTGGAGATGTATGAAGACTTTTTCACGATTCTCCCAGAGTACCGTCGCTGTGACATGGAAAAGCTGGTGTGGAAGAAACCGACGTTTGGCTACATTCCAGGACATTTTAGTGTAGGAAGTCGCGATCGCATTGTTGCATTTGATCGCCTTGTGTCCGTCGGCGATGCTGCCTCACTCCAGTCTCCCCTAGTTTTCACGGGCTTTGGCTCCCTGATTCGCAATCTTTACCGCCTTACTAACCTTTTGGACACTGCGCTACGGCATAACCTTCTTAGTGCCCAAGACTTGAATCAGATTCGTGCCTATCAAAGCAACGTCTCAGTGACCTGGCTATTTTCCAAAGGCATGATGGTGCCTACAGGCCGCCACCTGCCACCTCAGCGGCTTAATTCAATGCTCAATACCTTCTTCGGGCTGTTAGCAGACGAACCCCCAGTTGTTGCCGACAACTTCATCAAAGACCGCGCCGACTGGTTCACCTTCAACAGACTTGCACTGAAAGCAGCAGGGAGAAACCCTGCACTCTTACCTTGGATTTGGGAACTGGCGGGTTCAAAAGATATCTTTCGCTGGCTAGGTAGTTACTTCAATTTCACAGCTTACGCCTTAGTTAGCTGGTTACTCAGAGGTTGGTTCCCTAGTTTCATCCGGCGTATACAGCCTTGGGTAGAAAATCGTTATCCTGCTCTCTGGCTCAGACTGTTGGCTCAAAGCTATGCGATTACTGCTGGTCTAGGTCGTCCTGAAAGAGTGAAGATTAAGGAAGTTCAAGTGACCAGTGAAACGCTTAATGAACTGCCCCGTCCTCAATAGGCAGATTTATTGTGGGGTGGGCATCCTGCCCGCCCTATAGCTTTGACAGGCTTTCCGGCTTGTCCCACAAGAAAATGTATTTGCACAATTAGGATGCTCCCGAACAAAGTAGCTCTATTTCATCCAAATAAAAGCTGATACCGATAGGGCAGCCAAGCACGTCCGTCTTCCGGAAGAGACGGCAAGCACTCCTAAGGATTACGGTTGTGCCCACTGAGCAAAGTCCACCTTAGAGGGATACATTGTATTTACGAAGTACATAAAACTTTATATAAGGGTGATGTTCAGTTCACCCAATTATTAAACCGCTCGGTAAGGTGAACCCACCATGTTTGAACATTTCACAGATAGAGCCATCAAAGCCATCATGCTCGCTCAGGAAGAAGCACGTCGCCTGGGACACAATCTTGTGGGAACCGAGCAGATTCTCTTGGGGTTGATTGAAGAAGGAACGGGTGTTGCGGCGATTGTGCTGGCTGAGTTGGGCATTAACCTAGAAAACGCACGGGAAGAAGTTGAGAGAACTATTGGTCGTGGCTCTCGCTATGTTCAGTCTGAACTTCCCTTCACCCCCAAAGCTAAACGTATTTTCGAGCAAGCCTTCAAAGAGGCTCGTCAACTTGGACATGACTATATTGGTACAGAACACCTCTTGTTGGCAATTACTCAGGATAAAGAAGGTGTTGCTGCCAAAGTAATTGAAAATCTTGACGTTGACTTAGCGAAAGTCCGCACACAAGTCATTAGGGCATTAGGCGAAGTAGCTGCCGCCTCCACATCGACTAGACAAGACCCTTCAATGATGGGCGGTACCTCAAGGGCTAAAGCCACCTTGGATGAGTTTGGTACCAATCTGACGCAACTTGCCGCAGAAGGCAAACTTGACCCGGTTGTCGGTCGTGCGAAGGAAATTGAACGGGTAATCCAGATTTTGGGTCGTCGTACCAAGAACAACCCTGTGTTAATCGGGGAGCCAGGAGTTGGTAAAACAGCGATCGCAGAGGGCTTAGCTCAACGCATTGTGAGCAAAAATGTCCCTGACCTGTTGGAAGATAAGCAGGTATTCACGCTGGATATGGGTTCAGTAGTGGCAGGTACCCGCTATCGGGGTGATTTTGAAGAGCGCATCAAGCAAATCATGGCGGAAGTGCGTCAAGCGGGGAACATCATCGTGTTCATTGACGAAATCCATACCCTAGTTGGTGCAGGTTCACTTGAAGGTGGCATGGATGCCGCAAATATTCTTAAGCCTGCTTTAGCACGAGGTGAGATGCAGTGCTTAGGAGCGACCACGCTGGATGAATACCGCAAGCACATCGAGCGCGATGCGGCTCTAGAGCGTCGTTTCCAGCCAGTAATGGTCGGAGAACCTTCGGTGGGTGACACCATTGAAATCCTGCACGGTCTGCGCGACGCTTACGAGCAGTACCACAAGGTTGAAATCTCTAATGATGCCCTAGAAGCGGCTGCGAAGCTCTCAGACCGTTACATCTCAGATCGCTTCCTACCTGATAAAGCAATTGACTTGATTGATGAAGCTGGAAGCCGTGTTCATTTGAGGCACTTCCAATCGTCTCCTGCAACCAAGGAACTGAAGAAGGAACTGCGTTGCTGCACGAAAGAGAAAGATGAGGCAGTCAAAGCTCAGGATTTTGATAAGGCGGGACAGTTACGCGATCGCGAATTGGAACTTGAAGCTCAACTAAAAGCACTTGTTGAGAACACAGAGGAACAAAACAATTCCCTTACGCCAATTGTTGACGAAGAAGATATCGCCCATATCGTCGCCTCTTGGACGGGTGTGCCTGTAAGCAAGCTGACTGAATCCGAATCAGAACTGCTGATGCACATAGAAGACACCCTACATCAGCGACTGATTGGTCAAGAGGAAGCTGTTAGTGCTGTCTCTCGTGCGATTCGTCGGGCGCGGGTAGGCTTGAAGAGTCCTAATCGCCCAATCGCTAGCTTTATCTTCTCTGGTCCTACTGGAGTCGGTAAGACGGAACTCGCTAAATCTCTAGCGGCATACTTCTTCGGTTCAGAAGAGGCAATGATTAGGTTCGATATGTCTGAGTTCATGGAACGCCACACAGTCAGTAAGCTGATTGGTTCGCCTCCAGGATTTGTTGGCTATGACGAAGGCGGTCAACTTACCGAGGCTGTTCGACGCAAGCCTTACACGGTGCTGCTATTCGACGAAATCGAAAAAGCCCATCCTGATGTATTCAACGTGCTACTGCAACTTTTGGATGACGGTCGCTTAACCGATGCTCAAGGTCGCACCGTAGACTTCAAGAACACGCTGATCATCATGACCTCTAATATCGGTTCTAAGGCGATCGAAAAAGGTGGTAGTGGTTTCGGCTTTGACTCCTCCGACAACCAATCTGAGGCACGGTACAACCGTATCCGTGAACAAGTGAATGAAAACCTTAAATCATTCTTCCGCCCTGAGTTTCTCAATCGCCTTGACGAGATTATCGTCTTCCGGCAGCTAACCAGAGATGAAGTTAAGCAAATCTCTGACATCATGCTCCGTGAAATCTCAATACGCTTACTTGAGCAGGGAATCACACTGGAAGTCACAGAACGGTTCAAAGACCACTTGGTAGAACAAGGTTACGATCCCAACTATGGTGCAAGACCGTTACGCCGCGCCATCATGCGCCTTCTAGAAGATAGCTTGGCGGAGGCAATGCTCTCTGGTCAGGTAAACGATGGAGATACAGCCTTGGTTGATGTTGATGCTGATGGTCAAGTGAAGGTATTGCCTAGCAAGCGGCAAGAGTTGTTGCTCCAAGCTGTTGGCTAAGATTACCCCCTCTATCTGCTAGGTAGGCAATAAAGACAATTAAACCCATCCGCTCTTGATGCTAGGTAGCTAATACAAGAGCGGATTTTTTTGACAATTTCAAAGAAACATTTCAATCAAAGAAGAAACATTGCAGCCAGAGAAAATCCTTGGCAAGGCTTGGTAATCTTGAAGTGAACATTGAGACTGGCAACTTCCGTATCTTTTAGACAATCTCTTCTGTTTAGGAAGATTCCAGAAAAAATTAAGTTAAATAGCATTAAGAGGGTTTTATGGTGGCACAAACCTATGGGTTAGAGCGTGTTTCTGACAAACTGCAACAGATACTGAACCAGGAAGCACGTAACCCTTCAGCGGATAGGAGAGATGAGGTGGCAACCCTACTGAATTCTGAGCATTCTGTATCTTCCTACAATGCCTGTGTTTGGTGGGATGGATGCTACTACTGTCAGGATGAGAGTAAGAATTGGTACTGCGTTAAATGCTGCTTTTTTTAGCGATCGCATAGATTAAACACCCAATAAATCTGTCTTGTAGTTGCATTTTAACTAGCATAGTTGGGGTGTAGGGGAGAAGGAAGAGTTTCGGTCTACGACTTGCTTCTCAACTATTTCATGCCCATACATGGAAGTATTAAGTTTAGCGTCTTCCTTGATTTTGGTTCTTGACAAACGCCGAATCTTACCCTAATATTTTAATTATTATTTTCCAGTGGGTAGCCTAATTTTTATCTGGCAAACGTAATCATTTCAGAACGCCAGATAAAGAGCGGAGGAACCAAATCGTGGGGCTAATCTTGTAACCAAGAGAGACACCTTCCAGTCTTAGCCCGTCAGCTAACTCCGTCGGCAATGGGAGGAGCACCATAGGCATAAGCTTTTACAAGCCGTAGTCCTTGGGGTCTCCTAAGTAGATATCTGTAACACCAGTTGCAGGGATATTCTGCTGCCTGACCCACCTCGTAAACCGCTACAAACTAATGGAGGTTAGGGCAATGATGAGTTACAAGGAATGGAATCTAGTCACGAGCGAAGAATTAAACGGTATCGCTATTGACTATATTGACCCAGAAGGACATTCTTACAGTGCGCCGTTCTGCTTTTACACACTTGAAGAAGCCTTGAATTACGGTAAACTTTGCATCGACCAATCAATTCGATCCAAGACTTCGGTAAGCGATCGCATTGAGACCGTTAAAGAAACAATGAGCAATTAGGTTGTATTACGCTATAATTGTTCTTTCTAGATAAGAGTATGTCTCTTTTCATAGAAGCACTGCTCCTGGTCTAAGGGTGTTGTAAGAAAAAACAGAGTTTACTTTGGGTGTATCTGCAAAGTGACTGATTTTACTTTGCATAAGTAGGCTGAACGCAACTAGCCAAGCTATTGTCATAGCTTTACTCCTGGTTGGGGTAGATTGGGAAACGACTGGTACTGTGTCAGCCTACATTTTGACCAAATCTACAAATAGGCTCATAGAGCTATAAGTCAAAAGCCTCGGTACTTACACCGAGGCTTTTTGTTGTAAAAATTGTCTTTTAGTGACTGTATAGCAGTCGCCAAGGCGACTCTTGACGCTCACCAAATACTGAAACCTTGACCCGTCAATATGCATTCCTTCTGCCTTCTGCCTTCTGCCTTTTGCCTTCTGCCTTTTGCTATAGCTACTTGCCTGACTCACTTGAAAGGTTGTTCATGCACAGACTGTTTCAATTACTACTCAATTTCTGTATAGCTTTTATTCTTGTTTTTTGTGTTACGTCTGCCTGTCAAGCATCGTTGAGCGAAGTTACCGAACATGAAACTCCTCCTTATGGTTCTTCTAGAGGCAATGAGGGAAAAGTTGCTAGTGCTGACGTAATTTATCAAGCATTTGATATGCGGCTACGGGAGGTCAAAAAACAACTTCCTGAGCTTCAAAAGCAAGGCTTTACCTACATCCAAATTTCGCCACCTCAGAAGAGTAATCCAGCATCCGATTGGTGGGCGCGATATCAACCGATTGACCATACTGTACTTGAAAGTCCTTTAGGGAATGAAAAAGACCTCAAAGCACTCATTGACTCAGCCCATAGTCGGAAGATGAAGATAATTGTCGATGTGGTTCTCAATCACATGGCGAACTATGGGGAATATGTCAAAACATTGAAATATCCTCAGTTCTCACCCCAAGATTTTCATCCAAAAAATTGTATCGACTACAATAACCGCGCTTCGGTGACACAAGGTTGGATTAACTGTAATCTTCCTGATTTGAATACTAATTTGCCTCATGTTAGGCAAGAAGCCAAAAATTACCTTAAGAAGCTTGTAGTGCTTGGTGCTGATGGTTTCCGGTTTGATGCCGCAAAGCATATTGAACCTGACTACTTTCGTGATGTACTGACAGTAGTACCAGCAGATAAGTTTGTTTATGGCGAAGTGATTGGACAAACACTTGAAGAAAGCAACGAATATACAGGCGTATTTTCAGTAACAGACTTTCATCTAGTGAGTGCAATGATTGAGGCTTTTAGTTTAGGCGGTGATTTGCGATCGCTTATCAATCCAGTAAGTTCAGGAAAAGCCCTACCGGGAACAAAAGCAGTTACGTTTGCCCAAAACCATGACATAGCAACCAATCAAATCGGCTTCAAATTTTCTAGCCAGGAAGATGCGATGCTAGCCAATGCTTTTGTCCTTGCCCGTCAGGAAGGATTTCCAATTGTCTACCGCGATGATGTACAGAATTCGATTACCAAATCTGGTGTTTACTTCCACCAGAAAATGATAGGTGAGTCGCAATACTTCCGTAACGGTAATGAAATCGCGCCAGGTGCCGATAATCCCAATATGCTTTTTATTGAACGTGGTGATAAGGGTTTGGCAATCATCAATAAAGCTGGCGCATTTTTTGATGTGAAGGCAGCAAAAATGCCAGGTTTAAAAGTTGGCTGTTACCAAGAAGTGCGCTATAACTTTACGATGGCAATTGGTAAAGGTGGTGATGGTCAGAAATACATCACAAGATGGGGAACAAAGCAAAGGGGAGGCATTCAAGTTAGCCCCAGAGATGCACTCTTTTTCGTGCCAACCTCTACAAGTAAATGCCAATGATATTTAATACTTCTTCAACTTTCCTAGAAGCGATTAAAGTTCAGGGCTAACATGGGTGAAACTGCCACTTGGAACCGTGGCAACGGTTAGCGTTCTAATTGTTGAGGGAAATGCTTATGCCCGCTAATGCTCCGTTACACTCCAAGCCGTCGCTAGGAGGCTTATATGTCAAAACTGGCGAAAAACAGTTAGCCTTCCCGCTAAAACATACCGAAGTTCTTAGCAAAATTGCCGGAAATCTGTCACGAGTAGAGGTGACGCAGACCTTTGAAAATCCCTTCACTGAAGCATTAGAAGCCATCTATGTATTTCCGTTGCCGGATGAGGCGGCAGTGGATGACATGGAAATTAAAATTGGTGAGCGTATTATCAAAGGCAACATCAAAAAGCGGGAAGAAGCCAAAGAAATTTACGAACAAGCGCGGCGAGAGGGGCGAACGGCTGGCTTATTAGAGCAAGAGCGAGACAATATTTTCACCCAATCTCTCGCGAACATCAAACCCGGCGAAGCAATAGACGTTACCATCCGCTACACCGACAGCCTGGAATTTACAGGTGGCGACTATGAATTTGTCTTCCCGATGGTTGTTGGTCCTCGGTTCATTCCTGGTACAGCGATTGATGAAAGTGGTGATACTGACCAAGTTCCCGATGCTTCGCGCATCACTCCGCCTGTGATACCTCCTGAAACTCGCTCAGGGCATGACATCGGCGTAACAGTAGAGATTGATGCGGGTGTGCCAGTGAGTAACGTTCGCTCCACTTCTCACCAACTCACAATTGAACAGGATGGGCAAATTGTGCGGGTGAAACTGGGTAAGGAAGACACGATTCCCAACAAAGACCTGATTGTGCGTTATCAGGTGAGTAGTGACAACACCCAAGCAACGGTACTTAGCCAGTCAGATGAACGAGGCGGTCACTTCACGGTTTATCTTATCCCGGCATTGGACTACCGCAGTAATGAGATTGTACCCAAGGATGTTGTGTTCCTAATGGATACTTCTGGCTCTCAACATGGTGACCCCTTGCTGAAATCTCAGGAATTGATGCGTCGGTTTATCAATGGGCTAAATCCTGACGACACGTTCACGATTATTGATTTTTCCGATACCACGACTCAGTTATCGACCCACCCTCTGCCCAATACAGCGCAGAACCGTACAAAGGCAATAAACTACATCAATCAATTGCAAGCGAATGGTGGCACCTACTTACTCAATGGCATTCGTGCGGTACTGAATTTTCCTGCCGCACCAGCAGGGCGTTTGCGAAGTATTGTGCTGCTAACAGATGGCTACATTGGCAATGACAACGAAATTCTTGCCGAGGTACAACAAAAGCTGCAACCGGGAAATCGCCTTTATAGCTTTGGTGTCGGCAGTTCACCGAACCGATTTTTGCTCAATCGCGTTGCAGAGATTGGTCGGGGACATCTCAAGTTGTTCGTCAAAATGAACCGACAGAGGAGGTTGCCGAGAAGTTCTTTCGCCAAATCAATAATCCTGTCCTGACGAATATTCAAGTTGTGTTTGAAGGTACAGGGGAGGCAATAATTTATCCTTCTGCACCTCCTGACTTGTTTGCCCAAGAGCCTTTAGTTCTGTTTGGGCGAGTTTCCCCTTTACCAGAAGATCCCACGCCTAGTACTCTCCGCATCACAGGGACGGCGGCAGGTGGAACTCACTACGAAAAGACATTTAACCTGAATTTTGAGGAAGCTGGCAATCCTGCTATTGCCCAGTTGTGGGGACGGGCGCGGATTAAAGACTTGATGAAGCAAATGTTCGGCTATGAAACAAAGGCTGGGGTTGAGGCAGTTACGGATACAGCTTTGACGTATCAGTTGTTATCGCAATATACCGCTTTTGTTGCTGTGAGTGATGATGTGCGTGTCGAGCCAGAACGCGAATCTATCTCAATGCAAGTTCCTGTTGAGATGCCCCAAGGCGTTAACTATCAGGGAATTTTTGGCAGCGCTAATCTTGCTCGTATGCAGCCCCGGATGGCGAGGCTTCGTGCTCGAAGCTCAGCGGCACCGAAGTTTGAGAGTTTCGCGGCTCCAGAACAAGAGTGTCTAGATGCATTTGATACTACCTTAATTGATCCTGGGATAATTGATGATGAGGAAGTTACCTTAATCGGTCAAATGATTGATGATGAGGATTTGTCTTCTTCAAGATCAGTGGGAAGTAATGCCCAACTGCAAGTCGTCATCGTCACGGGATTGGATCAAGCAGCAGTGGCAGATCTAACGCGACATCTACAACAACTAAATTTACCTTCTGGATTCAGTGGTGAAATTGTCTTCGAGTTTGTAGTGAATAAAGGTCGTGTTGGCCGAATTGTGTTGGATGAGGAGGCTTCAACGCTCAAAGAGTTAGCCGTGATTGAGAGGATTAAGCGATCGCTTATCTCCTGGCGAGTCCCCCAATCTGCTACGGGTACAGTTTGCCTAACGTTGCGTATCCAAACTTAGGAACGCAACCGGAAAGCACTAGAACTCTTCAATTGTGACCAACCCATAACTAGTAGTGGTCTGGGGGTGGATAAGTCTCCCACGATAAATGAGTACAGACGACAGTCAAGGCGATCACTTCATCGAATCGGCTAACGAGGGCAAAGGCTTTGCAAAAAAAATAAGAGAGTCACTTTAGGCGGCTCTCTCAGTCATCAGGGTGCATCTAATAACCTTATTATTACCTTTAGGAATGAGGGGTGTCACCCCCCATTCATGAAGAATTAATGAAGTGTAAACAGGCACTCGCCCCCTGTCTTCTGACTCTTCTCTGGAAGCACTTAGATGGAGTTTCAAAGGAGCCAATATATTTGAGAATTAATTCAAGTATCTGTGCCCTGCCTCCACAAGAGCGTCGCCTCCTTTATTGAGGCGTGTCAACCTTGGGTTTAGGCTTAGGCTTAGGCTTAGGCTTGGAGGTAGCACCAGGGTTGGGTTGGGCAGCGTTGTTGCCTGAAACTGGCTTGGAAAAGGGCTTCCGAGCTTTTGATGCCGCAAGTTTTGTCCTCGCTGCCTCTTGCTTATCCTTCTTACCAGCTTTTAGGTAATTAGGTGGCGACTCAGAAGGGATTCCTAAAAGCGATACGAACTCAAAGTTGTCGCTTGCGCTGTTGAACCGGGCTTTGATCTGCACAAAGGACGCTTTGCCCTGAGTCTCTTTATCCAGGTTTTTGTTGAACCGGAATGGGGGCACAGGGGCATCTCGCCAGAGTACCGGAATGTGAGATGCCTTCATGAAGTTTACTTTTTTGTCCAAGGGTGCCGATTTGATGTACTCAAGCCGTTGCTTATCAAAGTTTTTAAATACTGAGATGCAAGGTACCCGACAAACCGGAATGAACTGCCATAAACCACAGATTTTGAACTCGTTTTCTTCCAGAACACTCTCAATTCCCTCTCCAGACACCGAGTGACCGACAAACCCTGCCAGTTGGAAGGCTAGGCGGTAGGGCTGTTTTCCTCCAGGGAAGTGAGTAATCCTGGGATAGACGATTAACTTTTGCTGGGTAATCCCGGTACAAGTAATCTCTTTTTTAAGCGCCTCATAAGCCCGCTTGTGGGTGCTGGCATAATAGAGTGCATAGGACTTTTCACCGATTGTCACAAAGGTTTTGTCCTCCTCGCTGGTTATGTTACCGAAGATTATGCCAACCGCTTGAAATAAGACCGCCTCAGCGGGGTCAGAGGCGACTGGGTCGGGTACTGGCGACTGGGTCGATTCTGGGTCAGAGGCGATGGAGTCGGGCACTGGCTCCGGGTTCTGTTCTGGGTCAGCGGTGACTGGGTCGGGGATTGGCGACTGGGTCGATTCTGGGTCAGAGGCGATCGCATTACTCTCAGGGGAAGAGGTGGAAATGGAAGAAGAGGCAGGAGCAAGCTCATCCACTGGGTTGTGTGCCTCTGGCTCCGGGGTAGAGACCGCATCTATTTCAGGCTTTTCAATTTCTAGCGTTGCTGGTTGTTCCTGTGACGGCTCGACTTGGGAAGCTGAACGCTTAAGTGCAAGAATATTCAATCCCTTGGTTGGGGGTGTTACTTGTTGTTGTGGACGTTTCTTTTTCATATTTGTGGTTCAACAGAGGATGCTTATCTCAGCCTAAACACTTAGCTGTACCAACTTACTTAATATTGAACTCATTGTGCCGAAAGAAGTCGAGGCGAAATGCTAAAAGTTAGGTTGAGGTAGAGCTAGGTCGGGCGTGTTAGTAGTCGGGACGAGGAAGTTTGTCAAGACAGACTTTTGAATAGGCATTGACAAGAAGCGGCAAAACATCTGTAGCCACCTTAAGTGAAATCCAGACTTGATGTAAATTTGAGGCACTGAGCGGGGTCTTACATACACTACATTTTGTGGGAGAACCAGCCTCTACTGTTGCTCCTACAGGAAGCTTATACCATTTATAATGATGGAGGTTTTTCTGGCTCAATGAAGTCAGTCAAAACTTCGTCCGGTTCATCTTCCAATTCATCAAAGCTATTACATCCAAACGTTACCGTAGTCGGCTGTACTAGGTTAGGGATATGAGCCTCTTCATTACTTAAATTAGATGGATCAAGAGCCGCTTGGGTCAGCATAGAACTCGCGATACTCTGGCGAAGTTGTGCGACTTGCTCACTCAAGCGAGTAACTTTTCCCTCAAGTCCTTCCACCTGCGCTAAAGTTGCATAACGCTTCGCCTGATTGCCCCTCTCAAAAAACTGAGTCAGGATTTCGCTGAGTGCGCTTGAAGTCTCCTCCAACCCTTTTTGCTCTTGATAGGACATGAGGGCTTGATAAAGCTCCTCCGGTAGGTAGATGCTAACTAGCTTTTTGTACGTGGTCATGAGCAATGTTTTCAGAACAACTTGGTTGTAGGAGGAAGCAACAATCTCTCAAATTTTAGCCCTGGTCAATTGAACATCCGAAAGTAAGGTTTTCTCATCCTCGCTAGAATGTTGAGTTGGAGATTAATTGAGCCGTCACACATCTCAAGAGTAATTCATGTCTAATTGGGTTTGGTTATCCAGAGTAACGTTACTGAGCTTTGTTGGGACAGGTGCCTTTGCCGTTTTATTGTTCTCAGGACGGGGTTTCAATCAATCAGCAAGTACGCCTAGCGATCGCATTCCCTCTACGACTACCTCTCCAGGAAAGATTGAAGCGGTGGATTTGTCCACATTCCCTCTGCCGACTTCGATGACTGGACGCGATCGCTCAATGAAATTTGCAGGTGACTCAAAAGTCCCCACTCGTCCTTTTGACCTTCAGCAAAGCCTAACAAGCTATTCTCCCCTGTTTGCCGCTCCGACATCATTAGGAATGGTAGCGATTGGTGTGGCAGAGGGAAATTATCGCTTACTTGTAAAAGACAGTACCCTCTATGTGCAGCAGACACCGTTCTACTTTGGACACACCGACCCCGGAAACTTAAGTTGGGGTGATGTCGTGAGTAACTATGGTCCCTGTAGCGACCAAGGACGTAGTAAGGGAGATATTGCCTTAGCAGAGCGGATATGCTTAGAACGAGCGCTCAATGGTCTGCCAACCCAGCTATTTGACTTAAACGCGGCGGGAATCGACCCAAATCTCGACTTAGAAGCAGTGCTGAACACAGCAGACTTATACAATCAAGCCAGTCCAATTCACTCCCGCTACTTCCCAAAAGCCTTAGCGATTGCCCGAAATGGAGGATTGAAAGGAATTGAGGCGCTTGCTTGGGCAAGGACTGCGTCCTTCTACCTCAACTTCAATAATGAGATGGATATAGAAGGGGGTTCAAACAAGGCAACGGGGTTAATAGGCATCTGTGCCAGAGAAAATCGTCCGACAACCGAGTGGCAATGTGTCTATGACGATCAAATGCGACGAGTAAAAGCGATCACTAACGTCTTAGAGAAATATCGCAGTCTCATCCCACAAGGAAAAACAAAGCCAAACTAGACTCAAAGAAACACACTACACACTCAACTCATGGTTCATCAGGAGCAAATTTCCCTTTCCACAGATAGTCATGGCGATATGCATGACATCACTGAGAAGGTGAATTCCATCGTCAAGAACTCCGGCATCAAAACGGGAATGGCTCACATCTTCAATATTGGTAGTACGGGAGCAATTGGTACGATTGAGTTTGAGCCAGGACTGCAACGTGACTTACCTGAGATTTTAAATAAGCTCATTCCACCGAGTCGGGACTATGGACATGAGCAGATGTGGCACGATGGCAATGGACACTCCCACCTGCAAGCGACTTGGCTTGGTCCTTCCCTAACTGTGCCTATCCAGAATGGGAAGCTAGAGTTAGGAACTTGGCAACAAATCTTCCACCTCGAATGTGACATCAAACCACGCCAACGCAAAGTCGTTGTAACGATTTATGGGGAGTAGTGACGTTAGTGCTATTCGGGGAATAGCTAGAGAGGTTCCAACGGCTCAATTTATCATTGGGGTACGCTCACTTAACTTCTGGGGAAAAACAGCGATCGCTTTTTTATAGCGATGCTCGTATCAGTGAGGTACATCTTACTTTCTTGCCTATTCCCCATTCCCGAAAACCCAGAATATTGTACCTCATCCTTTAGGAGAACCGCTATAACTACAGATTTTTGTCTAACAGATGACGCTACTCTATTTAAAATTAATTGCATCTAACTAAATCCGAACTTTGCCATGAAGCTAATTCGTCGCTCATTTGTTCTGCTTGTACTTGCCTTGCTGACGACTCTTACCGTAATTGCCTGTGGGAGTGGTGGTAGTGGTGAAACAGTCAAAGTCGGCTCAAAAGATTTCACCGAGCAATTCATTTTGGGCGAAATGTATGCTCTAGTCCTAGAAAACAGTGGCATCAAAGTTGAACGTAAGTTGAACTTAGGAGGTACACCCGTCGCCCAAGCGGGTCTTGAAAGTGGTCAAATTGATTTGTACCCAGAGTACACTGGCACAGGTTTATTAACAGTTTTGAAGCAACCTGCCAATAGTGACCAAAAGCAGGTATTTGACACAGTTGCCAAAGCTTATAAAGAAAAATACAACTTAGTCTGGCTAGAGCCTGCGCCGATGAACAACACTCAAGCCTTGGCGATGAGTCAGGAAGATGCGGCAAAATATGGCATCAAGACAATCTCCGACATGGTGAAGAAGGCAAATCAACTCACAATCGCCAGCACAGCGGAGTTTCAGGAGCGTGAGGATGGATTGCCCGGTCTTAAAAAAGTCTATGGCAACTTTGAATTCAAAAAACTGATTCCTCTCGATCCTGGATTGAGGTATCAAGCTTTAAAAAATGGTGAAGCCGATGTCGTTGAAGCGTTTGGCACAGATGGAGAGATTAGTGCCTTGAAGCTAGTTGTCCTAGAAGATGACAAGAAGTTATTCCCACCCTACCAAGTTGCGCCAGTTGTGCGTCAGGAAGTGTTGGATAAGAATCCGGGTATTCGTGATACTCTCAATACCCTTTCTCCTAAACTGACAGATGCGACAATGCAACGCCTAAACTATGAGGTAAGCGGTAAACAGCGTGAACCAGCAGAAGTAGCAAAAGAATTTCTGACTCAGGAAGGATTGTTAAAGTCTTGAGGAAATTGTTATACCAATTCTCTAGGAAGGTTGCACTTAATAACGAGGTGATGATGTAATTCCATCCACAAATAGAAGCGATCACTTCTGCTGAGATGGAAGCCTTGAACCTGTTTTAACTTCCGTCTTATTCATCTTTAGATCCCTCGCTTGTTCACTATCAAATTTTTTTAGCACCTTGGTATCAAGAAATGGAAAAGTATTTAGTCACCAAAGAAGAGATTGAGTTTTATGAAGGGCTGGAAAAAACACATTTTCTCAACTCCAATGCTCGCAGACTGAATAAGTCTTTAGGAGATTTGACAGGTTTAAAAAATATCGGTTTCCACATCATTGAAGTAGAGCCTGGACGTGAATCAACGGAGCTTCATATGCACTATCACGAAGAAGAGTGCGTATACGTTCTCTTAGGAGAAGCTGAGGCAACAATTGGAGAAAGCGTTTATCCAGTTAAAGCAGGAGATTTTATTGGATATCGCGCTGGTGGTAAGCCGCACAAGCTGAAAAACACAGGCAATTCTATATTCAAATGTATAGTAGTTGGTCAAAGGCTAGACTATGATATCGGTGACTATCCAAATTTGCAGAAGCGTATATATAGGAGCAAAGGTTTAAAGTGGAATCTGGTCGATATGGAAAATATAGCTGAACCAGTAGCAGGTAAGAAGGCATAACAGGTAGAATGCATTTCCTCAATCGAAACTTTGATTACCCGCTCCTTTGTTGCAGCAGTTACTGCATAACGCAGCCGGTGTTGTAATTCTTCACTGCTCTCATGCACTTCTACTCAAAACCGATTTCCCATACCCCTACACCCTTACCTCTGTCTCTTATAATTTAGTGCATCTTCATGGAGAATTGGTATTAGTAGCTAGTAGTTTGTTTAATCCTTAACTACTAACTCTTCAAAGTTACGGCTAAATTTAGGAGTAATAAACGTGGTGAAAATTGTTGATCGTAAATCATTAGGGATTCAACCCGTTTATGACATTGGTGTGGAACGTGACCATAACTTTATTTTGGCAAATGGGAAAGTGGCATCAAATTGCTTCAACAAATCCCATTCAACAGCTTATGGTTATGTTACTTATCAAACCGCTTACCTAAAAGCGAATTATCCCGTTGAATATATGGCGGCACTACTCACGGCTAGTAGTGGAACCCAAGACAAGGTGCAGAAATATATCGGTACCTGCTCAAGCATGGGAATTGATGTATTGCAACCTGATATCAATTGTTCTGAGATTGATTTCACGCCTGTAGCTGGCAAAATATTGTTTGGATTATCAGCAGTACGAAATTTAGGACAAGGGGCGATTGAGTGTATTTTAAATGCCCGTAATACTGATGGTGCATTTAAGTCACTCGCGGATTTATGCGATCGCGTTGATTTACGTGCTGTTAACCGTAGAGCCTTGGAAGCCTTAATTTACTCTGGTGCTTTTGATAGTATCTCACCGAATCGTAAGCAACTGATTGAAAATCTAGAAGCATTAATTAGTTGGGCGCAAGATCGGGCGAAAGATCGAGATAGTGGACAGACTAACATTTTCGATATTTTAGGAAGCACGAATGGAACCAAAAACACTAATGATGCGGCATTAGAATCTGCCCCTCAGCCTCCTAATATTCCTGATTTTTCCGCGCAGGAAAAGCTACGCTTAGAAAAAGAACTGCTAGGTTTCTATGTATCTGACCATCCTCTAAAATCAGTGGGACAAGTCGCTAAACTTATGTCTCCAATTAACCTTTCGGACTTAGCTGAGCAAAATCAAAGAGCGACTCTTAGCGCAATCGTGATGCTGACGGATGTCAAGCCCATCATCACAAAAAAAGGTGAACCTATGGCAATTGTGCAGATGGAAGACCTGAGCGGTCAAGCCGAGGGTGTTGTCTTTCCTAAAAGTTATAAGCAAATCGAACAATTCATCAAAGCTGATGCCCGCATCATTGTTTGGGGCAAAGTAGATCGGAAAGATGAGCAAATTCAGATGATTATTGAGGATGCTGAGTTTATTGAAACTGTACAAATGGTAGTTGTTGAACTACCACCAGAGCGAGTCACTAAAGATGGACTCACCCATTTAAGAACTATTCTGAAAGAATACTCCGGGCAAAAAAATCATGCGAAAAGACCAGTCTTAGCAACAGTAGCCACATCACAGCAACACCAATTTGTTCGCTTTGATTCTAAATATTGGGTACAAGACTATAAGGCAGCAATTAACGCTCTCAACAATGCTGGATTTCCTGCCCGTGCGTCTTCGCTTAATCGATAACAGGTAAGCTGTTATGCCTCTAGAGAAAAGGGGAAGGGTGAAAGGTGAAAGGAAAATACTTTTTTCCATGAGTGCATATTACAAATTAAAGGCGTAATAGCTTAGTAGCTCTCAAGTTATAAAAAGTGTCACATATACATCTTTAATGCTTCTAATACCGACATGCATTCAAAGAGCTAACTTTCTCTCCCTGTGCTTCCCCTGCTTCCTCTGCCTCCCTACATCCCCTGCTGAACGGAAGGGCTGAGAAACTCTCCCAGTAAAGGTTTACTCTGCAAGATACAACTGTAAGTAGACTAGCGTCAGCTTCTTAACTTCTGCCATGACTCGTTCTCGAAACGCTTCATCTCGGCTCAAAGAAAGGACATGAAGTTTACCAACCATTGACACAGTTACTAAAGCAATCAGCTCAGATTCTTCTGGTTTCAAGATAGGAACACGTAGAGCATAAAACGCTGCTAATTGTTTAGCAATTTGACGATCAACCTCCGCCTGCATTGCTAGCACTTCTGCTGAGGCTCCGTGTGAATGTACAAATACTGAACGGAAACCAGGGTGTTCAATGAAGAACTGATTAAAGGCATCACTGGCTTGCTCAACATAGACAGACAACGGTAAATGGACAGCCTCTGGCGTGTGTAATTGTGCGATCGCGTACTGCAACTGTTCAAGGTAGCGAACTGCCAGAGCCTTGAGAATTGCCACTTTATCTGGGAAAAAACGATAGAGTGACCCGACTGACATCTTGGCACGAGCGGCAATCTCAATTGTTGTCGCCCCCTCAAAACCCCTGAGGGCAAATACCTCGTCAGCAATGTTCAGAATGTGGTTCACCCGTTCAATGCTGCGGGCTTGTTGCGGCTTGCGCCGCATCTGGTCAGAGTTGGATGAGCCTTCAAACATTTTCTATTCATGTCTTGACAAACGCGAATAAGTATTCATATTTTATGAACATGAATACTTATTCACATCTTCCCTCAAATTAGATTTGGTGGAGACTAAGAAAATGGCTCGTTTTCTCATCACTACAATTCCTCTAGTTGGACATGTCAATCCGGCCTTACCCATTGCTCGCCAACTAGTGGAGCGTGGTCATGAGGTGTGGTGGTATTCAGGAAAAACCTTACAGTCCAAGATTGAGGCAACTGGCGCACGCTTCCTTCCTATACGCACGGGAATGGATTTCTCCGACCTCAAGAACGTGCCCGATTCATTGCGAGAAAAAAGGAAAAATCTCAAAGGGCTAGCGCAGTTTAAATTTGATTTCAAACACTTTTTTTGTGACTCGGCTGTTGGGCAGGTAAAAGACTTGACAGATATTCTGCGCGAATTCCCTGCCGATGTACTTTTATCCGATGTTTGTTTTTTGGGTGCTGCTTGGGTTCACGAAACGGGTGGACCACCTTGGGCAGCATTCGGAATTACGGCATTAGGGATTATTAGCCCTGATACAGCGCCTTTTGGCTTGGGAATGCGACCTGATGCCTCTACACTCGGACGCTTGCGTAATGGTGTTTTAAACTGGGTGTTCGAGCGGGGATTGTTTAAGGATGTAACTGACTACATGAACCAACTCCGAGCCAGTATTGGATTACCGCCATACCAAACGAGCTTTTTTGATGCTGTTGTATCCCCATATCTTTATTTACAGGGAACGGTTCCAGCGTTTGAATACCCTCGTAGCAACTTGCCGTCCCAAGTGCATTTTATTGGACCCTATTTGCCAGAGCCACCTGCTGATTTTACACCCCCTGTTTGGTGGGACGTAAAAAGGGGAAAGCCCGTCATCCACGTTACGCAAGGTACAGTAGCCACTGATGCAGATGATTTGATTGTCCCTACACTCCAGGCACTTGCAGATGAAGACGTGTTAGTTGTTGCTGCGACTGGTGGCGAACCGATAGAAAATATTAAAGCCCCTCTCCCAGCGAATGCCAGACTAGAACGGTTCATTCCCTATTACCATCTTCTGCCACACGTCGATGTCATGGTGACAAATGGCGGGTACAACGGCGTGCAGGCGGCTCTAGCGCATGGTGTACCACTAGTCGCCGCAGGTCAAACGGAGGAGAAGCCAGAGATATGTACTCGTATTGAGTGGGCTGGGGTGGGTATTAACCTAAAAACTAAGACACCTACGTCAACGCAGCTAAAAAACGCTGTGAAGAAAATCCTAGAATCACCCCACTATCGGCAGAAAGCTCAACTTATTCAAGCCGACATTACCCGTTACGACACACCGAGTTTATCCGCTAAGCTGCTGGAACAGTTGGCAGTGACAAAACAGCCAGTTTTTGTATCAAGTTGAATAAAATCTTATGAAGACGGGATCAAAAAGCGATCGCTTGCCTTGAGAAGGCTAGAGCAGCAAGAATCAGTTTGGGAAGTAGTGATAAACCAACGGCGTTATCAGTTTGTGTATCTTCAGCCAAGAACTTCCCCAAGTTATCAACTAGAGTTATAAGGAGCAAGGTGGTGAAAGCGATAGAAGCGACAGTCACGGTAACTACAGACGGTAAAATTACAATTCAACTGCCACCAGATATTCCACCAGGAGAGCATCAGATAGTACTAGTAATTGATGAGGAATCAGTGACAAAAGAAAAGCGTCTGGTTAGTCAAAGAAAGTATCTACCACTGAAATTTTCAGCTTATCCAGTTGGACTGGTCAAAGAAAGCCTAACTTTCCGTAGACAAGATCTCTATGGCGACGATTAATAATCCAGTCTTTATCGATACAAATATTTTAATCTACGCAAATTTGGCGATGTCTCCCTTTCATCGACAGGCTATTGAGCGACTTCAGTCACTTGATGAGCAAAGAGTTGATCTGTGGATTAGCCGCCAAACCCTAAGAGAATATCTGTCTGGTATGACAAGACAGGGAGAATTAACAGGAGACATACCTGTTGCATCTCTTATTGCAGACGTTCGATATTTTACCAATCGCTTTCGTGTAGCTGAAGATAGCCTTCAAGTGACAGAAAGGCTGTTGGTGCTGATGGAGCAAGTGTCTATCGGTGGTAAACAGGTGCATGATGCAAACATCGTAGCCACGATGCAAGCTTACGGAATTAGTCAACTACTCACGCACAACGTTGTTGATTTTAACCGCTTTTCGGAGTTTATTACTGTGTTGCCGTTGGTGGGGAATGAAGTTTAGGATGCGATCGCATTTACTCAAAAATTACTGAGCCTCCTCTCGGTTTCCTGAGAGAAGCCTACATATTAAAAACCGATGCCCACACTAAACACAAAAAACTTAACTCTAAGAGATGTTCATCGTCTTTTGGGTTTCCAAAGACAATCTAATAACTCCTTTACATCTTTATTATCCCTAGAAACTATCACAGAGTTTGAACAGCAGGAACTTGGGCAAATCCGAGATGACTTTGATAACTACTTGTCAGCCGGTAAAGTGTCTGAAGGGCAGGTGAAGTTCCTCGCTATTGCTCCACTAATGCGTTTAAGTGGCTTCTATCGCTCACCGATTGAGATTACTTTGGAAGAGGGCATTGAGGAGATTCTCGTTGAAGACGAAGATACATTAATAACCGGACGAATGGATATTTTGGCGGTTAGCAATGCCCAAGCTGCTACAGCAATTTCACGTTTTTGGGTATTAGTGCTTGAAGCTAAAAACAGTACGGTTGAAGTTTTTGAGGGTTTACCACAACTGCTTACCTATGCCTTTAAAAGCTTGGAGCAGCAAGAATCAGTTTGGGGGTTGGCGACAAACGGACTACGTTATCAATTTGTGTATCTTCAGTCAGGAACTCCCCCTACTTATCAACTGATGCCAGAACTTAACCTCGTTAGCTGTGAGCGTTCTATCCAGTTACTACAAGTTCTGAAAGCTATTTGCAAGCTTCAGGGTACTCTTGCCGAGGATTAATGCGATCGCATCTCCCCATTCCTCGTTAAGATCCCTTTCCCGTTCGTCCTGCTAGATTTGCAACCACTGCAACTAACTCTTCTGGATTGACAGGCTTAGGCATATGTAACTGAAAACCTGATGCAAGTGCCCGGATTCGATCCTCCGCTCTAGCATACGCCGTCAACGCCACAGCCGGAATCTGTCCACCTTGCTCGGCATCCAATGCCCTTATTTTCCGAATTAGGGCATAGCCATCTTGTCCCGGCATCCCAATATCACTGACCAATACACTCGGCTTTAACCGTGGCAGTACCTCCAGTACCTCACTTGCTGTTGCAACAGGAGTCACTTCAACACCGTACTGTCCAAGTATAGTAGTCAGCAAGTCACGGGCATCGGCTTCATCATCAACCACGAGAACCCGCAACCCTTTCAAATCTGGCAGGTTGTCAAGCGGCACACTATCCTCAACCGTTGACTCAACAGGTGATTGATTAGTGACATCTGTAAGCACTGTTACTAATGGGAGTTGTACTGAAAAGGTTGCTCCTTGCCCCTCGCCTAGACTATCGGCATGAACAGTCCCCCCGTGCAGTTCCACCAAATGACGGACAATGGCTAATCCCAATCCCAATCCCCCATAAGCTCTAGTGGTGGAGCTATTTTCTTGGCGGAAGCGGTCAAAAACATGGGGCAAAAATTCAGGAGCAATCCCCTTACCTGTGTCACTCACCTGAATTTGGACATATTTATCCATTGTCTGTTGTCGATTATCCATTGTCCATGCTAACTGACTACTGACTATTGATAGTTGCACCTCAACTCGCCCACCTTTGGGGGTGAACTTAACAGCATTAGAGAGGAGATTCCAGACAACTTGCTGTAAGCGGTTGCCATCCCCTAAGATTGGTTCGATTGATGAATCTAATCTCGACTCAATCCGAATATCCTTCGCCTGCGCTGCCGGACGTACTGTATCAATTGCTGCCTCAATCATAGAAGTCAGTTCGACTGGACGGGTATTGAGGTGGAGTTTGCCCCGAATAATCCGGGAAACGTCTAAAACGTCTTCAATGAGTACAGCCAATGACTTTGTATTACGGTCAATTGTCTCTAGGGCACGAGCAGCGGTAGCCTCGTTAAACTTCCGGGTACGGAGTAGCTGAGTCCACCCCAACATGGCATTGAGGGGGGTACGCAGTTCATGGGAGAGTGTCGCGAGAAACTCATCCTTCATGCGGTTTGCCGATTCCGCCTCACTACGGGCTGCCTGTTCACTAACTAGCAACTGCTCGCGTTCTGCCTCTACTCGCTTGCGTTCGGTGATGTCAATCATGAATCCACGCAGTACAGAAGGCTCATCCTCACTCCGAACAACATTTACAATGTCGTACAGCCACACAACTCGTCCATCAGCTGCCAACATTCTGTATTCAAATTCGTAGTTTTCAAGGATAGCTGAGCAGTCTAAGCAATATTGAATCGCCCAGTCTCGGTCTTCTGGATGGATGTGTTCAGACCAGAAACTGTCAGTGTACCAATCTGATAACGGATAGCCAAGAATTTGTAGGCTCTGTGGACCGACGTAGGTAAATCTCCCTGTGGTTGCATCAGCCTCCCAAGGAATGACACAAACCTTTTCTGCCAGTTTCCGAAACCGCTCCTCACTCTCTTTGAGTGCTGCTTCGGTACGTTTGCGTTCGCTAATATCGGCAACAATTGACATACAGCTAACATTGCCTTCTGCATCACGTAGAGGCGCAGCCCAAACGCTGATATCAATCTCTGAACCTCCCTTCTTTTGGCGACGAGCTTCCATACCTGTGAAGGTATTGCCTTGCCGAATAAAATCCAGATTGGCTAAGAATTCCGCTTGTTTGTCTTCAGAAACAGAAGGGAGAAAATGCCCTACTGCTTCCTGTTCACTCCAGCCGAAGATTTGCTCAGCGGCTGGATTCCACATCTTCACTTTTCCATCATCAAGACTAAAAACTGTAATCGCCAAGGGACAAGCTTGAATCAGCGCTTGCAGGGTTTGGTTGGTTTCGCTAAGCGCTTCCTCAGTCCGTTTACGCTCAGTGATGTCCTCAACCATCCCTAATCCAAAACAGACTGTCCCATCCTGATCAGAAACCATTGCCGAAGTCAGATTAACCCATAAACTTTCGCCATTCTTCTTGATATAGCGTTTCTCAATCTGATAGATCGGTATCTCACCTTTGAATAGCTGCTCTGCGTAGACAACATCGGTTTGAACATCGTTAGGATGGGTAATTGCCGCAAAGGTAAGTTGATGCAATTCTGGTGCAGAGTATCCCAACATCTCACAGTAGGTTTTATTTACCGTTAGAAACCGACCACTCAAATCAACAACAGAAATACCAATGGGTGCTTCTTCAAAAAACGTTCGGAATCGCTCCTCACTTTCTCGCAACGCCGACTCCGCTCGTTGACGGGCGATCGCAATTCCTGCTAAATGAGTAGATACCTCCACCAATTTCCGGTCTTGAGGACTGGGTTCTTTCGGTGTTCGATAATACATCGCAAAGGTACCCAAAACCTCCTCATCCTTACCAAAAATCGGCATTGACCAGCAAGCTTGTAAACCATGAGCTAAAGGCAAATCCCGCCATTGTGCCCAGAGTGGATCGTTGGCAATATCGGATACAATTACAGGCTCCCGACGATAAACGGCTGTGCCGCAACTCCCTGAACAAGCGCCAACAGCAACACCCTGGTTTGTAATTTCTTTGTAGCTTTCTGGAATGCTAGGAGCGATACACTCACCCAGCATTGTCCCGTCTTGATTCAGGAGGAGGATAGCACATAGAGCATCATCAGACTGTTCCTCAATTGATCGAGCTAGAACATCCAGCACATCAGGGAGTGCGGCACCCGTGGCAATTAGTTCCAGAATACGAGTTTGTGCAGCAAGTAACGCTTGGCTTCGCTTGTGTTCAGTTAAGTCTAGATAGAAGGCGATTAGTTCTTGTTGCTCATCATAAGGCTCTTGCAACATCGCCCCACCGATCAGAATCGGCACTCGCCTCCCGTCTTTTCGGATGTACTCTTTTTCAAAGGGAGTTGCAATACCTTGCGTCTTTAATTCTTCTGCTGCTTGTGCATCCAAGTGTAAAAATTCGGGCGGTGTCATCTGTGTCCAGTGGATTTGCCCTGAAAGCACTTCCTCCCGTGTGTAACCCGTCATTTCCAAGAAGTAGTCGTTGGTGTAGTTGATTTTGCCGATAAAGTCACCGAAGGCAACACCAAAAATATTTGACTCAACCAACCGTCGTAATCGCTTCTCGCTCTCCCTAAGAGCCGCTTCTGCTTGTTTACGTTCTGTGATGTCGCGCAACGCTGACACCCGTACCTGACGACCTTGGTACAGAGAGCTTTTTCCTTCTACTTCTAAGGAAAAGGGTGTTCCGTCTTTCTTTAAACCCGTTAGCTCATAAGGCTTTTCATCACCTAATCGGATATTTTCTAAGGTGATCGCATAAGATTCTGGGGTCAAAAAGTCTGCGGCTGACAGTTCCATTACCTCACTCAGTTCGTAGCCAAACATTCTCGCTAAGGCAAGGTTGGCATCCAGAACTTTTCCAGCTTCATGAATCAGAATGCCTTCAACCGTGGAGTTTGCTAAGGCGCGAAACCTTTCTTGACTTTCTCGCAATGACTGCTGTGCCATTGAGCGATCGCGTTCAATTCGATCTAACGTCTGGGCAATTTGCCAAATCCAAACGCACAAAACAACAATCGTCACCATTACCAGCAGCAACAACCCGAAGGTGGCACTGTAAAGCTTGGCGCGATAACCCTGGAGGATAAGGTAGCCCACAATTGAGGGAATAGTGATCGCCGCAACTAAGAGACGACGTGCGATAAATCCCCCAAGGCGATCGCTAGTGACGATTCTCATTAGTCCCTGTTGTGGATAGGTAAATAAAATACCAATACACAGAACAATGAACGTCACTACAGTGTGTAGTGCCATTTTCGTATAGGAGGCAATGCCGTAAAGAGACTGAAATTGGTAGGCATAACCGAGTAACGGCTGCCAGGAAACTAAAGCGGCGAAGAGGGCAAGGAACTGGGCAACACCGTGGCAGCGACGGGTTCTCTGACTCAAAAGCAGCAAGGCGAAACCAAGCAGGGCGAAATTCAGAGCTGTATTAGGAGCCATCCTGCCTGGATGTGACGTTGCCACCGCTTCCGGTAGCTCACGAAACAGCAAATGGTCGATCCCAAGGTTCCAGTTGAAGAGATATTCACTAAGCGTGAGTAAGCCAATCATCGCTACAGTGAAAGCACAGATTTGGGAAATCCACTGCCTTGAACGTATCGAATGGACTTGACGATACCAACGTGGTACTCGACTCCTGGAAGAGGGCACTCTGAGAGTTGGCAACGCACTATTTCGACTATCAGCAGAAATCTCTGCGTTTTTTTCCTGTGTTCCCGCCTCCTCTTCTCTTGTCGCGCTACTCTTGTCTTCGGTGGGCAACAGCCACAGTGACACCCCAGATAGGATAAACGCTAAAGCCGTGTTAGCTTTCATGGTGACTAAATTGGGAAAGACGCTCTTCAAGGGTGAGTGATCGAGCATCCAGCCAATTAGGACAATAAAGCCGACAAGGAACGCGATCGCACTTGCTGCTTGTGCAATCAGCTTATTGGAAGAGACTAGAGGAGAATCGGGAAGCTGTGGACGATTCACTTTTAAAATTATCGGGGGATTGAGTAGTTAAAACTAATGGTTCGTACCCCTACATTATCTTTTGACCGGGGAACTCTGATTTTGCACCCACCGCCCAAAGGCAAAGCCTGGGTGGATTATGCCACTTGGGATGATCGGGTGGAGAAGTTTCGTATTCCTGGAATTCATTACCGTCAGCTAGTGGAAGCTTTGCAAGCTGAAAGTGTGACGTTTAGTGATGAGGCGAAGGAATTTTCCCAGCTAGATTTGGTTCCCAGCTTTGAGATGGAACCTTACTCTCACCAAAGCGAGGCACTTTTAGCCTGGAAGCAGACAGGACGGCGAGGGGTAGTGGTGTTACCGACAGCGGCGGGGAAGACTTACTTAGCTCAGCTAGCGATGCAATCAACGCCTCGCAGTACCCTGATTGTAGTGCCAACGCTGGATTTGATGCACCAGTGGTATGCTCAGTTGGAAGCGGCATTTCCCGATGCGGAGTTGGGGTTGCTGGGGGGAGGTTCACGCGATCGCACTCCTTTACTCATTGCTACCTATGACAGTGCGGCTATCCATGCCGAAGCACTAGGAAACCTCTACGGATTGTTAATTTTTGATGAGTGTCACCACTTGCCGACAGACTTTTATAAAGTGATTGCGGAATATGCGATCGCACCCTACCGCTTGGGACTGACGGCAACCCCAGAACGCTCCGATGGGCGTCATAATGACCTGGATGCTCTGATTGGGCCAGAAGTCTATCGCAAAACGCCTGAAGAACTTTCTGGTTCAGCACTTGCGGAGCATAAGGTTGTTCAGATTAAAGTCAAGCTCTCACAAAAAGAACGCGATCGTTACAATGAGTGCGTTAAACTTCGCAATGACTTTTTGAAGGAATCAAATATCTACCTCGGTAGTCTACAAGGCTGGCAACAATTTGTCATGGCAAGTGCGCGATCGCCAGCCGGACGCAGAGCAATGCTTGCCCATCGAGAAGCCAAGGAAATTGCCTCTGGCACCGATGGCAAACTACGAATTCTCATAGACTTACTTGCCCAACATTACCCAGAACGCAGCCTTATTTTCACCAACGACAACGCCACCGTCTACCGCATCTCGCAAGAGTTACTGATTCCCTCTATTACTCATCAGACACCCGTAAAGGAACGCCATGATATCCTGACGCGCTTCCGAGAGGGAGAATACAAAACCTTAGCCGCTTCCCACGTTTTGAATGAAGGTGTAGATGTCCCAGATGCGCGTGTAGCGATTATCTTATCGGGTACAGGTTCAGCACGCGAGTATGTTCAGCGATTAGGGAGAGTGTTGCGTAAGGGTACAGATAACAATAAATTAGCGATACTCTATGAAGTCGTGGCAGAAGATACTAGTGAGGAAGGAACATCCCAGCGTCGGCATAGCTCAGAATCCAGAAACGAACCCGCCAAGAAACGAAAAGAAGTCGAAAAGCCAAAGTTGAAGCATCGGCAACTGGAAATTTTACCGTCTCCAACGTATGAAGTAAATCATTCTACGACTCCTAAAGCCGCTGAGTCACCAGCGAAGTGGGGCGAAGAGGACACGCTAGATGGTTGGTAATCAGGTGCAGAGTTATTGACTGGGATGCGCCGAGAGAGTGACCAGATCTACAGGGAATAGTACTGAGTGGTACATATGATTCGGTAGGATGAGCATAGGTTTACCCCAACTGCGGCTGTATGGTTAAAACACCCTCTCAGCATTGGACAATTCCCCCCTTAGAAAATGGCGATCGCTTAAACCGTTATGAATTTGAGCGCCGCTACAACGCCATGCCCAAGCTCAAGAAAGCCGAGTTGATCGAAGGAATTGTCTACATGCCTGCTGCACTGCGCTTCAAAAGCCACGGCCAACCTCATGGTTGGATGATCGGATGGTTGGTAACTTACGAAGCGACAACACCAGGGGTTGCGGTGGGGGATGCTCCAACAGTGCGGCTTGATATCGACAATGAACCTCAGCCGGATGTTGTTCTCCTGATCATGCCAGAAGCAGGTGGACAGGCGCGACTGAGTGAGGATGATTATATTGAAGGCCCTCCAGAGTTGGTTGTCGAAATTGCCGCTAGCAGTGCTGCCATCGACCTTCACACCAAAAAACAAGCCTATCGTCGTAATGGAGTGAAGGAATATATCGTCTGGCAAGTCCTCGATCGAAAAATTAGCTGGTTCTATCTAGACAAGGGTGAATATTTCGATTTACCGATTGATGCTGATGGAATTATCCGGAGTCGAGTCTTTCCGGGGTTGTGGTTAGCAGTTTCAGAGTTATTGGCTGGGAATATGCAGCGCGTCTTCGCAGTTTTACAAGAGGGGGTGCAGTCTCCTGAACATGGCGCATTTGTCCAGAAATTAGCCCGCGACTAATTAGCTAATAGGGAATTAACCTCAGCTCTATTGCAAGTATGAGGGACACTTAGGATTCGACACCTCACCATTGGGCATTATCGTTTGACACATCAGAGTACTTCTTAAATTCGCTCCACCTAAGTTTGCTCCGCTCAAATCGGCAAAACTCAAATTAGCACAGCTCAAATTAGCACAGCTCAAATTAGCACAGGTCAAGTTTGCTCCAAATAAATTTGCCCCAAACAAATTTGCGCCAAATAGATCGGCATCTCTCAGGTAAGCGTTATACAGCTCAGCATTTTTTAAGAGGGCACCATTCAAATAAGCATGATACAGGTCAGCATGTCTGAGGAGTGCACCTCTTAAATTGGCATGATACAAATCAGCACCACTCAGGAAAGCACCAATCAAGATTGCACCACTCATCGTTGCGCCACTCATCGTTGCGCCACTAAGGTTGGCTCGACTCATAATGGTTCCACTCAAGATTGCGCCACTCATAAACGAATGACTCAGATTGGCTCGACTCATGATGGCTCGACTCAAGTTTGCATTACTTAAATCAGCATTACTCAAGTCAGCACGAATTAGTTTGACATCAAACAGCTCAGCACCTTTGAGATTCATGCCGCTCAGGTTCATACCCTCCAGATTAGGAAAATACAAACCTCGCTCTCCTGCTGAATAGCGCTCTAGAAGCTTGCTAGCATCCATCGTAGTGAGTCACTTTATAAATAACGGTTGCTTCCCATAGATCGTCTTTGCCTCCAGCCGTCTCTCTCCCCTCCGCGTCATCACAACCGTTAGTATTCCCTTTTACCTCTACAGCTAAGCTACCACGCCTAACTTTCAGAGCATTTTGCTCACACTATTAACTTTAAAAATTGCTGATATGTCGAAGATTGACAACTGGCTAAGGAGAAAAGGCGATCGCATAATGTTTCTTTCGCTACAATCTACCACTAAAAAAGTACCCGACATGGGTACTGTTTAACTTCTAGGGATTTCGCACAATTGAACCAGTAGAGCGTCACTTATCTTCCCCGACTTAAGAACGGCTACCATTAGGAATCAACTGTATGTTCACAATTCGGTTCAACACAGCGAATTATACTCCAGATTGGCTAATTACCCTTCGGAACAATGTAGACGGATGGGAGAAAGATATTCCGGGCGAATATCAGAATGACGAATGGCGCTTTGAATTACCTGAAGCCAACTATCAACAGGGTTTCTTCTTCAAGTTTGTACTCGAAGAAACCTACTGGATGGAGGGGCTAAACATTAATCTCCAGCCTGTAGCGGGTGGGGATTATCTTTACGAAGAAGGTGCAGTTAAATTTCCTCCAATCACAGAAGCGATCGTTGAAAACGGCTATGTACAACATCTCTTCTTCAAGCCAAATCTAGACGAAGCTCACTTATTTGATGTCATCGTTATTGGTTCAGGCATTGGTGGCGGAATTTTAGCTGACCAATTATCAGATTTGGGTGTCGATGTACTCGTCCTAGAAGCTGGTAGCTATTTGTTTCCAACCCATGTTGCTAATCTCCCTCGTCAGCACAAGGTTGGGCAATTTGATAAGCATGTCTGGGGGCTATTTGATGAGTTCAAAATCCAGAACTATGTCAAGCCTAATGACTCTCAATATAAAGGAGCACAAGCTTTTAATTTGGGCGGTCGCTCAGTTTTTTGGGGTGGTTTAATTCCTCGGATGTCTTCCTGGGAAATGGATGCTTGGCCGACTCCAATCAAATGGTACTTAGAAGATAGTGGCTATCAGCTAGCAGAAGACTTAATGCGGTTGGCACTACCCTCATCAACTTATCAGCAAAGTGTCAAAAAGTTTTTAAAAGAGCAACTGCCTGAGTTCAATCATATTGATGCTCCAGTTGCCGTTAAGCATAGCAATGTTGACCTGAACACAATTCCCACAGGAATGTTTTCCACGGCTGATTTGCTGATGGAATCCAAACTCACGAATGGTGCAAGCGGCAATCAAAATCTATCAATTAATCTCAATCATCCCGTCGTTGAGCTAGAAACTACAGGCACCTCAGTTACAAAAGTCGTTGCCTACGACTTGATTGCTAAGAAATATCGGAAATTCCAAGCAAAGCAGGTTGTCCTTTCAGCAGGAACAATTGAGAGTGCAAAGCTAGCGAAGCTTAGTCAACTTTTAGATCCGAATAACAAGATTGGAGTGGGTATTACCGATCATCCCATTTTCTTCACTCATTTTGCTGTTCCCGCTACCTCACCGTTCTACAACGTTGCGGCTGCTAGTAAGGTTCTCTCGTGGCATAAACAGGCATCAGAAACTCAGCATCCCTACAATATTGTGTTGGAGTTGGGAGCTGACTTTAATCAGGGACGCTATCTTGATTCTGATATTGTCAATGCACACCGCCAGCAGAAAGGCAATGCAATGCTCTGTGAGATTGTCTTTTTGTTCAATGCTCCCCTAATGGCTCAGAATGGGGTTGATCACAATGGTGCCTCTTTTGTGAAGCCCTCTGTACGGATGCAGCCTAGCCCTAGTGCTAATGCTTTCTTTGGGGAAGTGAACGCGATTAAAGATAAGATTATTCAGCAGTTGGGCGGTGAGGCGCTAATGGGTGAAAATCTTGGCCTCAAAGTGGGTGATTTAGGGGGAGTTGCCCACGAAGTTGGAACGTTACGGATGGGTGCAAACAATGATGGAGTGGTTGATACAAACTTGAAATTCTTAAGTTACGACAATCTCTATGCTTGTGACTTGTCTGTATTTCCTACCTCTCCCGCCGCTAACCCAACGTTAACGCTTGCCGCGCTAGCGATGCGTTTGGCAGAGCATTTGAAGAAAGTGCTGTAGTAGGTGCGATCGCTTTTCTCTATTAGGGGCGTATTCTTATATGTCCCTACATTTGTAATCTGGGATTCTAAATACAAAAGTAAGGTGCGATCGCTCATCCTACAATCAGCCTTCGCTTAAGCTGAACCTAGATATCATCTGGGTTTACTCCCATCTCACGTAATCTAGCCGCTAATCGTTCGGCTCGTTGTCGCTCCTCATCAGCCCGTTGTCGCGCCTCATCAACCTGTTGCTCAAGCTGTCGTCGTTGCGCTTGTTCTTCCCTAATTAAGTCCTCTACTAATGGAGGAGAAAGAATTGTATCGACTGATAAAACTAATCCAGGAAACTGCACAAGTTTCAATTCTTGCCCACGAGTGAACTCTTCCCGTTGATAACCCTCTTCACCCTCAGGATGACTTAAGACCCAGATTCGCTCTTTATTGGAGTCTACAATCAAATATTCAGGAATATCGATGAGAGCATACTCCGCCCTTTTGCGAATGTAGTCCTCTCGCCAATTGTCACTGGTGACTTCCACTACCAACGTCGGCACTTCACCAAGGTCAAGAATTCCAGAACCAGGTCTGGTACAGGCTTGCTCCCAGAGCGCTGAAGTGCAAACAACAACATCTGGAATGCGGGAAGAATCAACTTCTGTTCTGACTCCAGTAGTAGTTAATGCAATCAGGGGTAGGTTTTGATCAGCAAAGTAAAACTTCAATTTGTAGACTAGAAAATCACAAATTCTTGTATGTAATGCTGTTGGCGTTGCCATCGGTATTAAATGTCCCCGAAATAGTTCATAGAGGACATCCGGCTCTCCCTGGTAGAACCGATATTCTTCAAATGTTAGGGTTTCTGTTGATGCAACAGACCGAGACATATCAATTCTCCCCATGATGATTGCGGCTTCTACTCCTCAGTATGGCGGATGTCTAGCAAGTGCATTGCATTTTGCATCTCTTTTGCAGGCAATGAAAGAGCATGGTGATATTGACTTTTATTTTAGTTTGTGTATGGAGATGAGCAATTTATCAACCCTTGTTGCTTCTTTCTGAGCCAAGCATTCTTATCAAACAAGAGAGTGAAGCTTGTGCGATCGCTTTCTATAGCAAATAGTAAGAATAGACATCTCAGATAAATAATTACTGTGAAATCCTTAGAACGGCAACGCCCTGCCATTCCCCACAGCCTCACGGACTAATAAATAAGCTTTCCTGCCTTGTCTATGTAGCGACAGTCCTTACTAAGGATGACCAATGCCATTCCTTCAGAAAAGTCAGAAGCAAAATAAAATTGAGGCTGAATAATTACTTGTCCTGTCTGAGCAATGTAGCCACACTGAACACCAATTTTAACTACTGCTAGTCCTTCCGCAAAGCCACGAGCAAAATCAAACTGTAATTGTATAACTATCTCCCCTGTTTGATTGATATAGCCCCACTTTTTGTTGCTCTCAACCGCTGCCAACCCTTGGTAAAAAGGGCTAGCCCAATCAAACTGAGTTCGGATGACTACCCGCCCTGTCTGGTCAATGTAGCCCCACTTTTTATTGCTCTCAACCGCTGCTAGCCCTTCAGAAAAGGGCAAAGCTTTATCAAATTCTAATGGAATAATTACTTGCCCTATCTGGTCAATCCAGGAATTTAATCACCTCAGTCTCACTCCACTGCTTACCCGAAGTGATTTCCTGGATCAAGTCATGCCCGTCTATGAATTCTTGAACGAGATAAAGTTTTCTATTTTGCTCAAAATAGGCGTAAAGTTTGGGGATTTGGTCATGATTTTGACCCAGCTTGTAGAGAGTTTCCCCTTCTTTCTCGAATAAACGCACAATATCTTCGAGCGGAATCTGCGGTATGTCTGGAGCTATTACCTTTGGCTTGAGCTGCTTGACAACGCATTTAGGCTTGGGAGTGACAGGGATATCTAAGTCTTCAGCCAGATAGGTTTCTCCAAATCCTCCGGCTCCTAATTTCTTGATGATTTGGTAGCGCTGCCGCAGTTTTCGTCCAATCATTGTACTCGTGCCACAGACCCATTCTTGTTGATTTTGACACAATCGCTCTGATGACGAAGTTGTGGATACACGGAAAAAGGGTGCGATCGCATCCTAGCTGTTCTACTTAAGATTGTTGACAAACTCCTGCACTCGTTGCCACACCTTCTCTAGTAATTCAGGATTGTCTGCATCAAACCATTCAATTTCTGGATAAGCCCGAAACCAGGTGCGTTGTCGCTTGGCAAATTGCCGAGTGTGCAAAACTGTTAATTCTTTCGCTTCAGTAAGAGAAGTATCACCTGCAAGATACTGCTTCATTTCTCGATAACCCAGTGTATCCAGCAGTGGTAAATCAATACCGTATTTCTGACAAAGGGCTTTGACTTCTGCTTCCCAACCAGAGGCTATCATTTGCTCAGTACGCTGTTCAATACGGCGAATAAGAGTGTTAGAGTCGCTACATTCCAAGCCAATCTGGAGAATTGGGTAACGCGGAGGATTCTCTCCTTGTTGCTTTGAAATTGGATATCCGGTGACATAAAATACTTCTAATGCCCGTAATGTCCTCACTTCATCATTAGCGTGAATCTTTTGGGCAGCTACTGAGTCAACTTGTTGGAGGAAGGCGTAAAGCTGGGTTTGACCAAGAGAAGAAAGTTGCGATCGCAATTCACTTTGAGGCGCAACTCTTGGTATTTTTAACCCCTGCACAATTGAACGAATGTATAAACCAGTACCTCCTACTAGTAAGGGAAGAGAGAAACGGTTAATCAAAACCTGTGCTTGCTGCTGATAGTCTGCCAGCGTCAACGTCTCTGTTGGATCACAGATATCTATTAAATAATGTGGTACTAATTGTTGTTCAGCCACTGAAGGCTTTGCCGTGCCGATATCAAACTCTCGGTAAACCTGACGAGAATCAGCACTGAGAATCACAGAACCTAGCCGCTGCGTCAATTCTAAAGCCAACCCTGACTTCCCTGTAGCTGTTGCCCCGCAAATCACAATTAATCCTGAGGGGGTGAAAGAGTTAGGGGGACAAGGGAGAGTTTTCTGAAAACTTTGTCCTTGTCTTGCCTGTCTCCCACTCTCCTCGGCTCCTTTGCCCTTATGCAATGGGTTCATCCCCTATATAAATTGCTCGTGAAACTGCGCTGTAGCCGCCTTAAAGCCTTTTATGTTAAAATCTTAGAGTGTTTTGCCATTTTTGAAGCATTACAACGGCTCAAAGCTTTTAGTGGAGAATCCCTTACATGACGAGTAGTTACAGTGCCGATCAGATTCAAGTTCTGGAAGGTCTCGAACCGGTGCGTAAACGCCCAGGGATGTACATCGGTTCTACTGGCCCAAGGGGACTCCATCATCTAGTTTACGAGGTAGTAGACAACTCTATTGATGAGGCTCTGGCTGGCTACTGCACCCATATAGAAATTGACATCAATGCTGATGGTTCTGTCACCGTTACAGACGACGGACGAGGCATTCCGACTGATACTCATCCCACGACTGGGAAATCGGCACTGGAAACAGTAATGACGGTGCTTCATGCTGGGGGTAAGTTTGGCGGTGGTGGATATAAGGTATCTGGGGGCTTACACGGCGTTGGGATTTCGGTTGTTAACGCACTTTCTGAGTGGGTAGAAGTGACGGTTTGGCGGGAGGAAAAAGTACATACCCAACGCTTTGAACGGGGTATCGCTGTTACTCAACTGATTGCAAAGCCTTATAAAGAGGCAAGAACTGGCACATCAGTATCCTTTATGCCGGACACACAAATCTTTGCTAATGGCATTGAGTTCGATTACACAACCTTGGCAGGGCGTCTGCGGGAGTTAGCCTACCTCAATGCTAGTGTCCGGATTACGTTTACCGACAGCCGACTGGCAGAACCACGGGTAGAAGCCTACTACTACGAGGGTGGCATTCAGGAATATGTCGCCTACATGAACCGTGAGAAGGAGCCTCTCCACGAGGAAGTTATCTTTATACAAGGAGAGCGCAACGGGGTTCAAATCGAAGTATCGTTGCAGTGGTGTGTCGATGCCTACAGTGATAACCTCTTGGGCTTTGCCAATAACATCCGCACGATTGATGGTGGTACTCATTTAGAGGGGCTGAAGACAGTATTAACGCGGACGATGAATGCGATCGCCCGTAAGCGCAACAAGATCAAAGAAAATGAAGCTAATCTCGGCGGCGAGAATGTCCGTGAGGGGTTAACGGGTGTTATTTCTGTCAAAGTACCCGACCCAGAATTTGAAGGTCAAACGAAAACGAAACTGGGTAATACAGAAGTACGAGGGATTGTTGATTCTCTCGTAGGCGAGGTACTGACGGAGTATTTGGAGTTCCGTCCCCACGTAGCAGACTCCATCTTAGACAAAGCCATCCAAGCCTTCAAAGCCGCTGAAGCTGCCCGTCGTGCGCGTGATTTGGTGCGTCGTAAATCAGTTTTGGAGTCTTCTCCCTTACCTGGTAAGTTAGCAGATTGTAGTTCCAGAGACCCCTCAGAATCCGAAATCTTCATTGTAGAAGGGGATTCAGCGGGTGGTTCAGCTAAGCAAGGAAGAGACAGACAGTTCCAAGCCATTCTGCCTCTACGGGGCAAAATCCTCAACATTGAGAAGACAGATGATGCCAAAATCTACAAGAACACTGAAATTCAGTCCTTGATTACAGCCCTTGGCTTGGGCATTAAGGGTGAGGAGTTTGATCCCTCAGGACTACGTTATCATCGCATCGTCATTATGACTGACGCTGATGTGGATGGAGCGCACATCCGCACCCTTTTGCTGACGTTCTTTTATCGCTATCAACGAGCGCTTGTCGATCAGGGCTACATCTATATTGCTTGCCCTCCACTTTATAAAGTAGAGCGAGGACGCAACCACTACTATTGCTATAGCGATCGCGAAATGACCAACCTCGTTCAGCATGAGTTCCCAGCAAATGCCAACTACACCATCCAACGCTTCAAAGGTTTGGGTGAGATGATGCCTACTCAGTTGTGGGACACTACGATGAATCCCCAAACTCGCACGTTGAAGCGGGTAGAGATCGAAGACGCGGCTGAAGCCGATCGCATCTTTACAGTACTAATGGGCGATCGCGTTGCACCGCGCCGTGAATTTATCGAAACCTATGGTTCTCGGTTGAACTTCACTGATTTGGATATCTAAGTCGGTTTGCACCTAAAGTAAATTTGTTGAAAGTACGGTTCGGCTACTGTAGCTAACCGTACTTTAATTTTTTCATATCAAATGCATTTAGCTACCCCAGATTTAGCGTCCAGTTCTGTATCATAGACTTTCTATAAAAGATAATATAGGATTAATTTTTTTCGCGAAATCAAACTCCTCCTCGAAACAAATACTTGCATTTTTACTATAAAAACTATAGTTACTTAATATTGTTTCAATTGCTGATTCCATCTCTAACGAGTTTAAGGGGTCTTGTACTACAACACCAATTTTATATTTTTCTATTAATCTTGCTAAAGACTGTAAGTTATTAACTATTACAGGCTTACCATGCTTTAAGTAATAAGATAGCTTGCCAGAAGCCATAGAAATCTGAGAATAATTGTTATTAATATCTTTATAAAAGGCTAAACCTATGGTAGCTGGTGTGTAAATGCAATCAATTTGTTCATAGGGTACTGGTTCCAGGGAGAGAAACAAGTTTTTTGAGTTAATTTCCTGCAATAGTTTTATATATGGATCGTAAAGTTCTCTTTTCTCTCGTTCATGAAAAACTAAAGCACATCTATTATTTATAGATGCAAAAGCCTGAGCCAGCTCTTTTGATAAAACAGCATCCTCTATAGCGCCGGCTTGAAGGACTATATAAGAAAACTGATCTTCATTTAAATTAAATTTTTCCCTAAAGTAGTTTTTGGTCTGTAGCACTTCAACTATTGCCTTTGAAGAACTAGATGAGTTGGGTAAATAGAAGACTTGAGGATGCTGATACTGATTGTATTCACACAGGGTTTTAAAACGATCTTCATCTTGAACAATTATGCACTCAGACTTTCTGTAAGCTAACCGCTCAAGCAAATTTATAATTTTAGCCAGTCCTTTTAAGTTATTTGGATCATTAAGTTCTAAAGAAAGGTAAACAAACTTACGTTTAAAAAAACAAGATTCCATTAAGGCTAAAATTGAGCCATTTGTATCTACTCCTATACTAATATTCTTTTTCAAGGATTTTGAGTTGTTCGCTTTAAATAGATTGACAAGACAATGATAAGCGAAAACTATTAGCTCTATTAACGGGATTTTTGTTTCTATTTTGAGTTTGTAATAAAGAGTCAGAATTAAGCGAGATATTAGAGGTACGTGAGAGACTTTATGAAAGTAAGTTACTGTTGTGCTGTTTCCAATCTTTTCTATATTGGTGAATTGAGTTTTTGTTGCATAAATATTTACTAAATATCCATGATTATTAAGTGATTTAGATAAGTTAATAATAGTTGGTGCAACACAAACATATCCTTCATAAAAGAAGATAGAGCAGAAATTGTTCATGGTTAGATTTATCCTCATCCCAGACAAACGAAATAAACTCCCCAGGTATCAAAGCCTGGTTCACGGTTACTCATCCACTCTCGGTTCTCAAGCAATTTAAAATCAGACTCTTTCAACAACCAATCTATTTCCGGATTAAATAAGTAACGCATTGGGTGTGTTTCCTGAAGTTCCTCAACCGCACCAGTATTTTTATCCTTGATGAAGACTTGATAATTAACATCTACTAGATTTTGATTGGGGTGCATTACTGATTCAGCAATCCGGGTGATACTTATTTCTTCATCCTCCAGACGCTTAACGCGGGTAGAAGGGCGATCGCATAATACAGCCGGTCCATACCAACAGTCGAAGATAAACACTCCCCCAGGCTTAAGATGACGGCGTGCTGTAGCAAAAGCAGCCTGCAAGTCTTCATTTGTAGTTTGGTAACTGAACACATGGAACAGTGAGATGATTGCATCAAACTGCCGTTCGAGGTGAATTGTCCGAATATCCCCTTGAGAAAAGGTTAATTTCGATGCTAGTTCCTGGGGAAGTTGGGTCATGCGATCGCGAGCTTGCTGTAGCATTTCGGCACTTAGATCAACACCGTGAACGTCGTACCCTTCTTTAGCTAGTAGCTGTGCATGAGTGCCAGTGCCACATCCTAACTCAAGGATAGATTGTGTGTTTGGCTCATGAGTTTGTATCAGTTGATGAATAAACTGTACTTCTCCAGCGTAGTCTTTATCGCGGTAGAGCAAATTATAGTAGCGGGCGTAGTTGCCAAAAACATTCATACTCTGTCAAAACCTTATTTCAATATTTCCAAAACCGCTTGTGCGACTTGTTCAATTTGTTCATCACTCAGTGCTAGTCCGCTTGGGATATAGAAACCACGACGAGCAATTCTTTCCGCCACAGGGCAAGACTCCTGATTAAATAAGCCCATGTTTCGCAAGACAGGCTGCTCATGCATCGGCCAGAAGAACGATCGCGTGCCAATTTTGTACGGGCTTAAACGACGCATTGCTTCTTTAGCCTCAAAGGGTACCTCGTCCTTGAGAACAATACCGTACACCCAATAGATATTGGCAGCATAATCCGTTTGTGGAACGGGTAGTTGTAACCCAGGAATATCTGAAAGTAGCTCCGTGTACAATTGCCCCATCCGGCGTTTACGAGCGACAAATTCATCAAGTCGCTCTAGCTGAGCGACACCCAATGCCGCTTGTAGGTTACTCATGCGGAAGTTCCAGCCCAACTCTTCATGAACGAAGCGGTTTTGCGGTTGGAAGCACAAATTCCGTAAAGAGCAGCAGCGTTCTGCTAGCTGCTCATCATCAGTAACAATCATGCCGCCTTCACCTGTTGTGACATGCTTGTTGGGATAGAAGCTAAAGATACTTAATGCGCCAAAGCTACCGCAAGGACGACCTTTATAGGTTTGACCATGCATTTCAGCGGCATCTTCGATAATTTGCAGCCCATACTTATCCGCCAATGTGAGTACGGATTCCATATCTACAGGCAATCCATAGATATGGACAACCATAATTGCTTTTGTTCTAGATGTGATTTTTGCCTCAATCTGGCTGACATCCATATTCCAGGTATCAGGGTCACAATCTACTACGACAGGTATTGCACCAGTCCGAACAATTGCCGCCGCACAGGAAATAATCGTAAACGTAGGCAGAATAACCTCATCCCCTTGCCCAATTCCCAAAGCAGTGACGGCAGCATCAAGAGCGACAGAACCGTTGGACACAGCAATCCCATACTGGCGTTGTACGCGAACCGCTAACTGCTGTTCAAACAGCTTCACAAAAGGTCCTTCCGATGAAATCCAGCCTGTATCAATGCATTCGTTCAGGTACTTCTTTTCATTGCCGTCAAGCAGTGGCTCGTTGACTGGAATCGGGTTCATGGCTAACTCAACAATTTTGGAGATCGATACGCCTCTGAGTCATCCTTTAACCAGACGAATGCAAGCTACAGCACGAGCCGCCGCCGCTCGATCTGGCTCTACGGGAATAGGATCAGGAAATTGCTGGTTCTGCCATGCCTTTGCAACCCATTCCACGTACTCGCACTCAGCACAATCTGATGCCGTAGCAATTTGCCAACCGTTAGCAGTGTATTGGTAAAAGGTTTCAGTGACTTCGCTAGCTAACTCAAAGGCTTCTACAGCACGAGAGAGCAATTCGCGATCAAATTGCTGAAATGTACCGAGCTGGCGATAAACTCCGAAGGGAACACTAAGAAATAGTGAACCGCCGGGTTTGAGTACCCGACGCAACTCCTTCATCACGAGAACGAAATCTTCTGGACGATTCTCCTGGTAAGTTTCATCCTGAGTGTGAAGTGTGTTATCACATCCAATGTGTTCCAACGTGGATAGGCAAATAATCGTGTCGTAATAATCATTGCGTATGGGAATATCGCGCAGGTCATCGTACAAATAAGAAATTCCCTTCTCCCAGAAGCAGTTCTCCTCTGGAGCTAGTGTAAGGATGTGCAGCTTCTTATTTTCAAATGTGGGATGGTTGAGAATGAAGCGATGATTTAAGACAGAACCGGCATCTAAAAGGCACTTAGCATTTTCTGAGAGATTAGCTACTAGCCAGGGATACTCAACACAGCGCTCATCAATTCCAAAACCATAATCAGGAGAAAGGGGTTCACTACAACGAAAACGCCTTAGCAAAGTATCATCTGATATTGACTGAGTGATCAACTCGATCTTGTAAAGATCGTAGCCAGACGACCAGGGGACTCTACCATTTTGCAAATACTGCTGCAACATTTTTTCGTTAATTCTTGGTAGTGTCCTCCCTGTCGCGTAGTTAGCTGCTTTAACAACAATAGGCGGCAGCAGATTCCTCACAATTTTTTTGATAATCATGGCACAGTACTTAGCGATGAGAGTGTTTTGTTGAATTTTCCGTGCTTATTCAACAATTTTGGCTTGCTGTGCAGTAATGCCGATAAACCGAGTTTTGTCCTGCTCACCCAAGTAAGGACCTTGCTTGACCTCAATCATCTCAATTTCCTCTAGTACCTCGAAACCATGCCCCCCAGTAACTAGGAGAATCACATCACCAGCTTCAAGCATTCGACTTTCTAAGTATTCCTGTTGATCGTTGTAAAAGTCTACCCGCAATTTGCCCTTTTTAATAAACAAGACTTCCTGAGTGTATTGCACTTCACGGATGACAGAGTTGTGAACGTGAGGTTCAATAACTTTACCCCTTGGATGGTGCATATAGGCTAGCTGTTGAGACAGTTCATTTGGGGTGAAGAAGTGAATACCAGACTCATTGAACTGATTCCAAATGATAATTGCTAATAACTGATCGTGATAGGTTATGGATTCAGGTTGCACCTTACGTACTCCAAAATATTACAATTTTATTCAAATCCTCTTATGCCAAGTCAACTAATAAAATGCCAAGCCATTAAGGCTCTTAGTCTAACTAGTACTTTCTTAAGTTTACAGGTTATGCTTTTTTTTCGCCTTGTGCATAAATTGATTCATATCTTCTTTCTTCTAGATCTAAAGTTGGATCGAATTCTCGAAGCCTAACATTCTTAAATCCTGCATTAGCAAGAATAACTAATAAGTTTTCTTCATCAAACATATAGTAGTGTTCTCCATCCATATAAGCCATATAATTCACATAATCCATCTTTGAATTTTCATGCAAAGCTCGTCGGCAAATGCAGTATTCTTCAGGGTTAAAGTTTTCAGGATTAAAATAAGCATTTAGATAAATCCTTGCATTTGGCACTGCTACACTGAAGATGCCATCCGGTTTGAGAATACGGTAACATTCAGCAAGTAACCCAGTCATAGGAGTAGGATAGGAAAAATGTTCCAAAAAATGAGATGAATAGATTTGGGTTACACAGTTATCTGGAAAAGGTAATGGTAGAGATAGATCTAAGCAGAGGTCGCAAGTTTCATAAATGTCTATCGTCGTCCACCCTCTCAATCCCCGATTCTCCCCGGCACCGAATTCTAGCTTTATTGGCTCTTTTTCTTTTAAGAGTAAATTAATTACTTTTTCATTTTTTGTTGAAATTCTTTTACGTTCTTTCCTATGATACAGAGGCGTTCTTAAAAGTTTTGCGATTTCAAGAAAATCATCTGACAAAGTCTTATTAGCGAAATCTTTTAGTGCCTTTTTCGAGAAAAACATATTACCTCTTTGATGAAAAATATTTTACGGTAATTTTGATATCTATCAATTCAAGTAGCAAGAATTTCAAAAGAAACTTGTTCAACTTATGTCAGAATCGCATTGAGTTGGCTTAAGGTAAAGGTAAATATCTTTCCATAATGATAGAAAAAGGCTATTCGGCTTAGCTGATATCTGTAACAGTAAGTTTTTTGGACTGTAATTACTTTATTCATGGAATTATTGCTTCTTAAATAGTAAGTAAAGCGACTTACCTATTCCAAACTTTCTAAAAAACTCTCCAATGTAACAAAAACCATTTTTTGTAAAAAAATCTTTTACATATTCCTTAGGTAGTATACAGGGATATAAATGCGGCGAATCTAGCCATGCTCTTAATAAATTTTCATCGAAACACTCCTCGCAAAGAATGTCGAATACAGCAAATCCCTCAGACTTAGTTACTCTGGAAATTTCCAAGAAATACTTTATAGTTATGAGAAATGGTGTGTAGACAAGTACTCCATTAGCATGGACAAGATCTAGAGAATTTGAGTCTGTACAATCTAGGCTTTCGCCGTTTGCAGGATGAGAGACTATTTTATACGTGATTGATAGCCACTCAGCCCAATCTTTATCAATTTCATAACTTTCGTACTGAGAGATATCACAGCTTTTGAGAATTGTCTCAGCAAACATACCAGTACCTGTGCCAATTTCACAGACCCGTTTAGTAGATGGACTTAAAGCTCCAAAGTCTTTAAAACAATCAATAACCTGCTGTGCTATACCTCGCTCTTGCCACATTGTCTCAACATAATCAGTAACACTTTGATTATTTTTTGCCGCAGCTTCTACGGTATCTTTGGCTGATATATAACCACCAGATACTGGCACATAACGCACAATCTGAAAGCCAAATCGGGCAAGGAGTTTGTTTCCGGTTCTACCAATATTAATAAGCTGTTTTTTCATTCTTATTTCCAGTTTGAATTTGGTTCTGAGAGTTTAATTTTAATATATATTCTTTATCTGATGGTGGATAACAATAGCTTGTAGGTGATAAGCTATTGTACAAAACTATTCAAGCCTTTGTTATGGCTCCACAAAAGATTAAAAAATTTTCAGTAATAATACCTACGTATAATAGAAGTTCATTCATTGCTGAGACAATTGAAAGCTTTTTATGTCAAGATTATCATGATTTTGAAGTAATTGTTTGTAACAATAATTCAACAGATAACACTCAGGAAGTTTTAGATGCTTATTTGAACCATAGTAAGATACGTTTGCTTTTTGAAGAAAGACAAGGTGTGCATTTTGCCCGCAATACGGCTGCAAAATTTGCCAGTGGTGACCTTCTTTACTTCACTGATGATGATATGCTCGCAACACCAAATCTTCTCTCGGAAATGGTTAAAATATTTGGATTAGATGAAACCGTTGCTACTGCCACAGGACGAGTATTACCAAAATGGGAGACTCAGCCTCCTGAATGGGTTGAAAAACTTTTATTTAATTCACGATTAAGCCTTAACAACCCAACTGAAGAGACTATTATATCGAGCGATGATTGTAATGTTTACAGTTGTCACCAAGCAATATTAAGGGAAGTATTTTTTAGAGCAGGGGGATTTAATCCAGAGAATGTGGCAGGTGTTTGGATTGGTGATGGTGAGACAGGACTAAATATCAAAATTAAGGAACTCGGATATAAGTTCGGCTACATAGGTTCATCCATTATTTACCACATAATTCCGCCATCTAGGATGACTCAGAAGTACTTAAATACCAGGTTGCGAAATGAGGGAAATTGTCATGCTTACACAGCTATTAGAATGAACAAGGGAAAGATTAACCTTTCTAAAGAATTTCTTACTGAGTTACGTCATTTTTTTAATAAATCTAAAAGTTATTTAAGGATGAGTAAAAATGATGTAAATTATCTCAGATTTATTCTAGCTGAACTCAATTATATGTTTGCCAAGTTATCTTACTACAGGAAAGCGAATAATGACTCAGCTTTTATGAAAATGATTCTTAGACATGATTGGCTATCCTAATATTTTTACACAATGTACTTTTACCATTTAAAGCCTTTAAAAAAAAGATGAAATCGGTTAATCCAGTTATTAGCAATATAGCTTTCAATCTTTTTTGTCTTAAAATTAAAGATTTTTACCAAGCGTGTAAAATTATTTTTATACGAATTAATTCCTAATTTATAACATTCTTTACTATAATGCTCAGCTCCAAAAGACTGATACAAATGCCCTAGAGAGAACCAAGCATTGGCAATCGTATCCTCATTATCGCTAGCCGTTAAGTTAGAAAACAAATCATTAAAGGATAGTTCATTATGAATAATATCGCAGAATTTCTGTAATTCTTTTTTATAAGGTTCAGCTAGAGTATATGTACCTCTATTTAAATGCTCTCTTCTATAGGTTATTGAGTTATTGTTTAAATAAAAGGAAAACCTACGGGCTAATCGAAGTGTAAAGTCAACATCTTGCGAAGTTCTTTTTGATTCGTCAAACACTCCTATAGTTTTAAAACAAGATTGATGAATAGTTAGGGCACACATATTCACAAACATTAAAGCTTCATAGCAATTTTTAACTTGTACAATAGGATATTTTACATTTTCAAGGATTTCTCCTTGAAAATCAACATCCTTAAGAGTACAATAAATGACTTTGGCTTCAGGATGCTTTTCTATCAAAATTAAATCTTGCTCTATTCGATTCTTTGAAAAAAAATCGTCGTGACTTAGCCAAGCAAACCACTCGCCCCTCATATTTTTTATGCCCAAATTTAGGGCAGAGGCGACTCCTCCATTTTCCTTATAAAAATAGCGGATTTTATCGCTATAAGAATTGGCGATCGCTTCTGTCTTACCTCCGTCATTAGAGCCATCATTCACTACAATTACTTCAAAATCTGGGGCGGTTTGCCCCAAAGCGCTATCAATAGCTTCTTTGAGATAATCAGAGCCATTGTATACGGGGATAACAATAGAGATTTTCGGGTTCGATGTCATGTTGATGAACCTCTACTAAAAGCAAATTCTAATATGCCGATATCCGTTGTACTAACCTTTCTGAACACAAGCTCCTGCCGTTGGCAAGTAACCGATTAAGCTTTTTACAACTGTAGTGCTTACCTGTTCTACCAAATATTCGGGTGGTACTGTCCATTGGCAGGTTGACTGAGTGACAGTGCGGACACATTGGAGAATCATCTCTGGATCTGCACCACTGAGGATATTGCTGCCACATTCGATGGTTTCCGGACGCTCTGTAACATCTCTGATGGTGACATTAGGAACTTGAAAGATACAACACTCTTCCTGTACGGTGCCGCTATCACTCAGTACACAAAAAGCATTCTGCTCTAAAGCAATAAAATCAAAGAACCCAAATGGAGCAAGAAACCGAATCTGCTCATTGTTCAGGCTGATACCATAGCGTTGCAGTTTGTTCTGGGTGCGGGGATGCAAACTGCAAATGAGCGGCAATTGGTATTCCTTTTGTAGCCATTCTAGTGCTTGAGTTAAGGCAATGAGGCGTTCTTCAACATCGACGTTTTCTTGCCGATGCATGGTAACTAGGAAGTATTTACCTGGTTCTATGCCGAGACTGGCTAAGATGTTTGATTGGGCGATCGCATCCTGATAGTGCTGGAGTACCTCATAAATTGGGTTGCCAATAACATAGATGCGCCGTCCCTCAATTCCCTCACGAAGCAAATTAGCTCGACTACGCTCCGTATAAGGCATCAAGATATCGCTACTGTGGTCAATAATCCGGCGATTCACCTCTTCCGGTACGCGATCATCATAGCAACGGTTTCCTGCTTCCATGTGATAGACAGGAATACCCATTCGTTTGGCGACAATTGCAGCAAGGGCACTATTCGTATCACCAAGTAGTAGCAGTTTATCGGGTTTTTCGGTGGCAAGAATGCGATCGCTTTCGGCAATAATCTTGCCAATCTGTTCCCCAAAGCTGTCCCCGCGAACGCCCAAGAAATAATCCGGCTTTCGGACACCGAGTTGCTGGAAGAAAATGTCGCTGAGATTGGGGTCGAAGTTCTGTCCCGTGTGTACCAGTACATGGTGACATACGCGATCGAGCTTCTCAATGATTCGACTCAGGCGGATAATCTCTGGACGTGTGCCCAGAATAGTCATAACTTTCATGCCACCAGAGCGTCCTCAAATGCAGGTTGGTCTTCTACCAAAAGATGGTTCTGTCCTAGTAATTTTGCCAGTTCAGGCTTCGACATTACATCATCCGCTGAACTATATTCTTTGGTCAGTGGAGTTTCAAGACTTGCCGTGCCTCTCAGTTCTGGTAGCATTGGCAGAATCGCATAATAATCCCCTCGCTCGATGGTGCGATAGGCTTCCTCTTCGGATACCAGAATTTCATGGACTTTTTCACCGGGTCGAATGCCACTAATCAAGGTTTGGATTGGGCGATCGCCTATTAGCACTTCCGCAACATCTACGACTCTGGCTGATGGCACTCGTGGGATATAAGTTTCTCCTCGTTCCCCATATTTCACAGCCGCGAAAATGGTGTCTACAGCTTGTTCGAGACTCAGGAGAAATCGTGTCATTTCCCTTGTTGTAACTGTAACGGGACCACCACGGCGAATCTGGTAGTGAAACAGGGGAATTACGGAACCACGGGAAGCAAGCACATTTCCGTAACGCACGCAAATGAACCGAGTATTCGGACAATCCAAGTTAGCGCGAATGATGATGCGTTCCTGAATTGCCTTGGTCATACCCATGACGTTGACGGGTTTGCAGGCTTTGTCTGTAGATACCCCCACTACAGTTTCGACTGGCAGTTGATGTTCACGAATCACACGAACGATATTTTCGGCACCGCTAATATTCGTCTGCACTGCCTCGTAGGGAAAGTATTCGCAGGTTGGAACTTGCTTGAGTGCAGCCGCGTTAAACACAACATCCGCGTTGCGGAGTACGGCACTGACGCTGTGATAGTCGCGGATATCCCCAATCTGAAACTGCAAGAGTTCTTCAAAATTGTGATATATCACTTCATCGGTAGCCGTTTCCCGTCGTTGATAGGCAAGCCGCATGGTATGTTGCTTGGCTTCATCGCGGGAGAACACAATAATTTTACTCGGTCTACCCAGTTCCCCTGACAGCAAGCGCCGTACTAAAACCTTACCCAAAGAGCCAGTGCCGCCTGTAACGACAATTCTTTTACCTGATAGCATAATCACCTCGGAGCTTGGAATACGGCGTTGGGTCTTGATACATCTGCTCGATCATATTTTGCCAAGAGGGAGGAATAAATCCAGTTGCTTGTCTGAAGCGATCGCTATTTAAACTGCGATCGCACAGGAATACCTCATCCGGTTCAATCTGGATATTCAGTCTGTATATTTCTTTCACCAGCGATAAAAGTTCAAACTTATTGATCGGTTCAGCGGCAACGTGCCAAATTCCCTGCAAATCTGAGTGCTGGGTGATAATTTGAGCAATAATCTCGGCAAGGGCATGAGTTGTGAATCCGCTGAATATGGCTTTCTTGTATCCACGGATAGATTTCCCTTCTTGACGCAAAAACCAATCAATTAAACCGTATGAATTTGCGAACTCTCGTCCGATAATTGATGTCCGCAGTGTTAGACAACCTTCGCCACCCACCTCACCCAGTAACTTTGTTCTCCCGTACAAGTCTTCTGCATCAGCCACATCAGTTTCCAGATAGTTTCCTTTGCGTCCTGTAAAAACGCAATCTGTGCTGATCTGAATTAGACGAATCCCTGCGGCTTGGCAGACTTGAGCTAGACGGTGTGGGAAAAGAGCATTTACTGAGATGCTTTGTAGTGGATCTTTTGCGGCAAGCTGTTGTTTAACAATACCAATGCAGTTGACTATATAGTGAGGTTTGGCAAGTGCGATCGCACGCACGATACTATCAAAATTCTCAACTGATACATTTCCCAACAACTGTTCTTGAACGAGTACTGGATGTCCGGCAAAAGCATCTATACTAGAACGCACTGTGGCGAGTACCTCAAATTGTTGAGAAAAAACTTGGGTCAACTTGTGACCCAACATACCATTAGCACCCAGAATGAGAATCCGCACTAGTTTATTACCTCTTAAAGCCTATCCAAACCTTTTTTAGCTATCATACATATCTGCATTTAAACTATCTTGTCAACATTATTAGATTGTTTATTAGCCTTAAAAGTATTTAAAACTCGTTTCACCTTTCGCTTGGTGCGCCTCCATAATGCTAAGGCTAGCTCATCTGTTGCTATTCCTTCAAACGAGTCCATTTCATTTTTTTTCTCTGGACTTTCTCTAAAGTTACGAAACGCCCAGATTGCGCCAAATGGTTTTTCTAAAGGCTGCTCATCTTCATCAACAAAATGATACTCTTTGCAACAAATTAGCTCCCAACCTTCACCAAAATCTTCTGGAGACCATCCCGAACGATGGGTTTGCCAATAACCACCACCCATTCCCCAACGGTCTGATTTATCTGGGTCGTCATAAGTTTGAGGATAGAAGCCCAATGGGGTATAAATCATAACCTGTTGACGGGCAACTCGTTCAGCTTCTTTGAGAAACTTTAAGCCATCTTCCTTTTCCATGTGTTCAATTACATCAAGGGCAAACACCGAATCTACTGACTTATCCGGCAAAATTTTCATTGCCCCATCCCAGGTACAGTTGAGAAATACATATCGGGACTTATCTACACCCGCTTGCCGTAACTTTTCAATATAGGGAAGGTAAGGTTCAACGCAAATATGTACGCCTGGTTTAACGAAGTATTGAGGACAAATTCCAGGACCAATGTCAAGGACAACATTTGTCTGAAAGCATTTCTTCATTACGGCTGCATCGACTTCCTCTTTTGTTAACCAAGTTAAATTCATAAAAGTTGTTCTCTTCTACTCCCGATTTTCAATAGAGATGTCAGTTAAACGTTATTTTTTCTCCCCTAGATAATCGGTTTTCCAGTCTAGCAGGACTCGTACTGCACCATCCCAATCATCATCACCTGATAAGTAATCGCCCCGCATGCCGCCAGATGACTCATGCACCTCAAAGTGCAAAACTTCATCTTCTCGTGTTGAGGAGACATAGTTATCTTTCCATAACAGTACCGAGACGCTGTGACGACCGTTATTTAATAAATTCCCAGGAAATTGGCAAACACTTTTGAATAAACCAGAAGGTCGTGTTTTCCCGTGCCAGTTTGGATCATGATTGCTTAGAGAACTAAGAATCAATGTTCTCTCATGGTTCCAGATCAAAATAGTTGCTCCCGCTTTGATTCCTGGTTGAAGTACCCAGTACTCAACCTCGATACTGAAAGGATGCTGTATATCTATATCTGGTGTAGTAACTCCGGTGCGATCGCAAATGCTCACTCTATGCAACCGTAAACTCTGACAACCAGGAGCATACTTGGGAGAAATCCAGACACGCTCGGCTAAATTTTCAAAGTCGCCACTCAGATACTGACTGATTACAGTTTTGGGTGAACCCGTTCTTTTGACTTCCCCATGTTCCAGAAGAATAGCCCTCTGACAGAGAACTTGAACGGTCGTCATATTATGACTCACAAACAACACCGTTCGTCCCTCTTTCTCTGCGACATCCTCCATCTTCCCCAAACACTTCTTCTGAAATTCAGCATCCCCCACTGCCAGCACTTCATCTACAATCAAAATCTCAGGCTCTAAGTGTGCAGCGACGGCAAAAGCTAGGCGAACATACATCCCAGAGGAATAGTGCTTAACTGGGGTATCTAAAAACTTCTCTACCTCTGCAAAGGCGACAATTTCATCAAACTTCTTTTTGATTTCAATTCGGCTCATCCCTAGAATTGCACCATTGAGAAAGATATTCTCTCTCCCAGTTAGTTCTGGATGAAACCCAGTTCCTACTTCTAAGAGACTGGCAACTCGTCCTTTAACAGTAATGCGACCGTTAGTTGGTTCAGTAATGCGGCTCAGAATTTTGAGGAGTGTCGATTTTCCTGCCCCATTACGTCCAATAATGCCAACACGATCACCTTTTTTGATCTCAAACGATACATCTTTAAGCGCCCAAAATTCCTCAACAGTTTGGTCAGATAGCTTTTTTCCTAAAGGCTTTAGCAGTCTTTGGCTCAAAGACTTTGTACTATTCGCCATCACATCCCGTAATGACTTGTATCCCCCCGGATTTTGATGACCGATAATGTATTTCTTTCCGAGGTTTTCAACACGAATAACTGTATCTGACATACTTTAGGAGTTGCCGCTTAAATCACGTCAGCAAAAGTGCGTTCAGTTTTGCGGAAGTACCAGATGCCGCTAGCTAACAATAACGCAACCAACACAAGAGATAGTGTAAATCCCTGCCAATAAATAAGTGAACCTTGTGTTCGTTCTCCTCCACTCAAAATTGCCCAGCGGAAACCATCAATAACGCCTACCATAGGATTTAGAGAATAAAGGAGACGCCACTTCTGCGGGACAATGCTACTGCTAAAGCCTACGGGCGAGATATACAAACCGAACTGCACTAAGAAGGGAACTACATAACGGAAATCTCGATATTTCACATTTAGCGCTGACAACCACAACCCTACGCCCATTGATGCAGCAAATGCAATCAAAATAAATACTGGCAACGACAGAATACGCCAACTTGGCACAAAGTTGTACCACGCCATCAGCCCTAACATAATCATTCCAGAAATCAGGAAATCCACAAAACTGACAATCACTGAACTAGTAGGCACAATCAAGCGAGGGAAGTAAACCTTAGAAATTAAATTCGCATTACTTACCAAACTGTTGCTACATTCACTCAGCGCACTAGAAAAGAACTGCCAGGGAAGCATAGCGGAAAAGACGAGAATCGGGTAAGGTACACCCTCAGACGGTAACTTTGCCAGTTCCCCAAACACTATAGTGAAGACAACCATTGTTAAGAAGGGTCGAATCAGTGCCCAGGCAATGCCAATTACAGTTTGCTTGTAACGGACGAGAATATCGCGCCAAGCTAGGAAGTAAAACAATTCTCGGTAGCGCCAGAGGTCTTTCCAATACTGGCTTTCTGTGCGACCTGCTTCGATAATTAATTCTTTGGTATGCATTAACTTGACTTTACCCTGGATGCCTTTCCCTTACGGGTTCAGGTGTCTCTTTGATTACTGACATTATCGTCTGAACACATTAGTACCTTTCTCCAGGCAATCAAGTTTAGCACCAATTCAAAAGGCGATCGCCTTTTTCACCAACTCCATAGAACATTTTTGCAACAGTAGCGTTCTTTAAGAGTGTCTACCCAGTAGCTGCACGAACCCCATAGCCATGACTAACTTTAGTAACCTGATAGAAACCAACAACTTAGATTTGCTTGAACGCGAGATACCCGTGACGATTATCGCCGGATTTCTCGGAAGTGGCAAGACAACTTTACTCAACCACATTTTGCAAAATCGTCAGAACTTAAAAGTGGCGGTTTTAGTGAACGAGTTTGGTGAGATTAATATTGATTCGCAACTATTGCTCAGTGTAGATGAAAACATGATGGCATTGAGCAATGGCTGTATCTGCTGCACAATCAATGCTGGCTTAGTTGATGCAGTGCATCGAGTTCTGGAACGTCAAGAACACATTGACTACTTAGTGATTGAAACCACTGGCATTGCTGACCCCTTACCGATTCTGATGACCTTTCTCACCTCAGAATTACGTGATGTCACGCGAATTGACTCAATTTTAACCGTTGTAGATGCTGAAACTTTCACACCAGAGCATTTTGATAGCTCAGCAGCCTTTAATCAAATTGCCTACGGAGACATCATTCTGCTCAACAAAATTGACCTCGTTCCACAAAAAACGGTTGACAAGTTGGAAGACTATATCCGCACGCTGAAAGCGGAAGCAAAGGTACTGCGGTGTGAACAGGGTAAAGTTCCACTTCCTCTTATTCTCGATGTTGAGCTTTCCCAATCCAATACCTACCTAAATACTGAAACTGAATTCCACCATGACCACGAACATCATCACGGTGATTCCGACCATTTAGAAAATGATGGCTTTATGTCCGTATCATTCATAAGCGATCGCCCTTTTATCCTAGAAAAATTTCAAGCCTTCATTGACAGGTTACCTAATAACATTTTTCGGGCAAAAGGTCTACTCTGGTTTAAAGAAAGCAAACTACGCCACATTTTCCAGCTCAGTGGCAAACGCTCTGACTTTCAAACCAGTCAGTGGCAACATTCACCTAGCAATCAGTTAGTATTCATCGGACGTGACTTAAAAGCCGAGCAACTGCAAGAACAGTTAGCTAGTTGTTTGGAACCCGCAACAGCCATACGACACCAACAGAATTAGAGCCTATCGCCTAATGTCCCAAGCTCTAAAATAATCATTATTAGCACGTTGGATAATAATGACTGTTAGCAATCAAGACACTACTACGTCTTTCACAAAATCAACTTCAACACCCGCCTCTACAGCGACTGGCATCGGAGGCGTTATTCAAAACTATCGCTGGACTTGGAACGAACAGCCAATCCATGTGGTTTATGAAACCCTTGGTGAGGGGGCACCTGTGTTACTGCTGCCAGCTTTTAGTACCGTCTCTACACGAGGTGAAATGCGGGGTATTGCACAAAGCTTATCCTCTCAGTTTCAGGTTATAGCTTTAGATTGGCCAGGTTTTGGGGATTCGGATCGTTTCCCCCTAGAGTATCAATCCGCTTTGTACCACCAGTTTTTGCAAGATTTTGCCAGGGATATCTTGAATACTCCCACGGCTATAGTTGCGGCTGGTCATGCGGCAGGATATGCGATGCAGTTGGCGAAAAATACGCCTGACTCCTGTTCAAAAATTGTCTTAGTTGCTCCAACTTGGCGCGGCCCTTTACCGACAATGGGGGCAACTCCGCAGGTTGCTGGTGGTGTGAGAGGGTTGGTGCGATCGCCTTTCTTCGGTCAAGTTCTCTACCAGATGAACACCACTTCCTCATTTCTGCGCTTGATGTATGGGCGTCATGTTTATGTGGATAAATCCCAGTTAACCCCAGAATTTATTGCCAACAAGCGAAAAATTACCCAGCAACCAGGGGCAAGATATGCTCCAGCCGCATTTGTGACAGGTGCGATTGACCCGGTACAGGAACGCAGTGACTTTCTCGCCTACTTTCAACCGTTACCCGCACCTGTGATGGTAATCATCGGTGAAAAGGTGCCACCTAAGTCAAGGGAAGAAATGGATGCGATCGCTAAATTCCCTGGTGTCCAATCCACTACACTCCCTGGTTCTTTGGGAATGAATGAAGAGTATGCCAACCTCATCGCACCAATCATTAAGGATTTTCTGGGAACTGTCAGTTAAGGCAGACAGACATAGATAATCAATCCGGCATTAGCAACAGTTGCAAATTGTTAGCAATGTCTGATAATGATTATCATTACAGGAAAATAATCAAACTATGGTTACTGCCACCTCATCAAGTTCTGTACCAGTTACCGTTCTGACAGGTTACCTAGGAGCGGGGAAAACAACACTCCTCAACCGCATCCTTACCCACGAACACGGGCTTAAGGTTGCTGTGATTGTCAACGAGTTCGGTGAAGTCGGTATCGATAACCAACTGGTCATTGACACCGATGAAGAAATCTTTGAGATGAACAACGGTTGCATCTGCTGCACCGTGCGGGGTGATTTGATTCGGATTATCAGCAATCTGATGCGGCGGCGCAATAAGTTTGACCATTTGGTGATTGAAACTACGGGTTTAGCTGACCCTGCACCTGTGATTCAAACCTTTTTTGTCGATGAGGATATGCGCGAACAGATGCAGCTTGATGCTGTAGTGACTGTAGTGGATGCCAAGCATATCTGGGAACATTGGGATAGCAGTGAGGCACAAGAGCAGATTGCCTTTGCTGATGTGATTTTGCTCAACAAAACGGACTTGGTGACACCAGAACAGCTAGATGAGTTGGAGAAGCGGATTCGAGGGATGAATGCGATAGCGAAAGTCTACCGTACCCGCAACTCAGAGTTAGAGATGGATGCTCTTTTGGGAGTAAATGCCTTTGACTTGAATCGCGCTTTGGAAATTGACCCGCAATTTTTGAGTGAAGATGCTCATGAACATGATGAATCCGTGTATTCTGTGGCACTGGTAGAGTCGGGTGAACTGGATGGAGAAAAGTTGCAACAGTGGATGAGTAAGCTATTGCAAACTCAGGGCCCCGATATTTTCCGGATGAAGGGTATTCTCAATCTAGCAGGGGAAGACCATCGCTTTGTCTTTCAAGGCGTTCATATGCTGTTTGAGGGTACACGTGATCGCCTTTGGAAGCCTGAGGAAACCCGTAATAATCAACTTGTCTTCATTGGTCGGAATCTAGACGAAGCGAAGCTTCGACAGGATTTTAGATCGTGCCTTGTTTAACCACAGTATGTATCAGTGAGGGAGGGTGTCACTGATGCATTGCTGTTGATTGGGTAGCTGAGTGCTTATCTAACCGCGCTTGCACCTGAGGATCATACAAGCGTAAGTAATTCCAGTAGTTGCCAAAAACTTGCTTGACGTAATCTCTCGTCTCATCAAACGGGATAGTTTCAACAAATTCATCTGGATCTTTGGGTTGCTTCTCCCTAATCCATCGGGAGATGTTACTCTGACCTGCGTTGTAACTGGCGATCGCAAATAAAGAGTTATCTTTGTGGGCTTGATGAGTCTCATCGAGCAACCACGTCCCTAACTTAATGTTGTCGTTAGGATTATCAAGAGCATAGTTCTTCAACTTGATTCGTTTAGCCACCAAGGCACCAATATTTGGCATCATCTGCATCAAGCCAACAGCACCCGCCTTGGAACGAATCTCTGGATCGAATCGAGACTCCTGTCGAATTACAGCCGTCACCAAGAGAGGATTAACACCAAACTCTTGTGACTGCTCTTCGATGACTTCTAGAAATGGAGTTGGATATAAGGCTTGCCAGTAGGTTAGTTGTTGCTGGAGAGCCTGATACTGGGCTTGCTCTTCAGGTTTTTCGCGATCCTCCAGACTCGAAATCTTAGCAATTCCTCCTAAATAGTCGCCTACACCCATACGCAGTAAACCATCAGTGAATTGCTCCATAACAGTTGGGTGGAGTCGGTTTTGAAATTCAGCTTGCCAGAGTATCCAGGCATCCCGTTCTTGACCAAGTTGGTAAAGTTCTTTCAATGCGGGAGAACCCATAGGTAGAGGTGGTCGTGTAGCAGGCAAAATGACTTGAGGATTTAGCTTACGCACGGTTGTGAAGTCTCCAACATCCCAGCCGAGGTGTACGGCTGACCGCCACGCATAGTAAGACTGCGAGTGATTAGCGACTACCTGTTCAAACGCGGCTTTTGCTTCCTGCTTATACCCTAACTTGTTCGCCCATTTGCCGACCCAAAAGCCTGCCTGACGAGCCAGATGACTGTCGGGGTTGTTTGTCGCAATTGGCTTCGCCCATTTGAACGCCGCTTCTAAATCTCCTGCTTTTGCCTTTGATTGAGCCACCTGCCAGCGATAATCTGCTGCTGCCTCAGAATTGCCATACTTAGTTAACAACAATTGACGAGTTTGAGCAGCGGCTTTGTCGTTTCCAAGGCTATCAAGGGTTACGGCTTTGGTGTAGAGTGCCTCACCAGCATGGTCAGGGAATTGATTAACGATTTTGTCAAGTAATGGTAGTACCTCTGTAGTTGGCTTCAATTGAGCAACTTGGAGTAGAGCAGTCGGTGTTTCCTCAGCATGAGGGAAGTCGCGCCCCATTTTTTTGTAAGCAAGCATAGAGTCTTGTGGATGCTCAGCATACTGAAGTCCCAGTGCGACCAGGTAGGCATTACGGGGTGTGCGTGGAGCTTTGGTGTATGCGGTACTCGCTTGACCATATTTTCGCTCGTTCCAATAGCCGAGAGCGATCGCTTCCCAATCTTCTGGCTGGATCAGGGGCTTGTCGTTGCGCCCTTCTGCCTCACCGTATCGGCTTACGAGTTTGTCGAGTACCAAGCTAATATCTGGTGTATCAAAGGCATACCTTGCCAATAACAACATCAGTTGTGGCTGACGAGGATTTTCCTTGAGCCGATCACGGGCTATTTGTAGAATTCGAGGATGTGAAGGGAATTGAGTAATAGCTATATCCCAGTATTGTGGATCATCGGCTGAGAAGGAGTACCAGTGTCGCACTGGATCTGAGATTGGGTGAGGGCGAAATTCCACACCTGCTGTTTTCCAGTACTGCGGATCGCTTGAAGAGATTTTATACAACGCTTCGGCAGCTTGTGGCTCATTAGGGTAGCGTTTGAGCAAATCTTGCCAAGCTTCTAGCGCTTTAGCCTTGTTACCCGTAAGTTCATAAGCGCGTGCGCGCTTGAGGAGAATTTGTGCTGCCAATACAGGATAGTCCCACTCTAATCCTTCTAACCAACGAAGCGCCTTTCCTCCCTGCTCCTGCTCAATTAAATCAGCCGCCAATAAGTAACGGGCGCGAGAGCGATCTAGGGGTTCTAGCTCAAGGGAGATGGAGGTGACGGCGTTTTGCTGCGGACTAAAAACACTTCGCTCTCCCGACGCTAACACTTCTAGACCATATTGGCAGAAATAAGTGACCAGCTTAAGCAGGTTCGGGAAACCCTTTAAATTTCCAGACAAAAGGTTTAGCCAGAGTGCGGTTGAAGTAGTTAATAAAATCAAGAATCTTCTGCTTGA